>NZ_VATA01000080.1 GCF_005870025.1 Poseidonocella sp. HB161398
CCGCGACGTCCTGGCAAAGAGATGCGACGGGGCGGCCACCGCCCTGCGTTGAGACCAGAGCGATCGCAGCATCGCAAGACAGGCAAAGGACATAGCATGATCCGCCGCTTCCCCCTCCTGGCCGCCGCTTCGACGGCCCTCCTCCTCGCCCTCGCCCCGGTGGCAAACGCACAGCAGCAGAAACAGACCTGCACCCAGGGACAGCAGGGATGCGTCCAGACCCAGGGCGGCCAGAAGGCCCAGCCCCAGGCCAAGCCCGCCCAGGCCCAGGCCCAGTCCCCGTCGCAGGGCAAGAGCCAGCAGCATGCGCAGGCCCAGCCCCAGGCTGGCAAGAGCGCGGCCAAGGCCGGCCCGAAAGTCGGCGACAGCGCGCGCAACGGCAAGGCGGTGCCGCAGGCCGGCCATCCCAAGCTGAAATCGCCGCCGAAAGGCCAGGAATACCGCGAACTTGACGGCCGTGTGGTGCTCGTCGACAGCAAGACGCTGAACGTGCTTACCATCGTCGGCCTGGCCAGCGCGCTGTTGAACTGAGCCGGAGACGGCCGGAAGTCCGGGCAGGGGGCGGCGTCCTCCTGCCCGGGCCCGTGAAAGGATAGCCCCGATGAAGACCTCCAAGCTCCTCCTGGCCGCGGCGCTCTTTGCCGCGCTGGCCGGGGCCGCCGCCTGGCAGTTCCGCGCCGAAGGACCGGCGGAGGCGCCGCCGCAGCTTGCCCGCGTCGCGCGCGGGACGGTGTCGCAGACGGTGCTCGCCTCGGGGATGCTGGAAGCCAGCCAGCTCGTCAGCGTCGGCGCCCGGGTCTCGGGCCAGGTGGAGACCCTGGCCGTGGCGCTTGGCGATACCGTCGAGGAAGGCGCGCTGATCGCCCGGATCGACAGCCAGGACCAGGAGAACGAGGTGCTGCAGGCCGAGGCCTCGCTGGCCAATATCGCCGCGCAGATCGCCTCGACGCGGGCCTCGCTCGACCGGGCGGAGGAGTCGCTGGCGCGGCTCGAGAAGCTGCGCGCGACGGATTACGCCACCGACGAGGACATCGAGAGCGCGACCGCCGATGTGCGGGTCTACGAGGCCGAGCTCGACGCGCTCGAGGCGCAGAAATCCAGTGCCGAGGTAACGGTCTCGACCGCGCGGGTGGCGCTCGAGCGGACGCGGATCACCTCGCCGATCGCGGGCACGGTGGTGGCGGTGGTGGTCAAGCAGGGCCAGACCGTCAATGCCGCGCAATCCGCGCCGACCATCGTCAAGATCGCCGACCTGTCGACCATGGTGGTCAAGGCCGAGGTCTCGGAGGCCGACGTGATGAAGGTCGGCCCGGGCCAGGCGGCGCGCTTCACGACGCTCGGCGCGCCCGAGGCGCCCTTCGAGGCGACGGTGCAGGAGATCGAGCCCGCCCCCGAGGAGATCGCCGACAGCGACACGATCGATAGCGACAGCGCGATCTACTACAACGCGCTCCTGGCGGTGGATAATGCCGACGGGCGGCTGCGCATCGGCATGACCGCCGAGGTCTCGATCGTGCTGGGCAGCGCCGAGGATGTGCTGACCGTTCCGGCCGCGGCGCTGTCCGAGGGGCCGGACGGGCAGATGGTGCAGGTCTTCGATCCCGCCGCCGGCCGCGCCCGGCCGCGCCGGGTGACGGTCGGGCTCGACGACAAGGTGACCGCCGAGATCCGCGACGGGCTGGAAGAGGGCGAGATGGTCGTGACCGGCAGCCAGCTGGCGGCGCCCGCGGCCGCGAGCCAGAGCGGCGGCCGGATGCGCCCGCCGCCGATGTTCTGAGCCGGAGCGACCCAGATGCAGGAACCGCTGATCTCGGTGCGGGACGTCTCCCGCAGCTTCGAGGCCGGGCGCGAGACCGTCCGCGTCCTCCACGGCGTCGATCTCGACATCTTTCCCGGCGAGCTGGTGGCGATCATCGGCAGCTCGGGCTCGGGCAAGACCACGCTGATGAACATCCTGGGCTGCCTCGACCGGCCCTCGGGCGGGCGCTACCTGTTCCGCGGCCAGGATGTCGGCGCGCTCGGGGCCGAGGCGCAGGCCCGGCTGCGGCGCGAGCATTTCGGCTTCATCTTCCAGCGCTACCAGCTGCTCGGCGATCTCGACGCGGTCGGAAATGTCGAGGTGCCCGCGATCTATGCCGGCGAGCCGCGCGAGGCGCGGCGGTCGCGCGCGCGGGACCTGCTGGCGCGGCTCGGGCTCGGCACGCGGCTCGACCACCGGCCCTCCGAGCTTTCGGGCGGGCAGCAGCAGCGGGTCTCGGTGGCGCGGGCGCTGATGAATGGCGGCGAGGTGATCCTGGCCGACGAGCCCACCGGCGCGCTCGACACCAAGAGCGGCGAGGAGCTGATGGCGCTGCTCCTGGAGCTGAACCGGCAGGGCCACACGATCATCATGGTGACCCATGACCCGAAGGTCGCCGCCCATGCCCATCGCACGATCGAGATCAGCGACGGCCGGATCACCGCCGATAGCGGCCCGGCCGCCGGGCCTGCCGCCGCCGCCGCGCCGGAGCCGCGCCGCCGCGCCGCGCTGGCCGGGCTAATGCGGATGGGCGAGGCTGCGCGGATGGCGCTCGGGGCGATGATCGCCCACCGGATGCGCAGTTTCCTGACCATGCTGGGGATCATCATCGGCATCGCTTCGGTGGTGCTGGTCGTTGCGCTTGGCGCGGGAAGCCAGGAGAAGGTGCTGGAGAACATCTCCTCGCTCGGCACCAACACCATCACCGTGCGCGCGGGCGCGGGCTTCGGCGCCCGCCATGCC
The DNA here is from genome assembly GCF_005870025.1 of Poseidonocella sp. HB161398. Classification (GTDB taxonomy): domain Bacteria; phylum Pseudomonadota; class Alphaproteobacteria; order Rhodobacterales; family Rhodobacteraceae; genus Mangrovicoccus. Next base: position 2,762 of record NZ_VATA01000080.1, read on the forward strand.
GCGCGGATCCAGACGCTGGTGGCCTCCGACGCCAAGGCGATCGCCGCCGAGGACTATGCGCTCGGCGTCTCGCCCGCGGTCTCGGCAAGCGCCACCGGCAGCCGCGGCAGCACCGAGGCGACGGTCTCGATCAGCGGCGTGAACAACGACTTCTTCCGCCTGCGCTCCTACGAGACCGTCTCGGGCAGCCTGTTCGATGCCTCGGACATCACCGGGCTCAGCCAGGCGGCGGTGATCGACGAGGACACCGCCGAAACCTTCTTCGGCGACGGCGCCAGCCCGGTCGGCCAGACCCTGCGGCTGGGCAATGTGCCGGTGCGCATCATCGGCGTGGTGCGCGCCTCGGGCGCCAGCTTCGGCCCCGAGTCGCTCAATGTCTGGCTGCCCTACACCACCGTCATGGGCCGGGTCTCGGGGCAGCGCTATCTCGACAGCATCACCGTGCAGGTCGCCGACGGCTATGACATGGCCCGCGCGCAGGAGGCGATCACCGCGCTCCTGCTGCAGCGCCACGGCACCCAGGACTTCTTCCTGCAGAACAGCGACACGATCCGCGAGACGCTGACCTCGACCACCCGCACCATGACGCTGCTGATCGCGGCGATCGCGGTGATCTCGCTGGTGGTGGGCGGCATCGGCGTGATGAACATCATGCTGGTCTCGGTGACCGAGCGCACGCGCGAGATCGGCGTGCGCATCGCCATCGGCGCGCGGCGCTCCGACATCGTCGCGCAGTTCCTGATCGAGGCGGTGCTGGTCTGCCTCGTCGGCGGGCTCCTCGGCATCGCGCTGGCTTTCGGCGGCGGCTACGCGGCCGCGGCGCTGGCCTCGGATCTGCGGCTGAGCTTCTCGATGCTCTCGGTCGCCGCCGCCTTCCTCTCCTCCACCGCGATCGGCATCACCTTCGGCTACCTGCCCGCCCGCTCCGCCGCCCGGCTCGACCCGGTGGCCGCGCTGAGCCGGGACTGACCGGTGCGCCCCGCGATCCTCCTCCTTCCCTGCGTCCGACCGGAGTCCGCCATGAGATCCTCCCTGATCTGCCTCGCCCTTCTCGCCGCCGGCTGCGCGCCCGTCGGGCCGGACTATGTCCGCCCCGAGGTCGCCCTGCCCGCGGGCTATGCCGAGGGCGGCAGCAGTCCGATCGGCGAGGTGGCGGCGCGCAAGTGGTGGGAATCCTACGACGACGCGATGCTCGACCAGCTCGTGGCCCGCGGGCTGAAGCAGAATCTCGACATCGCCGGCGCGCTGGAGCGGATCCGCGCCTCCGAGGCGGCGCTGCGCGCGACCGGCGGGGCGGCGGCGGTCTCGGGCGATGCGGGGGGCTCCTATACCCGCTCGGGCGGCGACGGGCTTGCCGTCAGCGACACCGGCAGCGGCTCGCTCTCGGCGAGCCTCGCGCTCGATCTCTTCGGCGGCATCCGGCGCGGCGCGCAGTCGGCGGCGGCCGATCTGGCAGCGGCGAAGGCCGACGAGGGCACGGTGCGGCTGGCCTATCTCTCGGCGCTGGCCGGCGCCTATATCGACGCGCGCTACTACCAGGAGTCGCTGGCGCTGACCCGGCAGGACATCGCGCTGCGCCGCGAGACGCTGGCGATGACGCGGGCCAAGGTCGACGCGGGCTCGGCGACGCGCTACGACCAGATCCAGGCGGAGGCCTCGCTGAACGGCGCCGAGGCCGAGCTTCCCGGGCTGGAATCGAGCTTCCTGACGCAGATCTACGCCATCGCCACGCTGCTCGGCGAGCCGTCCGAGCCGCTGATCCGGCAGATGGAGCCCGGCGCGGCGCAGCCCCGGGCACGCGGCGGGCTCTCGGCGGGCGTCCCCGCCGAGCTTCTGCGCAACCGCCCCGATGTGCGCGCGGCCGAGCAGGCGCTGGTCGCCGCCACCGCCGATATCGGCGTCGCCGAGGCCGAGCTCCTGCCCTCGATCACGCTCTCGGGCTCGGTGGTCGACTCCTCGGGCACCAGCTGGAGCTTCGGCCCGTCGCTCTCGCTGCCGGTGCTGTCGCAGCCGCGGCTGCGGGCCAATCGCGACCAGGCGATCTCGCAGGCGAAGCAGGCCGAGCTCGACTGGCGCGCCGCCATTCTCGGCGCGGTCGAGGACGTGCAGGCCGCCGAAAGCAAATGGCTGCGCCTGCGCCGGGAGGCCGCGCTGCGCGAGACCTCGGTCGCCTCCTACACGGAGGCCGCGGCGATGTCGCGCCGCGCCTACGAGCTGGGCTCGCTCGAGCTCGGCGACCTGATCGACGACGAGCAGACGCTGGCCAATGCCCGGCTCAGCCTGGCGGGCTCGGTGCGCAACCTGGCGGTGGAATGGGCGACGGGGCAGGTGGCGCTCGGCGCCGGCGCCTATCCCGCGGACTGATCCGGGCGCCGTCCCGCGCCGGACCCGATCCGGCGCCTCCCCGGCTCAGCCGCGCTGCCCTGCGGTCTCCGCGAGGATCCAGTCGGCGAAAGCCGCCGCCGCCGGGTGGCGCGCGCCGCTTCCGGGCAGGATCAGCCAATGCGCCGCCTCCTCCGTCGAGACCGCCCCGGCAAGGCAGGGCCGCACCCGCCCCGCCGCGATCTGCTCGCCGATCAGCCGCATCCGCGCCATGCCGATCCCCTGGCCCGAGGCCATCGCCTCGAGCACCAGATTGTAGTCCTTCAGCTGGAAGAACCGCCCCTCCGCGAGGTCGAGCCCCTGGGCCTCGAACCAGATCCGCCAGTCGCGGCTGCCGCGGCTGTCGAGCAGCGGATGCGCGAGCACGTCGCGCGGCTCCCGGATCGCGGGCCCGGCATAGCCCGGCGCCGCCGCCGGGCAGAGCGCCTCGGCGAAGAGGAGCCGCACCCCGCGCCCTTCGGGCCGCGCGCCATAGCGGATCGCCAGATCGGCCTCGCCCTCGTCGATCCCGGCCAGATCCAGCGTCGGATCGAGCTGCACCTCCGCTCCGCCGGGCGCGTCGCGGAAGCGGCCCAGCCGGGCGATTAGCCAGTTGGCGGCGAAGGAGGGCAGCAGGCTGACCCGCAGCGGCCCCGCCGTCTCCGGCCGCCGGATCTCCGCCGCGGCCGCCTCGATCAGCGCAAAGCCCCGCTCCGCCGCCTCGAGAAGCCGCGCGCCGTCTGCGGTCAGCGAGACAGACTTCGCATGGCGGTGGAAGAGCGGCCGGCCGAGCATCTCCTCGAGCTTGCGGATATGGTGGCTGACCGTGCTCTGCGAGATCAGCAGCTCCTCGCCCGCCTTGCCGAAGCCGCCGCGGCGCGCGACCGCGAGGAAGGCGCGCAGCGAGTCGAGCGGGGGCAGGGTCGGGGAGGATCGCAGGGCCGGTCTCCGGGCGGATGTGTCTGGCCGCCAGCATGCCATTCACCAGATAGATTGCAACTCCGCCAGTTTGAATTGGCGCCGCTGCACCGGGGCGCCTATCCCGGAGGCGCATCACCAGGGAGCGTGCCATGTCGATCGCCGAAAAACTCGCCGGGCTCGGCCACCGCCTGCCGGAGGCGCCCGCGCCCGCGGCCAATTACGTCGCCTATCAGCGGATGGGCGGGCTCCTGGTCATTTCGGGCCAGGTCAGCCGGCTGCCCTCTGGCGAGATGCTGGCCGGCACGGTCGGCGGCAGCGCCACCGCGGAAGAGGGCCGGGCGGCCGCCGAGGTCTCCGCGCTCAACGTCCTCGCGCAGATCGCCGCGGCGACCGGGGGCGAGATCGCGGCCGTCGCCCAGGTCGTCCGGCTCGGCGTCTTCGTCGCCTCCGCGCCGGATTTCACCCGCCAGCCCTTCGTCGCCGACGCCGCCTCGGATCTGATCGCCGCGGTCTTCGGCCCGGCCGGGCGCCATGCCCGCGCGGCGGTCGGCGTCGCCGCGCTGCCCGGCGGCGCCTGCGTCGAGATCGAAGCCACGGTCGCGCTGGTGCAGCCATGACCGCGCCGCTCGACATCGCCGCCCTGCGCGCCGCGACGCCCGCCTGCGCAAAACTCGTCCATTTCAACCAGGCGGGCGCCGGCCTGCCGCCCGCCTCCGTGCTCGAGGCGATGGCCCGTCAGATGGAGCGCGAGGCGGCAGAGGGCCCGATGGAGGCCGCGGCGGAGGGCGCGGCGGCGCGGGAGCGGGCGCGGAGCCTGGCGGCGGGGCTGCTCGGCTGTTCGGCGGCGGAGATCGCAATCGCCCCGGGCGGCGGCGCGGCCTGGGGAATGGCGGTCGCCTCGCTGCCGCCCTTCGCCGCGGGCGACCGGATCCTGGTCTCGCGACAGGAATGGGGCGGCAACCTGGCGACGCTGCAGCTGCTGGCCGCGCGTTGCGGGGCACAGATCGCGCAGATCCCGGCAGGCGAGGACGGCCGCGCCGATCTGGAGGCGCTGGCCGCGCAGATCGACGGCCGGGTGCGGCTGATCTGCCTGACCTGGCTGCCCTGCAATGGCGGGCTGATCGACGACGCGGCGGGGATCGGCCGGATCGCCCGCGCCGCCGGGGTCCCTTTCCTCGTCGATGCGGCCCAGGCGCTGGGGCAGCTGCCGGTCGATGTCGGCGAGATCGGCTGCGACATGCTGGCCGGGACCGCGCGCAAGCACCTGCGCGGGCCGCGCGGCACGGCGCTGCTCTATCTGCGGCAGGGCTTTGCCGCCGGGCTCGTCCCGCCCTGGGCCGATACCGGATCGGCGCCGATCGCCGGGGGCGTGGCCGTGCCGCGCGAGGATGCCCGGCGCTTCGAGGGCGCCGAGGTCTCTGCCGTGCTGATGGCCGGGCTGGCCGCGGCGCTGGAACTGGCGACGGAGCTCGGGACGGCGCGCATCCGGGCGCGGGTCGCCGGCATGGCGGGGCTCTTGCGGGCGCGGCTCGGCGCGCTGCCGGGGATCGCGCTTCTCGACCGGGGCGGGCCGGAGCTGTCGGGGCTCGTGGCCTTCCGCGCCGGGGCCCTGCCGCCCGCGGCGCTGCGCGACCGGCTGGCGGCGCGCGGCATCGCCATCGGCGCGAACGGCCCGGCCTATACCCCGCTCGACATGGCGGCGCGCGGGCTCGACGGGGTGGCCCGCGCCACCGTCTCCTATCTCACCACCGAAGCGGAGATCGACGCGCTCTGCGCCGCGCTGGCGGAGATCCTTGGCGGGCGGAACGGCTGACTCCGCCGCGGTCACAAGCCGCAATTGTAGCGCGTGTGCAGCAGGATCGGGGTGAAGGGCGGCTCGGTCCGCAGCCCCTGGTGCCAGTCGCGGATCCAGCCCGCGGCACTGGCCACCTCGGCGGCGACGTCATGCGAGATGACATAGTCCATCACCTTCTCCTCCAGCAGGATGCGGGAGTTGCGGGTCAGCTCGTGGCCGACGAACATCGTCTCCTCGGCGCGGCCGATATCCTTCAGCGCGCGGGCGACGCCGCGATTGGCGCCGGCGACATTGTAGATCGCCGCGGGCGGCCCGGCGGTGTCGATATACTGGCGGACATGGGCCCAGGAATTGTCCGGATCGTCGTCGACGATGACCCGCTCCTCGATCCTGAGATAGGGGAAGTCGTTGCGCAGAGCCCGGCGGAAGCCCATCTCGCGCTCCTGCTGGCAGCGGAAGGGCTCGCTCATGACCAGCAGGATCCGCTGCCCCTCGCGCTTTTCCAGCGCGCTGCCGATCAGCAGACCGGCGACGGAGCCCGCGGCGTACTGGTCATTGCCGATATAGGCGCTGCGGCGCGACGAGGGCAGGTCGCTGGTCAGGCAGACCACCGGCACGCCGCAGCTTTCCAGCTTGCGGATGGCGCGGTTGATCGCCGGATGCTCGCGGGCGATGACGATGGCGCCCTGCGCCGCGGCGCCATGCTCGGCGATCTCGCGGGCCAGCGCCATCGGGTCGGTCTGGCTTGTGCGCTCGTAATGGTCGCGGATGAAGATGCCCGGCAGCCGGCCATTGGCGGCAGCGACCGCGGCCTGCATCGCGGCGTTGAAGCTCTCGCCGGAATCGCAGAACAGCCGCAGCTCCAACCTGGCGGCCGGGGCCCCGGCCTCGTCGCGGAGCTTCTCGAGCGCGGCGAGCACCCGCTGGCGGGTCTTCGCGCGGACGCCCTCGCGGTTGTTTAGCACCCGGTCGACCGTGGCGGGGCCGACCCCCGCGACATCGGCAATGGCCTGGATGGTCGGCGTCTTCCAGCCCGGGCGGGCATTCTCGCTGGTCATGGCAGGCTCCCGGAATTGATGGCCTACCCATCATCCACTGATCAGACACGCCGTCAATTGCTGCGAAAGGCGCCATTTCTCGCGGCTGCAGCACAAATTGATGGGAAGCACATCAGGAATTCCGGCTCAACCCTCTTTCCGACCGGCCTCCATTCTGCAACGATAATTGCACGACCTTGGAGGAGGAAACAATGAAAATTGCAAAACCGCTGGCGGCGGCAGCCGTCCTGGCGACCACGGCGCTGTCCGGCAGCCTGGCCGCGGCGCAGGAAAGCGATGACAGCTACCGTTTCGTGATGGTGTCGCATATCGGCTCGAACGACCCGAACATGGCCTGGCTGACGCTGTCGATGGACGAGTTCACCAAGCGCTATCCGAACGTCCAGACCGAGTACATCTCCACCAACCAGTATTCCATCCAGGAGCTCGTGCGGCTGCTGGAACAGGCGATCGCCACGCGGCCCGACGGGATCGCGGTGCCGATCGTCTCTTCCGACGCGCTGGAGGGCCCGCTGCGCAAGGCCATCGAGTCCGGCATCCCGGTCGTCGCCTTCAACATCGCCGATCCGCGGCCGAAGGACGAGCGCATCCCCTATCTGACCTATGTCGGCGGCGACGAGTACCTGACCGGGCAGGAGCTGGGCAAATACGCGCTGGAACAGGCCGAGGCGGGCGAGATCCCGATGCCCGAACGCGTCGTCTGCGCCAGCCATGACAGCGCCCACCAGGGGCTGAAGGCGCGCTGCGCCGGCATGAAGGAGGTCATGGAGGCGGCGGGCGCCGAGTTCGAGGAGCTGTTCATCGGCGCGGAACCGGCAACGGCGCGCAACACGATGCAGTCCTACCTGCAGGCCAATCCCGACACCAACTACATCTTCACCGTCGCGCCCTGGTCGGCGCCCTGGGCCTGGGGCGTGGCCAATGACATGGGGCTCGACCCCGATGTCGACGACAAGGGGATGACGATCATCACCGTCGACGCCTCTCCGGCCGCGCTCGAAGGGATCAAGGCGGGCCATGTGCTGGCCTCCTCGAGCCAGGGCTTCTGGCTGCAGGGCTATGCGCCGATGGAGTGGCTCTACTGGTACCACGAGCTGGGCTACACCCCCCAGTCCGACATCCTCACCGGCCCGACGGTCATCACCGCCGACGCGATCGACCACTGGGAGACCATGGTCCGCAAGGTCTTCGGCGATGTCTATGACGAGCAGAACACCTGGTAAGGCTCCCGCCAGAGCGGCCCGCCCTGCGCGGGGCGCCCTGAACCGGACCGTCCCGGCCTCTTCCCCCGGGGCGGTCTGCCCTTACCGCCAAAGCCAGGACCTGCTATGAAACATCTCGTCAAGGGCCAGGGGTTCGGCGCCGTGATCGGCGTCGTCCTGATGCTGGCCGTCTTCTCGCTGATCGACGCCTCGGGCTGGTGGACCGCCCAGACCATGTCGAACGTGATCCACTACACCGCCATCCTCGGCATCCTCGCCATGGGCCAGGCGCTGGTCATCATGACGAAGGAGATCGACCTGTCGGTCGGCTCGGTCTACGGGCTGGCGGGCATCGCCTTCATCATGCTGCAGCCCGCGCTCGGCGTCGCGGGGGCCATCCTCGCCGCGCTCATGATCGCCGCCGCCATCGGGGTGCTGCAGGGCTATGCCGTGGTCCGCGGCGGGCTGCCCTCGATGATCGTCACGCTGGGCGGGCTCTTCACCGTGCGCGGCATCATCTATGTCTGGACCGGCGGCTCGGTGAAGGCCTTCCCCGAAGAGGCGCGCAACGCCTTTGTCACCCGGCTCTTCGGCGGCGAGATCCTCGGCCTGGAGGCCGCGGTCTTCTGGATGCTGGCCGTGGCCGCGATGCTGAACCTGGTGCTCTGGGCGACGCGCTTCGGCAACCACGTTCTGGCCACGGGCGGCAGCGCGGAAAGCGCCGACAGCCGCGGCGTGCTGACCGGGCGGGTGAAGATCGTCACCTTCATGCTCTGCTCAGTGCTGGCGGGCTTCGCCGGGATCCTGACGCTGGCCGACCAGCCGCAGACCCATGTCACCATCGGCGACCTGATGGAGCTGGAGGCGATCTCGGCCGCGGTGATCGGCGGCTGCCTGCTGTCGGGCGGGCGCGGCTCGCTGACCGGCGCGGTGCTCGGCGCCTTCATCATCACCAGCTTCCGCTACGAGCTGATCGCCCTCGGCGCGCCGAGCTCGTGGTTCATCACCTTCGTGGGTGTCGTCCTGATCGTGGCCGTCATCTTCAACCAGAAACTCGCCCGCATGGCCGGGCACAGCGTCTGAGGGAGGAAGGACGCCATGGCACATCCCCTGATTTCGGTGAAGAACCTGGACCTCTATTTCGGCGCCTTCCACGCGCTGAAGGACGTCTCGGTCGATTTCGACGCGGGCGAGCTGGTCGGGCTCGTCGGCGACAACGGCGCGGGCAAGACCACGCTGATCCGCGTGCTCTGCGGCATCCACAAGCCGACCAAGGGCGAGGTCTGGTTCGACGGCGCCCGGGTGAAGGAGTTCCACCCCAAGCTCGCCATCGACAACGGCATCGAGACGATCCAGCAGTCGGTGGGGCTCTGCGACAACCTCTCGATCGCGCGGAACTTCTATCTCGGCCGCGAGCCGGTGAAGAAGATCCTCGGCATCCCGTTCCTCGACTTCGCCAAGATGCGCGGCGAGAGCCGCAAGGTGATCCGCGAATTCGGCCTGCGCGACAATGTCAGCGCCGATGACGAGGTGGAGCGCCTCTCGGGCGGCGAGCGGCAGTCGGTCAAGATCGGCCGCGCGGTGGAGTTCATGAACCGCGTCGTCATCATGGACGAGCCGACCAACCACCTCTCCGTGCGCGAGCGCGAGCATGTCAACGAGCTGGCCGTCCAGCTGAAGGAGCAGGGGCTGCTGGTGATCTACATCACCCATGACATCTTCCAGGTCCACAAGCTCGCCGACCGGATCGTCATCATGGAGAACGGCGAGAAGGTCGCCGATGCCAAGACCACCGACATGACCGCCGAGGAGCTGGAGGAGGTGATCCGCCAGGGCGGCCGCAAGGTCGAGAAGCGGGGGGCCGCGTAATGGTCGCCGCAGCCGCCGCGGGCGCCAAGCCGCGCCGCGAACCGCCGAAAGGGAGGGCGATGTCCGTCGAGGGCTTCAAGAAGACCGTCAGCCGCCATGCCGAGATCGGCATCTTCCTGATCGCCGCCCTGCTGATCCTCGTCTTCTCGGCGACCTCGGACGGCCGCTGGGCCAATGCCTACAACATAGGGACGATCCTGCAGGTCACCGCGACGCTCGGGCTGATGTCGCTCGGCGTGGCGCTGGTGATCGGCACCGGGGAAATCGACATCTCCGTCGGCTCGACCTTCGGCATGGGGGCGCTGACCTACCTGGCGCTGGTGCAGCAGATCGACCCGCCGCTGGCCGCGCTGGCCTCGGTCGCCGTCGGCGCCGCCATCGGCGCCTTCAACGGGCTTCTGGTGACGCGGACGGGGACGCCGTCGCTGATCATCACGCTGGGCAGCCTGATGATCTTCCGCGGCATCGCTATCGCGCTGACCGACGGGTTCAGCTTCTCCGTGCCCTACAAGATGCGCTCGGGCGTCATGTACACGGCCTTCGGCGGCGACAGCGTCGGCATGTTCAATACCGGCGTCTTCTGGCTGGCGGCGGCGCTGGTCGTGCTGACCGCGATGCTGAAGCTGATGCCCTTCGGCAACCGGCTGCTGGCGGTCGGAGGCTCCGCGGCCTCGGCCCATTCCCGCGGCGTCCGCGTCGACCGGGTGAAGCTCCGCGCCTTCATCCTCTGCGGCGCGCTCGCCGCATTGGGCGGCACGCTCGAGGCCGGCAAGCTCGGCTTTGCCGACGGCTCCATGGGCCGGCTGATGGAGCTGCAGGCGATCGCCTCCTGCGTGCTCGGCGGCTGCCTTCTGGCGGGCGGGCGGATCTCGCTGGCCGGCGCCGTCATGGGGGCCTTCGTGCTCAGCTCCATCCAGTCCTACCTCGTGGTGATGGGCGTGCGCCCGCAATGGTTCATGCTGCTCCTCGGGCTGATCGTCGTCCTTGCCGCCCTCGGCGACCGCAAGCTGCGCGCCTGGGCCCTCAAACGCTAGAAAGACCCCGACATGACACTCAGACTTGCCATCATCGGCGCCGGGATCATGGGCGCCGACCATGCCAGGATCGTCGCCGAAGAGCTGCCGGGCGCCGCGCTGCAGGTGATCTGCGACGCCTCCGCGGAGCGCGCGAAGGCCGTGGCGGAGGCGCATGGCGCCGCGGACATGGCCACGGATCCGGAGGCGGTGATCGCGCGGAAGGACGTGGACGCGGTGCTGATCGCCAGCCCCGACGAGACCCATGCGCCGCTGAGCCTCGCCTGCATCGCCGCCGGCAAGCCGGTGCTCTGCGAGAAGCCGCTCTCGTCCTCGCCCGCCGCCTGCGTCGAGGTGATGGAGGCGGAGATGGCGGCCGGGCGGCGGCTGGTGCAGCTCGGCTTCATGCGCCGCTTCGATCCCTCCTATGCCGAGATGAGGGCCGCGCGCGGCCCGGGCGGCATCGGCCGGGCGCTGATGATGCACAATTTCCACCGCAACGTGGACAGCCCCGGCAGCTGGTTCACCGGGCCGATGGCGATCACCAACTCGGCCTCGCACGAATTCGACGTGATCCGCTTCGTCCTCGGCACCGATTATGTCTCGGTCTCGGCTTTCCAGCCGGAGCGCTCGGACGACATGGTGGCGCCGGTCGTCATGGTGCTGGAGACCGCGGACGGGCAGCTCGCCACGATCGAGATCAACAACAACGCCGCCTATGGCTACGACGTGCGCGGCGAGCTGGTCGGCGAGGCGGGCAGCGTGATGATGAGCGCGCCGGTCTACGCGACCTACAACAGCCAGCTGGCCCATGCCGAACGCTATGCCGCCGACTGGCGCCGCCGCTATGCCGAGGCCTACCGGCTGCAGAACCGCGCCTTCCTCGATTTCGCCGCGACCGGCCGGCCCTCGGAGATCGCCGCCAGCGCCTGGGACGGCTATGCCGCCGCGGTCGCGGGCGAGGCCGGGGTGGCGGCGCTGCGCTCCGGGCAGCGCGCCGCCGTCGCGATGATGGCGAAACCCGACTTCTATTCCTGAAGGAACATCGCATGAAACTAGGCTTCGTCACCGACAGCCTCGGCAGCCTCGGCTTCTCCGAGGTGCTGGAGCACGCGCAGCGCCTGGGCGTCTCGGGGCTCGAGATCAATACCGGCGGCTGGTCGACCGCGCCGCATCTCGACCTGAAGGGCCTGCTGGGCTGCAAGGCAGCGCAGAAGGACGTCGCCCGGCAGATGGCGGATCGCGGGCTGGAGATCATCTCGCTCAATGCCAATGGCAACCCGCTGCACCCGACCCAGCCGCAGCAGGGGGCCTGCCTCGAGGACACGATCCGGCTGGCAGGCGAAATGGGGATCGGCAAGGTCTGCACCATGTCGGGCCTGCCCGCGGGCCGCGAGGGCGACCTGATGCCGAACTGGGTGGTGGCCTCCTGGCCGCCCGAGACGCAGGAGATCCTGCGCTACCAGTGGGAGGAGAAGCTGGTGCCCTACTGGACCCGGATCGCCGCGCTGGCGGCGGAGTGCGGCGTCGGCCAGATCGCGCTGGAGCTGCATGGCAGCCAGTGCGTCTACAACGTGCCGACGCTCCTGAGGCTGCGCGAGGCCGTCGGGCCGGTGATCGGCGCCAATCTCGATCCTTCGCATCTCTTCTGGATGGGGGCCGATCCGCTGGCCGCGGCAGAGGCGCTCGGCGGCGCGATCTACCATGTCCATGCCAAGGACACGTTCCTGAATGCGCCGGTGCAGGCGGTGGGCTCGCTGCTGGAGACCGGATCGCTGATGGACATCCCGGCGCGCAGCTGGAGCTATATCACGCTGGGCTTCGGCCATGGCGAGCAATGGTGGCGGCAGTTCTGCTACCGGCTGAAGATGGCGGGCTATGACGGCTGGCTGTCGATCGAGCACGAGGACGTGCTCCTGAACTCGCTCGAAGGGCTGGAGAAATCCGTGGCGCTGCTGCAGGGGGTAATGCCGGTGGCGGCGGCGGATTTCGCGCCGCAGGCGATCTGAGCTCCCGCCCCGGGGCCGGGACGGGAGGGAAGGTCAGGCCGGCACGGCCGGGCCGGTCTCTCGCACCACCGGCGCGGCGCTGACCAGCCGCTGCGTATAGGGGTGGCGCGGCGCGTCGATGATCTCGCCCGCCGGGCCCTCCTCGACGATCTCGCCCTTGTACATCACCGCGACGCGATGCGCGAAGCTGCGCGCCAGCCAGATGTCATGGGTGATGAAGAGGATGGCGAGCTGCCGCTGGGCCTGCAGCTCGCGCAGCAGCGCCACGACCCGGTCGCGGATAGAGACATCGGCGCCCGAGAGCGGCTCGTCGGCGACCAGCACCTCCGCCCCCGTGGCCAGCGCCCGGGCAATCGCCAGGCGCTGCCGCTGGCCGCCCGACATCTCGTGCGCGTAGCGGTGGAGGAAGGCGGCGCCCGGGCTCAGATGCACCTGCTCCAGCACCTCGATGGCGCGTGCCTCGCGTTCGGCCTGGGGCACGCCCGCCACGGCCAGCGCCTGGCCGAGGATGCCGAGGACCGGACGGCGCGGGTTGAACGCCTCGGAGCTGTCCTGGAAGACCGGGTACATCGCCGTGCGGGCGCGGCGCAGCGCGTCGGGGGACATCGCCAGCAGGTCGCGCCCCATCAGCTCCAGCCGGCCGGCATCGGGGCGCACCAGCGACAGCGCCACCTTGGCCAGCGTCGACTTGCCCGAGCCGCTTTCGCCGACCAGCGCCAGGGTCTCGCCCCGGCGCAGCTCGATGCCGCTGCCGCGCAGCACCTCGACCGCGTGGGGACCCTTGCCATAGCTCTTGCGGATGCCCTCGAGCTTCAGCACCGGCGGCTCGGCCGGGTCCGCCGCCAGCCCGGCCGGGGCGTTGCGCGCCGAGCCCGCCGCGATCAGGCTGCGGGTGTAGTCATGCTCGGCATGGGCGAAGACCTGCGCCACCGGACCGGCCTCGATCACCTTGCCGCGATACATCACATGCACCTCGTCGCACATGGTCGAGACCACGCCCAGGTCGTGGCTGATCAGCAGGAGCGCCATGCCGGTCTCGGCGCGCAGCTTCGAGATCAGTGCCAGGATCTCGGCCTGGGTGGTGACATCGAGCGCGGTGGTCGGTTCGTCGGCGATCAAGAGCCGCGCGCCGCAGGCCAGCGCCATGGCGATCATCACCCGCTGGCGCATGCCGCCCGACAGCTCGTGCGGAAAGGCCGCGGCGATGCCGGGCTTCAGCTGCACCTGGGCGAGCAGTTCGTCCACCCGGTCCGGGGCGGCGGCGGGCTCGTGCACCGCCAGCACCTCGGCGATCTGGCGGCCGACGCGCATCAGCGGGTCGAGATAGCTCAGCGGATCCTGGAACACCATCGCCACCTCGCGGCCGCGCAGGCTGCGCCGCCGGGCCGCGTCGCAGTCCTGCCCGTCGAAGGCGAAGCGGCCCTCGACCTGCGGCCGCCCGGCGGCGGGCAGAAGGTCGAGGATGGTGCGCGCCAGCGTCGACTTGCCCGAGCCGCTTTCGCCGACGACGGCCACCGCCGCCCCCGGCGCGATCGACAGCGACACGCCGTTGACCGCCCGCACCGGGGCCGCGCCGCCGCCGAAGCTGACCGACAGGTTCGAGATCGAGAGAAGGGGCGTGGCCATGTCAGTGCTCCGAGCGCGGGTTGAAGACTTCGGCCAGCTTGTCGCCCGCCAGGTTGAAGGCCAGCACGGTGACGAAGATCGCCACGCCGGGGAAGACCGAGAGCCACCAGGCCTGGTAGAAGAACCGCTGGCCGGAATTCAGCATCTTGCCCCAGCTGGCGACATCCGGGCTGCCGAGGCCGAAGAAGGCCAGCCCGGCCTCCAGCAGGATCGCCTGGCCGACGATCAGCGTGCCCAGCGTGATGACCGGGGCGATGGCATTCGGCACGACCTCGCGCCAAAGCACCTCCCAGGGGCGCATGCCCAGGCACTGCGCCGCCGCCACGTAGTCGAGCGAGCGGATGCGCAGCACCTCGCCGCGCATCATCCGCGCGGTCTGCGGCCAGGAGAGCAGCGCGATCACCAGCACGATCTTGCCCATGCCCGGCCCCCAGAGCGCGACGATCACCGCCGCCAGCACGAAGGAGGGCATCACCTGGAAGATCTCGGTGATCCGCATGACGAAATTGTCCAGCCCGCGCCCGCCGAAGCCCGAGACGGCGCCGATCAGAGCGCCGGCCACCGTGGCGGAGACCGCCGCGGCCAGCCCGACGAACAGCGAGGTGCGGCTGCCGAGGATCATCTGCACGAGAACCGAGCGGCCGAGCTCGTCGGTACCGAGCCAGTCCTGCGCCGAGGGCCCGGCCAGCCGGTCGGCGGACATTTCCAGCGCCTGGCCGCCATAGATCAGCGGGCCGATCGCGGCGCAGAGCAGCAGCAGGATGACGATGCCGCCGCTGAACAGCGCCAGCGGCGAGGAGAGGAGCTTCCGCAGGCGGCGGTCAGGCCCGGACATAGCTGTCGCGGACGCGCGGATCGATGACTGCATAGAGGATATCCGTGAGAAGGTTGGCAAGGACGGTCACCAGCGCGACCGCGAGGAAGATGCCCTGCAGCACCGGGTAGTCGCGCGAGGCGATCGAGGACATGAAGAGCTCGCCGATCCCGGGCCAGCCGAAGACGGCCTCCACCATGATCGTGCCGGTCAGCAGGTTGGTCAGGTTGTGGCCGATGACGGTGACCACGGGGATCAGCGCATTCGGCAGGACATGGCCGAAGAGGATCGTCCGGCGCGGCAGCCCGGTGGCCGAGGCGGTGGTCACGTAGTCGCCCAGCATCGCCTCCTTGAAGCTCACCCGCGCCACGCGGGCGACGATGGCCATGTTGAAGGCGGTGGCGATCAGCCCGGGCATCAGCCAGTGCTCCACCAGGTCGACGAAGGCCGGCCAGCCCGGCTCGACGCCGCGCAGCGAGTGCATGCCCTGCGCGGGCAGCAGCTTGAAATGCACGGCCAGCAGCAGGATCAGCACCTGGCCCGACCAGAAGATCGGGATCGACTTGCCGCCGAGGCTGAGCGCGGTGATCGTGACATCGATCCAGCGCACCTTCTGCACCGCGGCCAGCATGCCGAGAAGGACGCCGAGCACCGAGGACAGCACCAGCACCGGCACCATCAGGATCAGCGTGTTGACCGTGCGCTCGGCGATCAGGTCGATCACCGGCTGGCGGTTGAAGAAGGAATAGCCCAGCTCGCCCTGCGCCAGGTTGCGCAGGTAGAGGCCGAGCTGGGTCCAGACCGACTCGTCGAGCCCGAATTCCGCGCGCAGCCGCGCGACGTAGTCGGGCGGCGCCGGGAAGTCGCCGATCAGCGCCGTCACCGGGTCGCCGGGCACCAGGCGGGTGAGGAGGAAATTCGTCACCAGCACCGCCAGCACGACGGGGATGGCATAGCCGAGGCGCGAGAGGATGAATCTTGTCATGCGCAGGTCCGTTTCGGGAAAGGGGCGGTGCCGCATCCGCGCGGGCGGCGGCAGGGCTGGCGGGGCGCGCGGCCCGGGTTCCGGGACGCGCAGGGCGGGCCGTCAGAGCAGGAAGACGGCTTTGCCGGTCTTCTGCTGGCTGAAGAGCGAATAGGCGGTCGCGGCCTCCTCCAGCTGCCATTCATGGGTGAAGACGCTGTCGATATCGAGCCCGCGCTCGGCGATGAAGGCGGCGCAGTCGGCCTGCCCGGCCTTCGACATCGTCCAGGAGCCCATGACGGTCACCTGGCGGCGGATCAGGTCGTTGGTGACATCGAAGGTCACGTCCCGGCCCATGCCGACATAGGCGACCTTGCCCCAGGTCCGCACGCAGCGCGCCGCGTCCCGCCGCGCCACCGGCGAGGCCGAGGCGTCGAGCGCCAGATCGGTGCCGAGCCCGCCGGTCAGGTCGCGGATCGCCTGCACCGTGTCCTCGAGCTCCGCGGGGTTCAGCAGCTCGGCCGCGCCGAAGCCCTCGGCGGCCTTCAGGCGGCCGGCATTGGTGTCGAGCGCGATCACCCGCGCGCCCATCTGCGCCGCCAGCAGCGTCGCCGACAGCCCGACCGGCCCCTGGCCGAAGATCGCAATGCTCTGGCCCGGCTTCACCTCGAGCCGCTGGAGCGCGCCCCAGGCGGTGCCGGTGCCGCAGGAGATCGTCGCGCCCGCCTTAAAGGACAGCTCTTCGGGCAGCGGCACGATGGTATGGGCGGGCACCTTCATGTACTGCGCGTGGCCGCCATGCCGGGTGGCGCCGTAATTCTCCATCACGCCCGGCTCGCGGCAGAGCTGGGTCCAGCCGCCGTTGCAGTGCTCGCAATGGCCGCAGGCGTCGTAATGGTGCTGCATGGCGCGCAGGCCGACCGGGATCTTGCGGGTATCGACCCCGGCGCCGGTGGCGACCACCACGCCGCAGGGCTCGTGCCCGGCGATGACCGGGCCGCCCTGGTAGGAGGAGCCGATCTCGGCGGCGATCTTCATCCGCAGCCCCTCGGGCCCGCGGTACAGGTTGAGGTCGCTGCCGCACATGCCCGATGCCTTGATCTCCAGCACCACCTCGTCCGGTCCGGGCACGGGATCGGGGAACGTCATCAGTTCGGTGGTTTCGTTGCCGGTGAATACGATGCCCTTCATGGGGATCTCCTTGGAAGCGCCCGCGGAGCTGCGGGCCGGCCGGGACTGCTCCCGGCGGGGAATGGGCGGAGCGCCGCCCGTGCGGGCTCCGGCAGCCGCGGGGCCGCCGGAACCGGGATCATTCGGCGAAACGGGCGGCGCGGAAGGAGGGCAGGTAGTACTCCTCCTCGAGCCCCTGGAGCTTGGCGGAGACGCCGCTCTGGGCGATGCGCTCGTGCAGGGTCAGCACCGGCAGGTCGCGGCCGAGGATGCGCTGCGCCTCGGCATAGGCCCTGCCGCGGGTGGCGCGGTCGGTGGCGGTCTGGCCCTCTTCGAACAGCGCGTCGACCTCGGGGCTGGAATAGCCGGTCGGGTTGCCGAAATTCCGCCCCTCGGTCGCGCTGCTCCAGATCCGGGTCAGGCCGATCGCCGGGTCGCCGCCGGAATTGTAGGCCACCAGCGCCAAGTCGTAGTCGAAATTGGTGAAGACCGCCGGGATGACGCTGACCCGCTCGCCGGGCTCCAGCACCAGCTCGATGCCGACCTCGCGCAGCATCGCCTTCAGCGCCGTCGCCTCGAGCTGCGAGTCGCTTTCGGTGCTGAAGTACTTCACCGAGAGGGAGAAGCGGGTGCCGTCGGCGCCGCGCGCCTTGCCCGCCTCGTCGAGCAGCGCATTCGCCTTCTCGGGGTCATAGGGGTAGAGTGCGTCGAAATCGGTGTCCGCATCCGCGGCCCAGCCCATGCGGTTGGTGAAGGGCATGGTCGCCGCCGCACCGATGCCGTTGAAGGCCGTGGCCAGCAGCTGGCTGCGGTCGATCGCCATCATCATCGCCTGGCGCACCTTGGGGTCGGCGAGATCGGGATTGCGGGTATTGGCCAGCATGACGTCGATCGCCGGGACCGGCGAGGGGATCATCGTGAAGCCCGGATTGCCCTCGAGCATCATGTAGTCATTCGAGGGCAGCAGGGTGAAGTTGACGTAGTCGACCTCGCCCGCCATCAGCGCCTGGGTGCGCGAGGAGGCCTGCGGCAGCACCTGGCCGATCACCGCGTCGAGATAGGGCAGGCCCTCCTCCCAGTAGTCGGGGTTCTTCGCCAGCTTGACATACTGGCCGCGGCGCCATTCGTCGAACATGAAGGGGCCGGTGCCGACCGGCTCGGAGGTGGTCACCGGGTTCGTCGCCGGGTCGGTGCCCTCGTAGAGATGCTTCGGCAGGATCGCGGCGCCCTGGGTGCAGTTGAGCGTGCGCAGGAGCGGCCCGTAGGGCTTCGACAGGTGCAGCACGACCTCGTCCGGGGCGGGGGTGTCGATGCTTTCGATCGCCTTCGCGGCGCCGGAGAAGACCGAGCTGAACTTGCCGCTGATCTCCTCGTAGGTGTATTTCACGTCGGCCGAGGTGAAGGGCGTGCCGTCATGGAAGCGCGCGTCGCGGAGGTGGAAGGTGTAGGTCGTCCCGTCCTCGCTGATCTCCCAGCTCTCGGCCAGGCGGGGGACGATGTCGCCCTCGGGCGTGACGTCTACCAGCCCCTCGTAGACCTTGCAGGCGACCAGCCCGTCGGGGGTGCTGGTCGAGAGGTTGCGGTTCAGCCCGGACGGGTCGCTGCCCAGCACGAAGATCGCGGTTCCGCCCGTTCCCTGGGCCAGGGCCGCTCCGGCAAAGAGCGCCAGCGCCGTCCCGATCGCTGCCATCGGCATTGGTCGCATCGAGTCTACTCCTGTTGGATTTTTCTTCAATTTGTATTCAAAGACTAGATCCGCGGGGATCATGAGTCCACGATTCAAAATTTCTGTAGCCAAAAATCCGGGTTTTTGCCGGTGATGATTAAATTTTATACCAACTTCGGCAAAATGATGAAATCAAGGCGGAGAAGTTGTAGCCATATTGAATACAAAAACAGGAGATTCGGCCGGTGCAGGTTTTCAGCGGTATAAAGGTGCTCGACGTGACTCATGTTCTGGCCGGGCCTTTCGCGACGGTCCAGCTGGCAATGCAGGGCGCCGAGGTCATCAAGATCGAAGCGCCCGGAGATCCCGACCAGTCGCGTTTTGCCGGCGCCGATCCGGCGCTGAATGCCGAAGGGCTCGGCACCGCCTTCCAGACCCAGGGCGCGGGCAAGCGCTGCCTCTCGCTGGACCTCAAGACGGCAGCCGGGCGCGCCATCCTGCTGCAGCTCGCCGCCGGGGCGGATGTCTTCGTCGAGAACTTCCGTCCCGGGGCGCTGGCGGCGCTGGGGCTCGGCGCGGCGGATCTGCGGGCGCACAACCCGCGGCTGATCCATTGCGCGATCTCGGCCTTCGGGGCGGAAGGGCCGCGCGGGCCCGAGACGGGCTACGACCTGGTCGTGCAGGCGGCCTCGGGGCTGATGGCGATGAACGGCACGCCGAAGACCTCGCCCTTGCGGCTGGGCGTGCCGGCGGTGGATTACGCGACCGGGATGATGGCGGCCTATGCCATCGCCGCGGCGCTCTTCCGGCGCGAGCGGACCGGCGAGGGGGCGGAGATCGACCTGGCGATGGCGGATGTCGCGCCGCTCCTGATGGCCTCGGGGGTGACGGGCTACCTCAATGGCGGGGCGGAACCCAGGGCGACGGGCCATGCGCTGCCCGGGGTGGCGCAGGGCCTTTTCCGCGCCAAGGACGGGCCGGTGGCGATCGCGGCCAACAACCTGGCGCAGCAGCAAAGGCTCTTCGCGGCGTTCGGGCGGCCGGATCTGGTCCGTGCCACGCGCGAAGAGGCGGCGCGCCACCGCGATGCCGACCGGGCGGAGCTGGAGGCGATGGTGGCCGCGCGCAGCATTGCCGAGATCGCGCGGATCCTTCGCGCTGCGCGTGTGCCGGTCTCGCCGGTGCGCAGCGTCGCCGAGGCGCTGGCCGATCCCCAGCGCGCGGCCCGCGGAAGCTTCGCCCGGCCGGAAACCGGCGGTCCGGTGCTGCCGCTGACCGGGTTCCTGCTCGACGGCGCGCCCGCGCGCCATGCCTTCGCGCCGCGCCCGGCGGGCGCGGACACGGCCGCGATCCTGGGCGAGCTGGGCTATTCCGCGGAGGAGATCGCGCGGCTTTCCGAAGCGGGGGCGATCTAGGCTCAGGACCCATTGATTTGGTTGGGCGCTCGTGATTCACCGCTCGAAAACGAGCGGTGACCATGTCTGATCTTTTCTGGTTGAGCGAT
>NZ_VATA01000081.1 GCF_005870025.1 Poseidonocella sp. HB161398
CCCGGCCCAGCATCGCGTGAAGCTTCACAGCACGAACCCCATTGAGCGACTGAACGGCGAGATCAAGCGGCGCACCGATGTCGTCGGCATCTTCCCCACCGAGGCCTCCATCCGCCGCTTGGTTGGCGCGATCCTGATGGAGCAGACCGAGGAGTGGACCGTCCAGCGTGGCCGCTACCTGACGCTGGAAACGCTCGCCCCCGTCTGCGATGATCTCAATGTCAGCCTGCCTGCGGCGCAGCGCGACTGACCAGCTCGGCCCGCTTGAAAGCGCGAGGCCCGCGGTGAGCTACACCACCTCTCGGGACATCATCCCGAGGACCAGCAGGAAGCACCCCGAGCATCCGATATGCCATTCGCCATTGAGCTTGAACCAAAGGCGCACAAGGCCCGTCTTCTGAAGGACTTTCTCATCACCCGGCCGAACCAGGTCTGGCGTGCCGATACCAGCTGCATTCCGATGCGCCGGGGGCTTTCTCTGCCTGGTGGCCGTCATGGATTGGCACAGCCGGACGGTGCCGAGCTGGCGCTTGTCGAGTTCCATGGGCGCGGGGTTCTGCGTCGAGGCGCTCAAGGAGGCGCTGGAGAAATACGGCACGCCGAAGATACTCAACACGGACAGTCATGCGATCGATACCAGTTCCCGGGTGGTTTGACTCCAGCACTGATCGACCATCCGCTGGGTTGGTGCCGCAGGGCTTTCCGACGTGATCTGACCCTCATTCCGATCGACCCGCCTTGTGTCTTTCCCTGGAGCTGTCGATCATCCGGGAACGGCCCGCGGCGAACCGGGACCGCCTCAGGCTCAGCGCATCGGCGGCAGGCCGAGCGCGCGGAGCTTGCCGGAGAGCAGCGCGGCCATTTCGGCGACTTTCGGATCGCCGAGCGACTCGGCCATGACATAGATGCCGAGCGGCCAGGCGCGCTGCGGTTCGCCCGGCAGGGTCTCGATCTGGCGGATGCCCTGGCGCTCCAGATAGGGACCGAGCAGGACCGAATGGGTCAGTACCGCATCGGCCGCCTGCAGGTAGTCGAGGCAGACGGCGAGCGAATTCGAGGTGAAGGCATGGCCGTAGCTGCCCTGGGGCAGCACCGGCAGGGTCTCGGCATCTTCGGCCAGAAGCCGCTTCAGCCGCGTTTCCGAGGGCATGGCCAGCACGCTCGGCCAGCGGAAGATCTCGGCCACGCGGCGCGGCTGGCCGAGCAGCGGATGGCCCTCGCGGACGAAATAGCCGTCCTGGGACATGCCGACGGGCAGGAACTCCACCGCATTGGCATGGGCGAAGCCGGGGATCTGGTTGCCGATGAAAAGCGAGATGTCCCCGGCCAGCAGCTCGGACATGCAGCGCAGCGCGGTGCCGAGGCTGACATGGATCGGCGCCTGGGGATGGGCGCGGAACTGCTCCATGACGATGTCGCGCAGGAACAGATCCCAAGAGGAATAGCCCGAGCCGATGGCGATGCCGTGCTCGGCCTTGGCCTTCTGCCGCTCGATCCGCGCCAGGGCGTTGCCGTAGAGGCGGCGCATGATCAGCGCGTTCTCGTAGAGCATCTCGCCGGCCTCGGTGAGCCGCACCCCGCGCGAGGTCCGCTCGAAGAGCACCACCTCGAGCGAGTCCTCGAGCTTGCGGATGTTGTAGCTCAGCGCCGGCTGCGACACGGCCAGCACCTCGGCAGCGGCGAGGAAACTGCCGGCTTCGGCGATTGCCAGGAACTGTTCCAGCATCTTGTCCATCACCGGACTCCCGCGTTGTTATAAAGACGTTTTATATGATGGCCGAAAAATTGTATTTCATAAATAGAAAACCGGTTGCTAGCGTTCCTCCAGGCAGCCGCGCGTGAGGGGCGCGGCGCCGGCCCGGCCGATCCGGCAGAAAGACCGGAACGGCGGCGGGCGAGACACCGAAATCGTCCAGGGAGGAGACACCGGATGACGAAGGCATTGATCGACCGGCGCAGCGTGCTTGCCGGAGGGATGGGGCTTGCCCTGGCGGCGGGGTTCGGACCTGCCCGCGCGGCGGGAACGCCGATCCGCATGGTCTGGTGGGGCAACGAGGAGCGCGCCCGCCGCACCACCGAGGCGATCCGCGGCTTCGAGGCCGCCAGCGACGACATGGTCGAGGTGGCCACCGAATACATGGGCTGGGACGACTACTGGACCCGGCTGGCGACCCAGGTGGCGGGCGGCAACGCGCCGGACCTGATCCAGATGGATTACCGCTATCTCTTCGAATATGTCGGCCGCGGCACGCTGCACCCGCTGGACGAGTACCTGGGCGGCGCGCTGCAAATCGGCGATTTCGGCAAGGCGAATCTCGACTCCTGCTCGGTCGACGGCAAGCTCTACGGCGCCAATGTCGGGGTGAACGCCTTCGGCATGCTGGTCGATGCCGCCGCCTGGGAAGAGGCCGGGATGGAAGCGCCGGGCATGGGCACGAGCTGGGAGGCCTTCGCCGAGGCCTGCGCGGCCTTCAAGGAGGCCACGCCGCGGCGCCGCTTCTATGCCACCGCCGATACCAGCGGGCAGGGCAACAGCTTCGAGCTCTGGCTGCGCCAGCGCGGCAAGGGGCTCTATACCGAGGCCGGAGAGCTCGGCTATGACGCCGACGACGCGGGCGAATGGTTCGACTACTGGGCGAAGCTGCGCAAGGCCAAGGGCTGCGTTCCGGCCGATGTCCAGGCGCAGTTCAAGAACTCGCTCGAGACCTCGCCGATCACGCTTGGCACGGCGGCGACCGATTTCGCCTTCTCCAACCAGTTCACCGGCTACCAGGCGGTCAACAAGGCGGCGCTCGGCATGACGGCGCTGCCGGTGCTGCCGGAGGGCGCGCCGGGGCACTACCTGAAGCCTTCGCAGATGTTCGTGGTCTCGGCAAAATCGAAAGCGCCGGAGGCGGCGGCGCGGCTGGCCAACTACCTGGTGCGCGATCCGCGCGGCGCGCTGATCCTCGGGCTCGACCGCGGGGTGCCGGCCTCGCCCGCGATCCGCGAGGCGCTGCTGCCCGAGCTCGACGAGGCGCAGAAGAAATCCGTGGCCTTCATCTCGGAGCTCGGCGATCTGGCCGGGGGCCTGCCGCCGGCGCCGCCCAAGGGCGCGGGCGAGGCCTACGCGATCATGCTGAAGGTCAGCCAGGAAGTCGCCTTCGGGATGGTCGACCCGGCGGAGGGCGGGCGCAAGCTGGTGGAGGATTCCGCCTCCAGCCTGACGAGGTGAGCCGGTGACGATGGAAACCGCCACCACCGGCTGGGAGGAGGGGCAGCGCCCCGCCTCCCGCTTTTCGGAGGGGCTGCGGCGCAACCTGCCGGGCTACCTGTTCCTGTCTCCCTGGCTGATCGGGTTCTTCTGCCTGACGCTGGGACCGGCGCTCGGGTCGCTGTATCTCAGCTTCACCGATTACGACCTGCTCTCCGCGCCGCGCTTCACCGGCGTGGCGAATTACGTCCGCATGGCCACGGCCGATCCCAATTTCGGCGCGGCGATGCGGGTGACCTTCCTCTATGTCGCGCTGTCGGTGCCGCTGAAGCTGGCCTTCGCGCTCGGCGTCGCGATGATGCTGAACCGCGGGCTCAAGGGCCTGCCGGTCTACCGCGCGATCTTCTACCTGCCGTCGCTGCTGGGCGCCTCGGTCGCGATCGCGGTGCTCTGGCGGCAGCTCTTCGCCGCGGACGGGCTGGTCAACGACCTGCTATGGACCTTCGGCATCGAGGGGCCGAGCTGGATCTCGAACCCGAACTATTCGCTCTACACGCTGGTGATCCTGTCGGTCTGGCAGTTCGGCTCGCCGATGATCATCTTCCTCGCCGGGCTCCGCCAGATCCCGCATGACATGTACGAGGCGGCCAGCATCGACGGCGCGTCGAAGCGGCGGCAGTTCTTCCGCATCACCCTGCCGCTGCTGACACCGGTGATCTTCTTCAACCTGGTGATCCAGACGATCGACGCCTTCAAGGCCTTCACCCCGGCCTTCATCGTCTCGGGCGGCTCGGGCGGGCCGGTCAACTCGACGCTCTTCTACACGCTCTACCTCTACCAGGAGGCCTTCGGCTATTTCCGCATGGGCTATGCCTCGGCGCTGGCCTGGGTGCTGGTCGCGATCATCGCCGCCTTCACCGCGCTCTCCTTCCTGTCCACGAAATACTGGGTGCATTACGATGACTGACGCCGCCGCCCATGCGATGCCCGGCCAGGCGCCCGCCTATCCGGCGCTGCGCTCCGCGATCAGCCATGCCGTGCTGATGGCCGTGTCCTTCGTGATGCTCTACCCGATCCTGTGGATGCTGGCGGGGTCCCTGCGTCCCGCCGACGACCTCTTCGGCGGCTCGACCAGCCTGATCCCCTCGCAGGTCACCATCCAGGCCTACAAGGACGGCTGGTTCGGGCTGCAGTTCAGCTTCGGGCACTTCTTCCTGAACTCGCTAATCATCGCCACGCTGGCGACGATCGGCAACGTGCTGGCGGCCTCGCTCGCGGCCTTCGCCTTCACGCGGCTGAAATTCCGCGGCAAGTCGGTCTGGTTCGCGCTGATGCTGGGCACGCTGATGCTGCCCTACCATGTCACGCTGATCCCGCAGTACATCCTGTTCCTGAAGCTCGGCTGGGTGAATACCTGGGCGCCGCTGATCCTGCCCAAGTACTTCGCCGTCGACGCCTTCTTCATCTTCCTGATGGTGCAGTTCTTCCGCGGCATCCCGCGGGAGCTCGACGAGGCGGCGATGATGGACGGCTGCAGCCCCTGGCGGATCTACACCCGCATCATGCTGCCCCTGTCGCTGCCGGTGCTGGCGACCGCCGCGATCTTCTCCTTCATCTGGACCTGGGAGGATTTCTTCGGACCGCTCATCTACATCAGCGATACCGGGCTCTATACCGTGCAGCTCGCGCTGCGCTCCTTCATCGACAGCTCCGGCTCGACCAACTGGAACGCGCTCTTCGCGATGTCCGTCCTGTCGCTGATCCCGATCTTCCTGATCTTCCTCTTCTTCCAGCGCCTGCTGATCGAGGGCATCGCCACCACCGGCATGAAGCGCTGAGACACAAGGAGACTTGCCATGACCACCCCCATCCGCCTGCGCAATGTCGTCAAGCGCTATGGCCCGCTCGAGGTCATCCCGGGCATCGACCTGGATATCGAGCCCGGGCAGTTCACCGTCTTCGTTGGCCCCTCGGGCTGCGGGAAATCCACGCTGCTGCGGATGATCGCCGGGCTCGAGACCATCTCGGACGGCGACCTGATGATCGGCGGAGAGCGGATGAACGACACCCCCGCCTCGAAGCGCGGCATCGCCATGGTGTTCCAGAGCTACGCGCTCTACCCGCACATGACGGTCCGCAAGAACCTGGCCTTCGGGCTGGAGACGATGCGGATGAAGCGCGCCGAGATCGACCGGCGCGTCACCGCCGCGGCCGAGACGCTGCAGATCACCCAGCTGCTCGACCGGCGTCCCAAGGCGCTCTCGGGCGGGCAGCGCCAGCGGGTCGCCATCGGCCGCTCGATCGTGCGCGACCCCGACATCTTCCTCTTCGACGAGCCGCTGTCGAACCTCGACGCAGAGCTGCGCGTGCAGATGCGGGTCGAGATCTCGAAGCTGCACGAACGGCTGGGCAACACGATGATCTACGTCACCCATGACCAGGTCGAGGCGATGACCATGGCCGACCGGATCGTGGTGCTGAAGGCGGGGCAGGTGATGCAGGCGGGCACGCCGCTGGAGCTGTACAACAACCCGGCGAACCGCTTCGTCGCGGGCTTCATCGGCTCGCCGAAGATGAACTTCCTCGACGCGACCGCTTCGGAATCCGGGCTCGACGTGGCGGGGCAGAGCCTCGGCGGCCTGCCCGCAGCGCCCGCGTCCGGGCGGCTGACCTTCGGCATCCGGCCCGAGCATGTCGAGCTCGGCGGCGAGGGCGGCGCGTCGCTGGGCGAGGCGCGGGTCGAGCTGGTCGAGCATCTGGGCGGCACCACCGTGCTCTATGCCGTGACCCGCTCGGGCGAGAGCCTGAACGTCGTCGCCCCGGGCCAGCAGGGGATCCGCATCGGCGACGTGCTGCCGCTGCGGCTCGACCCGGCGAATGCCCATGTCTTCGCCGAGGACGGCACGGTGCTCCGGCGCCGCGCCTGACAAGGCAACCATCCCGGACCGGAACCTTCCTCCCCGGTCCGGCGGCGGCGCGGCAGAGCCCTCACTCCGCCGGTGCCGCCGGACCGTCCGCGCCCAGACTCCCGTGGCGCGGGCGGACCGCTCCCCTGTTCCGGCCCGCCCGCGGCGCCGGGCAGGGCCCCCATGTCCGACAGTGCGCCCCTGCACCTCCCGACCGAGAGATAGCCAATGAAATACGCCATCGTGGGGACCGGCTCCCGACACCAGATGTTCCGCAACGCCGTCGCCGGGACCTATGCCGCGCAGAACGACCTCGTCGGCCTCTGCGACGTCAATTCCCGCCGCCTGGCGCTGTCGGCCGCGGCCGTGCCCGATCCCGGCGGCAACGGCATCGCCACCTATCCGGCGGAAGACTTCCCGAAGATGCTGGCCGAGCAGAAGCCCGATACCGTCATCGTCACCGTGCCCGACGACCTGCATCACGACTATATCGTCGCGGCGATGCGCGCGGGCTGCGACGTGATCACGGAGAAGCCGATGACCATCGACCTCTCCAAGCTCAAGGCGATCCTCGACGCGCAGCGCGAGACCGGGCGGCAGGTGACGGTCAGCTTCAACTACCGCTACACGCCCGCGCGGACGCAGATCAAGGATCTGCTGATGTCCGGCGCGATCGGCGAGGTGACGGCGATCGACTTCCGCTGGCATCTGGACCGGGTGCATGGCGCCGACTACTTCCGCCGCTGGCACCGCTACAAGGACCGCTCGGGCGGGCTCCTGGTCCACAAGTCGACCCACCATTTCGACCTGGTCAACTGGTGGCTCGGCTCCACCCCCGACAGCGTCACCGCTCATGGCGCGCGCCACATGTACCGCCCCGAGACCGGCGACGCGATGGGGCTGGTGCCGCGCGGGCCGCGCTGCCATGCCTGCCCCTCGGCGGCGAAATGCCAGTTCCGCATGGATCTGGAGGCGGACGAGAAGCTCCGCAGCATGTACCTGGAGGCCGAGGCCGAGGACGGCTATCTGCGCGATGCCTGCGTCTTCGATCCGGACATCACCATCGAGGACACGATGCAGGTCCATGCCCGCTACCGCTCGGGGGCGCTGCTGAACTACACGCTGACCGCCTATTCCCCGTGGGAGGGGCTCGACATCACCTTCCAGGGCACCGAGGGCGAGCTGACCCACCGCCATGTCGAGGTGCATGGCGTCTTCGGCGGCCAGCGCGAGAAGGCGGCGGGGCGCGAGTCGATGACCACAGTGCTGCACCGCGCGGGCGAGCCGCCCCGGACGCTGGAGGTCTGGGAGGGCGAGGGCGACCATGGCGGCGCCGATCCGGTGATGCTGGGCTATCTCTTCGACCCGGAGGTCGCGCCCGACCGCTACGGCCGCGGCTCCAGCCATGTCGACGGGGCCTGGTCGATTCTGACCGGCATCGCCGGCAATGTCTCGATCGAGCGCGGCGAGACCGTCGCGGTGGGCGGCCTCCTGGCCGAGCACGGCATCACGCTGCCCTGCTGAGCCCCGGAGGCCCGGGTCAGATCATGTCGATCCGGGCCTCGAGCGCGGCCAGCTCCACGTCGCGCAGCACGAGCTCGGCGCCGTTGCCGAAGGCGAAATGCACGTCGCTGCCCTCCTGCGCGGCCCGGTCCAGCATGGCGGCCGCGCTCTGGCCGGTCCCGGCAAAGAGCAGCCGGTCAGCGCCGGGGTCGAAATCGGCGATGACATCGCGCGACCCGGCATTGACCGCCAGGTTGAAGACGAAGCTGTCGGCCCCGCCCTCGCCGGCCATCGTGTCATTGCCCAGCCCGCCATCGAGCCGGTCATTGCCGCGCCCGCCCCAGAGCCTGTCGGCGCCCGCATTGCCGTAGAGCTGGTCGGACTTGGCGCCGCCATAGAGCCGGTCGCCGTCGCGCCCGCCCTCCAGCAGGTCCCGGCCGTTGCCGCCCCAGAGCACGTCGGTGCCGTCATCGCCCTTCAGCCGGTCGTCGCCGGCCTCGCCATAGAGCGTGTCGTCGCCGATCCCGCCCGTGAGCTTGTCCCAGCCATTGCCGCCCCAGAGCTTGTCGTCGCCCGCCGCGCCCTCGACCCGGTCGGCGCCACTGCCGCCGTCCAGCCGGTCGCCGCCACGGCCGCCGCGCAGGAGGTCGGCGCCGGTCCCGCCGCGGATCTGGTCGCCGCCGATCCCGCCCTTGAGCGTGTCGCTGCCGCCACCGCCGAGCAGCCAGTCGCCATTGGCGCCGCCCTGCAGGCTGTCATCGCCGCCGCCCCCGGCCAGGTAGTCGCGCCCGGCCCCGCCGGAATACGCCGCGCCCTCCTCGCCGAAGATCGCGCGGTCCGATCCGTCCGTGCCGCCGGACGGAACCGCGCCGCCGCCGAAGATCGACAGGACATCGCCGCTGGCACCTTCGCTGGCGATCAGCGAGACCGAGGCGAGCGCCAGGCCCGCAGGCGGGGCGTTGTCCGCGATGAACCCGGCCAGGGTCGCGGCCTGCAGCCCGTTGGCGGCTTCCCATTCGGCGATGGTCGCGTAATCGGCCAGCTCGCCATCCTCGCTGGCCATCAGGCCGATGAGCTCCAGCCGGGGGCCGACGAACCGCTCCTCGATCGAGGTTTCCAGCGCGTCTAGGGCGCTGATCGTCCCGGCGAGCCCGGCCAGCCCGGAATGGCCGCTGTCGCTCAGCCACATCTCCGTCAGCATCAGGGCCGCGCCGGCGATGGTCTGCTCGAGATAGGGGATCTGGTATTCGGCAAGGTCGTCGTCGGAGGTGTCGAGCTCGACGGTCCGGTAGCCGCCGGGCAGCTCGTAGAGCAGGCTGCTCAGGCCAAGGCTCGTTTCCGCGTCGTCTAGATAGAGCTGCGCCTCCGCCTTCCGCATCTCGGGATTGGTGCCGTAGAACAGGTTGAACGGCTCGGGGGAGGACAGCCGCGACAGCTCTCCGCCGGTGATGTAGTAGGTCTGCCAGAAGGTGGCCGGCTGGTTGATGCTGGGATGCTGGACCAGCCAGTCGCGGTCGAGCCATTCGAGATAGGCCTCGGTCGGAAAGGTGTAGACCGCCGAAATCTCGGTCTTGTAGTAGTCCATCCCCATCCAGTCGCCATCCGGCGATCCGTTCGTCCAGTCCGAGGACTCGTCGGGATCGTTATAGGCGCCGTACCTGTACTCGCCGAGTTCGACGACGGTCTCCACGGCATTGCCGAGGGTCAGCGGCTCGTAGAATTTTTCGGGATCGGTATAGCCGAACTTCGTGCCGTAGACCGGATCATCATACAGGGTCTCGGGGAAGGGGGCTTCGCTATAGGTGACCTGGAACTCGACATAGAGACGGACCAGGGGCGAGCTGATGTCGCCCATATAGCGGGAAATCGAATAGGACACGGCAGAATTTCCTGAACTTGGCAATAATTTCGACGGGCCCCGCAGAAAAAGCAGAGCCCCCGGCCAAGTTCAAGAAAGTTAACGGGATCCGGATGGCAGGGCCCCCCGGCTGCCCGGAATTACAGCGCGACGCGCTCCCGGCGGGCGCGTTCGGTCGCGGATTTGAGCTGTCCGCAGGCGGCCATGATGTCCTCGCCGCGCGGCGTGCGGATCGGAGAGGAGTAGCCGGCCTTGTAGACGATGTCGGCGAATTTCTCGATCCGCTCCCAGTCCGAGCGCTCGTAGGGGGCGCCGGGCCATTCGTTGAACGGGATCAGGTTGATCTTCGCCGGAATGCCCGAGATCAGCTTGACCAGCCGCCGCGCGTCCTCGTCGCTGTCGTTCACGTCCTTCAGCATGACGTATTCGAAGGTGATCCGCTCGGAATTCGAGGCCTTCGGATAGGCGCGCAGCGCGTCCAGCAGCGTCTCGATGTTCCATTTCTTGTTGATCGGCACCAGGCGGTCGCGCACCTCGTCGGTGGTGGCGTGGAAGCTGACGGCAAGCTGGCAGCCGATCTCCTCGGCGCAGCGCGCGATCTCGGGCACGACGCCCGAAGTCGACAGCGTGATCCGGCGGCGCGACAGGCTGATCCCCTCGGGGTCCATCGCGATCTTCATCGCGTCGCGCACGTTCTCGAAATTGTAGAGCGGCTCGCCCATGCCCATCAGCACGATGTTCGACAGGAGCCGCGCCTCGTTCTTCGGCTTGCCGGGCTCGGGCCATTCGCCGAGATCGTCGCGCACCAGCATGACCTGGCCGATGATCTCGCCCGGGGTGAGGTTGCGGACCAGCTTCTGCGTGCCGGTATGGCAGAAGGAGCAGGTCAGCGTGCAGCCCACCTGGGACGAGACGCAGAGCGTGCCGCGGTCGGATTCGGGGATGTAGACAGTTTCGACCTCGTGGCCGCCCGCGATCTTGACCAGGTACTTGCGCGTGCCGTCGGCCGAGACCTGCTTCGAGACCACTTCGGGCAGCTCGATGGCGAAATGCGCCGCCAGCTCTGCGCGGAAGGTCTTGGCCAGGTTGGTCATCTCGGCGAAGTCGCGCACGCCGCGCTCGTAGATCCAGGCCCAGAGCTGGTTGACGCGCATCTTCAGCTGCTTCTCGGGCACGCCGATTTCCGCCAGCGCGTCGCGCAGCTTCTCGCGGGTCAGGCCGACAAGGTTCACCGGTCCCTCCGGAAGCTTCCGGGGGATGGTCAGAACGTCCTGGGTGATCGGCGCGGTTGCAGCGCTCGTGTCGGTCATGCGGCGACTCCTGGGTGGGCGAGCGCGAGTCGATAGCAGAAAACCGCCCCGTTGCCTAGCCCTAGCTCAAAGGCCCAGGCGGGCGGCCGCGGCGTCCAGCACCGCGGCATGGATCGCGGCGCGGTCGCTGCCTTCGGGGTCCCGGCAGAAGGCGATCTCGC
This sequence comes from Poseidonocella sp. HB161398, assembly GCF_005870025.1. Classification (GTDB taxonomy): domain Bacteria; phylum Pseudomonadota; class Alphaproteobacteria; order Rhodobacterales; family Rhodobacteraceae; genus Mangrovicoccus. The sequence continues at coordinate 10,932 of NZ_VATA01000081.1, forward strand.
CGGCCTCCTCGAGGATCGCCGGGCCCGCGGCGGTGCAGGCGGGCATCATGCTGTAATGCCAGGCCGGGGCCAGCCGGATCGTCTGGGCCTCGGGCAGCAGCGACAGGAGCCCGCTGCGGTCGAAATCGGAATCAAGCAGCCGGTCCGGACCCTCGCCGAGCCCGATCAGCGTCACCGGCACGTCCAGATCCGCCGCGGCCCCGGCTGGCAGGTTCCAGACCAGCCCGGGATCCACGGCGAACACGCCGGTCACCCGCGGGTCGCGGTAGGAGGCGGCGAAGGCCTGCGGATCGGCGGCGGCGATCCGGGCCCCGTCCTTGCGGATCGCGGCGCTGAGCGTCGAGGCCTCGCCATGCTCGGCGCAGAAGGCGGCCAGCCCCGGCAGCGCATTGCGCATCCCGCCGAGCGAGAGCGCGGTCCAGCCGCCATAGGAGAAACCCGCCGCCAGCACCCGGCTGCCGTCGAGATGCGGGGCGAATTGCGGCGCGGCCTCCAGCCAGTCGAGCGCGGCGGAGAGATCGCGGGCGCGGCTGCCATGGTCGAGCGCGCGCTGCATGTCGAAATCGCCGAAGGTGCTGCCGGGATGGTTGACCGCGGCGACGATGGCGCCCCGGGCGGCGAGCCCGGCCGCCAGCCAGGCCAGCGACCGCAGGTTGCCGCCGAGCCCGTGCGACAGCAGGACGACCGGGTGCCGGCCCGGCGCTGCGGCGGCATTGCGGACGACCTCCACCCCGTCGAAGACCGCATTGGCGCCGAAGCGGGCCGCGCCCTCTGCCGTCGCCGCCGGGTAGAACACCGCCAGCACCAGCCCCTCGGGCTGGTGGGGCGCCGCGAGCTTGCCAAGGTGCAGCCCGGCGGGCGCGGCGGTTTCGGGGGCGGTTTGTGGGGCAGGGCGCATGGTCTTGGTCCGTCAGTCGAAAGTCGCGCGCAGCCTGCCATGCCCCGCCGGGCGGCGGAATGCGGCGCGTCGCTCAGGCCGGAACCGCGTCCTCGCCATCGCCCTGTCCCTCGGTCTGCGGCACGGGCGCACCGGCCAGCACCACGAGCCCGGCAATGTCGGCGCCGCGGTCCTGGCGCAGCACCGCCTCTTCCAGCCGGATGCCGGTGAAGCCCGCCGCCTCCAGCACGTCGCGGAGATAGGCCGCGGAATGGGCGAAGCGGCGGCTTTCGCGCAGCGTGAGCGGCGCCTCGCCTTTCTCGACGGTGAAGGCCAGCACCCCGCCCGGAGCGAGTGCGCCCGCGCACCAGGCGAGGATCCGCTCCAGCGCGCCGAGATAGATGAAGACATCGGCCGCCAGGATCAGGTCGTAGCGCTCGGGCCCGATCTCGAGCTGCGAGAGGTCGCGCTTCTCCAGCGCGTCGTAGATGCCCTTTTCGCCGGCCAGGGCCAGCATGCCCGCCGAGATGTCCCAGCCGCCGAGCCATCCGCAATGCGGTCGCAGCACCTCGCCCGCAAGGCCGGTGCCGCAGCCCAGGTCGATGGCGCGCCCGAAGCGGCGCCCGGGCAGGGCGGCGGCGAGGAGCGCGGGCGCGCGGTAGCCGAGCTGGTCGACCAGCGAGGTCTCGAAGCGCGGCGCGTACTGGTCGAAGAGCGCCTCGACGAAGGCCGGGGGCACGGCCTCGGCCACGGGCACGGCGCGCAGCAGGTCGCGCTTCATCCCGGCGCCGAGCAGATCGGCGGGATCGGCGGCCACGGCGCGGTCCCAGGCCGCGGCTGCGGCGGCGCCATCGCCTGCCGCCTCGTGCCATTCGCCCAGCCGGTACCAGCCGGCCGCCCAGCCGGGGACGAGCGCCATCGCGTCGCCCAGCACCTCGCGCGCGGCGGCGAGGTCGCCCGAGAGCGCCAGGCCCTCTGCGAATTCCAGGCGGCGGTCCACGTCCAGCCGGCCCGAGCTCACGCATCTTGCGGTCATGTCTCAAACTTCCGAAGGGGCTGGCCGTCGGGTGCGGGCCGGAATTTCCCGCATCCCCGCGCCAGCGCAGGCCGCACCGCGGTACCGGGTGCGCTCCGGCCGATAGCCGAGCGCGCAGGATCCGGTCAAGAGGCCGCAAAGCGCCGCCGCCGCGGCGCCGGAGGCGCGGCAGGCCTTGCGGGCCGGGCGCGGCTGCGGCAGCCTCGGGGCGAGGATGCAGCGGAGGACTCCCGATGACGATGAATGGCGGCCGGCTTCTGGTCGAAAGCCTTGTGGCGCTCGGCGCGCGCAAGGCCTTCGGCGTTCCCGGGGAAAGCTACCTGGCCGTGCTCGACGCGCTGCACGACACGGCGGGCGTTCTGGACTACGTGCTGTGCCGCAACGAGGGCGGGGCGGGCTTCATGGCGGCGGCGTGGGGCAAGCTGACCGGCCAGCCGGGCATCTGCATGGTCACCCGCGGCCCCGGCGCCACCAATGCCTCGATCGGGGTGCATACCGCGCTCCAGGACAGCGCGCCGATGATTCTCTTCGTCGGCCAGGTCGGCACCGACATGAAGGAGCGCGAGGCCTTCCAGGAACTCGACTACCGCGCGGTCTTCGGGACGATGGCGAAATGGGCGACCGAGATCGACCGGGTGGAGCGCATCCCCGAGATCCTGTCGCGCGCCTGGACCATGGCGGTCTCGGGCCGGCCGGGCCCGGTGGTGATCGCGCTGCCCGAGGACATGCTGACCACGCTGACGGACGCCGCGCCGCTGAAAGGGCCGGTCGAGATCGCCGAGCCGCATCCCGCCCCGGCGGCGATGGCCCGCGCGCGCGAGATCCTGGCGGAGGCGAAGCGGCCGCTCATCTTCTACGGCGGCTGCAACTGGCGCGGCGAGGGCACGGTGCCGATGCAGCGCTTTGCCGAGGCCTCGGACATCCCGGTCGTCTCGGTCTTCCGCTACCAGGACCGGTTCGACAACGGCTCGCCGGTCTTCTGCGGCGAGGCTGGTGTCGGCATGGCGCCCGCGGTGAAGCGCCTGGTCTCGGAGGCCGACGTGATCCTGGCGGTGAATGCGCGCTTCGGCGAGAACTCGACCGAGGGCTACACGCTGCTCGACGTGCCGCAGCCGAAGCAGCGGATCATCCATGTCCATGGCGACTCCGGCGAACTGGGCAAGGTCTACATCCCCGAGCTTGCCATCCAGTCCGGCCCGAACGCCTTTGCCGCCGCGCTTGGCGCGCTGGCGCCGGTGGCGGGCGCCGATCCCGCCTGGCGGGCGGAGGCGCGCGCCGCCTGGGAGGCCGGGTTCGACCTGCCGGATCTGCCCTCGCCGGTCGATATGGGCCAGGTCTGCGCCCATCTGCGCCAGGTGCTGCCGCCCGACGCAGTCATCACCAACGGGGCGGGGAATTTCACCGTCTGGCCGGGCAAGTTCCTGCAGTACCGCCCGGGCATGCGCCTGCTGGCGCCGCAATCGGGGGCGATGGGCTACGGTCTGCCCGCCGCGATTGCCGCCAAGGTCGCCGATCCCGGGCGCACCGTGGTCTGCTTCGCGGGGGACGGCGATTTCCAGATGAACTCGACCGAGCTCGCTACCGCGCTGCAGGCCGGGGCGCAGCCGATCGTGCTGATCCTCAATAACGGCATCTACGGCACGATCCGCGCGCATCAGGAGCGGCACTATCCCGAGCGGGTCTCGGGCACGACGATGGAGAAGAACCCCGATTTCGTCATGCTGGCCCGCGCCTACGGCTTCCATGCGGAGAAGGTGGAGGAGACCGCGGATTTCCCCGCCGCCTTCGCGCGGGCGATGGAGTGCCCCGAGGGCGCCGTGCTGGAGCTGGCGATCTCGCCCGAGGCGCTGACGCCGCGGGTCAGCCTCAGCCAGATGCGCGACGCCGCGCTGAAGGCCCGCGCCGATGCCTGAACCGCGCTTTTCCCGGCTGCTCCTGACCGGGGCGGCCGGGCGGCTGGGCAGCGAGCTGCGCCGCGGGCTGGCGCCGCTGGCAGCCGAGATGCGCCTGGCCGACCGCAGCGGGATCCGCGATCTCGGCCCGCGCGAGACGGCGATGCAGTTCGACCTGGCCGACGAGGCCGCCTGCCTCGAGGCCTGCCGGGATGTCGACGCGATCGTGCATTTCGGCGGCACCCCGGTCGAGGCGCCCTGGGAGGAGATCCTCGACAGCTCGATCCGCGGCTCCTACCACATCTACGAGGGCGCGCGGAAATGCGGGGTGAAGCGCGTCGTCTACGCCTCCTCGGTTCATGCGGTGGGCTATCACGGCATGGAGGACCAGATCGACGCCGCCGCGCCGGTGCGGCCGGACGGGCTCTACGGCGTGTCGAAATGCTTCACCGAGGCGCTGAGCCGGCTCTACTGGGACAAGTTCGGCATCGAGAGCGCGTGCCTGCGGATCTTCTCCTCCTTCCCCGAACCGGGGGACCGCCGCAACCTGTGGTCCTGGCTGAGCTTCGCCGATTGCGTGCGGCTGGTGACGGCGGGGCTGACCGCGCCGCGGGTCGGGCACACGATCGCCTTCGGCCTGTCGCGCAACGCCGTGGTGCCGGTCGACAACCGGCTGGCCGGGCATCTGGGCTTCGTCCCCGAGGACAGCGCCGAGCCCTTCCGCGCCGCCATCGAGGCGGCCACGCCCCCGGCCGATCCGCAGGCGCCCTCGGTCAAGTTCCTCGGCGGCCGCTTCTGCGAGATCGGCCACCCGTCGGACGGCTAGCCGGGCCGCCTCCCATCCGTCGCGACACGGGCCGGGGCCGCAGGGCGCCGGCCCGTTTTGCATGTCCGGGCCTCTGCCGCCGTGGCGGCAGGCGGGGAGGAATCGCTTGCAAAAGTCATAAAGTAATACTTAACTCGGGGCATAAGAATACGAAGACTAGGGAGGAAGACATGACATTCAAGGCGACGCTCCTTGCGGGCGCCGTCGCCCTTGCCCCTATGGCAGCGGTGGCGGATGACGACCTGACCATCGGCTTTTCGCAGATCGGCTCGGAATCGGGCTGGCGCGCGGCCGAGACCACGGTGACGCGGCAGCAGGCGGAGGCGCGCGGGATCGACCTGAAATTCGCCGATGCCCAGCAGAAGCAGGAAAACCAGATCAAGGCGATCCGCTCTTTCATCGCCCAGGGCGTGGACGGCATCCTGCTGGCGCCGGTGGTGGCGACCGGCTGGGACGACGTGCTGGAGGAGGCGCAGGACGCCGAGATCCCGGTGATCCTGATGGACCGCACCGTCGATGCCGACGAGAGCCTCTACCTGACCGCCGTGACGTCGGATCTGGTGCATGAGGGCCAGGTCGCGGGCGAATGGCTGGCCAAGGAGATGGACGGCCAGCCCTGCCGCATCGTCGAGCTGCAGGGCACCACGGGCTCCTCGCCCGCGATCGACCGCAAGGCCGGGTTCGAGCAGGGCATCGAGGGCCATGACAACCTGGAGATCGTCCGCAGCCAGACCGGCGATTTCACCCGCTCGCAGGGCAAGGTGGTGATGGAGAGCTTCCTCAAGGCCGAGGGCGGGGCGAATATCTGCGCGCTCTACGCCCATAACGACGACATGGCCGTCGGCGCGATCCAGGCGATCAAGGAGGCCGGCCTGGTCCCGGGCAAGGACATCCGCATCGTCGCCATCGACGCGGTGCCCGATGCGCATCTGGCCATCGCCAATGGCGAGATGAATGCCACGATCGAGCTGACCCCGAACATGGCCGGCCCCGCGCTCGACGCGCTCGAGGCCTATCTGCAGAGCGGCACCCAGCCCGCCAAGTGGATCCAGACCGAGTCGCGCCTCTACACCGCCGCGGATGACAACATGGCGGTCTACGAGGAAAAGAAGAGCCTCGGCTACTGACATCCCGATCCCCGTCCCGCGCGGCGCGGCTGCGCGGGACCCTGTAGCGGAGGAGCCTGCCATGACCGATCCGGTCCGGCCGGTGCTGCATGCGCGCGGCATCACCAAGTTCTTTCCCGGCGCCATCGCGCTTGCCGATGTCGAGCTGGCCCTGCATCCCGGCGAGGTCCATGCCCTGCTGGGCGAGAACGGCGCCGGGAAATCCACCCTCATCAAGTGCCTGACCGGCGCCTATGCCTGCGATGGCGGGGTGGTCGAGCTCGACGGGCAGCTCGTCGATCCGGGCTCGACCCAGGAAAGCCAGAAGCTGGGGATCGGCACGGTCTACCAGGAGGTCAACCTGCTGCCGAACCTGACCGTGGCCGAGAACCTGTTCCTCGGGCGCCAGCCGACCCGCTGGGGGATGATCTCGCGGCGGCGCATGGCGGCGGAGGCGGCGGAGGTGCTGGCCGGATACGGGCTGGATATCGACGTGCGCGAGCCGCTGTCGCACTATTCCGTCGCGGTGCAGCAGGTCGTCGCCATCGCCCGCGCCGTGGAGATGTCGGGCCGGGTGCTGATCCTCGACGAGCCGACCGCCAGCCTCGACCAGGGCGAGGTGGAGCTGGTCTTCGACGTGATCCGCCGCCTGAAGGCGCGCGGGCTGGCCATCGTCTTCATCACCCATTTCCTCGACCAGGTCTTCGCCATCTGCGACCGGGCCACCGTGCTGCGCAACGGCCATGTGGTCGGCACGCGCGCGCTGGCCGACTGCGCGCCGCGCGACATCGTCCACCTGATGCTGGGCCGCCAGCTGGAATCCGAGGTGCGCGAGCGCCATGGCGGGCAGGGCGGCGAGGTCCTGGCCGAGATCGACGGGCTGGGCCGGCGCGGCATGATCGAGCCCTTCTCGATGCGCATCCGCCAGGGCGAGGTGATCGGGCTGGCCGGGCTGCTCGGCGCCGGGCGGACCGAGACCGCGAACCTGATCTTCGGCGCCGTGCAGGCGGACCAGGGCGGCGTGCGGCTGCGCGGCCGGGCGCTGAGCCTGAAGGGGCCGCGCGACGCCATCGCCGCGCGCTTCGCGCTCTGCCCCGAGGACCGCAAGACCGACGGCATCATCGGCGACCTGTCGGTGCGCGACAACATCATCCTGGCGCTGCAGGCGCGGCAGGGCTGGGCGCGGCCGATCCCGCGCGCCAAGGTCGAGGAGATCGCCCAGGGCTATGTCCGCGCGCTCGACATCCGCGCGGCCAGCCTCGATATGCCGATCCGCCTGCTCTCGGGCGGCAACCAGCAGAAGGCGCTGCTGGCGCGCTGGCTGGCGACCGAGCCCGAGCTCCTGATCCTCGACGAGCCCACCCGCGGCATCGATGTCGGTGCCCATGCCGAGATCATCCAGCTGATCGAGCGGCTGCGCGAGGAGGGCATGTCGCTGATCGTCGCCTCTTCCGAGATCGAGGAGCTGGTCGCCTATTCCACCCGCGTCATCGTCCTGCGCGACCGCGTCCAGGTGGCGGAACTCGAGGGCGGCGAGATCACCGCCGGAAACATCGTCCGCGCCATTGCCGACGAAGACAGGGAGGTCGCCTGATGGCCGCGCCCCATGCGCCGCTGCGCCGCCTGGCGCCGCAGATCATCATCCTTGCCGCCGTGCTGGCGCTGAACCTGGCGGTCTTCCCGGATTTCTTCCGGATCGAGTTCCAGAACGGCCGGCTCTTCGGCAACCTGATCGACGTGCTGAACCGCGGCGCGCCGACCGCGCTGCTGGCGATCGGCATGACGCTGGTCATCGCCACCCGCGGCATCGACCTGTCGGTCGGCGCGGTGATGGCCATTGCCGGGGCGGTCGCCGCCAAGATCGTGGTCGACGGCCATGGCTGGGGGACCGCGCTTCTGGGCGCGCTGGCGGCGGGGGGCGCCTGCGGGCTCTGGAACGGGGTGCTGGTCGCCTGGCTGCGGATCCAGCCGATCGTCGCCACGCTGGTCCTGATGGTGGCGGGGCGGGGGGTCGCCCAGCTCGTGACCGAGGGCACGATCCTGACCTTCCTCAACGAGGGGCTGATCCATCTCGGCGCGGGCACGATCCTCGGCATGCCGACCCCGGTGGTGATCTGGATCGCGCTCGGCGCGGGCGTGACCTGGGCGGTGCGGCGCACCGCGCTGGGGCTGCTGATCGAGGCGATCGGCATCAACGAATCCGCCTCGCGGCTGGCAGGCATCAACGCCAAGGTGCTCTTGACCTGCGTCTACCTGGTCTCGGGGCTCTGCGCCGCGCTGGCGGGGGTGATCGTCGCCGCCGACATCAAGGGGGCGGACGCCAACAATGCCGGGCTCTGGCTGGAGCTTGACGCCATCCTCGCAGTGGTGATCGGCGGCAATTCCCTGCTGGGCGGGCGCTTCTCCATCACCGCCTCGCTCCTTGGCGCGCTGATCATCCAGTCGGTCAATTCGGCGATCCTGCTTTCGGGCATGCCGCCGGAATTCAACCTGGTCATCAAGGCGCTCATCATCCTGGTGATCCTCGTCATCCAGTCGCCGCGGATCGGCCACTGGCTCTACATCCTGCGCGCCAGCGGAGGAGACCCGGCCCCGCGCCGCAAGACCCCGGTGAAGGAGACCGCGCGATGATCCGCTCCACCAGCCTGCCGCTCTACGTCACCCTGGCGACCTTCGTCATCGCCTATGCGCTCTGCGCCTCGGCCTATCCGGCGATGCTCTCGACCCGGGTGGCGGCGAACCTGCTGACCGACAACGCCTTCCTCGGGATCGCCGCGGTGGGGATGACCTTCGTCATCCTCTCGGGCGGGATCGACCTGTCGGTGGGCTCGGTCATCGCCTTCACCGGGGTCTTCCTGGCGGTGCTCCTGCGCGACACCTCAATCCATCCGCTGGCGGCCTTCGCGATCGTGCTGGCGCTGACCACCGGCTTCGGCGCGGCGATGGGGGCGATCATCCACCATCTGGAGATGCCGCCCTTCATTGTCACCCTGGCGGGGATGTTCCTGGCGCGCGGGGCGGCCTATGTCCTGTCGGTCGACAGCGTGCCGATCACCCACGAATTCTACGACTGGCTGCAGGACATCTACTGGAAGGCGCCCTCGGGCGGGCGGTTCCGCCTGACCGGCGCGCTGATGGTGCTGACCTTCCTCGGCGGGATCCTGGTCGCCCACCGCACCCGCTTCGGCCAGAATGTCTATGCCCTGGGTGGCGGCGCGCAGACCGCGCGGCTGATGGGCGTGCCGCTGGGCCGCACCACGATCGGCATCTACGCGATCTCCGGCGGGCTCTCCGGGCTGGCGGGGATCGTCTTCTCGCTCTACACATCTGCGGGCTACTCGCTGGCCGCGGTGGGGGTGGAGCTCGACGCCATCGCCGCGGTGGTGATCGGCGGCACGCTCCTGACCGGCGGGACGGGCTTTGTCGCGGGCACCTTCTTCGGCATCCTGATCATGGGGCTGATCCAGACCTATATCGTCTTCGACGGGACACTTTCGAGCTGGTGGACCAAGATCGTCATCGGAGCCCTGCTCTTCACCTTCATCCTGCTGCAAAAGGGCCTGACTTGGGCAACGACACTCCGCAGAAGACCGGCACCTGGCTCGCCCATGCCCTCATGAGCCTGGCCACGCCGGAGGGCAGGGCGGCGCGGGCCTCGAGCCATACCGATTTCGTGGTCGAGCAGCTCGGCCGCGCGATCGTGGCCGGAGAGTACCCGCCCGAGACGATGATCCCGCTCGATCCGGATCTCTGCGAGATGTTCGACGTGTCGCGCACCGTCGTCCGCGAGGCCAAGAAGACGCTGATCGCCAAGGGGCTGATCCAGTCCAAGGCCAAGGTCGGCACCCATGTGCGCGATGCCGAGTCCTGGAACATGTTCGACGAGGATGTCCTGCGCTGGCATGCCGGGCTGAGGAATGCCGGGGCCTTCTATGACGAGCTCTTCGAGATCCGGCTGATCTTCGAGCCGGCCGCGGCGGAGGCGGCGGCCAAGCGCGCCAATGCCCAGGGCTGCGACCGGCTGTTCGAGCTCTCCGACGCGCTGGCCGGGGCGGCGAGCCGGGCGGATTTCGCTGTCGCGGATTACGAATTCCACCGCCAGGTTCTGCGGCTGTCGGGCAACCGGTTCCTGCTGTCGCTCGGCGACATGGTGCAGACGGCGCTCTATTCGCTCTTCCTCGCCGAGGCGAACCGCTTCTTCCCCGAAGGTGCCCAGGCCGTGGCCGACCGCCACCGCGACATCGCCTCGGCCATCTGCCGCGGCGCGCCCGGCGAGGCGCGCCAGGCCATGCAGCGCGTGATCGAGGACGGCTATGCGCGGGTGAATGGCGGCAGCCTGGCGGGCTGAGCGCGCCTCCTCTACATGTAGTGTCTTCCCGTCTATTCTGCCCGATTTCTGGACTTTCCGTTTGGTCAGGGCAATTTTTTCGGGTTTCGTGCGAGAATCGAGTTGCGGGTGTCGGGAGGTTTCTCTAGAAGGCCCTTCACCGACGGGGCGGCGACGCTCCGGGGCGCTGGACGGGCCGCTGAGGCGGGCCGGACGGCGGAGAGATCAGGGTGATTGGCGAGCGGGTCGCGTCGGAAGATTGACGCCTCCTGCCGGTTTTTGCCTCCGGTGTCTTGGTAAATGG
>NZ_VATA01000082.1 GCF_005870025.1 Poseidonocella sp. HB161398
ATCCGGTCGCACGCTGCGATAGCGCACGCTCGACCGGTCCACCGCCAAAGCCTTGCACGCCCGTCGTTGGCTCACCCCGTGGAACGCCACGACATGTGCCACCGCTTCCCGCCTCACGCCGGGCGTTACCACTTTCGCGACGCGACATCCTTCAGGATCGCGCGCGCTATTGGGCTCGAACCAATGGCGCCTTCACTGGCGCGCTCGAGCATGGCCTCTGCCAGCAGCTTCTTCAGCTTGGCGTTCTCGTCCTCAAGCGCCCTGAGACGTCGGGCATCCGACACCTCAAGACCGCCAAACCGCGCCTTGTATTTGTAGAACGTCGCCGTGCTGACCCCGTGCTTGCGGCAGACATCGGCCGTCGCCATGCCCGCCTCCTGCTCCTTCAGCATCCCGATGATCTGCTCTTCGCTGAACCTTGATCGCTTCATTGTCCGTCTCCTGGTTGGGGCGGACTCAACCTCAAACTGGAGGAAGATGCGGGTCTCAGGTCAATACGTCTGGGGATTCACTGTGCGAATCCAGCATGATAGCTAGCGGCCATGAGCAGACCGGCGAAGACTGCGTACAAGACCACCAACTGGCATAGCTAGCGAGCCGTTGCGCGCCACCGGTCCGAGCGCAACGGCGAGCGAGGCGCTGAGGCAGCGCGGATCGCAGACCGTCTGGTTCGATCCCTCGATGCGATGGGCAGCGGCGCCTTCTGTGGGGCGCTCCCGCGGGCAGGCACGCAGCGGTAAGGAGGATCAGGAATTGATCCGGGGGATCAATTCCCCGGCGAACGCGATCCAGGCCTGTCTCGCCATCAAGGTCCTGCTCGGCCTGCCACTCCGGCAAACAACCGGTTTCGTGGCGCGCCTTCCGGAGCTGTCCGGACCCGGCTGGGCCGTTCCGGACTTCAGCACCCTGTCCCGGCGGCAGAGCGAGACGGGACCGTGGCGCCAGTGGCGCCGCGAAAGCCCGTCGAACCTTGGACGCAACCATCCCGTATCGCGGCTCCAGGAGCACGCTTCACCTGCTCGTCTCCTCTCGGACATTGCAGCGCAATATCCCGCCGGGCAGCGGACAGCACCGGCATCAAGGTGGAAGGCGAAGGGTGCGGAGCGACCGTGGCCCCGGGGCGGGGCCGCGAAAGCGCGCGGCACGGCACAGGCGCAAGCATGGCGGCTCCAAGCGGCGCAGTCGCGGTGCCGCTCGGACCGGTGGCGCGGCCCGCTCATGGCGCAAGATCCACCCCGCCACAGGCGAGATGGAGGAGGATCAGGAAACCGTCCGGGGGACCGTTTCCCCGACGACGATTGGAGATCCGGGCGCTCGAGGTCACCTCCGGCAATGTCGGCGATGTCGAGCCGGTGAGCGCCACCGGTCCGGGCGAACCGGCGAGGGATGCTGCCGGACCTGCTCGCCCAGATCCCGGCGAACGAGGACATCGCCGTCGTCATGGCTGAGTTGCCAGCGGATGCGCAACCGGGTCGAGGACCGCTGGCGACGCCTATGACACGCGCGCTTGCCATGATGCCATCGCGGCCCGTGGAGCAGCAGCAATCATTCCGCCCCGCCGGAATGCCCGGCCTTGGAAGCCGGACACGGCAGGAGCCCGCGCACGCAACGAGATCCTGCGAGCATCGAAGCACCTGGGCCGGGCGCTCTGGCGAAACTGGAGCGGGCACCACCGGCGCGGCAGGGTCGAGACGAAAATGAACTGCGTGAAGCTGCTCGGCCAGCGGCTGATGTCCGTTCGGCATCGGCCTCGGACCGATGGCGGCGCGATGCCTCACCTTCGACCGCCAGGTGGCGGAGGTCCAGATCCGGGTCATTCGCGGCTGCGCTCGGACCAGTGGCGCTTGCCGCTCATTCCTCAACTGCTTCACGGCACTCGGCATCCCGAAGACCGTGGCCGCAGGATGAGTCTGCTCGGGGAAGGGGGATTGCGCTCGCCGGCTGATTTATCCAACAGCGCCGACCGGTGGTGCTGCAGCACGGCCACAAGGTCAAGCTGACAAGGCTGTCACCGGCAGAGACCGAGGAAGCCACGGACATCGGCTTTTCGAACTACAGCGAGGGCCCGGACGCCGTTGAGGAAGCTCTGGATACTATTCGCCAGATGTCCCCCGCCAATGCCGTGCAGGCGGGTCCCTTGGCCAATTATGGCGCACCCTTCGACTGGCTGGATCGCCGGAGCAATCCATTGATACGGGTCCGGTCCGCGACATCCTTCGCAACCATATCGTGAAGCATTCCGCTGTGGAGCCCGGCACCACGGTTCTGGGCGTAGAGATTACCGAACTGCGCTATCACACCCTTTACAGCCTGTCCGCCGCTGCCGGGATTGACCATTCGCGTCGGTCGCGCCTCCTGAAAAAGCCCGGTGAGATCCCCGCCAATGCGACCGAGGTCGACTGCGGGAACATGGTCTTCGAAGCGGCCACTACGATTCCGATGGTCGAGGCATTCAAGACCGCGGTCCCCTTGCGCGATGTCCCTGAGTATCTTGGGGCATCAAAGCGCAGGGTCGAAATCCTCTATCGCGAAGGGAGCGTTCCGCCCTTGGTCCCCAGATCAGGACCCGGGTCAGTGCGCCATGCTGTCTTCGTCCGGTCGCATCTGGATGAGCTTCTGGTCAGGATTGCCCGCTTGCCGGGAATCGATCCCTCCTGTGATGGGGAACTCCCCCCGATTTCCCATGCCTGCCAGCGTGGGGCCGGTCGGTTCGAACACCTCTTCGCCGAGAGTCTTCGGGGGCGGACCCCGGCATTTCGAAATCCCGACCGGACAGGAATCAGACCCATCGATGTCGATGTCGGCATCTTGCTTGGCGCGAAGAACGCCGCCTGAACGCACATCGCAGATCTGGAGATCAAGCCTGCTTCGGCGGGCTTTTCCTTATGAATTTCAAGGCTTCGCGGGATCTTCCCCCGATTTCCGCGGGATCCTTGCTCCCAGCTCGAATTGGCCCAACATAACCAATGGAAATCACGTAAGATTTCAGTCCGCATGGAGACAACTTTGCCCGGATCTACATCATGCATATCGGGATCAAGGTGCGGACGGTGCAGGGTCTCAAGGAAGTCAGGGGCGGCCGGCGGGCGCCGTTTTCCGTGGGGCGCGCCGGTCAGGGCCCGGGAGTGGCATCCCGAAAGCGTCGGGCAGCCCGGCCGGGACCTCTGCGGCACGGCAGGCAGGTCCGCCGGATGACCGCCGCCGCCCTGCCTGCCGGGGCTAGAGGCCCTGGTTCAGCGCGAAGAGATAGCCGATCCCGGCGGCCAGAAGCGTGCCGGCCGCGACCGCGACGGCGATCTTCCAGGCCGACCAGGGGCGCGCGCCCTGCACCCGGCCCGACTGGGCGTTGACCAAGAGCTGGTAGGCCTGGCCGCGGAAGCGGTAGACCCCGACCCAGACCGGCAGCAGCACGTGCTTGAAGGTCACCGAGTCGACCTCGGTCTCGATCCGCTGGATGCGCTGGCGGTCGCCGCCGATGTCGAAGCGCACGTCGCGGGCGATCACCCGGTCCATATGCGCCCGCGCCTGGTGGAAAGCCTCGTCGAGCTCCAGCCCGTAGGCCTCGGCGCGCAGGCCGGCGAGGTATTCGGGCTTGTAGGGCTCGAGCCGCGACAGGTCCCAGGGCGGCAGGCCGCTCATCATCTCGCCGGGCAGGCTGCGGCTGCCCGCGACCAGTACGTCGTCGAAGAACCGCGCGACCCGGCCCCGCGCGGGATACCAGCGCACCTTGGCGACCTGCTCGACGCTGCCGTCGCCGCGGCGGCGGGTCTGGAAATAGACCTCGCCGCGCTGGCCGGTGTAGTCCGAGCGGGTCTGCGCGTCGAAGGTCCAGTAGGGCAGGTAGATGCCCTCCATCTTGCGCCCCTTGCGGGCGAATTCCGCCAGGCCCGAGGGGGCGAACCACAGCCGCCCCAGCCAGCGCGCCATGGCGTCATGCGCCTCGGCTTCGGTGATCGCGAAGGGCACCAGCCCGCGCGGCTTGATATGGCGGCTGGAACTCGTCTCGCCGACGATCGGGGTCGCGCAGAACGGGCAGCGGTCGGCGTGGATGCCGGGCTGGAACTCCACCTGGGCGCCGCAGGAGGTGCAGCGGAAGACCTGGGTCTCCTCCAGGTCGGCGGCATCGAGCTGGTTGCGCAGCGCGTCGCGGAAATCGAGCTCGCGGATCGCGTTCGGGGCGCCCCAGGGCCCGTTGCGGTCGTCGACCTCGGCGACATGGCCGCAATGGTCGCAGACCAGCGCGCCCTGGCGCGGATCGTAGCGCATCGCGGCACCGCAGGCCTCGCAGGGGAAACGGTGGGACTCTTCCATGGACAGGCGCTCCTCGGCGGCGGCTCCTCGGCGGCGCGGCCACCCTAGACGAGGCCCGCGGGGGAGGAAACCGCTTTTCCGGCATGGCCTTGGCGGCTAGTCTGCGCCCCGCGGAGCAGCAAGCGGAGAGGCCCGGCATGACGCGAATCCGAAGGGTCGCCCGGGCGGCGGCGCTGGCTGTCCTGGCCTGTCTTGGCGGCACGGGCACTGTCCGGGCCGAGCATGTGGTGCATGTCTTCCAGTGGCAGGGCAATGGCGGCTACGCGATGGAGGGGGCGCTGGCCTATGACAGCGCCTTGGCCCGCGACGGGCTGGTCACCGGGGCGGAAATCGACTGCTTCTTCATCCTCGGGCGGCACGACGGCGCGGAAATCGGCCGCTGGTCGCTGGGCGAGCTTGATGCCGGGACCGACTGGATCGTCACCTTCCTGCCCGGGCTCGGCGCGTTCGCGGTCTATTCGCCGGTGACGGCCATGCCGCAGGCCTGGAACATGGACGGCACCGGCACGAGCTGCGGGGCGGGGGGCTTCGGCTTCAATATCGGCAATGCGGCGCAGGATCTGTGCCTCGACGGGCAGCTGCTGGCCGAGTCGCAGGTGGCGCCGGAGCGGGCCTTCCCGGCCACGCCTGCCCCGGCGGAGTACGTGTTTCCGCCGGGCGCCTGCCTCGGGCCGATGCTGACCAGCCGTCTCAGCCTGCCAGAGGCCGCGGAGCGTCCCCGCTAGGGGCGGAGCTACAGCCCAGGGGCGATGGTCCGCAGACTGCGCCGCGCGGGACGGGTCTGCACCTCCTCCGGTCGGGAGGCGGGCCATGGCGGGGACGGTGCGCGGCCGGGCTAGGCCGCGGGCGGCGGCGGGGGCGGCGGCATCACGGTGAAGAGCCGCGCCAGCTCGGTCACGTCCTCGGCGCGCTTCCAGCCGTCCTGGCCCTGGGTCCAGACCAGCGTGTCGCGGGTCAGCCCGCCCTCGGTCACCATCCGGCCGAGCCGCGCGGTGGAAAAGGGGCCCGAAGTCTGGCCGTTCTCGGCCAGGTGCCAGACATGCTCGACCGGCGGCGGGGGCGGGGGCGGCGCGGCGGCGGGCTGCACCGGGCGCGGTCCCCAGGGGCCCTGCGCCATCTGCTGGCCCATGCCCATGCCCATCCCCATGCCGATCCCTGCGCCCATGCCCGAATTCGGCGTCTCGGCGGCGCGGGTCATCGCTTCGGCCGCGGAATAGTGCTGATAGGCCTGCAGGTCGCCGATCACCCCCATCGAGGTCCGCTTGTCGAGCGCGGCCTCCACCGAGGGCGGCAGCGAGATGTTCTCGACATAGAGCTCGGGCATCTCCAGCCCGTAGGCCTCGAGCGTGGGCGAGATCCGCTCGGCCATCAGCTTGCCGAATTCGGCCGTGTTCGCCGCCATGTCGAGCACCGGAATGCCGGAACTGGCCGCCACGCGGGAGAATTCCTGCACCAGGATGTTGCGGATCTGGAAGGAGATCTCGTCGCGGGTGAATTCGCCGTCCGTGCCGACGATCTCGGTCATGAAGCGCGCGGCGTCCTTCACCCGGATCGAATAGGTGCCGTAGGCCCGCAGCCGCACCGGCCCGAATTCCGGATCGCGCAGCATCAGCGGGTTCTTCGTGCCCCATTTCAGCCCGTTGAAGCGGGTGGTGGAGACGAAATAGACCTCGGACTTGAAGGGCGAGCGGAAGCCGTGATCCCAGTGCTGCAGCGTGGTCAGCACCGGCATGTTGTTGGTCTCCAGCATGTAGAGCCCCGGGGTGAAGACATCCGCGAGCTGGCCCTCATGGACGAAGACCGCCGTCTGGCCCTCGCGGACCGTCAGTTTGGCGCCGTACTTGATGGCGTGCCCGCGGCGCTCGAAGCGCCAGACCATCGTGTCGCGGGTGTCGTCCACCCAGTCGATGACATCGATGAACTCGCCGGACAGGAACGAAAACATGCGCGTGGTCCTTCTCTCGGGGCGTCCTGCCCCGGGTTATGGCACGGGGCGGAACGGGGGCCAAGCCGGGCGGCCGTCACTCCTGCGGGACCGGAGGGCCTCCGGCCAGCTGCACGGGTTCCCCGGCGGGTTCGGCCGAGGCGACCGGCGGCGGCAGCAGCTCGCCCGCGATCTGGCGCACCGGCTCTGCGGCCTCGGCGACATCCATCCCGGGATGCAGGCGGGGATCGTAGAGCATCTTCAGCATCAGCCGGTCCTGGTCGGTCAGCTGGGTGTATTCCTCGTCGTCATTGAAGATCGAGGGCCGCGCCTCGCGGCTGTCATTGGCCAGGCCCATTCCCTGGGCCAGCTCCTCGTGGAAGCAGCCCTGGCGCATCCGCGGCGGGTGCTCGGCGCGGATGATGGCGACGGCGCGGACATAGGTCTGGGGCGCCTCGGGGGCGGAGAAGGCGACGACCAGGCAGAAGGTCGAGGGCAGGATGTCGAGCATCGACTCCAGCACCGCGTCCGAGATCCCCGGCACGGTGCGGCGCAGTTCGGGGCGCAGCGCCAGGCGTTCGGATTCGCTGACGACATAGACGGTGAAATTGCCGTCGCGCTCGGTCATCGCGACCGGGTGGCCGCTGGAATCGGCGATGATGTGCACCACGTCGGCGGCCTGGGCGCGGTCGGCCTCGCGCTGTGCGGGCGGGACCGACTCGCCGAAGCTCATCGAGACCTTGACCGGCGCCTCCCAGCGGCGCAGGCGGCTGGCGCTTTCCTGCGCGATGAAGGCGCCGTCCTCG
The DNA here is from genome assembly GCF_005870025.1 of Poseidonocella sp. HB161398. Lineage (GTDB taxonomy): Bacteria > Pseudomonadota > Alphaproteobacteria > Rhodobacterales > Rhodobacteraceae > Mangrovicoccus. Next base: position 7,042 of record NZ_VATA01000082.1, read on the forward strand.
ACGGGGGTGTATTCGTCATGCAGCGCGATGCGGATGAAATTGGTGGCAAGCCGGTCGGCATCGATCCCGTCGAGCCCGCCGGTATCCTGGCGCAGCCGTCCTTCGGAAACCAGCCGCGCCTCCAGAAGCGCATAGCGGCGCTCGAGCTCCTCGCTGGTGGCCACCGGCATGTCGCGGATCGGCCCCTCCATCCCGGTCGGGTTTGGCTGCGGCCGGGGCGAGCTGCGCACAAGCGCCGGGCGCTCCGGCGCGGGCGTTGGCGCCGGCGAGGACGACAGGCAGCCGGCCAGGGCCAAGAGCAGCACGGCCGGGGCCGTGCGATAGAGGGAAACCTGCCCGAGCATTGCCACCTGTTTCAGCCCCGCAGCTGTCCTGTGCCGCGCGCCTTGGCCGAGGCCAGCGTGTCGCGCAGCTCCGATTCCATCTGCAGCAGGTCCTTCTCGGCCTCCCGCCGCTTCGTCTTGCCCTCGTCGGCAATGCGCAGGCTGTCCTCGATCGTCGCGATCAGCTCGGCATTGGCGGCCTTGATCGCCTCGATGTCGTAGACGCCGCGCTCGGTCTGCTCGCGCACCTGGGCATTGGCCTGGCGCAGATTGGCCGCATTGGCGGTCAAAAGCTCGTTCGTCAGGTCGCTGGCCTCCTTCACGGCATTCGCCGCCGCGGCCGAGCGCTGGATGGTCAGCGCCTGGGCCAGCTGGGTCTCCCAGAGGGGGACGGTATTGACCAGCGTCGAGTTGATCTTGGTGATCAGCGCCTTGTCGTTCTCCTGCACGAGGCGGATCGAGGGCAGGGACTGCATCGTCACCTGCCGGGTCAGCCGCAGGTCATGGACCCGCCGCTCCAGGTCGTCGCGGGCGGCGCGCAGGTCGCGCAGCTCCTGCGCCTTGCGCACCTGGTCCTCGGGCCCGGTCGCGGCCAGCTCCGCCTCCTTGGCGGGGATGTCACTTTCGTCGATCGCCGCCAGGCGCATGTCGCCGGCCGCGATGTAGAGCGCCAGCTCGTCATAGAAGTCCAGCGTCTTCCCGTAGAGCAGGTCGAGCCCCTTGATGTCCTTCAGGAGCGTGTGCTCGTGCCCCTCGAGCGCATTGGCGATCTCGTCGATCTGCTCCTGCACGGTTTCGTACTGGGACAGGAACTTCGAGATGTCGCCGCGCTTGCCGGTCAGCTTCTCCCACCAGCTGCGCTTGCGGCCGGGGTCCAGCTCTTCGGTGGAGAAGCCGCGGATGGTCGAGACCATGTCGCGCAGGCTGTCCCCGGCCGGGCCCAGATCCTTGCTGCGCACATCCTGCAGCATGGCCTGGCTGATGGTCTGCAGCTCGGCCTGCGCAGCGGCGCCGAAGCCGATGATCGTGCCGGTGTCGCCGATGCGGATCTCGGCCATGCGGCGCTCGATCTCGGCCTGTTTCGCAGGTTCGGTTGCGGGCAGATCCGACGGCTCGGGCAGCCGCGCGGCGGCAAGGCCGGCAATTTCGGATTGCAGCTTGGTATCGGTCATCCTTCGCTCCTCGACGGGCTCAGATGCGGCTCCCGTGACAGCCGCTCTCTCAGCACTTCCATCTCGATGTCAAGCTGGGAACGGTCGTCGAGCAGCAGGGTTTCGGTCTTCTTGGAAAAATTCCGGTCGAGATCGTCGAGCAGCGCGATGAAGTCGCGCCGCGCAGCGTCCTCGCGGGTGCGGGCATAGTAGGCGGCGTATTTCTCCGCCGCGCCGCGGGCGCCCGACAGGTAGACGCCCAGGTACTTGCGCGCCGCCGTCAGGTCGCGGGGATCCTGCTCGATGGTGCGGAACATCTCGCGCACCGTGGCCTGGAAGCGCATGGCGACCAGTTCCAGCTCGCGGTCCTTCAGCGGGTCGAGCGCGCGGCTCATCGCGGACAGCTCCGCCTCGGCGCCCTCGACGGCCTTCGCCACGCGGCCGGACTGGAAATCCTCGCGGTCGATGCCCTTGTCCTTCAGCGGATCGGGCCCGAAGGCCATGGCATGGAGCCCGGCGCCCAGGACGCCCAGCAGCCCGCCCACGGCGATGCCGCCCTGCCAGGCGGCGGCCAGCCCCAGCCCCAGCCCCATCACGGCCGAGCCGAAGATCTTGCGCGGGACGGCGGGGCGGCGGGCGACGGTGCGGGCGTCATAGGCCGCCTCGGCGCGGATGCCCTCGCGGGTCAGCCAGGCGGAAAGCATCAACAGCCCGAAGGCGCCGAGCTTTGCCGCCATTTCCACCGGCGGCGAGAAGAAGGCCGGGATGACGAAAAGGAAGGGCAGGGCGAACAGGATATTGGTCCGCGCGCCCAGGCGCGTCGGCACCTTGCCCTGCCAGGGGTGGGCGCGGGGCGCTGCCTTGGCGGCCGGGTCCGGGCTATAGCTGCGAGCGTAGCGCTGCGCCATCAGCCAGCCCCCCCGAAAGCCACGTAGACGATCAGCGCCAGCAGCAGGAAGAAAGCGATCCGTTGCAAATGAGTCTCCGACTGTCGTTCCCGTCCGCCCCCGAGCCCGGGCTGCAGACAGGCCAGACCATAGATAGGGTCGGTGGCGGTCAGCGAAAAGTGAAGTTGGCGTGACGGGACGGCAATGAGCGGATCCCGGCGGTCCGGGGGCCCGATCCCGGCGATTTTCGGCCTTCCCTTGCGGCAGAGTGTGGCCGCAGCGCAGCATGTCCGGGCGGAAAAAGAAAAAGGGGCGCCCTGCGCCCCTCTGCCTCCGGTTCCGTGCCGCGCGTTACTTCGCGGTCGGGCCGATCATCATGACCATCTGGCGGCCTTCCATCTTCGGCATGTTCTCGACCTTGCCGATTTCCTTCACGTCCTCGGCGACGCGCTCCAGAAGTTCGCGTCCCAGGTTCTGGTGGGCCATTTCGCGGCCGCGGAAGCGCAGGGTGATCTTCACCTTGTCGCCCTTCTCCAGGAACTTGAAGACGTTCTTCATCTTCACGTCGTAGTCATGGGTGTCGGTCCCCGGACGGAACTTCACTTCCTTGACTTCGATGATCTTCTGCTTCTTGCGGGCTTCGCTTTCCCGCTTCTGGGTCTCGTATTTGTACTTGCCGAAATCCATGATCTTGCAGACCGGCGGCGCTGCGTTCGGCGAGATCTCGACGAGGTCGAGACCGGCGCGTTCGGCGAGTTCCATGCCGCGTGCAGGGGTGCAGAGTCCGACGTTTTCGCCGTCCGCACCGATCAGCCGGATTTCAGGCGCCCGGATCCGTCCATTGATGCGGGGGCCGGTGTCACGCGTCGGGGGCGCGTTATGGGGTCTGCGAGCTATGTCAGCGTTCCTTCGATAGTGATCGGGATTGGTTGGTGCGTAAAGATAGAGCCGCGGACGCAGCGATTCAAGCGCGATCTGCCCCGTTTTCCCGGGGAAAATCGCGCTGTCGCCATGTCCGCGGCCGGTGTGCGGCGCGTTTGCGGCCGATTGGCCGGTTTACCCGACGAACGCCTTCTCGACCACGAATTCCTTCGGATCGGAATTGGCGCCCTCGTGCAGCCCGTAGCCCTCGAGGATCTCCTTGAGGTCGAGGTTGAGTCCCATCGAGCCGCAGATCATCGCGCGGTCGGTCGCCGGATCCATCTTGCCCGCCTCGATGCCCAGATCGCGGAACACCGTGCCGTCCTTCAGCAGGTTGGTGATCCGGCCCATCTTCGGGCTCTCCTCGCGGGTGGTGGTCGGGTAGTAGCGGATCTTCTTCCAGAAGCCCTCGCCGATCAGCTCGTTCAGCAGCTCGTCGGTCTTCAGGCCCTCGATCAGCTCGGCGCCGTAGGTCAGCTCGGCGACGTCGCGGCAGGTATGGGTGATGACGATCTCGTCATAGTCCTCGTAGGTCTGCGGCTCGCGCAGCAGCGAGGCGAAGGGCGCGAAGCCGGTGCCGGTGGAGAAGAACCACAGGCGCTTGCCCGGCAGCAGCGCGTCATGCACCAGCGTGCCGACGGGCTTCGGGCGCAGGATCACCTGGTCGCCCACTTTCACGTGCTGCAGCTTCGAGGTCAGCGGGCCGTCCTGGACCTTGATCGAGTAGAATTCCAGCTCCTCGTCCCAGGAGGGGGAGGCGATGGAATAGGCGCGCAGCAGCGGCTTCTGCTTGCCGGTCTTGGGGTCGGGATCGCCCATCAGGCCGATCATCACGAATTCGCCCGAACGGAAGCGCAGCGATTGCGGCCGGGTGCAGCGGAAGCGGAACAGCCGGTCGGTATAATGCTGGACCTCGGTCACCGTCTGTGCGTCGGGGAGGGTCACCGGCTTGGAGGTGATGGCGGAATCGGTCATTTTTTCTTGAATCGTCATACTCTCGGCCTTCATCGCATAGGGTCGCTGCGCTGCATAGCAGCATAAAGCGCAGGACCGTTACACCATTCCTTGATTTGAGTCAGCCGCGCAGCCGCGCCTGGTGGTGGAATTCGTTCCAGTTTGCCCGGAATTTCCACTGGTCTTCCGGTTGGCGGGCAGCCAGCTCATCCGAGATCTCGACCTCGTCGAATCCCATCCGGCGCGCCATCGCGTACTGGTCGGCGATGACATGGCCGCGGGCGCGCAGGCGGCCCTGGAAGCCCATGCGGCGCAGCTGGCCCGCCAGGGTGAAGCCGCGGCCGTCGGAGAAACTGGGGAAATCGACGCGGATCATGTCGATCTCGGCCACGCGGTCCTTCAGCTGGGCGACATCGCCATCCGAGGGAACATCCACGGCCAGCGCGCCCGCATGCTCTGCCGGAACCTCGCCCAGGGCGATGAAATCCGTGCTCCAGTCCTCTGCGGCGAAGCCGCTATCGGTGACGATCACGCTCATGCCGCGTCTCCTTTGGGCAGCGGACCGCGCACGATCTTGCCGTTGATGAAGTGAATCCCGCATTCCTCCTTCTCCTGGTTGCGCCAGCGCCCGGCGCGCGGGTCTTCGCCCGGCGCGACTTTCGAGGTGCACGGCGCGCAGCCGATGGAGGGATAGCCCTGGGCCACCAGCGGATGGCGGGGCAGGCGGTTGTTGATCATGTAGTCCTGGACATCCTGCGGCGCCCAGTGGGCGAGCGGGTTGACCTTGATCCGGTTCGGCCCGTCCGCCTCGAAGAAGTCGAGCGCGGCGCGCGTCGCGCTCTGGAACCGCTTGCGCCCGGTGATCCAGGCATCGAAGCGCGACAGCGCATGTTCCAGCGGCACGGTCTTGCGCAGGTTGCAGCAGGCATCCGTGTCCTGCGTGTGCAGCAGCCCGTCGGGGTCGTGCGCCTCGAGCTGGACCTGGGTCGCGGTGATCCGGCGGATGTCGCTCAGCCCCAGCTTGTCGGCCACCTCGGTCTGGTAGTCGAGGGTTTCGCGGAACAGCATGTGCGTGTCGATGAACAGCACCGGGGTCGCCGGATCGATCACCGACACCATGTGCAGCAGCGCCACCGATTCGGCGCCGAAGCTGGAGACCATGGCGATGCGCCCGACCTGCGGGTCGGAGAGCGCGCGCTCGAGCACGGAGGTGGCCGAGTGGTGCCGGTACCTGTCATTCAGGTAGGCGACCCGGTCCTCCGTTGCGGGGAGGGGGACGGCTTCAAGCGGCACGGGCACGCCCCTTCGCGTCCTCGCCGTAGAGGGCGAGCTTGAACGGGTTGATGCCGACGCGGCGGTAGCAGTCGAGGAAGCGTTCCTCCGCGCTCTCGCGCTCCTTCAGGTAGGTTTCGACGATCTTCTCGATCGCGGGCACGATCTCGTCATAGGCGAAGCCCGGCCCGGTGCGCTCGCCGATGGCCGCGGTCTCGGTGCCGTCGCCGCCCAGCGTGATCTGGTAGTTCTCCACGCCGGCGCGGTCGAGCCCGAGGATGCCGATATGGCCGACATGGTGATGGCCGCAGGCATTGATGCAGCCCGAGATCTTGATCTTCATCTCGCCGATCTCGTGCTCGAGCTTCAGCTCGTCGAAGCGGGTCGCGATCTGCTCGGCCACCGGGATCGAGCGGGCCGTCGCCAGCGCGCAGTAGTCCATGCCCGGGCAGGCGATGATGTCCGAGATCAGCCCGACATTGGCGGTGGCCAGCCCGGCCTGGGCCAGCTCGGCATGGATCGCGGGCAGGTCCGACTTGTGGACATGCGGCAGGATCACGTTCTGCTCGTGGCTGATGCGCAGCTCGTCATGGCCGTAGCGGCGGGCCAGATCCGCCATCACGCGCATCTGGTCGGCCGAGGCGTCGCCCGGCGTCTGGCCATGGGCCTTCAGCGAGATGGTGACGATGGCATAGCCCTCGACCCGGTGCTCGGCCAGGTTGGTATCCGCCCAGGAGCGGAAGACCGGATCGGCCGCGTAGAAGGCGTCATAGGCCTCGGTCGGCGCGTTGCGGAAGGCCGGTGCCGCGAATTCCTTCTCGATCGAGGCCAGGATCTCCTGGTCGACGCCGGTGAATTCGGGGCGGATCTCGGCGAAGCGCTCCTCGACCAGGGCGCGGAACGTGTCCAGCCCGTTCTCGGCGACGGTCACCTTGATGCGCGCCTTGTACTTGTTGTCGCGGCGGCCCAGCGTGTTCCAGACCGAGACGATCGCCTCGCAATAGGGCAGCAGGTCGGCCTTCGGCAGGAATTCGTTGATCACCTTGCCGATCATCGGGGTCCGGCCGAGGCCGCCGCCGACGAGAACCTCGAAGCCCGGCTCGCCCTTGTCGTTGCGGACCATGCGCAGGCCGATGTCATGCGCCTTGGTCACGGCGCGGTCGTTCGGGCTGCCGGTGATGGCGATCTTGAACTTGCGCGGCATGAACTGGAATTCCGGGTGGTCGGTCGACCACTGGCGCAGCAGCTCGGCCACGGGGCGCGGATCCTCGATCTCGTCGGCGGCGGCTCCGGCGAAATGGTCCGCGGTCACGTTGCGGATCGTGTTGCCCGAGGTCTGGATCGCATGCATGCCGACATCGGCCAGCGCCTCGAGGATGGCGGGCACGTCCGGCAGCTTCGGCCAGTTGTACTGGATGTTCTGGCGCGTGGTGAAATGGCCGTAGCCCTTGTCCCACTTCTCCGCGATCAGCGCGAGCTGGTCCATCTTGCGGCTGTCGAGCGTGCCATAGGGGATGGCCACGCGCAGCATGTAGGCGTGGAGCTGCAGGTAGAGCCCGTTCATGAGCCGGAGCGGCTTGAACTCGTCCTCGGTCAGCGACCCGTCGATGCGGCGTTCGACCTGCTGGGCGAACTCGGCAACGCGGCGGCGGACATAGGCGTCGTCATACTCGGAATACGTGTACATGAGCGGGCTCCTGATAAGGGCTTGCGCGGGCTCAGGCCCGGGTTTCCTGTTTGCCGTGGGCGTAGTTCGACGGCCCCTTGGCGCGGAAGGCTTCGCGGAAATGGACGGGCTCGGGCCCGTCCGGTCCGGCCTTGGCGTCGGCAAGGTAGACGCCGACCGCCTTGGCATGCTGTCCGCTGGCGAAGAGCAGCCGGATCTCGGCATGCGCCTCGTCGTCGATCAGCTCCGCCTCGTTGTGGTGGCGGGTCCACTGATCCTGTTCGGTCAGGTAAATCACGTCGCCTTCGATCAGGTCGTTGGCGGTGACGACCTTCGGGGTGAATGCACGGGCCATGGGGCGTCCTCGTCTCTGGTTGGGTTCTATATAGAACAAATTCCCCGATTCACGCTAGGTTCCGCCCGAAATAAGAACTTTGTTCTTCCTCCCGCGTCATGCTAGGATGAACGTGCCTTTCAAAGGGGGGATTGACCATGGCTGTTCAGCTCGATGCGGTAGATCGCAGAATTCTGGACGCTCTGCAATCGGATGCCAGCCAGTCGCTCGACGAGATCGCGCGCCGCGTCGGCGCCTCGAAGACCCCGGTCTGGAACCGCATCCGCAAGCTGCGCGAGGCGGGGGTCATCACCGCGAACACCGTCATCCTCGATCCCGAGGCGCTGGGGCTGGAGGCCTGCTTCTTCGTGCTGATCCGCACCTCCGAGCACGAGGCCGACTGGCAGCAGAAGTTCCTGAAAACGCTGCGGGAACGGCCCGAAGTGCTGGAGGCGCACCGGCTGGCGGGGGATATCGACTACATCCTCAAGGTCCGCGTCGCCAATGCCCGCGCCTACGACGTCTTCTACCAGGCGCTGATCAAGGAGGTGCGGATCTTCAACGTCACCGCGCTCTTGTCGATGGAGGAGATCAAGGCGACCACATCCCTGCCGATTCCGGGGCTCGAGGAAGACTGAGCTTGCGGCCTTCCGCGCCTGTGGCATGCTTTCCCCATGGGCAAGGAGGAGGATGCCATGTCCGGGACGAGGCTGCTCGTCGGAACGACGAAAGGGCTGTTCCTGCTCGACGCGGCAGGGGACGGCTGGACGGTGACGGGCCCGCTCTGCGACGGCTGGCCGGTCAATCACGCCGCGGGCGAGGGCGACCGGCTCTGGGCGGCAGGCGGCAGTGAATGGTTCGGGGCGGGGGTGTTCCGCTCGCAGGATGGCGGGCGGAGCTGGCAGCTCTCGAAGCTCGCCAACGGCCAGTCCGACGCCTGGCTGGCGGAAAATCCCGAGATGGCCGCGCAGTTCGGCATGGAGCCCGCCGCGCCCGCGCCCTTCACCGGCGAGGTGGACGCGGTCTGGTCGCTGGCGCTCTGGGACGGGCGGCTGCTGGCCGGGACCAAGCCCGCGACGCTCTTTGCCTCCGCCGATGGCGGCGCGAGCTGGGAGAAGATCACCGGGCTGACCGACCATCCGACCCGCGGCGAATGGGAGCCGGGAGGGGCGGGGCTGACGCTGCACACGATCGTCACCGATCCGGGCGACCCGGCGAAGCTCTGGGCAGGGATCTCGGCGGCCGGCGTCTTCGCTTCCGAGGATGGCGGCGCCAGCTGGGAGCGCCGGGTGCGCCGCTCGAACACGGCGAGCCCGCCGCGCAGCCCCTTCGGCTCGCCCGACGAGATCGGCTACTGCGTCCACAACATGGGGCGCGGGCCGGGCGACGTGCTCTACCAGCAGAACCATCACGGGGTCTACCGCTCGCGCGACGGCGGGCGCAGCTGGGACGACATCACGGCCGGGCTGCCCTCGAGCTTCGGCTTTCCGGTGGGCGTGCACCGCGAGGATCCGGACATGCTCTGGGTGCTGCCGCTGAACGGCGACACCCAGGGCCGCTACCCGCCCGGGGCGCAGGCCGCGGTCTGGAAGTCGGAGGATGCTGGCGAGACCTGGCGCGCCTGCCGCGAGGGGCTGCCGCAGGAGGCCTGCTATTTCACCGTGCTGCGCCAGGCGATGGCGGTTGGGCCCGGCCGCCCGGCCGGGGTCTATTTCGGCACCAATACCGGCTCTGTCTTCGCCAGCGCGGACGAGGGCGAGAGCTGGCAGGAGATCGCCCGCCATCTGCCGACCGTGCTCTGCGTCGAGCTGGCGACCTGATCCGGGCGTCCCCGCGCGGCTCTCTGCCGGTGTCCGGCCGCCGGAGGCGGGTCCGCTGAAGACCCCGCCGCCGGGGACAGTGTTCCTGTCCTAGCCCTTGCGGGGGCCGGGCTTGCCGCCGCGCGGCGGCTTCCCGCCCGCGGGCTTCCCGCCGGAGCTGCGCCCGGGCCCGTCGCCACGTGCGGGCTTGCCGCCGAAGCTGCGCCCGGGTCCGTCGCCACGGGCGGGCTTGCCGCCGAAGCTGCGGGCGGGGCCCTCTCCACGGGCGGGCTTTCCGCCGAAGCTGCGGGCGGGGCCCTCTCCACGGGCGGGCTTGGAGCCGAAGCTGCTGCCGGAGCCCTCGCCACGGGCGGGCTTTCCGCCGAAGCTGCGGGCGGGGCCCTCTCCACGGGCGGGCTTGGAGCCGAAGCTGCTGCCGGAGCCCTCGCCACGGGCAGGCTTGGAGCCGAAGCTGCTGCCGGAGCCCTCGCCACGGGCGGGCTTGCCACCGGAGCTGCGCCCTGGGCCCTCGCCACGGGCGGGCTTGCCGCCGAAGCTGCGGGCCGGGCCCTCGCCACGGGCGGGCTTGCCGCCGAACCTGCGCGCCGGGCCTTCGCCACGGACCGGCTTGCCGCCCGTCTCGCCGCGGTAGGGCCGGGTGTCGCTGTCCTGCCCGGGGGCCGCGCCGCCGGGGCCGCGGCCGGGGCGGCGGGTGCGCTGCGGTTTCAGGCGCGGCTTCTCTTCCGTCGCCTCTTCGCCTGCCAGGCCGAGCTGTTCGCGCACGACGCGGGTCTTGACCTCCTCGACCGCGCCCGGGGCCAGCTCGTTCAGCCGGAACGGCCCGTAGCTCACCCGGATCAGCCGGTTCACGGTCAGCCCCACCGACTCCATCGCGCGGCGGATCTCGCGGTTGCGGCCCTCGCGCAGGCCCACGGTCAGCCAGGCATTCGACCCCTGCTGGCGGTCGAGCGAGATCTCCATCGGCTGGAAACGCTCGCCCTCGACCGTCACGCCCTTGCGCAGCGGCTCGAGCGTCGCCTCCTCGGGCGCCCCCTTGACCCGCACGCGGTACTTGCGCAGCCAGCCGGTCGAGGGCAGCTCCAGCTTGCGCTTGATCGCGCCGTCATTGGTCAGAAGCAGCAGCCCCTCGGAATTGAGGTCGAGCCGCCCGACGCTCATCACCCGCGGCATGTCCTCGGGCAGCGTGTCGAAGACCGTCTCGCGGCCCTTCTCGTCCTTCGCCGTGGTCACCAGCCCCGCGGGCTTGTGGTAGAGCCACAGCCGCGGCGGCTCCGCCTCCTTCAGCGGCACGCCGTCGACATCGATGCGGTCGGTCTCGGTGACGTTGAGCGCGGGCGAGGTGATGATCTTGCCGTTCACCCGGACACGGCCCTCCGCGATGATGGTCTCGGCCTCGCGGCGCGAGGCGACGCCGGAGCGGGCCAGGATCTTGGCGATGCGCTCGCCGGGGCGGGAGGGAGGAGTCTCGGTCATGGATGGCGCCTATCCGCTTTTCTGCCGCTGTTCCAGCCTTGCGCGCATCGCGGGGCGGAGGCAAGACGGGGCATGACGTTCCGATCCCACATGGACACCGCCCTGGCGGAGGCGCGGGCCGCCGCGGCGCGCGGCGAGGTGCCGGTCGGCGCGGTGCTGGCCGACCCCGCGGGCCGCATCCTGGCGCAGGCCGGGAACCGCACGCGCGAGCTGAGCGACCCGACCGCTCATGCCGAGATCCTGGTGCTGCGCGAAGCCTGCGCCGCGGCCGGGTCCGAGCGGCTGCCGGGCCATGTGCTCTATGTCACGCTCGAGCCCTGCGCCATGTGCGCCGCGGCGATCGCGGCGGCGCGGATCGCCCGGGTGGTCTACGGCGCCTCCGATCCGAAATCCGGCGGGGTGGCCCATGGCGCGCGGGTCTTCTGCCATCCCCAGGCGCATCACGCCCCCGAGGTGATCGACGGCATTGCCGCGCCCGAGGCCGAGGCGCTGCTGCGCGGCTTCTTCGCGGCCCGGCGCGGCTGAGGCCCCGGCCGGCGCGCCGCCTTGTCCCCTTCCTTGCGCCGTGCTGTCATCCTAGCCTCGGGGCAGGACCAGGAGGGCGCCATGCAGGACAGCGACAAGGACTATCTTCCCCGCGACGGGCGGTTCGAGCGGATCATCTACATGATCGTCTTCCTGCTGCTCTTCGCCATCGCCGAGACGCTGCTCTGGGCGATCGTGATCGCCCAGATCCTGTGGATGCTGTTCAAGGGCCAGCCGAACGACCATGTCGCCGAATTCGGCGCGCGGCTCGGGGTCTGGCTGAAGCGCGTGGCGCTCTACCAGTCGGGTACGACCGACGAGAAGCCCTTTCCCTGGCGCGAGATCGACTGACGGGCCGGGCACGGGACGCAGGGGCCGCGGGCGGCGGGAAATAGACAGGTTTTTAACTGTTAGGCGCCCGGTAACCGCGTCCGGCCTAGCCTGGCGGGGATTGTCGCCACCACTGGATACGTCCCATGTACACGCCGCTCCTGCCTGGCAACTCGATCACCAGCTGGCTCTACCTGAAGGACAGCCGCGAGACGCAGCTCGCCGCCTTCTCCAATGACCGGGTTCTGCAGCGCGAGCAGGCGAATTTCGCGGGCAAGATCGGGCAGATGTCCTCGGTCGACGACCTGATGAAGGACTACCAGGCGCTGAAGGTGGCGCTGGGGGCGCACGGGCTGAAGGACGACCTGCCCAACCGCTATTTCATCCGCCAGGTGATCGAGCAGGGGACCGACGATCCCGAGGATTTCGCCAACAAGCTGTCGGACGGGCGCTATGCCGCGCTGGCCAAGACCTTCGAGGCGCTGGGACTGACCGGCTCGGGCGATCTGGGCACGTCGCTGCCGGCGCTCGACGACGCGCTGTCCGCGGCGGTCACGGCCGCGCGCGGCGAGAGCCCGGTCTATCTCAATGCCGCCGCGAAGCTTTCCAGCGCGCTGACGCTGGGGCTTCTCGGCGCCGACACGGCCGACCGGGTCTGGCAGCGCGCGCTGGAGCGGCCGGGCGTCTCGGAAACGCTGCAGCGGGTCTTCGGCACCTCGGCCTCGGCGGCGGGGCTCGATGCCGACGGGCAGATCGCGGTCTTCCGGGAATCGGCCGAGTATCTCTATGGCAGCACCCGGGTCAGCGCGCTGATCGACCCGGCCAATGCCTTCGCGGTGGCCGATGCCTATCTGGGCACGGCGGGCCAGGCGCTGGAAGACGGGTTCTCCTATTCCGGGCTGCAGTCGCGGCTGGCATCCATCGCGGCGGCCCAGGGCAGCGACGCCGACCGCTGGTCGGCGCTGCAGGCGGATGCCGGGCTGCGCGACGTGATGGCGGCGGCGCTCGGCGTGGCGGACGGTTTTGCCGCGCTCGATGCGGCGGGCCAGATCTCGGCGCTGCAGACGGCGACGCAGTCGCTGTTCGGCCGGTCGGATTTCGCCGCCTTCGGCAGCCAGGCCAACCTGACCGCGCTCGGCGACCGCTATCTCGACCCGCAGGGGCGGGGCTTCGCCGGAACCTTCACGCTGGGTGCCTTCACCGCGGAGATCGAGGCCGCGCGCGACGAGGGGCCCGGCATGGACCAGCGCTGGCAGGCGGTGCTGTCGGTCGACACGCTGCGCGAGGCCATGGCCTCGGCCTTCGGGCTGGAGGAGGGCTTTTCCGCGCTCTCGGAGGCAGACCAGCTGGCCGCGCTGAAACAGGCGATGAAGGCGCAGTTCGGCACCGAGGATGTCGCCGCGCTCGAGGAACCGGCGGCCATGGCGGCGTTTTCCGGGCTCTATGTCGATGCGCAGATCGCCGGGATCACGCAGAGCTACATGGAGCAGGAATTCCGCATCGCCGTGGGCGAGCTGCGCCCCGAGCTGCGCGTCGCCATGTCGGTGGCCGAGGAGCTGCAGAAGGCGGTGGAGAGCGGCGGCACCGAGGTGGGGCAATGGTACCGCGCGCTCGGCAATTCGGTGCTGCGGGAAGCCTTCGAGGGCGCTTTCGGGCTCTCGGACGAGTTCGCCCAGATGGATCTCGACGGGCAGGTTTCGCTGATGCGCACGTCCAGCGAGCGGCTGATCGGCTCGAGCGCCGTTGCCGATTTCCTTGCCCCCGAAGCGCAGGAGAAGCTGATCACCCAGTACCTGGCCCGCGCCGGAACCAGCGGCACCGCCACGTCCGGAACCGCCAGTTCGCTCTTCGCCGACGCCTCGGCGAGCTCCATCCTGGCAACGATCTACGGCAGCTAGCGCGCCTCGATGTCGTCAGCGCCGCGCCGTGACTGCCGAAGCGGCAGCCCTCTGTTGGCCGTGGGGCCCGGAGGGCCGGCCCGGCAGAGGAATGCCGTCCGGCACGGGAGCGACCGGTTGCCAATCATGCCTGATGTGGATGCCAAATGCGGAAGCAGGGATGCTGTCCCAGCTGATGGTGCAGCTCGCGGTGGGCCCCGCGCTCACCGGGGGGGCGAGCTTGTCAGTCGCGCTGCGCCGGAGGCAGGCTGACCATGACATCGTCGCAGACCGGAGCGAGGGTTTCCGGCGTCAGGTATCGGCCGCGCTGCACGGTCCATTCCTCGGTCTGCTCCATCAGGATGGCGCCAGCGAGGCGGCGGATGGATGCCCGTTCGGGAGTGAGGAGGATCAGGAAACAGCGTGGGGCGCTGTTTTCCCGGCGAACCGGGCGACGTCGGTGCGCCGCTTGATCTCGCCGTTCGGGCGCTCGATTGGATTCGTGCTGTGCAGTTTCGTCCGGTGCCGCCGGGGGAAAGGTCATGCAAGCCAGCACGTCTTCTTCCGCATTCGCCATCGGGCTCGGACCGGTGGCGCCTTCGATGGCTCTTTCCATGAGGGCCGCGAGCTTTGGCGGCTTCGGGCGCATCTGATCCGCGACCCGGCGCCATTGCGTCTTGGCCGCCGCGTGGTCGGGCTGGGCAAAGGCTGTG
>NZ_VATA01000083.1 GCF_005870025.1 Poseidonocella sp. HB161398
ACCGAATAATTTCCGGAAACTGCGACTTGCCTTTGCCACCCCAATTGGCCAACGTCCGCCCACACTATCCGTTGGAGGATGCTTCGCCACGCTTCACATCCAGAAGCCCCATGGCGCGTCCCCGTCTAGCCGTACAGTGCGATCTCGCACCTCCGGGTACCCCAGGCCGCCTGAAACCGACTTCGCATTCTGCGGCCGCCCCCACCGCCCTCTGCGAGGACGGCCAGATCACCGGCTTCTGGAAGGCCGTCGGCGACGACGAGCTCAACCGGCACTCCCAGCAGCGCACCCACTGCGACCCGAACCACCAGGTCCATATACTGCGCGTGTACTGCGAATGCGAATGGCCACTGCCGCACATCGTCCACTGCTGGTCCGACCTCGCCTGGCAAGACCCGCTTCTGGGCGAGCAGCTGACCGCCGCATCCCAGAAGGATCGGAGAGCGCGCGCCGCCTGACCCTGCAGTGCGAAGTCGGCCACCCAGCTCCCCCCCATGCCCGAAACTGGAGACCGCACTGTACGGTCGAACGGCAGCCCCCGAACGATCGCCATCCGCCTGGGCGGCATCCCCTTTGAACAGGGCGGCCAAAGACGGCCAGAGCAAGACCTTCAGCAGCAGGAGGCGCGCTTGGACAAAGCGCTTTTGCGCCATCCGCGGACAAAAACCGCCGCCTCCTGCCGCCCTAACCATGTCCGGTAAGATTGCCTTATGGGACGTATATAGCTCGACGTGCGTATGCCGGATGGTCTCGCCAATGGCGGCTCAAGCGGCAGCCAGTCTCGCGTGCCTTGACTCGGTATCGGAAATAGAAAACCGCTAAGCTGCTGAAAACATGTCCGCATGGGTCTCGGAATATCCGGCGTTCCGACAGTGTCCGGATAGAGGATGTCGCACAAGCGCTTCGTGCCGATAGAACGCCTCCAACCCCGGTGCGGGAAAAAACTTGACCAAAATAACGGAGGGAAATAATTATCCCTTGTCTTACGACCGGTGCTCCCTGGCTTGGCCACGTCGCCCTGCTACAGCCCGGTCTTCTTGATTCAGCTGTGCCGTTTTGTCCAGGATACCCTACTACAAGACTTACAGATCGGTTGATGAATGCCTGGATCTGATGCTCATGCGTGGTCTTTCCATTCCTGACATGGAACATGCCAAACGCACAGTCGAGCGGATCGGCTACTATCGGATCAGCGCCTTCTTCTACCCATTCCGTGAATTTTGCGTGCTTCCGGGTGATAGAGGGAAGGTGCGTTGTGACCGCTTCCAAACGGGAGCGAGCTTCGATGACGTCATCACCTTTTACCTCTGGGACAAGACCATACGTCTGGAGCTCGCCGATGCGATCGAACGCATCGAGATCGCAATCAGGGCGGCCATCGTTGAAGTCCTGGGCTCCTTCAACCCGCACGGCCATCGCGATGCCCGTTCCTACAAGCCGAGCTTCAGCGAGCTCGATGCGCGCGGCATGAGCCCCATCAAGAAGTTCACCTCAAAGCTGGAGGATGCTTTCAGGCGTTCGAAGGAGGACTACGCCAAGCACTACTTGAGCCGCTACATCGGTTCGCCACCCATCTGGATCGAGGCGGGAACATGGGATTGGGGCAACATGACCCACATCCTCCGCTACCTCGATGAGAGCCACAAGAACACCATCGCTGCCAGCATCAACCCGGGACTGCCCCGCAAGACGATGGAGTCTTGGGTCAATGCTCTCAACGACGTACGAAACGACTGTGCGCATCACTCCCGGATATGGAACAAGAACCTTGTAAACAGCCCAGGGATTCCAAAGGGCTTGGGTTTCCCAGAATTTCAGCATCTTAAGGGCAAGCCCGCCGGAGGCGTGGCGCCAACACAGAAGCTCTACGGTGCCCTCGTGGTCATAGCCTACCTGCTGAAGCAGTTTTATCCACGAACCCAGTGGCACGTGCGAATGCGAGACCGGATCTTGGACACCAATCTGCCGTTCCAAGTTGGTATTGGAACGGCAGGCTTCACCGAGGGCTGGGAGAAAGAAGATATCTGGAGTTGAAGGGGTCGCGTCGCGAATTTGATGGAATTTGCCGAACGGAACGCTCCAGAAGATGAAATTGGCTCCCTTCGGGCGGCAAAGTCAGACGCCCCAATCGGTCTCCATCTTGCGCCATACCCGGCTGACCATGTCCTCGCGATGCCTGATTTGATCTCAAACCAGTAATGTCACGGTTCGCCGCCGCAACCAATCCACAGCCATGGATTGGATGACAGGTCTGGTGAGTGCGACGCTTGGGGTTGCCAAGCTCTCAGCAACAAAGCGCCCCAAGGCGCGCAGCACCTTGGGGCGTAGGTCCAGCAACCAATCCTGCAGGATCGGCGCCGCATCTTAATCCAGCCGCAACTCCACCGTCGCAGCCTTGGGCAGCAGGGCCGTTGCCCGCTCAGGCGCTATGTCCGGAACGTCAGAGACTTCGCCCGTGTCCGGCAGCCCGGCAGTATCCGCGCCTATGCCAATCGCAGGGAAGCCATCCGTACGAGATGTGCCATCCTCGGTTGGCTCGACGGCAAGGAACGGCATGGACTGGTCCCGGAAGACCCAGGCCCGGAACGGGTAGCTCCATGCAGCCTGCATGGCGTGAAGGGCGCCAGGCAAACGTCCGACGGTCGAACCGGTGCCAGACGATGCATGACCGGCGTAGAGGGCGGCAGCGGACGCAAAGCGCGTCGCTTCCCCGAGCATGAACCAGAGGCGCGCCATGTCTTCAGGCCAGCCGTTCTGCCGGAGCAGATCGCCCACGGTTCGGAGCAGGAGCTCTCGACCCTCTCGAGCCCCACGGAAACCGGCGGCAAGCGGCGGATCTCCTATATTGCCCGTCACTGGCACGAGGCGGCCAGCTCGACGGCGGATCATCAGAACCTCATCGAAATGGAACTCCGTCGTGAACGGCTCCGAAAAATCGAAATCCAATATGATGAAGTGGCGGGATTCGACATAGGCAACAATCCGCAAGCCTCTTCCTTTCATGTCGATCACGCATCCAGCGTCCTGCGCATCATCCCTGGCAACAAAGCTCCCGGAGAATTTGCGCTCTGCGCTCCTCATCTCCTGAATCGCATGTATCCGGCGGGACGCTGGGAGCTTGAGGAGGCGACGGAAGGCATCGCGCGTCATCAGGAGGCCTCCGATGTCGATGAGTGTCGGGCAGCGGAGGAAGGCAGAAGTATGCATTTTGTCTTCACCTCTCTGTGGCAGGCAGGGGGCTTGTACAATAGTCGTTGTACAACATATGGCACCGATACCAATGTGTACAACCCTTTCGGGTGCGGGCGGGATCACTTTTCTGCGCAACATTATTCCACCAGCATGGATGAAATAATAACAACATGCTGATATTTAACATTTATTTCTGTGACGTCATTTGACATCAAGACGCGTGAAGGCATGGAAAGCTCTCATCTCCCTTGCTGAGAGTAGTGAGCGAACCTAAATATCCAGTTAATACTCTGTCAAAAATAGTACATAAAATCGGAGTTCCCAGTTGACCTCTCCTGATTTTTGTACATCTTGTGCGGGGTATTTTGTACAAGGAGACTCAAGCATGGGCGCCGATACCGGAAGACTGATGGAAACGTATGATCACGTCGAACTTAAGGGAGAAGCGGTTCTTGCTGCCGAGGAGAAGATGCCTCTCAGCATTGCACGGGCCCAGCTCCCGACTCTTGTCCAAGAGGCTGCGGAGAACGGTCGAAGGGTCGTCATTACGCGCTTCTCCCGCCCCTACGCGGCGCTTGTACCGGTTCATGACCTGGAGCGGCTGCTTGCGATCGATGTCGAGGCACGGGAGAATATGTGCCTGGCAGAGGCAACGGACGAAGACGAGCTGATGATCGACATCGATGATGAAGCAGCAATGGCCGAGGCTTTCCCGGACGCCTCCGCGCCGTGTCTGGCTCCCACGGCAACGGCTGCACTTCTTTGCCAGCTCGGCGAGCGGGTTGTCGAACTCACGTCCGATCCGGAAGTTGCCCGCATCCTGGACAGCCTGAAGCAGACGTCCACCAGCAGACCGGCGGTCACTCCCGCGCCGGAACAGACGACCAAGAGCGGGACGAACGAGTCCTGCCCAGTCGGCTAAGAACCATGGTGGTGCGCGTTGCCCGGCACAACTATCGGGTCCGCATCCCCGGGAATGTGGTCCCGATCCTCAATGACGCTCTCGGGCTGCCTGCGGCCACTCTCGGCTGGACCGTCAACAAGATGGTCCAGACGGTCAGTGGGGCCCTCAGGACCGACTACAACTGTTGTGAGACCAAGGGGGATTGGCCTCCGGGGATCCTTCCGCAGGGCACGAGCCATCCCAATTGGGGAGAGGTGTTCGCCGCGACGTACCATGGTGTGCAGATTGGCCATTGCGTGAACCATGGCGAGGAGATCATCACTTTGGTCGGCGCCGGGAACACTCCCTGAGTTCATACCGGCTACCTTGCGAGGAATGCCGCTCTCAAAGCCAAGCTGTCGAATTCCGGACAGCCATAGAGCTTGATCTTGGCTCCTATGTCGAAAAGAAGGCCGAGACGGGTTGCCCTGAGAAACGCAAAGAGCCACCTCATCGTGTGCGGGATTTCCTGGCAGACTACTTCAACCTGCGCTGTGGTTTGAGGAGGGATGTCCTGAGAAGTCTGGGACCATACTTCGATCTCGGGAAGCCAGACATAGGACGAAGCCCTGCACGAGGCGATGCCCAGGAAGGAAATGCTGGCTTCGGTCAGATGGAGGGTGTCGCCGGATCTGTTCGCAACGGATAGCCTCAGCTGTGCCGTGACAGGCACTCCCTGCCCCATCGGCACGATTCTTCCGGAATGTTCTGCAGTAGCCAAGGTTACCTGTTTCCGGAAGACATGCGGCAGTATCAGTTCGAGAACTGGCAGGACCAGATCGTAGCAAGCGAGAACGATCAGGACAGCGATGCTTGGCCATATCAGGACTGGTTCGGAGAGCCAGGACAGCAGGACATTTGCTAGCGATACAACTCCTGCTGGGATGCCCAGTGGTGTGAACCAGGCAGCATCGAGCTGTGCAAAGCCGATGGGAATGAGACTTGCCGAGATGCAGGTCATGGACCCCCAAATGAAGGCTCTACGTACCATGAATGCAGGGTTCAGCAGTCCGTATGATAGTAGGCCAACCAGTACGATGATGCAGAAGAGGGGAAGAACGGGCCAGCCGCGGGGGAATAGCAGGGGGAGGCAGGCAATGCCTGCAATGATGACCCATTGGATCAATGTCCGGAAAAAGAACTGCAGGCCCATGTGATGTCTTTTAAGAGAAAGTGCCCCCGAGCTTATGCGCGGGCGTAAGCATTTTCAATCATTGCGTGAATCATGTCTTTGGGGAAGCAAACAGGCCTCTACTTTGAGCGACGGTATTGATGAGCTTGGGAGCTCGTGAGTGTTAAATAGGTGTTAGATCTGTGTTAAGCTGTGGATAATCATTCATAAGCATTTGATTTTAAATGCTTATCTCGGGCAGTCGGTAACTAATACCACGAATCTTGGTAACTGAAATCCCGGAATTGGTAACTAATACCACGAATCTAAGCACTGGGTAACTGATACCACGAAACTTGACAGCCGGTACCTGAAACCACGAATGTTGGGCATGGACACTAAAACCACGAATCTTGATCTGTTCTCGCATGAGGAGAGCAAGTCAGCGCTTCCGTTGATGCCCGACCGGCACCCGCAGCATGACTTGTTCATCTGCGATGTGGCTGATGCGGTTCTCAAGGACATGATGGTCCATATGGAGCATCCGTTCTATTCGCTCTCGAAGAAGCCCGAGACGAGCGTGCGCCGCTACGAGCACAACGGGAACTGGATCGAGATTACGCCCAGCGTCAAAGGCTTGGCGACCATCTATGACAAGGACATCCTGATCTACTGCATCTCGCAGATCATGGCGAAGCTCAAGAACGGGGAGGAGGTCTCTCCTCGGGTGCGCATCAACTCCCGCGATCTTCTGGTCTTCACCAATCGGGGAACAAGCGGTCGAGACTACATGGCACTCGTCGAGTCCCTGGATCGGTTGGAAGGCACCCGAATTCGCACCAACATCCGTTCGGGAGACGAAGAACAGATCGACGGGTTCGGCTTGATCGACACGTCATCCATCCGGCGCAAGCACGGCTTGGATGGACGTCTTCTCTGGTGCGAAGTGAAGCTCTCGGATTGGGTCTTCAATGCGATCCGGTCCCATGAGGTGCTGACGCTGCACAAGGATTACTTCCGCCTGCGCAAGCCGATCGAGCGAAGGGTGTACGAAATCGCCAGGAAGCATTGTGGCTCGCAGGACGAATGGAAGATAGGCCTCCCTACCCTGCTCAAGAAGACTGGCTCCCAGAGTCCGCTGAAGCGCTTTAGGCAGATGGTCCGCCACCTGGTGGAGTATGACCACTTGCCTGACTACAGCGTCTCGTTCGAGGCGGAGACGGACATGGTCACCTTCCGGAACCGGGGAACCATGGCAGCTGTCGTAGCCGCGGCTGAAACTTGGGAAGGGCACCTCGATGCCGAAGCCTACCATGATGCACGGCTGGTTGCCCCCGATTGGGATGTCCGTGTCATCGAGGCTGCATGGCGCCACTGGCTCGGCGAGAACGAGATCGAACCACGGCACCCGGCAAAGCACTTCATCAAGTTCTGCAAGAGCTGGTACGAGAAGCGTGGCAGACCATAATGCACAAACCCACATTTCAACAATTAAGACTTTAGGGTTTTGTACTTTCCCACGTATGTGTCAGGGTTTGCTTCATGATCATCTCGTTCCTGAACCAGAAAGGCGGGGTCGGAAAGACGACCCTCTCGATCAACGTCGCGGCTTGCCTGGCAAGGCAGGGACACCGCGTTCTCCTGATTGACGCCGACAAGCAGAGCTCGGCCACCACATGGGCGAGCCTGAGGGAAGATGCCCCCTTCCAGGTCGTGAGCATGGCAAGAGCCAACATGGCCCGGGATGCGCTGAAGCTGGCAGCCGATTACACGCACACCATTATCGACGGGCCTCCACATGCAGAGGAGATCGCGCGCTCCTGCATCGTCGCCTCCGACTTCGTTGCGCTGCCGATCGAGCCATCGGGACTTTCGACTTGGGCCTCGGACCTGACAGTCCGCCAAGTCCGGGAAGCACAGGAGTTCAAGCCAGCCCTCAAATGTGGGTTTGTGGTTTCCCGCAAAATAGGGAAAACTGTGATCGGTCGGGATATCCGCAGCATGGCGGCGGAAGCTGGCTTGCCGATCCTCCAGACCGACATAGAGCAACGGGTCGCTTTCGCCGAGAGCCTCACCATGGGCCAGACGATCTTCGAGTGGGCTCCGGATAGCGCTGCGACCCAGGAGATCGACAAGTTAACGAACGAGATTGAGCAGCATGTCCAAGAAGACGTTCTCGGCAGCGCCGAAGCCTAAGACCCAGCAGCCGACCGAGGAGCAGATTCTCGCGTTCGAGCGGGGAGGGGCCGGGCACGATACCCAAGTTCCACCGCCGCCCAAGCCAAAGCCCGAGACGAAGGCGGAGCCGACCAAGCGCTTGAGCCTGGATCTTCCGGCATCGGTGCACACCCGCTTCAAGACCGCCTGCAGTGCAACCGGCCGCAAGATGGTTACCGAGCTGCAGTCCTACATCGAGCAACGAACGACAGAGCTCGAAGAAGAAGCTGGATTAACCCGCAAATAATTATTTCCACAAATGTGGGTTTGGGGTGACCACCTCCTAACCCTCATGGGGACTGATCACCCGAAATGTTCCCGCCCTCGAAGGCATCCACGTCGTACTCCTAACCCCTCATGGGGACTGATCACGTGCATCGCATCGCCGGAAATGCGGCATGGCATGAGAAGCTCCTAACCCCTCATGGGGACTGATCACCGGGCCGACCGAGGTCACTGCTGGCATCCTGCTGCATCTCCTAACCCCTCATGGGGACTGATCACTCGCCTGGCTCGAGGACGACTGCCCCCACCATTTCTTCCTCCTAACCCCTCATGGGGACTGATCACTTGACGCCGCCGGATTTGCAAACAGGTTCAAGGCCGGCTCCTAACCCCTCATGGGGACTGATCACGTCCGAGACGTAGCCGTCGTTCACGTCGATGCGCTTCTCCTAACCCCTCATGGGGACTGATCACTCGACACCGCCCTGTTCACGGCCGACCAGAACTGCCTCTCCTAACCCCTCATGGGGACTGATCACACTATCCCGCCGAGGGATGGGCCAGCATCGGCGATGACTCCTAACCCCTCATGGGGACTGATCACAGGACGAAGCGTGGTGCGCGCGGGAATACCGGATCGGCTCCTAACCCCTCATGGGGACTGATCACTCGCGGTGGGTGTTGCCGACGTGCTGGGCCAGCACCGCTCCTAACCCCTCATGGGGACTGATCACGTGCAGATCGGAACCGTTTCACTAGGGACCTGACAGGACTCCTAACCCCTCATGGGGACTGATCACCTGAGTACCGGAAACTGGATTCGGGTAGGGGATGCCCCTCTCCTAACCCCTCATGGGGACTGATCACGCCCGGCGCTCGGCACGGGTTGCGGCCGGGAGCTGGTCCTCCTAACCCCTCATGGGGACTGATCACGGGCCACAGCAAGGCTTGGCGTGCGAGCGCCGGTCTCCTCCTAACCCCTCATGGGGACTGATCACATCCGCTGCTGTCCTCGGTCAGCACGAACGAGACCAACTCCTAACCCCTCATGGGGACTGATCACGGGTGGACGCCATCCATTTCACGGACACCGGCTACCACTCCTAACCCCTCATGGGGACTGATCACGCCGAGCTCCACGTAGAGCAGCATCTGCGCCATGGTCTCCTAACCCCTCATGGGGACTGATCACTGGCGAAATCGGCCTGTACATGGCCGCAAATACTTCTGTCTCCTAACCCCTCATGGGGACTGATCACCCGGGACATCTTCTGGACCCTCTACGGCCGGGACGCCCTCCTAACCCCTCATGGGGACTGATCACCGACCTCGATCTTGGAGCAGTTCATGCCGCACCCACTCCTAACCCCTCATGGGGACTGATCACGCGTCGGAAAGTACGGCAGAAGGCGTGGGTTCAAGGGGCTCCTAACCCCTCATGGGGACTGATCACCTGGAAGCTGTTCTGCGCGTCGGAGATGGTGTCTCCTAACCCCTCATGGGGACTGATCACCGCCATGGAAGATGCAGGGCTTACGCCGACGGCACAGCTCCTAACCCCTCATGGGGACTGATCACGAGCAGCGCCCCCGGCCTTTTCTCAAAGAGGTGACGTCTCCTAACCCCTCATGGGGACTGATCACTTGGCGATCCAGTGAACCAGGAAGCGAAGCGGACGCACTCCTAACCCCTCATGGGGACTGATCACTGCCGAACTGGACAAGCGCTACCAGACCACCAACCTGCTCCTAACCCCTCATGGGGACTGATCACCACCGCCACCGGCATCGTCGCGCTGTGGTGACGGCATCTCCTAACCCCTCATGGGGACTGATCACCAGGACTTCTCCGGCGATCTGGTGCGGGCTCATTCTCTCCTAACCCCTCATGGGGACTGATCACCCCTTTCCGCTCAGATAGTTACTCCCAAAATTCGCGAGAATTCGCGAGAATTCGCGAGAATTCGCGTGCAGACACGTGGGTTCACATCGGATAATTACTTCTCTTCCCGCAGACATTCACATGACATCCACCCGAAGTCAGAGGACAATGCTTTTCTCCACGAGTTCGGACAGGGGACGGGACGCCACTATCTTCCCTTCGCGGGTCATCTCGCTTGCATCGATATTATGCCTGTTCTCGACCTCGAAGATGCAGACCTTGTCCCCAGTCATCAGGAGACGCCGAAGGTCCTTGTCTATCGCTCTTCGCCGCGATCCTGTAATCAAACCGGCAAAGACGGAATTCTGCTGATGTACAAGGTATCTGGACAGCATCTTCCGGTACTTCTCCGTGCGGTCTGCTTTCACGTCGTATGTGACTATGATGAACATCAGACCCTCCTCACCCAGGAACGGTATTCACCCACCCCGAGGACGTGACGCTCGATCGACAGGGCTTCGCTTCGGATCAGGTCACGCAGGCTCGGTTTTCCGGAAACCGGCCGGTCCACGCGCTGCGCCCACAGTTCGAGCGTGTTCCGTCGCCCCGTTTCGGATAGGCGGCATACGCCTTCCGATTTTTCAAACCAATTGTCCCAGTTGGTCCCGCGCAAGGCGATCTCGAAAATCATGCCGTCGCAAATGGCGGGCTTGAAGATTTCGGACAGGTCCAGAGCCAGAGAGCTCCGGGCCTCCATGGGCGAGTGCAGGAAAGACATGCAGTCGTCCAAGTGCGTTTTCGCGATTTCGTTGCGGCACAGGGCATACATCAGCCCATTGAACCAAGAGATCAGGCAATTGATCTCATTGTTCGGTGGCCTGCGGATCCGGGGCCCGAAATCGAGCCGTTCGTCGATGTCCTTCCACGCGCCATAGTACCATGCCCGCATCAATCCCTCGCGGCCCATGAGGCCCTCGATGCTGTCCGCGCTTTCCAAGTCCGCAAGGATCGCCTGCACGGCTTCGACGGCTGGCTTCAATTCAATTTTGCCCCGGTAGAGGCGGTATCTCAAGTTGCCCAGAATGTTTGCCCCGGCACCGCGGACGATGCGCCGAGCCAGACCGAGCCGCTTTTGGGGGTCAGAGCTGCAGGCCGATTGCGCTTGCCGTACCTTGCCGCTTCTTGGAGATCCCGCCGGTTCAAATGCCCCTGACACGTTCCCGTGCCAGTCAAGCACGACGATCCGGACTTGTTCGCGGGAGAGCAGGGTGATGAGCGAAGTAGTCAATCCTGACTCGCCTGCGAGGACGATCTGCGACAATCCCTTGATGGGCACACGCTTCTTGCCAGCCGCTGTCCGTACTAGGAGGGTGGCTCCATCGGCGGAGAGCTTGGCGTCCTTTGAGACGAAGAGCGTTTCCATCAGATTTTTCCGCAAAATTCCCTGTAGGAGCATGTCCCGCAAATGGGGGCATCTATGCCGGAGGGGCATGGCACACTGATCAGGCCAGCCAGTTGCCGGGCACCGGAAAGAAGCGCATCGACCATGCCATCCGTGATTTCGACCATCCGCATTCGCCGCTCCGCCAGGATATCGACAGCCGCAGCCCATGAATTGCCGGTACGTGCTGTCAAAAGCAGTGCATAGAACGCTGCCTGCATGGACACGGCATCTGCGGCGCCAGCACGCCCCTTGGCCTCGACAACGATCCGGTTTTCCCAATCGATCCTGTCAGGAGCCAAGCCGATCAGGCCATTGATCGAGCGGTCCCTCGCCTTGCTGTTCGCATGGGCCACCAAGCCCTGCGCCATGCGGTCTTCGAGATGCGCATAATCGACACGATGGAGGTGCAGCCAGGCCCGTCTCCGACAGATCCTGATATGCTGGAACGCAAGGCCATGAAGCCCATGAAGCTCGCAAAGGTCGGCGAATACCGCAATTCTGGGATCTCCTGGATCGGTCACAGGACGCCGGTTCCGCCGAGGGATGGCATGTCTTCCGCCATGCGCTCAGGCACGAGCCCCGTGGCTCTCACGATTTCCCTCATGGCATCCAACGCTTCGTCACCCGGCTCGAAGAAGCCGTGATCTGCGCGCGTTGTCCTCGTTATCCAAGTGCTCGCCGCATTCCGCCTTGGAATGGCACCGATGAGCACATCGTCGAGAGGAGGAAGAGGGTCGATTGATGGATCGTGCCGTCGCGTCTCCCCGGTTCGGAAGATGTCCGCAAGGGAACGTGGCAGCGCCAAATAGGTGCCATCCAAGTCTTCCAGAACGGGAGCCTTTGCTATCTCCACAAAGCGCGACGCCTGATCGAAACCGATTTCATCCATGCGACTTCCGAAACTGACCCGCACCCGGGCATCGATGTCCCGGAACCGTGCCGCTTCGCGGAACAGTCCTTGCATCCAGACTCTAGGTGCCGAAAGCTCCGAACGCTTCAAAGTCCCGAGGAGAACCTCCATGCGACGAACAGATTTCGGAGCGAATGTCCGGAGTGTGTCACGCTCCCCCTTATGGATGTTCCAGACGCGGCGCAGAGCGCACCAGAAGAGCGCCGCGCACCAGACCGCGCGACCAGGCATGGTCCGGTAGTTCGGGGAAACATCTTCCGCCCCGCGCGAGAATTTCCCTTGGATGCCGGAGAGAACCCATCCAAGGAAAGTACCGACATCCACGTCCCCGCGCGAACGGGCTTCCACCCCGAGGCTCTTTTCTGCTTCTTCGGCCAATTGCGCGAGAACGCGGCCATGACGGGCACGTGTCACGATCACGCGTCCGGGAAGATCACCGCGGGATACCCGTCCGAGACGCTGAACGAAGGAACAGGCATCGTGACCTGAGTCCATGATCATCAATGATGCCCGGAAAGTGACCCCCATCTCCACGCTTGAGGTCGCAAGGATCACCTGTGCCTCACGCGGATCGCAACGTCGTCCCCATCGGCCGGACTCGTCGTCCTCCTCTTCATGTGCATCGTCGATCGAATTGATGGTGAGAATCCGGTCGGCCTCAATGCCATGGCGCTGAAAAATCTGGGACAACACATCCCGCGTCCCTTTCAGCTTGGCCACACTGTCGGAGACAACGATGATTGACTGGCCGCAGGCGAGAGCATGTGAAATTTCTTCCCCCTCGGCCTGGCAGGCGCCCAGCACATCAGCGTGCTGTCCCCCGCTGACTCGGACGTCCCCATGGATGATCCGTGCACCACGCGGCTCTTCTCCGGGTGCCCAGCTGAACACCTGTTCCTGCATCGGGCGGATTTCACAGGCGGGCACCCCGAAATTCTCGAGGACTGGCCGGATTTCGATAGGCGTCGCGCTGAGGAAGGTCACACGGGGGCTCCGGTTCCCTGTGTCGTACGGAAGCCCCGCAACCAGCTTGCAGATCGCCGCGGCCAAGCCAAATCCCCTGGCCTCGATCGTATGAAACTCGTCGAACACGACATGATCGAAGGAAAGAAGGCTCGTCAGAGACATGGTCTCCGATCCCCGGGACAGCACAGGCGGATAGAGCATGAGGCTCGCCACGGATTCCGGGGTTGCTATGACGAATACGCCGGTCTCGGCGAACCCGCCGCGCCCGCGAAGCTGATCGACACGGCTTTTCCGGATATCCGCCCGCGACAGGCCGTCCCCGAGCTGATCGAAGAGCGCGTCAGATGTCCAGACATGCAGGTGGCGCCCAATGCGTCCCTCATCCCAGCCTTCGCCCTGCATGGTGCCATGAACCGCCGCGGCGAGGTTCTGCGCGAGGCGCCGCGTGGGCACGATGAAGAGAATGTTCATCCCGATGAGGGGTGCCATTTCGAAAGCGAAGGTCTTGCCTGCGCCTGTCGGTGCCGAAGCAATGCGGACACGTTCCGGCGCCTCGATCAGATCCGCCTGAAAATCGGTCAGCATCGCCCGCTCACCCGCCACCGTCTGGAGGAATGGGTTGCGTGCACCGCCGATCACGCCATGGCGCCGGATCACCAAGTCGAACGAAGCGGCCGCCATCAGCCAATCCCCTCCAACCCGCGGACCGTGCGTGCCCATACGCCAGCGATCTGTGCCGCTCGGTCCATATCCAGCGGCGCGGAAAACTGCAGATCCCAGAGCGCATAGAGGTCGCTGCGGAGCCGCATGCCGTCTGCAAGACCAGCATTAGCATCTTCCTCGATGTCACGATTGATGTCGCGGCCGCAAATGAAGCCGGTGTGCAGGTTTAGCCGTACCGAGGGCACCTCGGCCCGAGTGAGCCGGACAATCCCTCCGCGGTGGCGGCCGATGCGAAAGACGACTTCCGAGATGTCCTCATCTGCTGCCTGCGAAGCAAGGTTGAACGGATCCTCGCCGAAAACCGCGCCATGATAGATGGCACCTTGCGGAACCTCCTGGATAAAGAACCAGGTCTTGAGGTTCCCCGTGCCGGTGGCATCCTGCACCTGTTTCGCGTAGCCGCCCTCCCCATCAAGATTGAGGCGTCGGCCGCGGGGCCGCATGAGACGTGGCGTCTCGGCCTCGAAGACAGAAGCCATCCATGGCAGCCGTGCAAGATCCCGCCTGTAGTTCTTCTCGGGCAAGGCCACGCCCGCGGAAAGGGCACCAAGCGCGGAGGCCAGCCCGTAGACGACGCTCCGATCCGCAAGATGGGTGGACAGGGTGGCAACTCCGCTTGGGATTGCCAGGGACTGATAGTGGAAGGGAGTCAGCGTTTCCAGCCGTACAGGTGTTGCCTCCATGTCGGACATGACAGGTCTCAGCCCCTGATGCCGTCGAACCAGGCATCGAAATAGGCCGCGATCTTTTCCTGGGATCTCTGATAGCGGGAACGCATTTCAGCATCGCCGCTCTCCAGCTTTCGGATCAAGCCATCGCGCAGATCGGCAGCATCTTCCGGACCCAAGGAAACAGGACAAGCCGCCGAGAAGATGTCGGCGATTGCCTTGACAGCGGCGGCAGGGCCGCTCGGGCCATCCAGGCTCTCCGGGAGTCCATCTAGGAGGACATAGGGGCTGGAGATATCCCGCTCGAGCGGAGATCCATAGATTCCCGCGAGATGGGTCCGCACATTGATGCCGTAAATCGAGGTCTGGCCGCCATAGGCGCCTGCAAGGCCGATGCAGAGCAGAAGATGCTCGATCGCTTCCCGCGGAGCTGTTCGTCCAGTGAACGTAATCGTCTGCACTAGCAAGGTGCCAGGCTTCAGGAAATGACGTTCAAAGAGGTTGTTGGAGTTCCTGTTGGCTTCGGCATCCCAGAGCGTCCCGTCCTCCGACGCACGGTTGTGGAACGTATGGTCGGTGACCTGCTCGTAAGGTACCAAGGATACGGCATCCGAGTAGAGTGCTGCCGCCTTGACCGGAAGGACCTTTCCCGCCGCATCAGTGCTGTCTCCGAAAACCACGGTGTTCATGTCGAACACGGCTCCTGCGGTCTTTCCTGGAAGCAGTTCGGTCCGGTTCTGGGGCATCGCACCGCCCGCACCGAAATAGCGCAGGACCTGCAGTCCGCGCCGACGTTCACCATACTTGAATTTGTTGGCAACCGCACGCACGCGGCGCCCCTGCGCTGTGTCGATGTCGGTAATTTCCGACTGCTCGTTACGGAATGATGCGGGCGAAATCACCTCGCGCACAAGCGGTATGGTTACTGTGCCGAGATTCTTCAGTGCCGGCATGACATAGGTTTTCTTGGAGCCCTGGGCTTCTTCGGAAAGCCCATCGATGTTGCCAAGGAAAGAGGAAAAGGCGGAGAGATCGGACATCGCGTTTCTCTGTGTGCAGTGAGTGGATGGACTGGAAAGGCTGGCGGGAGATCAGAAGGGAAAAACGCTTTCTCCAGAGGCACGCAGCTGGTGTGCCCGGTCGAAAGCCACTCGATAGATGCCGATGGCCGCGGCGCGCGTCCGGCTGTCCGGAAGCCTGTGCTTGAAAACACCCGGCCAAATTTCGTCGGCGAAAATTTCGGCAGCCCGGTTCAGGGCATCTCCCGTAGCGGGCTCGTCAGGCCCGGGTTTGGTGAATTTCTTGTCGCTTTCCCGGTCTGCAACGTTCTGGAGGGACGCGATGATCGCGCTGATCATCGTTTCGCGGTCGGTCGTTCCGAGCTGCGCGACGGTATCCAGTGCTTCAAGGGCGAGCCGCATGCCGCGTTCCCGAACGTTCTGGCTATCTTTCGCGATGAAACTTCGTTGATAGCCGGTCATTGCGCGTGCGTAGCGCACAAGCGGCGAGTCCTTCATCTCGGTCATGATGAGATCCTGTGCTTGATTGAGTAGATCAGCTCTGAGCGGGACCAGCTCGCTTCTGTCCATGCGCTCGACCTTGGTGACAGCTTCGCAAAGAGCCGATGCTCGGGTGGACGGGTCCATCACACGCGCTGCAAGACTTGGCCCCAGGCCATTGGTCTGGGCTATCTGGGACCAAGTCCTCAGCGTCGCCCGCAGGCTAGGAAGCTCCTCGATCCGGAAGCCCCGCTTGCCGAGACCCCGTTCGATCTCTGGAGGCAGGGCATCGAAATAGACACGATCTCGCACCTCATGTGGCAGGCCTTGAAAGACATGGATCGTGCGGCCGGTTCGGATCGCCGCGTCGACAAAGCGCAGCACCAACTCGAGGGTTTCCGAAAACTTGGTTTCCTGTGTCTCGAAGCGGCCAATCAGAACTCGCTTGCGAAAGCTGTCAAACGCGCTGAATGAGATGTTGATCTTTTTAATGTCGACCTTGCGCAATTCGTAAGTGGAAATCTCGGTAATATCGGTGCCGTTGCCCAGAGAAAGGGATGCGAACAGACCAGACACCGCAGGCGAGACCACGGTCAGCGGGACAGCGGCCTCCCGCCCACCCGCCTTGTTTTTCCGAAAACGCAGGTGATGCTCCGCACGCGCCAGAGGCGAGAGCCATGTCCCTGACTTTGCGCTGCGAAAATTCTCCGGCCTTCCCTGGCGGCCGGAAAACGCGCTCACCTTGAGGCCGTATACACCTTCATTGAGCGCCCGGTACTGCTGCTCTTCGCCAACAGGCTGTGCGGTGAAATGGCATCTCAAAGCCGCGGATTCATCGCCAGCCATGAACGCCTCCGACAAGGAGGCCCGTACCATGTTGGCCACCGGGTCTAGATGAGCCTTGGCAGTATCTCCGATTCTGGAGTTGATGCCTGCAAATGCTCCATTGCCGTTGAGCCATGTCTCGATAAGGCCTTCATGACCGAAGACCTTGTCATCGAGGCCAGTGTCCCCCTCCGCAGCCGCGGCCGTGACAAGCGCGAGGCCGACATGGCGGGACATTGCGTCCTTGACCTGAGACAGCGCCCCGTCAAATTCCATGCCCGCATCGGCCAGCCTCTCGAGCAGCATCGTCTCCCGCGCCGCATCGGTCAGGGTTTTCCTTGCTAGTACCTTGTTTTTGGGAGCCTTGCAGCGCAAGGCCGCCGCGAGAGCGGCCGCCTTTTGAAAGATTCCGGCTTGCCCTTCGTCTTCTTGGATCAAATGGGGCGAGACACTGGCCCCGGGAACCTTTGCCAAGTCGGGCCAGCCAATCGCGAGCCCCAAGCCCGCAAGTTCACGGGCGAGGATCGTTCCTGGCGCGTCTGGTCCATATGCCAAGTCTGTCCTGAAGGAGAGAAGCTTGCGCCATGTCTTGTCGTCAGCCGAAAGTTCGACGAGATCGTCAACCCCGGCCCGCCCCTCAAGCAGATCCACCGCGAGACGCGTGTTGACGTCAATCCGGGGATGTGACCGGAAACTCCGTGCGACGAGCTCCAGCCCCCGGTCCACAATGGATAGCCCAGCCTGTTCCGGCACGGCCACTACAAGACACCCATCCCGGTGCACCTCGGCAAGCGGAGGAAAGCGGGTTATTTCACTGCATGCTCTGGACAAGGCAACCTGAAGCGCATCCAGCAGGAAAGGGAACTGCGGCTGGTTCAGGGTCAGAACACGCCATCCCTCTTGCAGGATTTTCGTGCGGAACCCGTCAAACTCCTGGAGGACTGCCACCGCTGCCGACGCGCCATCCTTCAGGAAGCAGCCATCCATTCTGTCGGCAATCCGCACGTAGAGCGCATCGTTTGCGTCGGGGTTGGAAAGCGGGGCACCATCTTGCGCGATGCGCCCTGCACGGCTGACTTCCGCCTTGTCGATCATGGACAGCAGCCAGCCCGGAGACGCTTGGGCGTCGAACTGGGCCAGAAATGCGCCGACCCGGTACCGGTCTGCAAGGGATGCGATGTCTTCCGCAGCAAGAGGGTGATCACGCCCGATGCCGAGCATCTTGTCAGCATCATGCAGGAAGCCGACCGCGAGGATACGTGCCAACCGTGCGGGAAAGGTTCTTGCCTGGCTTTCTCCGGCGGCCTCCAAATCTCGCTCGGCAAGAACCACTGCGCCGCGCGCGACCGAGGCCACGTGTTCGAGGAGCGAGACATTGTGCCAGCCGCAATGCCATTGTCCAGATGCGTCCCGCCCGCCCTTGCCCGATACTCGCATGAGCCATGGGGTCCGGATATCAAGCCGCTTCCCCAAGCTGATATCCTTGGCCTGAGGTCCTGGCATCACCGGGAGCCCCCGTGACATTTCCTCCTCGGAAAAGACCCCTTCGGAGACTACGGTCGCCAGAAAAGCTTTGTAGATGCGTTCGGAATGCATTCTTGGAAGCTCCAGCATCAGGTCGGCAGAATCGGGCAGCCGAAACCGAGACGGGTTTTCGCGCCAATTCCTGAAAAATAGACCCAAGATAGGTCTTCCGCGTTTCCGCGGAGTGTCACGGGCATGCTGAACCCTGGGATCATCACGCGCCTCGGTCCTGCCTGTCGCAGTGCAACCGGTCGGCTCCTGCCTTCCGTCAGAAGGGTCAAGCGATCGATGGCAACCTCGACGTCGAGGTCACGTCCGGCTCGCCGCTGCAGGCCAACCCTGATCGCTTCGGGAAAGTCGGTTTCTGCCGCAGAGCGTACGAACCAAGTTTTCCTGGCCTCGGCGGTCTTTGGGCCAATCAGTGCAAACGGACTCGCGAAGGCAAGGCAAATTTCATCTTGCCCGGACGCGGGTCGGCGCATCTCCTCGACAATGCGCCCGCCGGAAAAGTCGATGACATCTCCGTTGGAGGACCGCTTTTGCAATGCCTCCGGGTCCAGAACCTCGAAGGCTCTCGCGACCTCCGGGTCTGCCGTAGACACCAACAAGCTCTTCAGGGTCATCAGGCCTCCACGTGCCGCGAAGCCCTTGCAAGCAAAAGTCCAGTCCGCCGCTCCTCCCCCAACAAGACGTTCACCGGAAACCCCTGCCGAAGTCAAACCGGCCACAAGTGCAGCATGCACGCTATCGATGTATCGATATTTGACCGGAATCTTCCCGGGGAAAATGGTGATCCGTTTCATTGCACACCCTATGTCTCAGCAGTTGGGGCCAATATGTTTGAATGGTGATGATCTGTCATGTATGAATTTCTAACATCTTGAGATCGAATCGATGATATCCAAGTTGAAGATTTATGAAGCTTTGCTGTTCTGGTGCGGCGCCATCACGGCTGAAAAGGCCGCAAAACTCATCGGATGCACCCGCGCCCACGCCCAGATGAAGGTTGTCTCTCAATTTAACGCGGAATCGCGGTACCCAGCGCGCACCGTCCGCAAGGGACCAGACAGGGGCAAAACGCTTGAAACTGTTCCTAGCATTCAACCGCATACGCTGAACGAGTGGTGCGATTTCATTTCAGCGCACAAGGTTTTTGGGAAGCATAAGGAAAATGATGCGGAACCAATAATTCCAGATATCGAGAAAATTAGAATTGATACACCTCCCGACTTAAGGACGGCGAAACTTCTTCGGGCTCTTTCCCAGAAGTCTGCCGTTAGGGGAACTTATATCTTCAAGGATTATGGGGCTAAAGACATCCTGTTTTCACCCCATAGCCTTGTTCAATCACCTCGCAGGCCACATTTGCGCGGCCATCTTCAAATTTATGAGAAAAATTCACTTTCTCTGGTGGGCTTTCGGGACATTGTACCAAGCCGCTTCCTGTCTGATGAGCTTACTCTGGATCACGACGCATTCAT
Source organism: Poseidonocella sp. HB161398 (assembly GCF_005870025.1). Classification (GTDB taxonomy): domain Bacteria; phylum Pseudomonadota; class Alphaproteobacteria; order Rhodobacterales; family Rhodobacteraceae; genus Mangrovicoccus. Next base: position 19,610 of record NZ_VATA01000083.1, read on the forward strand.
ATCAGATTCCGGGGATACAGAATGGCATGAATTCGTTACGGTTCGCGCGCGGCTGAATCCCACCCTTCCACGCGACTTCACCCGATCTCGCTCTCTGGAGCTAGGACACGATCCGGAAGATGGGACCACAGATTTCGTACTCTCCAAAAGAATAAGAAAAGCCTTGCTGTACTATTTCGAGAAAGACATCTTCAGCGAGACGCTTGGACACGATTCTACCCCAGTCTGGGACATTGTTATTGAAGATGGTCAGTATTGAAATTCTCCAAATAAAATAACATCACGTTTGACATGCATCGGACTACGTCATCTTTAAATTAGAAGCATGTTTCTCCCAAGGTAGATCCTGCAAAAAATTCGAAAATCCTGACTTCGGAAGATTTCATTTCAGGCATGATGAATTTTTTCAGCAGCGCACACAGGAATAACGGAGAAGAACGCGCAGCGGAAATTGGACCATGACTTCACCTGCATCACTGATGAAGGAAGGATCTTATTTCTACCATCAAGAATACGAAATGGATCCGCGGTTCAAAATGAACCACCTGAAAATTCAAAAATTTCGAGAGCCTCTACTTGAGATAGCGAAGGACCGTCGCGCATCCCGGACAGAAAAAGCATGGTGCCCATCCAACCACTCGACAAGGCGAAGGGGGGCTCTGCCCTGGGCTCCCGTTCCCCGTGCCGAGCCGTGCGGGATCCTCCGGAACTAGGCCCTCGGACTGCGGTTCGGGGGTCCTTTTCGGACGTTTAGATTTTCGCGCGAGGCAGATTTCCGGATTTTCCATGTCTCTTTTTGGTCTAGGACCCGGGGCTGTCGAGCGTCGGCCAGTAGGTGGGCGGCGGCTGTCGAGCACTTTCCATGTCTCTTTTTCGGGTCTTGAGGGGGTGCCAGAGGGGTTCTAGGAGGGTGGTTTACCTTAGGGAATTTCCGCTTTCCAACAACTTATGCGGGAAACGAACTATCGGTTCGATACAACCATAGGTTATTTCACTCTGAAAAGGGACATGTAAAAACTGCCGATTTTAGGCCAAAAGGGGGCTAAAAAAGGCCTGTAAAATAAGTCATATTCAATTTTTCGTACATTAAGAAGTGCTCGTAACACTTTGATATTAAACACTTTTCTTCTCTTATTTTCTTTCTTTCTTTCCTTCCTTCCTTCTAGAGAAGAAGAAGAAGAAGAAAGAGACATTTATTGTCCAAAAATTGAGACTTGGAGAGAAAAAGGGTTTTCCGGAAATTATATAAAATAGAGTAAAGGAGAAAGTCGCGTCTATAAATGTCCCTTCTGAAAACCCCTGGCCACCCCCCGCGCTCGACCGAATAATTTCCGGAAACTGCGACTTGCCTTTGCCACCCCAATTGGCCAACGTCCGCCCACACTATCCGTTGGAGGATGCTTCGCCACGCT
>NZ_VATA01000084.1 GCF_005870025.1 Poseidonocella sp. HB161398
GTACGACCGATGCCCGAAGACCTTCTTCTCGGCGATCGCACTCGCCGCAACCGTCATCTTCTGGCTGTGAGTCGGAACGAGTCCTGAGCCTAGCGCGCGCGATACTTTTAGTTATTTACTTAAGATAATGAAAATTGCGGAATACTCGCACCCCGATTTGTCTAGAAAACTATCTGAAATCTCGATGTTCAGTGCGTCAGCGCTAATTGAGAATATCTCCTTTACCCGATCATATCTCGCCACCACTTCATCGAAGCTATCGTCCAGCCTAGCTATCGCCTTAAACGTAATTTGCCCGGCGCCCAAGCCGCCTGTTTGCTTGATGAATTCAATGAAAATCTTAGAAATCCCGGAATTCTCAAGGCTGCCGAAGAGTAAGTCAGTTATCTTTTTCGGATCGTACTTGTCTCTTCTCAGATAAAAGCGCGTGTCTGCAGCGGTACTGCCCTGCCAAGAGAATTCATCCTCTCGGAGCATCAGTCCGTTTGCGAGTGATATCCATCCGCTCATATTGTCCCCAACGAGTTTGTATCTTGGTAGCGTACACCCGGCTCAGCGATAGATGCATATATAGAAGATGTACAAAATTTCAAGTCGTTCTCGAAATTTCCTCTTCTAACTGGCTTACTACTGTGCTGATTGAAGTCTCGAAGTCGCTTTCTGAGTTAGGGCATAGTATGACCAAACTTCTGAGCGATTGTTCTGGATAATAGGATCGAAGAGCGTCACCAAAAGCCTCACGTAGTTCGTTAAAGCGATTCCTGAACCACTTTGTGTTTTTGGATTTTCCAACGGGCATGTCAGCCTCAAGTTCAAGAATTTCTTGAAGTGTTCTGGTGGTGGTTGGCACGTCTACAAAGAGCGGCAGCTCTGGATGTGACTTTTTCATTACTAAGTATGTGTTTCGGAAGAATGCTTGATCGGCTGTAACTGTCTTTATTTCAAAGCCCATTCTCTTGAGGTGTCGGACCATGCCTTTCCAATATAGATTTGGCTGTGAAACTAGCTCGAACTGGGGAAGGATTACGCAGACCCTATAAGCTTCATGTTGTTCCGAGGCATGGCTGAGAACCTTCTTTAGAAAGTTCTCGTAGTAGCCAAAGGCTATAACTCTGATTGATGTTTCGCGGATCGCAGGGATCTTAAAGATATAAATAATCGAAATCGATATCATACTCGAGAGGAATGCGACCATGCCGCCGGCGGCAAGGTCATTCGAGACCAAAGGGCCGACTTCGCGTAGGGCGAGGTTTGGAAGGCCTTCAGAGAAAAAGCTCCTAAGCCAAATTGATATGGAGGATTGGCTTTCGCTGTCCGATACAATCCCTAGCGCAAAGAGCGCAACGAGAAGGGCGGAAGATCCAAATAGTACTAAGTACCAAAAGTAAGGTTTGGAACGAACTTTCCACCACATAATGTGCAACCGCCGTGTTATAATGCAGAATCAATGCAATGCTTCAACGACTTGTGATTTGAATCAATGATTCTATAAGTATCAACGAGTAGATGTCTTGTGATGCCAAACTATGATTGCTTCCTGAGCGCCGCTGCAGTTCGTCCAGGTCGCAGCGAACGACCACTGCCCGCCCATGCTGTTGAAAAAGTCTTTGTTGCGCTGCGGCAAGTCTTTCGATTCACTCAACTATGAGGTGATGGGAGGATTGAGCGAAGCATCAAACAGGAGGCCGCAGCATGAGCTGAACGGCCTACTCACCGCCTTGAGGCGGAGGAACGGGCGATCGCCCGAATGCAACGGCCTGGCTCAGCAACGACGAGCCCCAAAATCGGCGATTTCAGCCGACTTTTTCAACAACATCCGCCCTCTTCGACCAATGCTGCAGGGCGCACGAACGCCCAAAGTGGGGCTCTCTCCGGCCTTGCGGCGGCGCGGAAAGCTGGCGCTGGCGCCGATGGTTCATCGGACGCCACCGAGCCGCGCGGAGGAGCGGAACCTGCCGGTCGCGCCTGTCGCCTCGAGCGCCCCCTGGCAGCCCTTTGCCGACGGTCGCGGCGGCGTCGGGCGCGAGAGGCTCGAAGCGACCGGAAAGGGAAAGCGGATTTGCGGCGCCGCGGCAGAGCTCGGTCGGTGATCCGGCGGAAGCGGTCGATTGCCGTGGGCAGTGCTCTGTCGGCGCTGATCGCGGTAGATTGCCAATCGCGATCAGCTTTCGCTAACGGATTGCAGTCTAAAGGCAGCCGAGTATCTGCCAGATCAAGCTTCCGACGGCCGGGTTCTTCACATCACCATGGTTACTTACGATTTCTGTGGCATCGACATAGAGCAGCTTGTCAGTCACATTGAAGTCGCCGCAATTCAAGGCAATGCGCCCGCGCTCGTCGGCCTTCGACGGAAGTGTAACCTGGCTCTTCTCCAAGACATTGGCGCCGTTCTTGCCGCCGACGTGGGCAGCACCGGTAGCAAAACGGGCCACCGGATTTGCATGGTCTTCTTCGGACCATGTCAAAGCAATCATCACAGGAGGATCGTCGCGTTTCTGGTAGGGAGCTCCTTCACCGACGAAGATCCAGTCGACCACTGGAGGTAGTTCGGTGCCGGCTATGAAACGACGCGAACTGAATGCTCCCTGCAATCCAATGATGACTGGCCTACTAGGATGTTCGACGTGCTCATTCAGCATTCGCTGTGAATAGTGTGCCCGTGTCACGATACGCGCCCCCAAGGAATGGCCGATGGCAATAGTGCGCAATTCCGGGTGTTTTCGTTCTAGCCGGGGCAAAACATAGTTCATCAGGTAATTTGCGTAGCTGTACCCAATTTCGTCGGAGTCGTCCGCCTTGACCCCGTAACTTCCGATATGAAGCGCTCGGTTTCCGAGATCGAATGCCGATGTGCCACCCCAGACCGAAGGCCATGTCAGCCCCACCACTAGCGGATTGAATTTCAAATTGTCGGCCGCGTCAGCAGAATCTTTCAATTGCGACAGGATCTCGTTGTAGGCGGCCATAGATTCCACCTGATCATTGTTCCATCCCATAGACATAAAGACGAGATGGGTGAAGGGGTGGCCGGACTGCTTCGCGGCGACAATGTCTTTTTCCAGGGAACCTTCGAGGCGAGCTAGCCTATCCCAGCCGTTTTCGTATGTCGAGGAGGGCGGATCCCCGCCTTCGTCCGCAGTGTAGGCCGAGTATTGCAGAATAGTTCGCATGCCTGCATCGCCATCAGTCGGCGCATAGCGCAAAATATGCGATACAAACATGATTTTGGGGTCGTCCATAACCTTGTTGAACGTGCCCTTTTGATTGGCATAGTCTTTTGGGGACTGGTAAGATTTATCCTGAAAATTCAGTCGCTTCGTGTCATGACCTTTAAAACCCACGCCTATTCTGTCACGCCTCGCCTTCTCGATAGCGACGATGTAGCCTTGCTGGTTGAGCGGCGCGATGTAGGGACGAGCCGCCAAAAGGTGATAGCGGGATTTGGGGCCAGTCGTTCCAAACTGTTCGGCTGCAACCTCTACAGTGTCCTCGTCTGCCGCAGAAGAACAAGCCGAAAGAAAGGCTATGAGAGCAAAGAGATATGACCGGTTGACCGGTTTCAAATACGTTTTCAGATTCAAGCCACGGCCCCGTTTCTTATATCAAACCGACAAGATACTGGCATGAGAACTCCATAACTCCCTTACGTCAATTAATTTTGTATCTCTGCGAGGTGTTGATGCCGCTGACAGTCAGCATCGGCCTCCTCAAGAGTGCGCGCTGGCGTCACGACCGGGATCTGGCGTGATGGCTAGCGGACATGAATGATCTGCCGAAGGCGACGTAAAGGATCACCGACCAGCCGTCTAAAAATCGGGCAGCGATGCAGAGCGGTCGCTGTTCGTCTGGTTCATCTCCTTTCGACTCTGGCGTCAGACAAATTTCGCCTTCTTGACTCGTGAAGGGATATTCCGTTTCATAGGACTACACGTTTAGTTTCATCTACCAAACAGATTTTCAATCTTTCGAAGAATTGAGGCTTTTCATGAAGTTTTCGGCCTTGGCGACATTGATGTCTATTTCCTGCATGCCCGCCGCTGCAGAGGAATTTGCCGCAAATGACGTATCCATACTTCTGGAGGCTCCGTTCGAGGCAGAAGATCCGAAACTGCTGCTGCCGGTCTCGTCTCTCTCCCGGGAACTTGCCGATGTGATTGCAAGAACAATTTCGGAACAGGCCGACGGACAGGAGGGCACGACCAGAATGCCGAAGATCAGGACGGCGCTGCTCGAGGCCTCGAACCGTGACCGGCTTCATGTTGCCTCGATCCGGATCGATCCGGGCGCTCCCGGGCTGCATTCAGCCTTTGCCCCCTTTGGACGCAACCTGCAAGTGAGGCTGGTCGTGCAGCCGGTGGACGTGGACAAACCGCAGCCGGTGACGGACGAGGCGCTGCATCTTGTCTACCAGTTCGGTGCGCGGGACGCGAGCGTACCAGGATGCGGTTTCCGGGTTGTGCCCTCGGAGGCGGACATCAGCGCCTATGAGGCGGTCCTCACGGATCTGGCGGCGATGAAGCGTGGCTTGGCAGCAATGGACGTGGACACGACCGGGCAGCCACTAGGGGTCCATCCCGCATTCGGGTCTCCGGGCAAGGGTCACGTCTTGGTCGAGAAACTGGCCGCCTTCTTGGAAACGCATCTGACCGAGGATCGTCTTTCTGCGGTTTCCATTGCCGGACTGCCGGATGGCGCTCCGGAACCCTGGGTCTTCCTGGCGATGCAGGTCGCAGGACCGCAAACGGTCATCGCTGTTCCCTCCCCTGCGTTGCCGGGCAGGCCGGTCGGCGGGCCCCCACCCCAGGCGAACACGCGGCAGATGCTCAGCTTCGTGGGAGACAGGTCGAAGCGGGTCTTCCCCGCTCCGCTGACGCGCAATCTCGCGCCTGTGGACTGCCTGTTCAACCAGGCGATCTGGGCGCATGACCTGCCAAGACCCGGACCGGGCGACGGGGTCTCTACGGCAGAGCTGTTTGCGCCGGGGGGCAATATGCCGGACCGAGCTGCCGAGATCGGGGCGGTGATCGCCGATACTTCGCGGTCGCATTTCTTCAATACCGATTGCGTTAGCTGTCACACCGAGACCCGGCGCCAGATGGATGCCGGGCCCGATCCCATGGCAGCTGGCGCGGAGATCGCCGCCGCCGAGGGCATCGCAGCAGCGGACCTGCCAGCCGATCCGGGCGGCAGGCTGGATCATTGGAATATCCGGGCCTTCGGCTGGTTCCCGGGGTTTGGCCAGACGGGCGAGCGGGCCCATGCGACGGTTGTGCGTCGAACCGCTCGGGAAACGGCCGATGTCCTGGCCTGCCTAAATGATGGAGACTGGAAGGACCTGAGCCAGTCCTGCGGGGCGCCCGCACCGGTCAAGATTGACGCTCAAGGCTGGACAGACGAGGTCCGTCGCGCGTTCTACCATACCTCGCAGGGCGGGCGGATCCTGCCGGCGGCATGGTTCAACGCGCTCGAGACCCCGGAAGGCGGAGCCCGCTTCGCGACACGGGAGAATTTGGAAACCTACGGGCTGCTGGCCTCCGAACAGGATGAGTGGAATCCGGATGGCTGGCCGATTGGCTTTGCCCGAACTTCCGTCAACGGCACCGACTATGTCAGCCTGAACTGCGCGGCCTGCCATACCGCCGACGTGGTGGCTGGGGATGTGCGGAGTCGCGTGGATGGCGCGCCAGCTGCATTCGATTTCGACCGTTTTATCGGGGACCTGGCGCGGGCGGTGGCTGCGACAGTGCAGATGGACTTCTCAGAAGGCAGCGCACCAGTGCCGAGGGAGCGATTCCAACGTTTTCTGGCCACCATTGCACTGGAGACGCCGGAGCTGAAAACAGATCCTGATAAAGCCATGGGACGGATTCTCGCCGAGACATCAGCGTTTGCCGGAAACATGGCGCTTCGCCGGCCGGCGCACCCGTCCGGGCCCGGACGGGTGGACGCGCTGACCCAGATCACGAACGTGCTCGTGGTTTCGGATCTGGGCATGCCCTCGAACTTTGCTGTGCCACAGGCTCCGACGAGCTATCCACCGCTCTGGCTGACGCCCGGCCTGGAATATGTGCAGTACAATCTTTCCGTTGCCGATCCGCTGTCACGCAACCTCGGCCAGGCTCTCGGCGTGTTCGGCACGGTCAATCTGTCCGGCAAGGATATGTTCACCTCGAGCGCCGATATCGACGCGCTGCAGGATTACGAGCGCTGGCTCGAGATGCTCGATGTGCCTGCATGGCCCGAGGCGGAGCTGGGGCCGATCGACGAGGAACTTGGCCAAAAGGGCAAGGACCTTTTCGCCGCCAATTGCGAGCGGTGCCACAATGCTCCGAACTACCGCAAGACAGACGCCGGGAGGAACGCCAAGGAGGACACGTTCATCGAGGTCTCTCATCATGCGATGGAGGAGGCCGGGACCGACCCGGCCTATATCGCGGCCTTTACCCGGAGGTGGGCACTGAGCGGGCCGCTGGACGGGGTAGAAATTGGAGGCACGCGCATCCCTCCTGTCGAGCCCGCTGCGCTCTTGCTGAGCCAGATAGTCGGTGCAACCGTGCGCCAGGCTGTGGGCGACCGGGCGGACGAGTTGCTGAGGTTGCGCCCGGCCGGTCAGGGCTTCTGTCAGGAAAAACAGGATACGCAGCCTTGCGGTTACATGCCCCCAGGTGGCGGCAGCATGCTCAAGGCGGCGCCGCTGGAGGGTGTCTGGGCCACTGGTCCCTACCTGCATAACGGTTCGGTCCGAACGATCTACCAGCTTCTTTCACCCCCAGGGGATCGCGAAACGACCTTCTTCGTGGGTGATCGGCGTCTCGACGCAGATGAGATGGGCTTTCTGAGCACCGCATCCGATGGGGCGTACGAATTCGACACCAGCCTTCCGGGCAATGGAAATGGGGGCCACGTCTTCTGGGATAAGCCGTTCAGCGATCCGGAAAAGCGCGCCCTGATCGAGTACCTGAAGGAGCCCGCACGCTTTCCGTTCATTCGGCCCGATGGGAACTGAGCTGGCCCAGCCCCGCGTCCGGGGCCGCCTCTTCGCTGCATGCGTCGCGGGGCTGGTGCTACTGCTTGCCGGATGCTCGTCGGCAGAGTTCATGGAGTCTGTTGCCCCTCGCAGCCTGCCGCCGTCGCGGGGCGCAGTTACCGTCACCAATCTTGGCGTCTCGGGCCTGCTGATCGACGATGGCGCCACCCAGATTGTCATCGACGGCTTTCTCACGCGGCCTGACAAGGGACTGTTGTCGCCGATGGCGCCAGACCTGAAGACCATTCGCGCCTGGTTGAACGACAACAGGATGCGCGCCTTTCACTGCGCTGTTCCCGCGGGCGGCGGAACCTGCACCGAGGAGGAGCGGCGCGGCGTTTCCCTTGTTGTAGCGGCCCACGGACACTACGATCACGCGCTCGACACGCCGACAGTGGCGGCGCTGACTGGTTCCTGGCTGGTCCGGGACGACTGGATCGACGAGATCACGCGTGCCTCCGAGGCATATTTCGGCAATGCCGTTCCAGCGGAGGCCTGGGCGGCACTGCGCAGCCACGGCCTCGCCTCCGCGTCCAAGGGAAGTCCGCCGGTCGAGCATCGGGCTGGAGCCTTCACGGTTACGCTGATCCCGACACTCCATGTGGACTATCCCGGCGTGCGGCTTCTGCGTGGCGTGCCAGATGTGGGTTTCAGCTTTCCCACACGGCTCTTCGCGATGAAGGAGGGGAACAGCCTGTCCGTCCATGTTGCCCACCCCGCCGGATCCCTGCTGGTCGTGCCGACATTCGGCGTGCCGGAGGCTCCGGCGGAGCGGCTCAGGGCGGAGGTGGTATTCCTCGGGATCGGGTTTGCCGGCTGGAAGGAGCCGACCGAGCGCATCCGGGTCTGGCAGCAGACAGTGGGCAGAAGCGGTGCGCATCGCGTCGTCCTGACCCATTGGGACAACAACAAGGGCTCGATTTCGGCTGAGACCGGCGGTGCGCTTAAACCGCTGGGCGTGCTGCGGCTGGACCGCAGCTGGAAGTCTTTCTGTGCGCTGGCCTCGGGAATGGTCGACATGCGCTTCGCCCCTGCCGGGGTTGCGGTGGACCCCTTCATTGCGACGACGGCGCCGTCGGTCGGCTGTCCCTAGCAAACCGACGCACGGAGCGGATTGAATTTCGAGAGGAGCAGGACATGGACAGGCGCAGATTTCTTGTCGGGCTGGCCGGGTTGGCTGGGTGCAGCGGCAACAGCTATCCGGAACACGTCGAAGCCGTCACCCGCAGTTGCTCAGAGGTGACCCATCGGACAGATGACATGCTGCGCATCGATGTGCATTGCCATCTGCTGAACCTCCCGGACGCGGCCAACGCGGCTTTCGTCAACCGTCACTTCGTGCCCGAGGATCTCGGCGTTCAGGGAGTCGTGGGCGGCGCTCTCGAACTCGCCTCCTCTTTTGCCGGGGGCGCGGTAATGTCGACGGCCGACGAGACCGCGATGCTGGTTGCAGCCCAGCGGCAGAATCTGTCTGCTGCGGACTTCTGCCGAAGGATGACGGCGGCGCAAGCCGGGATGTTCCGCTCGACAGCCGACCCGGCAAATATTGGCACAGGAAATGGCCGGGTGCTGGGCTTCACCAGCAACAAGAACCGCAATGCCGCGCTCATGATGGCGTTCTGGCCCGAAGTCGACATCTTCATGCCGTCGCATGTGGATTTCGCAGAGGCTAACCTGTGGTGCTATGCGGGCGTGCCGGAGCCGGTCTGCAAGCCCAGCGTCGACCCGGTCCGCGAGTTGTCCGACTACTACATGAACCTGAACCTCGCGACACGCGGGCGCTTCCTGCCGCTGATGCCGTTCCATCCGCGGCGGTTCTATGAGGAATGCCGAGAAAAGTTCGGGACAGGGACGAACATCGTGCCACGCCGAAAGGAGGTGCGCTGCATCCGCGCGATCTATGATGGCGTCGTGAACAAGGGCTTCATCGGCGTCAAGGTGCATCCGACGGCCGGGTTCGACCCGTTCCAGAATGATCGTTCGGCCTGCCCGAACCAGCCGGTCCTGATCCGCTATGCCGGGCAGTCGGAACTGAGCCCGAATGAAAAGGAGATCTACGATCTTGGCATGCGCACGCTCTACGAGGTCTGCGCCGAACTTGACGTGCCGGTGCTGACCCATGGCTCGGATTCCCTCGGTGTCAATATTGCATGCACCCGTCGTGACCCCGATGCGAGCGATGGGCAAAAGGGGAATCCGCTGAACTGGGCGAATTCCTCAAAGCACTGGACGCAAGCATTAGAAAGCCCTGAATTTGCGAATTTCCGTGTCTGCCTCGCCCATTTCGCCTCGCGCTTTCATGACCACGTGAAGAACAATGATGGCGCCTACAAGCGCAAGGCCGCCGTGGAATATGAAGACCCTGCTACCCGCGAGGTGCTGCGGCGGTCAGCCTGGCTCGGCGCGGCGATGGCGCATATCAGCGCGCACCGGGATCGCGGCGACATGTATCTCGACCTCTCCCACATGGTCGAGCTGGCCTATTCGAGCGCCGTTGAATTCGACAGCAAGGCAAAGCCAAATACGGACGGGCTGTTCAACCTCGGCTACACGCCCGACCCAACCTACGCGAAGGCCTTCCGCAAGTTTCTGGAGGAAAATGACTATCTCGGAAAAGTCACGATGTACGGGTCGGACTGGCACATGCCGGGCGTCTCCAAGACAGGACCGCAGTACCGTCAGCTGATCGAGCGCGTGCTGCCCGGGCATATGCGCAAGAACATCATGGGACGCAACGCGGCGCGCTTCTACGGGCTGGAGAAAGGCGCGCGAACGCGTAGGCGGCTCGAAGCCTTTTATCGTGCCAAGGGCCTGGTCTCTGAGCACGACATTCCCTGGATGAGAAAGATCGACAAGGCCTGACCGGCGAGGAACACGGATATGACAGACGCGGACAGACATGACGGACCATGTGATGAAGGGCTGTGGCCGCGACTTTCGGCATGGCTGGCAGCAAGCCTCCCCCGTGCAGCCTTCATCGGCATCATCGTGGTCGTTTGCACTAGGGATATCGACCAACTTGAGGCGATCTTCGCCATGGGGAACTACGCGCACATGTTCCTTCTAACAGCATCCCTCGCTGCCCTCTTCGGACTAGTCCGTGCGCTTCCGCAGGGCGACCGAAGTCACCTCGTTCGCGGCCGGAGACAGAGCGCTTCCGCCGGTCATCCAAGGCCGACTGTATCTTGTTCTAATGCCAAGACGTTTGAATTTGAGCGAGAACATACGACATGGACGGACCTCTCGAATCAAGGGGACATGTTCGCCAGAATGGGTCCGGTCAAGATCAAATATGCTCTCCCTAGGTTATTCGAGACGGGTACTTCAATTGGTTTGCAGCTCGAAAGAATACCGAATTCATACTAGGCCCAACGACATCTCTACGCGCTGAACTCAAGCGCATTTAATTTAAGGATTAGCAATGAGAAGCTTTTGCATTTTCTTTACCTCAAATCTTCCGATAGCTTCATTTTCACTTCTCCCATTGTATCTTATGTTTGCTCCCCAAAGTGAGCAATTGATCACCGCTCTTAATGAGCGATCTAGTCTATATTCAGGATTTTTTCTCCCTGCGCTGGCACTAGCATTCTCTGTGCTGATCTCAAAATGCGCCAGTTCGCTGCGTTGGAGGATTGTTCTCTCAAAGAAAACTGGGTGGAGAATTGCCGATCGGATTGCTATTCTTATTCCTGCCATACTTTATCTTTGTTTAGCTTTGAAACTTCAAGACGGCTGGCCACTTATTGGATGGGCAGCCTTTTTTGTTGTAGTGGCCGCTTGGTATCGGCACACAACCACTAATCGCGGAACCTCCTTTGAATTTCTATTATCGAAGTCGACCCCAAAGCTGATCCTGCTACTAATCATGTTGACTCTTTGGATCGGATTAGTGGCCTTCTCACTTTTGAACCCAATCGAGGCGGGAAGGTTTCTGGGGGTAAATGCGGTCCTGATTGTGTTTCTTGGCCTTATAATATCTGCTGTATCGTTCCTGCTGACTAGTGGCGCAAGAGGGATAACTGCATTTGCCGTAGCATTTTCGATACTCGCATTTTGGAACAATCCGCATGAGATGAGTATTGCCGACTACCATCCGCCAGCCAATCAATTATCGAATCCGTTACCAAAGTGGCTTCTAACAAGAAACGATCTTAGAAAGTATAAGGATGCTGGTAGGCCATATCCCATCCTTGTTGTCGCCTCAGAGGGGGGGGGCGGATATGCCGCTCTACACGCCTACGCTTTCCATCGTAAGGCGCAAGAAATCTGCCCTACTTATACCCAGCATCTTTTTGCGGCAATCGGTGTTTCCGGTGGCGCTGTGGGAAATTACTTGGCGAATTTCAAAAACAAAAGCTTTGCCAACCCGAAGGACGCAAAAGTCGGATGTAACCCTCTGGAGTTCACCCCTGCAGATATCACCGATGAACTGACGATTATGTCCGAAGATCTTCTTTCACCTTTGGCATATACTCTTGCCTTCAGGGATTTCCCTAACAGATTATTGTTTGGAATGTTGTCTGAGCATAGTAGAGTCGATATTTTTAGGGAGATGCTTCTAGGGCAGACCGAGCGCTTGTCCGGCGTTGATTCCAGTTCCTTCAAGGTGTTTTCCGCCTTCTGGAACGGCGTGAAGGGTGACAGTAGCTTACCGATCCACGGTCCGGCTCAAATTCCACTTGCTACACACGTAGCAACAGGTCAACAGTTTGCGTTCTCGCCTCTTGATTTAACGGAGTTCGGCATTTCAGTGGATCAGCCGGTTATAATAAATCCCGGTACGGGACTTGTGGATATCATGAAATGGAACGTGGAAAAGGATATCTCATTGATCGACGCTGTGATGGCTTCGGCTGCGTTCCCTTATGTGACGCCAGCAATCGAATTGTCGCTTCCCTTCACGGCCGAAATGGAAACGAAAGATGGTTTGATTGATTTCCAAGAGAATCGGCGCTATTCTCTTGTGGATGGTGGCTACGCGGACGGCTCAGGTTTAACCTATTTGTTGAAGATTCATGATGGCGCCGGTCACCACTCATTGGTGAATTTTGAAATTCCGAACCTGACAAAATTCTGGGAAGACCTTAGTGGAGAACTCGGCACCTTTTCAGACGGGCACATCGAGCTTTTGAATGAATATCGAGATTGCAAAGAAGTCAAATTCTCAGTGCGATCAGCGTCGCCACCAAAAGTTTCGTTTGCGCTCGGAAATGAAAAGGCATGGAGTGACTGTGCAGTTTTGGGTGAGATCTACTATATAACTTTGGGCTCTGCAGATGGTGTGCAGTTTGCCAATGCAGGAAAACCTCTGGGAAAGCAAAGATCTGAGACGCTTCAAAACTTCGTTCTAGACCCACTTCTCGCTTTGGCCGCTGCGCGGACAAGTCGGAATGAGGAGGCACGGGTATTAACTGAGCGTGTTCTTTGTGGAGACTGCTTGAAATCTCAACTTGTCGAATTTTCTCAATCAGGACCAATGTCAACACATCTTCTCGACGTTGAGGCTGTGGGCCTCCCCTTAGGTTGGGACATGCCACTTAAGAATCTTATCGAAGCAACTAAGACTATCCTTCCTTCAACCGAAACCCAAAAAGAGATTCTTAAAGAGATTCCACGTCACTGGATCGGCACATGCAATCCAAACGGATTTAGCGACAGCCAGTGGCAAGACGTGGTTGATTTAAGAGATGCTGGTGGTTTTCCAAATTGTCCTGATGACCTTATGGCATTCCTTTCCAAATATCCAACTGCCATCAACCACGGAGCCAGAATGAACCTGCAGGCAGCGTTGTCGCTTAGCCAATAATACGCCGCTGAACGAAATAGTCACTCCTCGACGCGGTCTGTAGAACGGTATTCATTCGCGACGAGCCCAAGTTTGACGGCTAGAGCATGTCGACAAAAGCGTAATCAGATGTGGATGGAGGCCATGTAGATGATGCCGAGGAAACTCAGCACTGTCGTGTCACAGCGCGTCGCCTCCCGGCGCCACTGCTTGAGTCCAAGAGTGACCAAAGAATGTTGCGGGCCGGGTCGGGGCGGCCGTTCCAGTGAAAGCCGCAGCGCGGCGGGGCAGAATTCTGAATGACCGGTCTGGGGAGCGGTGGCGCGAACTTCGGGCGGGCTGGTGTTGCCTGCCACCGGCTGCAAACTGCGCTCTTTGCGAGTAGGGGCGGCACGGATGAGCGGCCGGACTTCGGTGGCCCGGCCAGGTCGGCGCCGTTCGCACGAAGAACCCGGCGAGCGGCCGCTTCCGCCCGATCGCCGACTGGTCTCCGCCGCGGCGCCGCAAGTCCGCTTCCTTTGGCCGGTCGCATCGGGCCTCTCGTGCCCGGCGCCCTCGCGAGCGGCCGGAAAGGGCTGTCAGGGGGCGCTCGAGCTGTCAGGCGCGATCGGCTGCTTCCGCCCTTCGGCCTGGCATGGTTTCAGTCGATGAACCATCGGCACGATGGCCAGGCTGCCGCGCCGCCGCAAGGCCGTAGAGAGCCCCTCTTCTGCCGTTCGTGCGCCCCGCAGCATTGGTCAAGGAGGGCGGGAAGGGAGAATTCGCCGCAGAGCAGAGAGGTTGCGCGCAAATCGCCAACGCGGTCATTGGACGCCACAAACCGGCGGCGGTTCAATCCAATCATGCGCGACATTGGATGGATTCAGCGAGGCCAATGGAGAGGGCTCGCTTTGAAAAACCATCTCCCCATAGCAAGTTTTAGGCGAATCATGATACAAATAATCCCCTAATGGGGATTTTCAGGTTTCTCGAGCAGCCAAATTTTCAGACAATTATGGGGTGAATTGGAGAACGTCATGCTACTAGGAGTCGATGTTTCGCACCACCAGAACCCGGCAAAAATAGACTGGGAAAAACTGTTTCAATCGAATGTGCGCTTTGCTTTTATACGAGCTACATACGGCGTCAAGGAAGACGAAACATTTCTGGACCATGTTGAATACGCACGTCAGTCCGGGATTCTGACGGGGGCTTATCATTTCCTGCGCTACAAGTCTTCGCAACCCGCTGAAGCACAGGCCGAAGCCTTTCTGGAGGCGCTTGAGCCCTTGGCCCCGCACGCGCAGCCGATGCTGCTGCCAATGCTCGATCTGGAAGATAACAGTTTTGACGATCCGATCAACACTGCGCATGACCGCCGCACATTCGTGGAAATGACCAATACCTGGCTCAGGATCGTCGAAAAAGAACTGGGCCGTATGGCGGGGATTTACACCCGGGCCAGCTTTTTCGACCACGATCTTGGCGCGCCTGCGGGGTTCGGTGTACGCCCGCTTTGGATCGCGCACTACACAACCAAACCGTCGCCAAATTTGCCCCAGGCCTGGTCCGGGCATACTTTCTGGCAGTTCACCGACAAGGGCAAGCTGCCAGGATTTGACAGGCGGCTTGATCTGAACCGGTTTGACGGCACGCAAGAAGAAATGGAGGCACTGGCGACCAACACGCCCTTCAGCGACAGCCCGGACCTGCCGCCGGAAACCGAAAATCGCGTCGCACCTCTTGGTGCGGAAACGCTTGCGGTGATGCGTATCGCGGCCAAAGGTCTGAATTTGCGCTCAGCGATGCAGGTCAACAATGGGACGTTCATCATCACGCTGCCGCTTGGCCATCGGGTGGAAATTCTTGCCAAGGACCAGATCGACGCCAAAGGCCGCGCTTGGGCGCACGTACGCACCTTTGTCGGCAGCGCAGAACAAACCGGCTTTGTCGCGCAAAGCTATCTGCGTCCTCTGGCGGGCGACCCCATCGAAGCTCTGGTTGATTCCACTGTGACCGAATGGAAGCGGTTCAACTTCGGCGCAGGGAAGGAAACCGTCTTTCCATATTGGGATTTCGTCGGCGAGATGTGGCGCGACCTTGATCCCAACTCGAAGATCACCGGCAAGAATACGTCGATATTCTGGTCCGCCGCGGCGATGTCCTTTTTCGTGCACCGCGCGGGTCCGGCCTACGACGGGTTCCGGCGGTCGGCGCAGCATTCCATCTATATCCACGACTCGATCATGAAGCGCGATGCCAACGCGGCCGCCCCGTTTTGGGGGTTCCGCCTGTCCGAAGCCCCGGTCGAGATCGGCGATCTGGTTTGTATCGACCGCACCGATGCCGGGATCGATTTCGACTTTGCCCGGACGCACGCAGACTTTTCCAGCCACACTGACGTGGTTGTGGGAATTCATCATGGTGTGGCGGTCACGCTGGGGGGCAACGTGTCCAACTCGGTATCGTCCAAGGAATTCGACCTCGGGCCCGATGGAAAACTGAAGCCCGGCAAAAAGCTATTCATGCTGATGAAAAACAGGACAGCCGGCGTGTGAAGAAATTCGGGTGCAAACCCTGATCGCAACAAGGGAGAGTGGAATGCGACAACACCTTGCCAAAATAAGATCGATCTGGTTGTCGGTGGTCATCGTTCTGGCCGCCTGCACCGTCACACTGGCCCCACCTTATGACGCTGAACTGGCGTCAGGTCTGGACAGCACAAACCAAACCACGCTGATCCTGTTCAGCGCGCTCAGCCAAGGGGCCAGCGCAGACGAATTCTCGCGGTTTCAGGGCCAATATGATGCGGCCATCGGCCAGTTCGATGCATTGCGGATCCGGGCCGACGCGCGGGAAACGCCCCCCCTGTCACGGAAAGCAATCGAAAACATCCAGCTCTTTCCCGAGTTTTGCGGTATGGACGACGGCTGCGTGAACCCGACACCCGGCATCCTTGAAACCCTACTCTCCACGCTTCGGCAGATGCGGAATACGCACAGAAGCCGGGGCTTGCCTGCGGATAAGGTGGCGCTTTTCAAGAACGATTACGAGATCGCAATCACTCAGGCTCTCAACGTCGAACAATCGTTCAACAGATAAAGTTAGGAGAATACGATGAGCGTCAATATCGCTGAGCTGACGACCGACATCATCAACGCAGTCACTAACATTGTCGGCAGTGACTGGTCGAAAATTTCAACCTTTGCCAAGAAGCAGATCAAAATGCTGGCCAAACAGGCCGAAATGATCGCCACCTCCCGAATTACCGGTTCATTGCGCGATGACGACGAAAATTTCGTCTTCTTCATGGGGCAATTGGAAAAACACACTCGGAACTTCGCACGCGCGGTTGCTGCAATGACGATTGTGACGCTGGAAAGGGCCTGGAACGCCGTCGCGAACCTGATCTGGGGCGCAGTCAACACCGCGCTGCAAGGGGCAAACCTTGGCCAAATTGCGCTTCCCCCGTTGCCCGAGATGTGATCCCTGATTAACGCTCTGGATAGGCTTTGATGATGGGACCGCCGCCCAACAGGCCGAAACCAAGACTTTGCAAATGGAGCTGTCTGCGCTTCGCTGACCTTGAAGCAGGGCGCGGCTTCCGCAGAGCAAGACTGAGCAGTCTTGAAGGTCTGTTCTCGGGAAACCGTCGCACATGCAGCATTGCCTTCGCTGCAATTTCCGCAAATGTCGTGATTGGTGAAGGATTTTCGATGCGGGCCGGGGCGTGAGGGTGCGGCTTGGTGCCTGGGCGGCCCGCGTTGGAAATCCTCCCAAGGTGGAAGCCGCGGTGGCCTTGCGCTGTCTATGGGGAAAGTGGGCTGCGGCCAGTGCCGACGATGATCACATCACGTCTGTCTGGACAGGCATGAGGGCCGCGCGGTGAACCGGAGCCTAGCGGGGTCGTGCAGTCCAGGCGGCAGGAACGTCGGCGATCCACCTCCGGGAAGCCAAGCTGACCTACGGGCACGAACGGAGCTATCCGGCCGGAAAGCGCGCGCCGGGACAATCTTCGCGATGAGAACGGGCATCTCGTCATGCGGCCTGCTCCCGCGGCGGCGCACGCGATCGCGGCACCTGCCCACGCCGGAAGATCTCGATGATCCGCATCGGGCCGCCGCAGCACGGGCACGGCTCGCGCAGCGCGAAGGGGCGCGGCGCTTCCTCCGGCGGCGGCGTGTCCGCCGGGTGCGCCCGGACTTCCCCGATCAGCACCCTGATCCTGGAGACACTGGCCTTCCGGACGCCGCTGGCGAGGAAGCCATAGTGGCGGATGCGGTGTAAGGCTACGCCGAAGGCCGTCTTGATTCAGCGCTTTTCCTCATCGGCCATTATGCGTTCGATGACGTCGGGCTCGCACCGGGCGTCGAGCAGGAACTCGCGGATTCCGCCTTCCCAGGTGCGGATGTCGGCAAGGAACTCCTGCAGGCTTTCGATGCCGCGGGCCGTGAAGGTCGTGATCCCGTACTCGGTGCCGTCGTCGGCCCAGATCATCTCGCCGTAATCGATGTTGTCGGAATTGGCGCTGATGACCTCGATGAGCTCGAGGTTCTCGCCGATCCGCCTGGCGACCTCGCCTATGGACAGGACCTGCGTGACGCGGGCCATCAGGCGGCCGCGACGGAGCGGCTCTCCGGCCGGGTCCAGTTCCAGGGAAGCAGTTCGGGCAGCCGCGAGACCGGCAGGTCGGAGATGCGCGCGATGGCATCGGCAAGCCAAGCCTGGGGGGCGATGCCGTTCAGCTTGGCCGTGCCGATCAGCGTGTACATGGCGGCGGCGCGGTGGCCGCCTCGCTCTGAGCCTGCGAAGAGCCAGGATTTTCTGCCCAGAGCCACACCGCGCAGCGACCGCTCGGCGGCGTTGTTATAGGGCATGATGTTCGCCGACGCTCCCGTTCTTGTTGGAGCCTGCCCTGTCAGGGGGTAGCATTCGGATACTGGGCCGGGGCGTCGGGAGCATGAAACGGCGGCAGGCCGTCCTGACCATGAGCTGCGAGCTCGAGTTGTTACTTGGCCACCCCTACGACCTGCCCGGTTGCGCTGCGAGCGCGGATCCGTAGATGTCGTGTAGACCCGCCAGCTCCCGGAAACCAGAGGAGAGGGAGCATGCGTGTCATTGGAATGGACGTCCATCGAGCGTTCGCCCAGATTGCCATCCTGGAAGACGGCAAGGTGATCGATGAACAACGCCTTGATCTTGTGCAGGACAAGGTCGTCGCGTTCGGGCGAAGGCTTAGGCTCGACGACGAGGTGGTGCTGGAGGCGACCGGCAATACGGCGGCCATCGAGCGGCTGCTCCGGCCGTTCGTCAGCAGGGTCGTCATCGCTAATCCGCGGATGGTGCGGGCGATTGCCTACGCTCGCGTCAAGACTGACAAGATCGACGCCATCACGTTGGCGCGCCTCCAGGCGTCGGGCTTCCTGCCCGAAGTCTGGGCCGCCGACGAAGATACTGTTCGCCGACGCCGACAGGCCGCCGAGCGGATGGGGCTCCTCGATGAGACGGTCCGCCTGAAATCGCGCATCCATGCGGTCCTGCACGCCAACCTGATCCCGAAATACAAGGGTGCGCTTTTCGGACCGGCCGGTCGGCGCTGGCTGGCGGCGGCATCGCTGCCCGAGCACGAGCGGTTGATCCTCGACCGCCTCGTCAACGAACTGCAGCACACCACTGAGCAACTCGCCGCCCTTGACCGGGAACTGGCTTGCCTTGCTTTGGCCGACGAACGCGCGGTGCGAATGATGACCGTTCCCGGCGTCGGCCCGGTCGTCGCGACCATGGTGCTCAGTGCGATCGGTGACATATCGCGGTTCGAGTCCCCGCAGAAGCTCGCGAGCTACTTCGGCCTCACGCCGAAAGTTCGCCAGTCCGGCGAAGGTCCGGCCCGTCACGGGCGGATTTCTAAGCAAGGCAACGGGTCTGTGAGGAAAATGCTGGTCGAGGCGGCGTGGTCCGCGCAGAGCGCGCCGGGTCCCCTGCGCGCCTTCTTCGCACGCATCAGTGCCAAGCGTGGCGCCGCAGCCGCCATCGTTGCCACCGCACGTAAACTGACCGTGTTGATCTGGCACATTCTGGCCAAAGGCCAAGTGTACGCCTTCGCGCGCCCCGCGTTCCAGGCCATGAAATTGCGCAAAGTGGCTTTGAAGGCCG
The DNA here is from genome assembly GCF_005870025.1 of Poseidonocella sp. HB161398. Lineage (GTDB taxonomy): Bacteria > Pseudomonadota > Alphaproteobacteria > Rhodobacterales > Rhodobacteraceae > Mangrovicoccus. The sequence continues at coordinate 18,945 of NZ_VATA01000084.1, forward strand.
GTGCTCCACGCGAGTATGGCAAAGCGGGTCCCGGGCGCGATTACTGGATCAAGGAAATCCGGCACCGCGAGATGGACTATGTGAAACGTGCTGAGGACGCGTATGCGAAGATGGTCGATGCATGGCGACAGGTGCCACCCAAGGTAAGAAAAAAGACATGCTGAGAAAGAAAGGGGCTTCTCAACACCATCCGTAACGGCAGCAATCCAAATCCGTTTCGATAGAGGTTCAACCTTTCAATTTCGACTCGGACTGCTCGCTCAACCGAAGGTTTCCCGTATCAATAAGAAATCTGGCAAAACCTTGAACGTCATCATCTCCAGAAATCCAGTAAACTTGGGTATTATTCAAGAAAGCCCGCATGGCCATTTTGAAATGCCGGGGTTGAAATTCTGTTTTATACCTGTTCAGCGCAGATATGATATCATGGGTGCTGGCGAAGTTCGGACTGGCATGGAGGCGATCAATTAACTTGTCTATCTTTTCATCTTCTTCGCCGGCGCGGATTAACGCCTTCTCAATCGCCACGAAACGGTCGCGAACCTCTGCATTTTTGAAAATGAGAGAAATCCTATCGATTGCCGCCTGCTCCTCTGAAATTGAGCATCCTATAAAGCGTAAAGCCTGAAGGTTTGCAGTGGCAGATCTTGAGATAAAATCCATATTGGCTTCAATATAATCTTCGACCGCAGGTCGGTCGCTGAAAATTCCTTCGGATGGATGGAGAAAAAAGGCATAATGGCCATGAGAGCCAACTTCTAAGCTTCCTTCATGCCCGTCCATATTTTCGATGCGAAGCTTTTTCACCTCTTCATGGGCAATGGGACGAAATTCCTCGATCACCCCACCTTCGCCAATATTCTGCACGTAGAGGCTACCGTCATCCGTGTGACTAAAAACGGGGATGCGGAAATGCGGGTGCCCCATTGCCGCCGCCGCATAGCCAAAAAGATCAAACTCCATTCAAACCTCCTTCGCGTCGTAGGAACTCCAATACCTTTGAGTATATGATCGCTGTATGCTCCGCAGAGGTAAGGCTGAAGCAATCGTAGGGCAAGGGAACCGCTTCTAAATCAGTCTCGATAAATTCAACAACAGAAGAATCTTCGAGGTAATCATAAGGAAGTATGACGGCCAGAACACTCCTTGGCGTTAGATCAATCTTGGCTTCTGTCTGAATTTCAACGCAAAATCTGCGATCATCAATTCCGTTCAAAGAAGAATCTCCGGCCAGGTCTCTGAGGGCAAGGATCTCGTGATCCATAACGGTCAAGGAATGCTCGGTACGAAACTGCCCCTCGTCTTTCGGAGCCAGCTTGAAATAGTCCTTTATCGTTTTGAAGAAAGCCCCCACAATTTTTGATGGATCGTTTAGTCCTGAAACTTCAAATTCACCAATGTCAAAAGTACTTAGGTACGCCGGATGCCTGCCCGCGCTGAACGCGCCGCTATCGAATGGAAATATCCTCTTAATTGAATTAAGTTCGTTTGCTTGGATCAAGAAGCAAATCGGCATCAGCCAGTTCTTCTGAGTATTTCCGCTGACCTTATAAGAAGGCTTTCCATAGAAAAGGTATAGCAACTGTTCCCCGACAAAGACCGGGCAATCTGTGGGAGACAGTGATTTAGTGGAAATAATGTCTCTTAGGGATCGCGCCGGGGTAGTATGGACCAGTGGGAGATCAGCACTTGCATGCACGCTGTTCTTCTTAAGAAAGTCTCCGAGCCTACTCATCGGACCCCCGCAATACCTAACTTTTATGACAGGCGTCGTGCATTCGCTTGCCCCGCAACGCTGCCGTCTCGGAGATAGCCGAATGGGATATTGAAAGCAATTGATTGTGGGTACGCCGCGACCGAATGTGGAACCCAACCACCTGATACCTCAGTGAGCCAGCTAGAGTTTCGTGAATGTCTGCTTAGGTGAAGGATTTTCGATGCGGGCCGGGGCGTGAGGGTGCGGCTTGGTGCCTTGGCGGCCCGCGTTGGAAATCCTCCCAAGGTGGAAGCCGCGG
>NZ_VATA01000085.1 GCF_005870025.1 Poseidonocella sp. HB161398
TGCGGTCGCCGCATCCCTGACCGAGCCGTGGTCCAATGGCCAGACCGAGGGACAGATCAACCGGCTGAAAATGCTGAAGCGGCAGATGTATGGCCGCGCGGGTATCGATACGCTGAAGGCGAGGATGACCGCGATGCCATAGACAAAGCCCTGCACCAAAATTGAGTCAGAGCCCCTTTTGCGTGCCACGGGGCGGCGGCCCGGTCCCGGCCCGCTCCCTGCGGTGCCGATCTGCGGCGCGCACATGAAAAGGGCCCGCGCGGCGGCGCGGGCCCTGTCCGGCTCCCGTGGTGGCGGGGGCTATTTCATCCAGGTCAGCAGGTAGCCCGTCAGGTCCGGCCAGGCGCCGACGACGAGGATGCCCGCGAGGCTGGCAATCAGGAAGGGGATGGCGGCGCCCGCGATCCGCTCCAGCGTCAGCCCGGTCATGTTGGCCGCGACGAAGAGGTTGATCCCCACCGGCGGGGTGAAGAGCCCGATCGCCAGGGTGATCGACAGGAAGATGCCGAACCAGACCGGATCCCAGCCCATCTGGTGCACCACAGGCAGGAAGATCGGCAGGCAGATGAACATGATGGTGATCGCGTCCATGAACATGCCCGCGATCAGCAGCACCAGCGCGATGACCATGAGGATCAGCATCGGCGAGTCCGAGAAGGCCAGCAGCGCCTGCGAATAGTGCCCGACCACGTCGTCGACCGTCACCACCCAGCCGAAGAGGCTGGCGAAGGTCACCACCATCAGCACCACCGCCGAGGCGCGGGCGGATTCCTGCAGCGAGACCATCAGCGTGCGCAGGTCGAGCGTGCGGTAGACGAAGAGACCCAGCACCATCGCATAGACCGCCGCCACGATGGCCGCCTCGGTCGGGGTGAAGATGCCGACATAGATGCCGCCGAGGATGACGACCGGGGTCAGGAGCCCCCAGAAGGCCTCGCGGAAGCTCTGCCACAGCTGGGCGCCCCAGGGCGCATCGTCCTGGCCGGTCTCGGCGCGGTGCTGCGCGGCCAGCGTTTCGGGCGCGCCGGCGGGCGGGGCGCCGCGGCGGGCGAAGGGCAGGGTCGCCAGCATCATCAGCCCCATCACGATCCCGGGCAGGATCGCCGCGATGAAGAGGCTGCCGATCGAGACCTCGGCGATCACGCCGTAGACCACCAGCCCGATCGAGGGCGGGATGACGATCGAGAGCGCGGCGCCGGTGCAGACGAGCGCCGCGGCATAGGCGCGGGAATAGCCGTCCTCGACCATGCCCTTCATGATCATCGGGCCGATCGCGGCGACCGAGGCCGGGCCGGAGCCCGAGACCGCGCCCCAGAACAGGCTGACCACCACGCCGACCACGCCCATGCCGCCCGGCAGCGAGCCGATCAGGATGCGGAAGAACCGCACCATCCGGTCGGCGAGCCCCGCGGTGCCCATCAGCATGCCCGCGAGGATGAAGAACGGGATCGCCAGCAGCGAGAACTTGGTGATCCCCGAGGAGATCAGGTCGCCCACCAGGTCGAGGCCGAAGCCCATCTGCCACATGGCGTAGATCGCCGAGATCCCCAGCGAGAAGGCCACCGGCACGCGCAGCGCCAGCAGCAGGCCGAAGAGGATGAGCATCTGCGTGCCCGCGCTGATATCAAACATCGGCATAGCTCCTTGCCTCGCGCATCGCCTCTGCGGCCGGGCCGGTTTCCTCGCTTGTGTCGCGCAGGTCGCGGACGGCGTATTCCAGCACGCGGTAGCCGATCAGCAGGAAGCCGAAGGGCAGGGCTGCGGAATAGTACCAGGCGGGGACCTGCAGCCCGGCCGAGGTGACGCCGGAGGCCAGCTGGTTGCGCACCAGGTCGAGGCAGAACCAGGCCGCCAGCAGCAGGAGCGCGACGCTGACCGCCGCCGAGAAGATCTTCAGCGCCCGCTCCACCCGCGCGCCGAAGAGCGCGGCGAAATAGGTGACGGCCAGGTGCTGTCCCGCGCGCGCCGCCAGCGAGGCTCCGAAGACCGTCAGCAGCAGGAAGCCGTTCAGCAGCAGTTCCTGCGTGGCGGCGAAGGAATAGCTGGTCAGGTAGCGGACCACCACATTGGCGAAGCCGATGCCGGTCATGGCGAGAAACAGCGCCGAACAGACATAGGCCTCGAAATTGTCGATATGCTTTTTCATTCTTTCCTCCGGTCTCCGGCGCGGATGCGGCCACGGAGAGGGCAGGGCAGCCCGGACGCGACCCTGCGCGCCCGGGTGCCGGACCCGCAGGTCACTGGGTCGCGTCGTCGTCCTGCGCGTCGATCTCGGCCTGGAACAGCGCCACCAGATCGGTGCCGACCTTCTCGGCCCATTTGTCGAAGGGCGCCTTGGTCGCAGCGCGGAAGGCGGCCAGCTCCTCGGCGGTCGGCTCGTGGATCTCCATGCCCTCTGCGGCGAGCGTCTCCAGCCCGTCGGCGGTGGCGGCGCGAGTGATCTCCTTCTGGTACTCCATCGCCTGCGCCGCGGCGTCCGAGATCATCGTCCGGGTCGCCTCGTCCCAGCTTTCCCAGCGCTTCTCGCTGACCGCGATGAAGATCGGGTCGTAGGAGTAGTGCCAGGGGGTGATGTACTTCTGCACCTCGTAGACCCGCTGCGGGATGATCACCGCGCCGATCGGGTTCTCCTGGCCGTCGACCACGCCCTGCTGCAGCGCCGAGAAGGTCTCGGTCCACTGCATCTGCTGCGGGTTGGCGCCGAGCGCGTTCATCACGTCGATATACATCGGCCCGGCGACGCGCATCTTCAGACCCTTCAGGTCGTCGGGCGTGGCGATCGGATGCACGTTGTTGGTCACTTCGCGGAAGCCGTTCTCGCCCCAGGCCAGCAGGTGCAGCCCGTGCGCCTCGAGGATCTCGGCCATTTTCGCGCCCGGCTCGCCCGCGGTGGTGGCGTCGACCTGGGCGTAGTCGGAATAGAGATAGGGCAGCGAGAAGACCGCCATTTCCGGCACAAGCGGGGTGACGTTGATCGCCGAGGTGACGACGAAGTCGATCGCGCCGCGGCCGACCATCTCGGCCTGCTTCATCTGGTCGCCGCCGGTCAGCTGGGCGTTGGGGAAGATGCGGATGCCGATATCGCCGCCGCTGGCGGTGTCCACGAGATCGGCGAAGCGCTCGGCGCCCTTCTGCCAGGTCGTGGTGTCGCCGGTATTGTGCGACAGGCGCAGCGTCTCGGCGGCTGCCGCGGACACGCTGTGGGACAGAGCGAGCACGCCGATGAATGCGGCGGCCTTGCGCATGAGGGCCATGGATTTCCTCCCCTTGGACTATGAATTCGGCCGTCCTCCAACAGCCTGCGCCCATTGTCCATAAAGTGGACGTGGGTTCAAGTGTGATTCCGTGGAATCTGCCCAGATTCGCCATTTCCCGGATTAGAGGTCAGTAAAACATGGAGAAATAAAATCCGTTGACGAGGATGGCGCGCTTGGTTGATGATTATTACAGTCCACAATATGGACATATGGGGCGGAGGAGCCCTGCAGAGGGAGGAGGGGCGGAGGAGCCCCGCGCCAGGAGGCGGCGCCCCGGAGACCCGGAAGCTGAAGGCCAGGACATGAAGAAGCCCAGACTCGCACTCCCCGAAGACCAGGGGCAGATCGCCGGCGCGCAGAGCGTGACGCGGGCGCTGGGGCTCCTGCCGCTGGTCGGGCGCGACCCGGTGCGCGGGATCGGGCTCGGCGAGATCGTCGAGGAGACCGGGCTGAGCCGCCCGACCGCGCGGCGCCTGCTGCTGTCGCTGATGCATTCCGGCATGGTCGAGCAGGACCCCAAGACCAAGAGCTACCTGCTGGGCGAGGAGACCTATGTGCTGGGCACGCTGGCGGCGCAGCGCTTCGGCCTGCTCGACGTCGCCCATGACGCGGTGGCGGGGCTGGCGGCCGATACCGGCGACACGGCCTTCCTGTCGGTGCGCCGCGACGCGTTCTCGCTCTGCGTCCACAAGGAGGAGGGCAGCTTCCCGATCCGCGTCCAGGCGCTGCAGGTCGGCTACCGCCACCCGCTGGGGATCGGCGCGGGGTCGCTGTCGATGCTGGCCGCGCTCGCGGATGACGAGATCGAGGAGGTGCTGGAACAGAATGCCCGGCTCCTGCGCGAGGAATACCCCAGGGCGTCCGAGGCCGAGCTGCGTGAGGGCATCGCCCGCACGCGGGCCCGCGGCTGGGCGCTCAATCCCGGCATGGTGCTGGCTAATAGCTGGGCGATCGGCCGCGCGCTGCGGCTGCCCGGCGGGCGGATCGCGGGCGCGCTGAGCGTCGCGGCGATCGACAGCCGGATGACGCCGGACCGGCAGGAGGAGATTGCCGGCCAGCTTCTGGAACGGGCGGAGCAGGTCGAGACGCGGCTGGCGCGGCTCTATGCCCGCCATGGCGCGCAGCCCGCACGGCGGCCGCGCCAGAACGTCTGACATTCAAGGAGGAGACCCGATGACAACCGCACAGATCGCCGGATGGGCGCATAGCCGCTTCGGCAAGTCCGAGGCCCCCGACACCGAGGCGCTGATGGCCGAGGTGGCGCTTCCGGCGCTCGAGCATGCCGGGCTGGAGGCATCCGATGTCGACGGCATCTTCGTCGGCTGCATGAATAACGGCTTCTCGAAGCAGGATTTCCTCGGCGCGCTGCCGGGCATTGCGGCGGCGGATCTGGCCGCCGTGCCCGCGGTCCGGCTGGAGAATGCCTGCGCCACCGGCTCGGCCGCGCTCTATGCCGCGCTCGATTTCATCGCCGCGGGCCGGGGCAAGGTCGCGCTGGTCGTCGGCGTCGAGAAGATGACCGCGCTGCCCACGGCGGAGGTCGGCGACATCCTGCTGGGCGCCTCCTACCGCAAGGAGGAGGCCGATGTCAGCGGCGGCTTCGCCGGGCTCTTCGGCCGCATCGCCCAGTCCTATTTCCAGAAATACGGCGACCAGTCCGAGGCGCTGGCGATGATCGCGGCGAAGAACCACGCCAATGGCGCGGCCAATCCCTATGCGCATATGCAGAAGGCCTTCACCGTCGAGCAGTGCAACACCGTCAGCGACCGCAACCCCTATGTCGCGCAGCCGCTGCGGCGGACCGACTGCTCGCTGATCTCCGACGGGGCGGCGGCGCTGGTCGTGGTGCATCCCGACGTGGCGGCCGGCCTGGCCCGCGGCATCGGCTTCCGCGCGACGACCCACACCAATGACGTGCTGGCCCTGTCGCGCCGCGATCCGATCGCCTTCGACGGGCCGCGCCGCGCCTGGGCGGGCTCGCTCGCGGCGGCGGGAATGACGCTCGGCGATCTCGATTTCGTCGAGACCCATGACTGCTTCACCATCGCCGAACTGATCGAATACGAGGCGATGGGCCTCGCCGAACCCGGCCGCGGCGCCGAGGTGATCCGCGAGGGCGTCTCCGCCAAGGGCGGGCGGCTGCCGGTGAACCTTTCGGGCGGGCTGAAATCCAAGGGCCATCCGATCGGCGCCACGGGCGTGTCGATGCATGTCATGGCGGCGATGCAGCTCGCGGGGGAGGCGCCCGAGGGGATGCAGGCCGAGGGCGTCTCGGTCGCCGGCGTCTTCAACATGGGCGGCGCCGCCGTCGCGAATTACTGCAGCATCCTGGAGCGCGTGAAATGAACGACATGAACTTCGTCTCCCGCGCCGCGGATCCGGTCGGCGGGCTGGCGCCGCAATCGACCCGCGTCGCCAACCTGGCGCATTTCCTGACCCGCAACGCGCGGCGGCTGAAGGACCGCCCGGCACTGATCTGGGAGGACCGCAGCTGGAGCTGGGCCGAGCTCGACGCCCGGGTCTCGGCGCTGGCCGCGGCGCTGGCGTCGCGCTACGGCGTCGGCAAGGGCACGCGGGTGCTGGTCCAGTCGCAGAACTGCAACCAGATGTTCGAGAGCATGTTCGCCTGCTTCCGCCTGGGCGCGGTCTGGGTGCCGACGAATTTCCGCCAGAGCCCGGACGAGGTCGCCTGGCTGGCGCAGTCGAGCGGCGCGGCGGTGATGATCTCGGGCGCGGAATTCCCGGACCACGCGGCGGCCTGCACCGGCATCCGCCACCATGTCGCCATCGGCGGCGGCGGCGAGAATGACTTCGACGCGCTGGTCGCCGCCCATATGGGCGAGACGGTGGCCAATGCCGATACCGGCCGCGACGATCCCTGCTGGTTCTTCTTCACCTCCGGCACGACCGGGCGGCCGAAGGCGGCGGTGCTGACCCATGGCCAGATGTCCTTCGTGCTGCTGAACCATCTCAACGACCTGATGCCGGGTTCGGGCCCGCAGGACGTGTCGCTGGTCGTCGCGCCGCTGTCGCATGGCGCGGGCATCCACCAGTTGGCCAAGGTCGCGGGCGGCGGCGCCACGGTGCTGATGCCGCCCGGGCGCTTCGACGTGGCTGAGGCCTGGCGGCTGGTCGAGGCGCATCGCGTCACCAACATGTTCACCGTGCCGACCATCGTGAAGATGCTGGTCGAGGATCCGTCCGTCGACCGCTTCGACCGCTCCAGCCTGCGCCACGTGATCTATGCCGGGGCGCCGATGTACCGCGCCGACCAGAAGGTCGCGCTGGAGACGCTCGGCCCGGTGCTGGTGCAGTATTTCGGCCTCGGCGAAGTCACCGGCAACATCACCGTGCTGCCGCCCTCCGAGCATCATCTGGATGACGCGGAGATGCGGCTCGGCTCCTGCGGCTACGAGCGCACGGGGATGCAGGTGTCCATCCAGGATGACGAGGGCCGGGAGCTGGCGCCCTTCGAGACCGGCGAGATCTGCGTCTGCGGCCCGGCGGTCTTCGCGGGCTACTACGACAACCCCGAGGCCAATGCGAAGAGCTTCCGCAACGGCTGGTTCCGCACCGGCGACCTGGGGCATCTCGATGCCGAGGGGTATCTCTTCATCACCGGGCGCTCCTCGGACATGTACATCTCGGGCGGCTCGAACGTCTATCCGCGCGAGATCGAGGAGAAGCTGCTGGCGCATGAGGCGCTGACCGAGGTGGCGGTGCTGGGCGTGCCCGATCCGAAATGGGGCGAGGTCGGGGTCGCGGTCTGCGTGCTGCGCCCGGGCGCCAGCGCCACGGCCGAGGAGATCACCGCCTTCCTCAAGGACAAGATGGCGGGCTACAAGCTGCCGCGGCAGATCTTCTTCTTCGACGAGATGCCGAAGACGAGCTACGGCAAGATCACCAAGAAGCTGATCCGCGAGACGCTGGCCGAGCGCAAGCTGATCGCCGCCGGGGAGCTGGCGTGATGGCGGTGCTTGCCGATGCCCCGGCCGCGCCGCTGGCAGGGATCAACCCGCCGCTGCGCCATGCCGGGCCGCGGATCGAGCCGCGGATCGCGGCCGTCCCGACGGCAATCCGGCACTTCGAGATCGCGCTTGACGGGTCCGAGCCGCTGGAGGCCGCCATCGCGCGCGCCTTCGCGGCAGAGGGCTTCGAGGGCGGCGCGGTCGAGATCGCTGGGCTCGCCTGCAGCGCGCTCGACTACGTGATCCCGGCGCGCTCGGAATTCCCCGACCGGCTGGCCTGGTACTCCGCGCCGCGCCAGCCGCGCGGCCGGGCGGTGATCCGCGAGGGCTACGCCTCCTTCGGGCGCGACGGCGGCCGCCCGATGATCCACTGCCACGGCATCTGGGAGCTGGAGGAGGGCCGCCGCGCGCTGGGGCACCTGCTGGGCGCGCAGACCTGGCCCGAGCCGGGCCAGGTGCTGCAGGCGACCGGCTTCGCCTCGGCGGTGTTCGACCGGCGTCCCGATCCCGAGACCAATTTCGACCTCTTCGCCGCCACGCCCGCGGGCACCGGCGGCGCGGCGGGGAGGCCCGGGGCGGTCGTCATGACGCTGCGCCCGAACGAGGACATCGCCACCGCCTGCATGGAGCGCTGCGCCCGGCACGGGCTGGCGCAGGCGCGGGTGATCGGGCTCGGCAGCCTCAACGGCGCGGGGTTCCGCGGCGTGAGCGTCATGCAGGACCCGATCAGCGAGTTCCTGGTCCGCCGCGGCCGCGCCACGCCCGAGGCCGCCGAGATCGAGATCGCCGTGGTCGACAGCAGCGCCAACATCTTCGAGGGCGTGCTCGCCCGCGGCCAGGGGCGGGTCTCGATCACCTCTGAAATCATCCTCCTGGCCGAACCGGCCGGGGCCTGACCATCACTGGAACTCTTGAGGAGGAGACGTCCAATGACCCCCATCCTGATCACCGGCGGCGCCTCGGGCATCGGCCTGGCGATCGCCGCCGCCTGCCAGCGCGACGGTTTCGCGGTCACGCTGTTCGACATGAACGAGGCCGCGCTGGAGCGTGCCCGGGCGGGCCTGCCCGATCCGGCGCGGGCGCTGGCGGTCGCGGGCTCGGTTACCGACGAGGCGGCGCTCGAACGGGCCTTCGACGAGACCGAGGCGCGCTTCGGCCCGCTTGCCGGGCTGGTGAACTCCGCCGGGATCGGCGTCGACGCCCGCGCGCTCGACACCACCGCGGACGAGTTCCGCCGGGTGCTCGAGGTCAACCTGATCGGCACGTTCGCGGCCTCGAAGGCGGCGGCGGCGCGGATGCTGCCCCGCGGCCAGGGGGCGATCGTCAACATCGCCTCGGTTTCGGGGATCATGGGCAATGTCGGCCGCGCGGCCTATGGCGCGACCAAGGGCGGGGTGATCACCCTGACCAAGGTCATGGCGGTCGAGCTGGGCGAGGCGGGCCTGCGGGTCAATGCCGTGGCGCCGGGCCCGGTCGAAACGCCGATGGTGCGCGACATGCACACCGCCGAGATGCGCGCGGGCTGGATCGCCACCGTGCCCCAGCGCCGCTACGGCACGCCCGAGGAGATCGCCCAGGCGGCGCTGTTCCTGCTCGATGCGCGCCGCTCGAGCTATGTAAACGGCCAGGTGCTGGCGGTCGATGGCGGCTTCACCATCGGCGGGGTGATGGAGGGGGTCGCGCCGAAAGGCGCCGCCCTGGCGAGCGCATCATGAGCGGCGGGCTTCTCTATTCGCTCGGCGCAACGGCGCCACGCGGCCCCGCGGAGGGCGAGGCCTGGGTCGCGCCCACTGCCGTTCTGATCGGCGATGTCCGGCTGGCGGCAGAGGCCAGCATCTGGTTCGGCGCCGTGCTGCGCGCCGATGACGGACCGATCGAGATCGGCGCGGGCTCGAACATCCAGGACAATTGCGTGCTGCATGTCGATCCGGGCTTCCCGATCCGCATCGGCGCGGACTGCACCATCGGCCACCGCGCGATGATCCATGGCTGCAGCATCGGCGAGGGCACGCTGATCGGCATGGGGGCGACGGTGCTCAACGGCGCGCGGATCGGCAAGGGCTGCCTGATCGGCGCCGGGGCGCTGGTGACGGAAGGGCGCGAGATCCCCGACCATTCCATGGTGCTCGGCGCGCCGGGCAAGGTGGTGCGCGAGCTTGACGAGGCCGCGCGCGAGGGGCTGCGCGCGGGGGCCGCGCTCTACCGTGCGCGCTGGCGGCGCTACCGCGACGAACTGGCCGGGCGGCGCGCCCCGGCGGATGGCGCGCTCGGCGCCGTATCGGCCTGAGGAGGGCGCCATGCACCAGAACCTGCCGCGCCAGCGCGCGCGCATCCTGCGCCATCCCGGCCGCTTCAACCCGGTCCGCATCCATAGCGAGCGCGACATGCAGGGGCGCCATCTGCGCCTCAGCCTCGCGCCGGGGCTGAGCCTGCACGAGGCCATGGTCGCGCCGCTGCGCGCGGCCGGGATCACCAGCGCCTCGACCACCATCCTGGGCGGCGCCTTCGCCCGGCTCTCCTACTGCGTCGCGCCGCCCGATCCCAGCGGCAAGGCGGTGATCGCCTATTCCGCGCCGATCGACGCGGGCGAGACCTACATGATCTTCGGCAATGCCACGCTGGGCGTCGCCGCCGATGGCGGGCCGCTGGTGCATTGCCATGCCGCCATCCGCTGCGCCGACGGCCGGTTCCGCGGCGGCCATATCCTGCCCGACCGCGCCATTGTCGGCGACCGGCCGATTTCGGTCCTCGTCACCGGCTTCGAGGGATTCAGCCTGCGCCAGAGCTTCGATCCCGAGACCAACATTCCGCTGCTGCAACCCTTCCGGGAGATCAAGAATGACCCTGCTGATGCCTGAACAGCCCGGCGCCGTCGTCGAGAGCGGCCGCATGGGCCGCGTCGCCTATGCGCGGATCGGACCGAACGAGGATCTGGTCCGCGGGATCGAGAAGCTCTGCCTCGCCGAGGGCTTCGAGAACGCCTTCGTCCGCGGCGCGCTCGGCAGCCTGGTCGATGCCTGCCTGCAGGCCAATGACGGCTCCGAGATCCATGTCGCGGGCCCGGCGGTGGAGATCGTCAGCCTCGCGGGCGAGGTCCGCTCCAGCCCCGCGGGCGAGGTCGAGGCCTCGCTTTCGGGGGTGGTCGCCGATCCGCAGGGGCGCATCCATGGCGGGCCCTTCGTGCCGGGCGGCAACCCGATCTGCATGACCTTCGAGGTGACGCTGGAGGAATGGCTGCCCGAACGGGGCTGAGCGGGCGGCCCGCGGCCGCGGCGGCGCCCGCCCTGCGGCCGATCCCTGCCTGCAGGGCGCGAAGCCTGTGGAATCCTTGGGGCATGATGCTATGACTGGCGGACCCGAAGGCAGATCGCGAGCGAACCCAGGTGGCAGAAGACAGGCCGCAGAAAAGCCAGACCCTCGTGCGCGGGCTGGATGTCATCGACGCCGTGGCCCAAGGGGCCACGTCGCTGGCCGATATCGCCCGGGCGACCGGCATGACCTACAGCACCACCCACCGTTTCGCCGCCGTGCTGGCCGAGCGCGGCTACCTGCGCGCCCCGCGCGGGCGCGAATACGAGCTCGGCCCGAAGCTGATCGAGCTGGGATTCCAGGCCTATGGCGAGATGGACATCGTCCGCATCGCCCATCCCTACCTGACCGCCCTGGCCGAGGAGGGCGGAGCGACGGTGCATCTGGGCATGCGCAGCGGCGCCGAGGTGGTCTATCTCGACAAGATCCAGGGCAACCGCCCGGTGGAGATCAATTCCCGCATCGGCGGGCGGCGGCCGCTGACCAGGACCGGGATCGGCATGGCGCTGCTGCTTGATTCGGAGGCCGGGGAGCTCGACGAGGTGATCGCCGGGAATGGCGGCATGGCCGCGCCCGCGGCCTTCCGCGCGCGGATGGAGGAATACCGCGAGGGCGGCTACGCGCTCGATCTGGGCGATGACAGCCCGGCGATCCGCTGCGTCGCCGCGCCGGTGCGCGACCCGCTCGGCCGGATCGCCGCGGCGATCAGCCTGTCGAGCGCGCTGACCTACATGCCCGAGGAGCGCATCCGCGAGCTGATCCCGGTGGTGAAGGCCGCGGCGGAGCGGATCAGCCGCGCCATCGGCTACGCCGCGCGCTGAGCCGCGCGTCCAGGCCGGGAGCGCAGGCCGCGCCCCCGTCCGGCAGGCTCAGATCACCTTGCCGGGATTGAGCAGCCCCTTCGGGTCGAGCACCGCCTTCATCGCGCGCAACAGCGCCAGCTCCCCGGGGCTGCGGCTGTAGGAGAGCCAGCGCTTCTTGTGCAGGCCGATGCCGTGCTCGGCCGAGACCGAGCCGCCGAAATCGCGCACGATGCCGTAGACTATCTCCTCCACCGCCGCCTCTTCCGCGCCGTAGCGGTCCATATGGCCGGTGACGAGATGCAGGTTGCTGTCCCCGGCATGGCCGAAATAGAGCTGGACCAGCCCCGGGAAGGCCGCCTCCAGCGCGGCGCGCATCGTCTCGACGCACGCGCCCAGCCGCGCCAGCGGCACCGAGACATCGAAGCTGATCTTCGGCTTGTAATGCACCAGCAGCTCGGAGATCGCGTCGCGCAGCGCCCAGAAGCTCTCCACCTCGCGCTCGTTCTGCGCGATCACCGCGTCGAGGATCAGGCCCTCCTCGAAAGCGGCCTCCAGCATCGCCTCGAAGGCGGGGCGGTCGGCTTCGGGATCGGCACCCAGCATCTCGACGAGGACATAGACCGGATGCTCCGCCGGGACCGGCGCGCGCAGCCCGCCATGCTCCACCGCGGCGGCATAGTAGTCGTTCCACATCAGCTCGAAGGCCGAGACCCGGCTGCTCAGCGCCCGCTGCGCCATCTGCAGGAGCGACAGCGCCGCATCGAAATCGGGCAGGGCGAGAAGCGCGGCATTGGCGCCGGTGACGCCCGGATGCAGCTTCAGCACGGCGCGGGTGACGATGCCCATCGTGCCCTCGGAGCCGATGAAGAGCGGCTTGAGATCCATCGCCGCGTTGTTCTTCGGCATGCGGTTCATCATCGGCAGGACGGTGCCGTCCATCAGCACCACCTCGAGCCCCAGCACCAGGTCGCGCATCATGCCGTAGCGCAGCACGCGGTTGCCGCCGGCATTGGTCGCGATCGCGCCGCCGATCTGGCAGGAGCCGCGCGCGCCCAGATCGAGGGCGAAGAACATCCCGGCCGCGGCCGCGCGTTCCTGCACGGTCTGCAGCGGCACCCCGGCCTGCACCGTCATCTGTCCCGAGGACAGGTCGATCTCCTCGATCTCCGCCATCTTCGACAGCGAGACGAGCACGCAGCCATCCGAGGGCACGGCCCCGCCGGCGAGCCCGCTGAGCCCGCCCTGCGGCACCACCGGCAGGCCATGGGCGGCGCAGATCCGCATCACCGCCGAAAGCTCCGCGGTCGAGCGCGGCGCAACATGGGCCAGGGGCGTGCCGCCTGCCTCGCCGCTCCAGTCGCGCACCGAGGCCGGGTCGATCGCCGCGCCGCTTTTCAGCCCGCCCGCGCCCAGAAGCGCCTCCAGCTCCGAAAGCGCCGCGGCCGCGGCCATGTCATGTGATCTGCTCGTTAGCTGCCCGGACACGGGGTCGTTCCTCCCTGGCACTGTTTTCCTCGCAAACTTCTCACATAGTGAGAGCCACATCTAGTATTTGACAAAATCTGGGAGAATTACTAGTCCTGATTTGCATAGCGCGCCAGCAGGGAGTCGGCGCGCGACCTCGATCCGCCGCCGGGCCCGTCCGGACGGCGCTGAGTTCCTGATCTGGGAGGACAGAACATGCGTTTCGAAAAGCTCTCCGCGCTGCTGCGCGGCGCGATGGCGGCTGGCCTGGTGGCCGGCACCGGCACCCTTGCCACCTCGGCTGCGGCCGAGCCCGAGATCCTGCTGCGCGCGGGCCATTCCTCGTCCACCACCAGCACCGGGCAGCACGCGCTGGAGCTGCTCAACGAGCGGCTGATGGAGCGGACCGACGGCCGCATGGGCATCCAGATCTTCCCCAACAGCCAGCTCGGCGGCGAGCGCGAGCAGATCGAGTCGATCCAGCTCGGCAATCTCGACATGGCCTTCGTCTCCACCGCGCCGGTGGCGAGCTTCGACCAGGACTTCTTCGCCCTCGACCTGCCCTTCGTCTTCAAGGACCGCGACTCGGTCTTCCGCGTGCTCGACGGCGAGATCGGCCAGGGGCTGCTGGACGGGCTGCAGGATGTCGGCCTGGTCGGGCTGGCCTTCTGGGAGAACGGCTTCCGCCAGCTGACCAATTCCAAGCACGAGATCCATAGCCCCGCGGACCTGGCGGGCATGAAGATGCGCACCATGGAGAACGAGGTGCATATCGCCGCCTGGCGCGAGATCGGCGCGAACCCCTCGCCGCTGGCCTTCTCCGAGCTCTTCACCGCGCTGCAGCAGGGGACCTTCGACGCCCAGGAGGGCCCGATCAACCTGTTCTACGACATGAAGTTCTACGAGGTGCAGCACTACATCACCAGGACCAACCACCTCTATGGCGCCTGGGTGCTGCTGGCGAGCCCGGACACGATGATGATGATGTCCGACGAGGACCGGGCGATCTTCCTCGAGGCGGTGGCCGAGACCACGGCCGACCAGCGCGAGATGGCGATCGAAGCGGATGCCAAGGCGATCGCGGCGATGCCGCAGGTGACGATCACCGAGCTGAGCGCGGACGAGCTGAAGCAGTTCTCCGAGAAGATGGACCCGATCTACGACCTCGTGGGCCAGAAGATCGGCACCGAGCTGGTGCAGAACCTGATCGCCACCGCCCAGGGCGAGTGATCCAAGCGGGCGCCTGCCGCTGCTGGCGGGCGCCCGGCCTTTCCGGAGCCCCGGCATGACCTCCCGCGCGCGCTGGCGGCACGCGGTCGAGACGCCGGCCGAATCCTACGGATGCCCGATGAAACTTCTCGATGAACATTTCGAAGAGGCGCTCGTCGTCCTGCTGCTGGCCGCGATGAGCGCGCTCATCGTCCTGCAGGTCGTCATGCGCTATGTCTTCTCCGCCTCGCTGACCTGGTCGGACGAGGCGTCCCGCTACTGCTTCGTGTGGATGACCTATCTGGGCGTCGCCTTCGGGGTGAAGAAAAGCGCCCATGTCAATGTCACCGCGGTGACCGACGCGCTGCCGCCGCGCTTCCATCCCTGGTTCCGCATCCTCGCCACGCTGCTGACCGGCGTCTTCGCCGTGCTGGTGGTCTGGGAGGGCTGGTTCCTGGTGCAGAAGCTGCTGCGCTTCGGCCAGAAATCCTCCTCGCTCGGCATTCCGATGGCCTGGGTCTACATGGCGCCGGTGACGGGCTTCGCGCTGGTGCTCGTGCGGCTGGCGCAGAACCTGTGGTTCGACATCCGCGCGCTGCGCGGCGAGCGGATCGCCCGGGCCGCGGCAGAGGAGCCCGCGCAATGATCTCGCTGACGCTATTCGGCCTTTTCACCCTGCTTCTCGTCGTCGGCACGCCGATCGCCATCTCGCTGGGACTGGCCTCCACCGCGGCGCTCTTGATCTCCGGCAAGGTCGGCATCAACTTCGTGCCCCAGGGCCTTGTCACCGCCATCGACAGCTTCCCGCTGATGGCCGTGCCGTTCTTCATCCTCTCGGGCGAGCTGATGGGGCAGGGCGGCCTGTCGCAGCGGCTGCTGAACACCGGCAAGATCTTCTTCGGCCGCTATAGCGGCGGGCTGGCGATCATCGCGGTGGCAACCTGCGTCTTCTTCGCCGCGATTTCGGGCTCGGGCCCGGCCACGGTAGCGGCGATCGGCGCGATCCTGTTTCCGGCCATGGCGCGCGAGGGCTACCGCCCGTCCTTCTCGGCCGGGCTCGTCGCCTCTGCGGGCAGCCTCGGCGTCATCATCCCGCCGAGCATCCCGATGGTGATCTACGCCACCTCGGCGAATGTCTCGGTGACCAAGATGTTCATGGCGGGGATCATCCCCGGCCTGCTGATCGGGCTGGCGCTGATCGGCTATGCCTGGTGGCAGTCGCGAAAGGAAGGGCAGCGGCCGCAGGAAGAGCGGATCGACGCGCGCGAGGCGGCCGGGATCCTCTGGGACGCGAAATGGGCGCTGCTGGTGCCGGTCATCATCCTCGGCGGTATCTATGGCGGGGTCTTCACCCCGACCGAGGCCGCGGCCATCGGCGTCGCCTACGGGCTCGTCATCGGGCTCTTCGTCTACCGCGAGCTGAAGGTCGCCGCGCTCTACAGGCTCTTCGCCAGCGCGGCGCTGACCACCGCGACGGTGATGCTGATCGTGGGCACGGCCACGGTCTTCGGCCGGGTGCTGGCGATCGAGCGGATCCCGGTGATGCTGGCCGACGCGGTGACCGAGACGGTGTCCAGCCCGGTCGTGCTGATGCTGCTGATGAACGTCCTGCTCCTTGTCATCGGCACCTTCATGGAGACCCTGGCCGCGATCATCATCATGACGCCGATCCTCCTGCCGCTGGTGACGGCGGCCGGGATCAGCCCCGAGCATTTCGGCATCGTCATGATCGTCAATCTCGCCATCGGCATGGTGACGCCGCCGGTGGGGGTGAACCTCTTCGTCGCCTCGCGGGTCGCGCGGATATCGCTGACCGACGTGGTGAAGGGGACGACGCGGCCGCTGGTGCTGCTGATGCTCCTGCTCCTCGTCATCACCTATGTCCCGGCCTTCTCGCTGTGGCTGCCCTCTCTCTTCGGTATGTAATTCACGAGGTCCTGCATGGAACGGAAACTCAAGGCGGCCGTGATCGGCCCGGGAAACATCGGCACCGACCTGCTGATGAAGATGCAGCGCTCGGACTGGATCGAGCCGGTCTGGATGGCGGGGATCGACCCCGCCTCCGAGGGGCTGCGCCGCGCCGAGGCGATGGGGCTGAAGACCACCGCCGAGGGCGTCGACGGCTTCCTGCCGCATGTGCTGGCGGATGACATCCGCATCGCCTTCGACGCCACCTCGGCCTATGTCCATGCCGAGAATTCCAGGAAGCTCAACGCGCTCGGCGTGCTGATGGTCGACCTGACCCCGGCGGCGATCGGCCCCTACTGCGTGCCGCCGGTGAACATGGCCGAGCATTCCCGCAGCCTCGAGATGAACGTCAACATGGTCACCTGCGGCGGCCAGGCGACGATCCCGATGGTGGCGGCGGTGTCGCGGGTGCAGCCGGTCTCCTATGCCGAGATCGTCGCCGCGGTCGCCTCGAAGTCGATCGGCCCGGGCACGCGCAAGAACATCGACGAATTCACCCGCACCACCGCGGGCGCGATCGAGAAGGTCGGCGGCGCCGCCAGGGGCAAGGCGATCATCATCGTCAACCCGGCCGAGCCGCCGCTCTTGATGCGCGACACGATCCACTGCCTGACCGAGAGCGCGCCCGACCAGGAGGCCATCCGCGCTTCGGTCGCCGCCATGGTCGCCGAGGTGCAGGCCTATGTGCCCGGCTACAAGCTGGTCAACGGGCCGGTCTTCGACGGCAACCGCGTCTCGCTCTATGTCGAGGTCGAGGGGCTCGGGGACTTCCTGCCGAAATACGCCGGCAATCTCGACATCATGACCTCGGCCGCCTTGCGCACCGCCGAGACCTTCGCCCGCGAGGTGCATGCCGGGACCGTGGCGCTGCCGCTGCGCGCCGCCTGAGGAGACAGCCATGTCCATCGAAAACCGCAAGATCACCCTTCACGAAATGAGCCTGCGCGACGGGATGCACCCGATGCGCCACCAGATCACCAGGGCGCAGATGGTTGCCATCGCCGGCGCCGCCGACCGCGGCGGCATTCCCTGGATTGAGGTCACCCATGGCGACGGCCTGGGCGGCGGCTCGGTCAATTACGGCTTCGGCGCCGAGACCGACGCGGTCTATATCCGCGCGGTCGCGGAGACGGTGCGCGATACCCGCATCTCGGCGCTCCTGATCCCCGGGATCGGCACGGTCGACAACCTGCGCGAGGCGATCGATGCCGGGATCGCGGGGGTGCGCGTCGCCACCCACTGCACCGAGGCCGATACCGCTGAACAGCATATCGGCTTCGCCCGCGCGGCCGGGCTCGACACGGTGGGCTTCCTGATGATGTCGCACCGCGCCGATCCCGCGACGCTGGTCGCCGAGGCGCTGAAGATGGAGAGCTACGGCGCGGGCTGCGTCTACTGCACCGACTCCGCGGGCTACATGCTGCCCGGCGACGTTGCCGCGCGGATCGGCGCGATGCGCGCCGCGCTGAAGCCCGAAACCGAGCTCGGCTTCCACGGCCACAACAACCTGGGGATGGGCATCGCCAATTCCGTGGCCGCGGTGGAGGCGGGCGCGAACCGCATCGACGGCGCGCTGGCGGGGCTGGGCGCGGGCGCGGGCAATGCCGCGACCGAGATCCTGGCGGCCGTCTTCGGGCGGATGGGGGCCCAGACCGGCACCGATCTCTTCACGCTGATGGATGCCGCCGAAGAGCTGGTCCTGCCGATGATGGACCGCCCGGTCCGCGTCGACCGCAGCTCTCTGGTGCTGGGCTATGCCGGGGTCTACAGCTCCTTCCTGCTTTTCGCCGAGCGCGCCGAGAAACGCTATGGCGTGCCCGCGCGCGAGCTCCTCTTGGAGCTCGGCCGGCGCGGCATGGTCGGCGGCCAGGAGGACATGATCGAGGATCTGGCCCTGACCATGGCGGCCGCACGGGAAAAGCCCGCCGCCTGATCCGCCTCCCCCGCGGCAGACCGCACCCCCCGGTGGCACCCGCCGCCGGGGCCGGGCGGAGCCGTGACCGGAGGCGGTCCCTGCCAGCCCGCCAGCAACCCGGCGCGGCGCCCCGCGCCGGACCCGTTCCCTGCACCCTGCGCCCGCCTGCCCGCGAGGCACGAGCCGCAAAAAGAAGGTGTCCCTGTGACCAAGATCAAATCCGTGCGCGCCCGCGTCTGGACCTGGACCGGACCGACCGTGCCGCCTTCGGGCAATTTCTGCACCAATGCCTCTGACGTGATCCATCGCGGCGGCGACGCGATGGGCTCGTTCCGCTTCCACCAGTGGCTGACCGTCGAGATCGAGACCGAGGACGGCACGGTCGGGATCGGCAATGCCGCGCTGGCGCCGAGTGTCGTCAAGAAGGCGATCGACGACTGGTTCGCGCCTCTGGTGATCGGCGAGGACCCGTTCGACTACGCCTATATCTGGGAGAAGATGTACCGCCGCAGCCACGCCTGGGGCCGCAAGGGCATCGGCATGACCGCGATCTCGGCCATCGACATCGCGATATGGGACCTGATGGGCAAGCTCGCGGGCAAGCCGGTCTTCAAGCTGCTCGGCGGCCGCACCAAGGAGAAGATCCCGGTCTACTACTCGAAGCTCTATTCCGGCCCGGTCGAGACGATGCAGGCCGAGGCCGAGGCGGCGAAGAAAAACGGCTACACCGCCTACAAGATGCGCTTCGGCTGGGGGCCGAAGGACGGCATGGCGGGGATGCGCGAGAACCTCAAGCGGGTGGAAGCCGTCCGCGAGGTGATCGGCTACGACGCCGACTTGATGTGCGAATGCTACATGGGCTGGACCCTGGACTACGCCCGCCGGATGCTGCCGAAGCTTGCCAAGTACGAGCCGCGCTGGCTGGAAGAACCGGTGATCGCCGACGATGTCGCGGGCTATGCCGAGCTCAATGCCATGGGGATCGTGCCAATCTCGGGCGGCGAGCACGAGTTTTCCGTGATCGGCTGCAAGGACCTGATCGCGCAGAAAGCCGTCTCGGTGCTGCAATACGACACCAACCGCGTCGGCGGCATCACCGCGGCGCAGAAGATCAACGCCATCGCTGAGGCCTTCCAGGTGCCGGTGATCCCCCATGCCGGGCAGATGCACAACTACCACCTGACCATGGCCAATGCGAACTGCATGATCTCGGAATACTTCCCGGTCTTCGATGTCGAGGTCGGCAACGAGCTCTTCTACTACATCTTCGAGGGCGACCCGGATGCGGTGGACGGCTTCCTGCAGCTTGACGACGACCTGCCGGGTCTGGGAATTTCGATCTCGGACAGGCATCTGCACCATTTCGAGATCGGGGAATGACCATGGCGGTTCAACTGACCGGCGCCTGGCCCGTCGCGCCCACGCCCTTCCATGACGACGGGACGCTGGACCTCGACGGCATGAAGCGCGCGCTCGACTGCATCATCGACCAGGGCGCGGACGGCGTCTGCATCCTGGCGAATTTCTCCGAGCAGTTCCTGATCTCGGACGGCGAGCGCGAGACGCTGACCCGGCTGTCGCTGGAGCATGTCGCGGGGCGCATCCCGGTGATGGTGACGATCTCGCATTACGCCACGCCGATTGCCGTGGCCCGCGCCGAGCTGGCCCGCGACTGCGGGGCGGCCTCGGTGATGATGATGGCGCCCTATCACGGCGCGCTGATGAAGGGCACGGCTGCGCAGACCTACGAGCAGTTCGCCCGGGTGGGCGAGGCCGGCATTCCGATCGTGGTGCAGGACGCGCCGCTCTCGGGGGTCGAGCTGCCGGTGGCCCTGCTGGCGAAGATGGCGCGCGAGATCGAGATGGTGCAGCATTTCAAGATCGAATGCGCCGGTGCCGCGGCGAAGCTGCGCGGGCTGATCGCCGAGGGCGGCGATGCCGTGGTCAGCCCGATGGACGGCGAGGAGGGCGTGACCATGCTGGCCGATCTCGATGCCGGCGCCGTGGCGACGATGTGCTCGGCGATGATCACAGAGCATATCCGCGAGGTGGTCGAGGCCCATCGCAGCGGCGACCGCGACGCGGCGGTGGCGGGCTACACCCGCATCCTGCCCGCGGTCCAGCACGAGAACCGCCAATGCGGCTTCCGCGCGGCCAAGGCGGCGATGGTCGAGGGCAAGGTCTTCGCCTCCGGTTTCTGCCGCCACCCGGTGCCGCCCCTGCCGCCCGAAACCCGCGCCGAACTGCTGGGCCTCCTGCGCCCGCTCGACCCGATTTCGATGCGCTGGGGCCACTGACCCGGCCGGCGGGGAGGCGCGCGCCGCGCCTCTCCGGACCAAGGCAGAGCAGACATTCCGGAAGGAGACACCATGCTCGACAAGTCCGTTTTCACGCCGCATGGCAAGCACCTGATCGTCGGCGAGTGGGTCGCGGGGGACCAGACCTTCGCCTCCGAGCCGGCCCACGGCCCGGCGCATGACTTCTCCGTCGGCACCGTCGCGCTGGTCGACCGCGCCTGCGAGGCCGCCGAAGAGGCGTTCTGGTCCTACGGCTACACGACGCGCGAGGCCCGCGCCGCCTTCCTCGAGGCGATCGCCGACGAGATCGAGGCCCGCGCCGAGGCAATCACCGAGATCGGCACGCAGGAAACCGGCCTGCCCGAGGCGCGGCTCCAGGGCGAGCGCGGCCGGACGACCGGCCAGCTGCGGCTCTTTGCCAGCCACATCCGCGCCGGCGACTATCTCGACCGCCGCCATGACGAGGCGCTGCCCGAGCGCGCGCCGCTGCCGCGCCCCGATTTGCGGATGATCCAGCGGCCGATCGGCCCGGTCGCCGTCTTCGGCGCCTCGAACTTCCCGCTCGCCTTCTCGACCGCGGGCGGCGACACGGCGGCCGCGCTCGCCGCGGGCTGCCCGGTCGTCGTCAAGGGCCACTCCGCCCACCCGGGAACCGGCGAGATCGTCGCCGAGGCGATCCATGCCGCAATCGCGAAAACCGGTATGCCCGCGGGCGTCTTCTCCTTGATTCAAGGCGGAAAAAGG
>NZ_VATA01000086.1 GCF_005870025.1 Poseidonocella sp. HB161398
TCGCGGCTGCGCTCGGACCAGTGGCGCTTGCCGCTCATTCCTCAACCGCTTTACAGCAATCGGTATCCCGATGACTGTGGCCGCAGGATAAGCGTCTCCGGGGAAAGGGGAAGTGCGATCATCAGCTGAGTTGAGCAACAGCGCCGTGGTCATCCCCGGACCGCCGATGCCGGGCTCATGATTGCCGTAGCAGCAACCGACCGTCAGCCCGGTCTTCCCAGACATTGCAGGAGCTTGCGGAAGCTGTCCGCCGTGGCGCCGGGTTCGCGTTCCGAGATGAAGGCGTCGAGCCGCGGAAACAGCGAAATGGCGCGGTCGATCTGCGGATTCGATCCCTGGGTGTAGAGCCCCGACTGGATCATAAGCTCCGCGCGGTCGTAGACGCCCAGCATCTCGCGGGCCTCCTGGATCAGCATGTTCTCCTCGTCGCTGGCCGCGCCGGGCAGGGAGCGCGATACGGATTTCAGCAGGTTGATCGCCGGATAGCGCCCGCGCTCGGCGATCTGGCGCTCCAGCACGACATGGCCGTCGAGCACGCCGCGCAGGATATCGGCCACCGGCCCGTCCATGTCCGCCCCCGCCACGAGCACGCTGAAGACCGCGGTGATGTCGCCCTGGTCGCCCTCGCCGGGGCCGGCGCGCTCCGCCAGGGTCATGATCTCGTGCGCGAGCGAGGGCGGGTAGCCGCCCAGCGTCGGCGGTTCGCCGAGCGCCAGCGACACCTCGCGATGCGCCTCGGCGAAGCGGGTGACCGAGTCGGCGAGGAAGAGCACGTGCTTGCCTTCGTTGCGGAAATGCTCTGCCACGGTCATGGCCGTCCAGGCGCAGCGGCGTCGGGTCAGCGGCGACTGGTCCGAGGTGGCGGCGACGACCACGCTGCGCGCCATCCCCTCGGGGCCGAGCACGTCGCGGGTGAAATGCCCGAGCTCGCGGCCGCGCTCGCCGATCAGCGCCAGCACCACCACATCCGCCTCGATTCCCCGCGCCATGTCGGCCAGCAGCGAGGATTTGCCCACGCCGGACCCGGCGAAGAGGCCGACCCTCTGGCCGCGCACCACCGGCAGCACCGTGTTGAAGGCGCAGAGCCCGGTCTCCAGCCGCTCGCCCAGCCCGCGGCGCCGGGCCGGGGCAGGGGGCACCGCATCGACCGGCACGCGCTCGGGGCCGAGCAGCAGGTAGCGGCCGTCGAGCGAGCGGCCCATAGGGTCGATGATCCGTCCCAGCCAGGTATTGTCCGGCGCGATCCGCAGTTCCCCCAGCAGCCTGACCTTGTCGCCGAGCGCCACGCCGGTCAGCGGCCCGTCCGCCAGGACCGTCACCTCCGAGGTGCCGATGGCGCGGATCTCGCCCGGAAGGGAGCGGCCGTCGCGGCAGCGGATCTCCACCCGGTCGCCGATCCCGGCGACCTGGGCCAGCCCGCCGATCTTTGCTCCGGTGGCGCCGATCTCGACCACCCGGCCGATATGGAACGCGTACTTGATATCGCGGATCGCGGCCGCGAGGTGCCTGAACTCGACTTCTGACATCTGCTTTCCAGCCTCTTGTGCAAACCGTTTCTAAACGAATCGCAGTTAAGCCAAGGTTGAAGAAATTCTGTGGAGAATCCGCATGTTCTCGTCTTTGGAAATCTTTAAGACGGCGTCCGCCCTGGCGGCCCATTCCGGCGCGCGCCAGGCAGTCATTTCCCAGAACATGGCCAATGCCGACACGCCGGGCTATCGCGCGATGGACGTCCGGGGCTTTGCCGACACCTATCGAAGCACCCTCGGGCCGCTGCAGCTGCGAACCACCCGCGCCGCCCATTTCACCTCGCCGGAGATTCCCGGCGCCCGCTTCGGCGTGCAGGCCGTCGAGCGGCCCGGCGATGCCTCTCCGAACGGCAACACGGTGTCGCTCGAGCAGGAAATGCTCAATGCGGTGGAGACGCGCTACAGCCACGACGTGGCGCTGACCGCCTACCGCAGCGGGCTGAACCTGCTGCGCACCAGCCTGGGAAGGAGCTAGCGCCATGAAGAGCCTGCTCGATTCCATGACAGTGGCGGCGACCGGCCTGACTGCCCAGGCCATGCGGCTGCGGCACGTGACCGAGAATATCGCCAATGCCGACACGCCCGGCTACCACCGCAAGACGGTCCCCTTCGAGGCCCAGCGGCTGCCCAGCGGGCTCGACGGGGTGAAGACCGGCCGGGTCGATCTCGACCAGACGGAGCTGGCTCGGATCTACGATCCCTCCCATCCGCTCGCCGACGGCACCGGCAGCTATGACGGCTCCAACGTGAAGCTCGTCTTCGAGATCGCCGACGCGCGCGAAGCGCAGCGCAGCTACGAAGCCAATTTGCAGATGTTCGACCAGGCGAGGAAAATGGCGAGCTCCACGCTCGACCTCCTTCGCCGCTAACTGCCACAAGCAGGAGATCCAGAATGGATTTGACATCGACCCTCGCGGCCGGCGGCTATGCCGGAGCCCGCGGTATTTCCGAACCCGGCGGGTCAGCCGGACCCTCGATCCGGGAGGGGCTGGCATCCTTTGCCCAGGACTTCGCCCGGACGCTCGGCGCGGCCGACATGGCCGCGCAGGACGCGATGCTCGGCAATGCCGATCCGCAGTCCATGGTCGAGGCGCTGGCCCAGGCCCAGCTGGCGGTCGAGACGGCCGTGACCATCCGCGACAAGGTGGTCGAGGCCTACCAGGAAATCATGCGGATGCAGATCTGACATGGGCGAGGACATCATGTTCGACGCCATGCGCGAGGCGCTGCGGATCGCGGTGGTGATATCCGCACCGATCCTGGCGGCCGCGCTGGCGACCGGCATCGTCATCGGCCTGTTCCAGGCTCTGACCTCGATCCAGGAAATGACGCTGACCTTCGTTCCCAAGATGGTCGCCATGCTGCTCGCCTTCTGGATGACGATGTCCTTCATGTCGAGCAGCCTGGTGACCTTCTTCCAGGACACCGTCCTGCGGCTGATTTCGGAGCGCTGAGATGGACAACGCAATCTACACCAATCTCAACCGGATGGACGGGCTGAAGTCGGAATTGCAGGTCATCGCCAACAATATCGCGAACCTGTCCACGCCGGGCTACAAGCGCGAGGGCGTGATCTTCTCCGAATACCTTTTCGCCGGCGAGGACCGGGACCATTCGCTCTCGATGGCCGAGGCCGAGATCCGGCGCACGGATTTCACCCAGGGGCCGCTGACCCAGACCGGCGGCGAATTCGATTTCGCCATCGACGGCGAGGGGTTCTTCCTCGTGGAGTACAATGGCGGCCAGGCGCTGACCCGGGCGGGGAATTTCGGCCAGAACGCCGCGGGCGAGCTGGTCAGCGAGAATGGCCACCGCGTGCTGGATGCCGGCGGTGCCGCCATCGCCATTCCGCCGGACGCGCGCAACGTGAAGCTCTCGACCGACGGCATTCTCAGCGCCGATGGCCTCTTCATCTCCAGTGTCGTGCCGGTCGGCCCGGCCGAGGGCGACACGCCCGAGCGGGTGGGCGGGACCATGTTCACCATCCAGCAGCCGCCGGTGCCGGTGGAGGGGGCGGTGATCCTGCAGGGCTTCAAGGAGGACTCGAATGTCGAGGCCGTCCTGGAAATGGCCCGGATGATCGAAGTGCATCGCGCCTACGAGCAGGGCGCGAATCTCAACAAGTCCGAAGACGAACGGATCCGCAATGTGCTGCGGACCCTTGGTGCCTGATAGGAGTGTTCCATGCGTAGCCTGAAGATCGCCGCGACCGGCATGCACGCCCAGCAAATGCGGGTCGACACGATTGCCAACAACCTCGCCAACAGCTCGACCACGGGCTACAAGACCCGGCGCGCCGAATTCGCCGACCTGCACTACCAGCAGATCGCCCGGCCCGGCTCGATCAACGCCGCCGACGGCACGGTGCTGCCGACCGGCATCCAGCTCGGGCTCGGGGTCCGGCCGACGGCGATCTCCTTCGATCTCCTTCAGGGCTCGCTGGAGCAGACCGGCAATGATCTCGACGTGGCGATCGAGGGGCGCGGCTATCTCGAGGTCACGCTGCCCTCCGGCCTCTCGGGCTATACCCGCGACGGTTCGCTGAAGCTCAATGCCGAAGGCACGATCGTCTCGTCCGACGGCTATCCGCTGGCGCCCGACATCGTCGTGCCCGAGGATGCCCGCTCGATCTCGATCAATGCCGATGGCGAGGTCTACGCCTATTTCGCCGACCAGGTGGGAGCGCAGCTGCTCGGGCAGCTCTCGCTCGTCGGTTTCGCCAACCCGAAGGGGCTCGAGGCGATGGGCAGCAACCTCTTCCTCGAGACCGAGGCCTCGGGCGCGCCGAATGCGACGACGCCGGGGCTCGACGGTCTCGGCACGGTGCGCCAGGGCTATCTCGAGGAATCCTCGGTGAATGTGGTCGCCGAGATCACCGAGCTGATCGAGGCGCAGCGCGGCTACGAACTGAACGCCAAGGTGCTGACCGCCGCGGACCAGATGCTGGCCGCCACCACGCAGATCCGCTGATATCCGATGCGCATCCTGATCCCCGCCCTTCTTCTCGCTGCAGCGCTGCCTCAGGCGCCGCTCCTTGCCGATGTCCTTGTCACCGCCCGGCCCGTGCGGGCGGGGACGGTGCTGACCCCTGCCGACCTGAAGCTGCAGCAGGGCAGCGTCGGCGGCGCCTTCGGCGGCTACGGCGATGCCCTGGGCAAGCAGGCGGTGCGCAATCTCTATCCCGGAAGCCCGATCGGGCCGGGCGACATTCAGGAACCCCATATCGTGACCCGCAACCAGGAGGTGGTCATGCATTTCCAGAACGGCGGGCTGAGCATCGTCACCGAGGGGCGCGCGCTGGACGGCGGCGCCGCGGGCGACACGATCCGGGTGACCAATGCCAGTTCCCGCAAGACCGTGACCGGCAAGGTGATGCCGGATGGCAGCGTCTCCGTCGCCGGGAGCGCCCGGTGAGCGGCGCGGCGCGCCCGGGCGCTGTCCTCCTCGTCCTCGCGCTGGCGGCCTCGGGCTGCGGGCGGCTCGACCATCTCGGCAAGCCGCCGAGCTTCTCGGATGCCGATACCGGCCGCGAGCATCTGGCCATGTCGGTGCCCGGCCTGCCGCAGAGGCTGGAGAAGGTGCAGCCGGTGGACCAGTCCTCGCTCTGGAGCGGGGCGCGCAATTCGCTCCTGGGCGACCGCCGTGCGGGCGAGCCGGGGGACATCCTGACCGTGGTGATCGAGATCGACGAGAAGGCGGAGATCTCGAACACCACCGACCGGTCGCGCAGCGCCAGCGAGAGCCTGTCGATGGGCTCGCTCTTCGGCCTGCCGGAGAACCTGCAGCGGGTGATGCCCACGGGCTCTTCCGCGAAGGAGCCGGTCGCGGTCGACAGCAGCTCGAGCAGCTCCGGCGACGGGTCGGTGAAGCGCAACGAGAAGCTTACCCTGCGGATCGCGGCCACGATCACGGATTCTCTGCCCAACGGGGTGCTGCGGATCCAGGGATCGCAGGAGGTGCGGGTGAATTTCGAAATCCGCGAGCTCCTCGTTACCGGCTATGTCCGCCCCGAGGACATCTCGCGGCTCAACGAGATCCCCTATGACAAGATCGCCTCGGCGCGGATTTCCTATGGCGGCCGCGGCCAGATCACCGACGTCCAGCAGCCGCGCTACGGCCAGCAGATCACCGACATCCTCCTGCCCTACTAGGTGCCGCTCATGATGAAATTCCTGATACCGATCGTGATCGTCCTGGCGGGCATCGGCATCGGCGGCGGCGCCGGCTGGTTCTTCGCCCCCGAGATGCCGGAATGCGACTGCGCCGCTCTTGCCGCGGCCGCCGAAGAGCAGCAGGCGGCCGAGGAAGAAGAGATGCCGTCCGAATTCGAGTATGTCGACATGAAGAACCAGTTCGTCGTGCCGGTCGTCGACGGCGGCTCCGTTTCCTCCATGGTCGTCATGTCGCTCAGCCTCGAGGTCGAGCTGGGCGCGCGCGAGGCGGTCTATGCCAAGGAGCCCAAGCTGCGCGACTCCTTCCTGCGCGTGCTCTTCGCCTATGCGAGCATGGGCGGCTTCAACGACAGCTTCCTCGACGCCGAGGACATGAACATCATCCGCAACGACCTGACGCAGGTCGCCAAGCAGGTGCTCGGCCCGATCGCCAATGCGGTGCTGATCGTCGACATGGTGCGGCAGGACATCTGATGCAGGGCATCTGAAAGGGGGGCAGCGTGGCGGTGACGGTGGCGGATTTCCTGCGCGGCGGAGTGGCCGGGCGACTGGGCGTGGGGCGGATACTCTCGCCTTCGACGGCGCTCGCGCTGGGGCTGATGGCGATGATCATCCTGATGCTGCTGCCGGTCCCGGCCTGGCTTCTCGATGTCGGGCTGGTGCTCAGCTTCGGTCTGGCAGCGCTGGTCTTCACCATCGTCCTCTTCATCGAGCGGCCGCTCGACTTCTCGTCCTTCCCGACCGTGCTGCTGGCGTCGCTGATCCTGCGGCTGTCGCTCAACATCGCCTCGACCAAGCTGATCATCGGCCAGGGCCAGACCGGGCCGCATGCCGCCGGCAGCGTGATCGAAGGCGTCGCCATGTTCGTCATGGGCGGCGATCCCTTCCTCGGCGTGGTGATCTTCTTCATCCTGCTGATCGTCAACTTCGTCGTCGTCACCAAGGGCGCCGCGCGGATGGCCGAGGTCGGCGCGCGCTTCGCCCTCGACGGCATGCCGGGGCGGCAGCTGGCAATCGACGCCGATGTCTCCTCCGGCGCGATAACCCATACCGAGGCCAAGGAGCGGCGCGAGCGCGAGCAGGCGGAGGCGACCTTCTTCGGCTCGCTCGACGGGGTGTCGAAATTCGTCAAGGGCGATGCCGTCGCCGGGCTCCTGATCACGCTCCTGAACCTGGTGGTCGGGCTCTGCATCGGCATCTTCGCCCACGGGATGGAGCTTTCGCACGCGCTCGAGACCTACGCGGTGCTGACCGTCGGCGACGGTCTGGTGACGCAGCTGCCGGCCGTCATCATCTCGGTGGCCTCGGCGCTCCTGCTGTCGCGCGGCGGCATGAACCACACGACCGACACGGCCATCGTCGAGCAGGTCGGCCGCCATCCCGAGGCGCTGGCGACGGTGGCCGGGCTGATGCTGGTCTTCGCGGTGGTGCCGGGCTTTCCCTTCCTGCCCTTCGTGATCGCGGCCGCCGGGCTGGGCGCGATCGCCTACCGCGCGTCCCTGCACAAGAAGAAGACGGAGGCCCCGGAGCCTGCCACGGACGAGCCCTCCGATGCGCATGCCCACGACGTGCGGATCGGCGACCTGATCGATCTCGACGACATCCATGTCGAATTCGCCCCGGATCTGGTCAACATGATCCTCGATCCGGGCACCGGGCTCGAGGTGCGGATCGCCGGGATGCGCCGCCATGTGGCCAGCAATTTCGGCATGATCCTGCCCGAGGTGCGGCTGACCGACCAGAGCGCGCTCGATCCCGGTCATTACCGCATCCTGATCCAGGGCGTGACCGTCTCCGAGGCGCAGCTGCAGACCGGCCGGGTGATGGCGCTGGTCGGCGATGGCGGGCCCGAGGACCTGCCGCCCGGCGACGATTTCCGCGAGCCGGTCTACGGCGCCCCGGCCCGCTGGGTCGACCGCAAGCAGCAGGATTCGCTGGTGCTCTCCGGGATCACCGTCGTCTCCCCGGCCGAGGTGCTGGCCACGCATATCCTCGAGGTGGTGAAGGACAACCTGGCGCGGCTGCTGTCGCTGAAATCGCTGACCCGGCTGCTCGACGAGCTGACCCGGCTCTCGGACAAGTCCCGCGCCGATGCCAACCGGCGGCTGCTCGAGGATCTGGTGCCCGACAAGGTGCCGCTCGACGTGGCGCTGATCGTGCTGCGGCTGCTGCTCGACGAGCGGGTCTCGATCCGCAACCTGCCGCTGATCCTAGAGACCATCGCCGAGGCGCGACCCGCGGTCTCGCGCCCCGACAGCATCTGCGAGTATGTCCGCCAGCGGCTGGGATTCCAGATCGTCGCCTCGCTGCGCGGTCCCGACGGCCGGCTGCCGCTGGTGAAACTCGCCCCGGAATGGGAGAAGCGCTTCGTCCAGTACCAGGTCGGCACCGAGGGCGGGACCGAGATCGCCCTGCCGCCGGAGGAGTTCAACCGCCTGGCCGCGCAGATTGCCGAGACGCTGGCCGAGGTGACGGTCGAAGGCACCGAGCCGGTGCTGCTGACCTCGGCGCGGCGGCGGCGCTTCCTGAAGACCGTCGCGATGGCCAAGGGGATCACCGTGCCCGTCCTCTCCTACGAGGAGCTCGGGATGCAGGCGCAGCCGCAGGTGCTGGGCGTGGTCCCGGCATGACCCTGGAAGAGGCGGTGCTCGCGATCCTCGATGCACTGCCGGCCGAGCTCTGGTTCCTGGTCTTGCTGCGCGTCGGCGGCGTTGTCGCGCTGCTGCCGATGCTGGGTTCGCGGGTCGTGCCGACGACACTGCGCCTGGCCTTCGCGCTGGCGCTGACCCTGGTGCTGGCACCGCTGGCCGGGGAGTTCTCCACCAGCCGGAATGCCCCGCTTGGCGACTACGTGGATGCCTGCGCGGCCGAGCTGCTGACCGGTCTGCTGATCGGCTTCCTCTGCCGCTGCCTGTTCTGGAGCATCCAGCTGGCCGGGACCATGGCCTCGCAGTCGATCTCGCTGGCGCAGCTCATGGGCGCGCAGATCGACCAGCCGCAGGCCTCGATCGGGCAGGTCCTCTATCTCGGCGCGCTGGCGCTGGCGGTGGTGCTGAACTTCCACCTCGTCATCGTCGACGCGATGATCGACTCCTTCGACCTGGTGCCGCTGGGTACCGGGGTGCCCGCCGCGCTGGCCGCCGAGCTTTCCGCCGAGAGCGCGGCGCGCGCCTTCGAGATCGGCTTCGCCCTCTCCTGCCCCTTCCTGGTGGTCGCGGTGCTCTACAATCTCTGCCTCGGCGTGGTGAACAAGGCGATGCCGCAGCTGATGGTCGCCTTCATCGGCGCGCCGGCGATCTCCTGGCTGGGCATCGCGCTGCTCTTCGTGTCGGCGCCGATCCTGCTGAAGGCCTGGAGCGAGCACCTGCTCGCCTTCTCGCTGCGCGAGGGGCTGCGCTGATGGCGGAGGGCAAGGGCGGCGAGGAAAGCGACGACAAGCCGTACGAGGCGACGCAGAAGAAGCTGCTCGACGCCCGCAAGAAGGGCAATGTCCCGCGCTCGAACGACCTGAACACCACCGCCGCCTATGCCGGGCTGGCGATCGCGCTGCTGATCTGGGGCAAGGACATGCTGCTGCATTTCGGCGGGGTGCTCGGCTATTTCCTCTCCAACCGGCTGTGGGAGGTTGCGACCCGCGCCGACCAGGCCAGCGGCGCGTCGATCCTGCGCCCGGCCTGGGATGCGTTCCGGATGCTGCTGCCGATGTTCCTGCTGCCGGCGCTTTTCGTCCTCCTGTCGCTGGCGGTGCAGCGCAACTTCATCATCCATGGCGGCAACATCCAGCCGAAGCTGTCGCGGATCTCGCCGCTGGAGAACTTCAAGAAGAAGTTCGGCCGCCGCGGCCTCTTCGAGTTCTTCAAGAGCTTCGTGAAGATGTCGCTCTTCTCGGGCGCGCTGATCTGGTTCATGGCCAGCCGCCGCGACCAGATCCTGTCGCTGCAGATGCTCGAGGCGCGCCAGGGGATCGTGGTGCTCCTGCAGATCTCGCTGCGCTTCCTGCTGATCGCCCTGGCGAACTCGGCGGTGATCGGGGTGCTCGACTACCTGTTCCAGCGCGCCGAGCATCTGCGCAACCTGCGCATGTCGCATCGCGAGATGCGCGACGAGCTGAAGGAATCCGAGGGCGATCCGGCGGTCAAGCAGAAGCGGCGGCAGCGCGGCATGGAGATCGCCCGCTCGCAGATGCTGCGCGACATGAAGAAGGCCGACGTGGTCATCGTCAATCCGGAGCACTACGCCGTCGCGCTGAAATGGAGCCGTGCCGACAAGAGCGCGCCGGTCTGCGTGGCCAAGGGCGTCGACGACCGGGCGTCGGTGATCCGCGACCTGGCGCGCGAGAACAAGGTGCCGATCTACAGCGCGCCGCCGACGGCCCGGGCGCTCTATGCCACGGTCGAGGTCGGCGAGCAGATCCCGCCGTCGCATTACCGCGCGGTGGCGGCGGCGATCCGCTTCGCCGACGAGATGCGCCAGAAGAGAAAGCGGGCGCCGTTTGGAACCTATTGAGGCCCTGTCCCGGCTGCGGCAGCTTGCCGGGGTGAAGCGCGATGCCGAGGTCGCGGCGATGGAGCGGCTGCGCGCCGAGATCCGCGCGCTCGAGGGGCAGATCGAGGCGCTCGACGAAGCCTCCGTGGACTGGCTCTCGGCGCAGGACGCGGCCACCGCCTACCAGCGGGCCGGGCGAGACGGCGTCTGGGACATGTGGCGGGTCGGCCGGACGCGCGAGCTCGGCATGCGCATCGCGCAGTTGCGCGCCGATCTGGAGCGCCAGAGCCTGGCCACGCGCCGTTCGGTCGGCCGCCACCAGGCGATCGCCAAGCTGGTGGAGCGCCACGGGCCCGGCCCGGGACGCCGCGGCGACTGATCCCCTTGCGTCCCGCGCGTCACGGCGCAATTGTCTAGGCAATACAGCCTGGAAGGGGATCCCGCATGCCGACCGCACCGGAGGCCTATCTCTCGCAGCTTTTCTCTCTGGCCGGGCGCCGCGCCCTGGTCACCGGCGCCAGCCGCGGCATCGGCCGCGCGCTGGCGGTCTCGCTGGCGCGCGCCGGCGCCGATCTGGTGCTGACCGCGCGCAGTACGGCGAGCCTCGCGGAGACCGCGGCGCTGGTCGGGGCCGAGGGCCGCCGGGCCGAGTGCCTGGCCTGCGACCAGAGCGATGTCGGCGCGATCGGCGCGGCGCTCGCCGGGCTGGCTCCGGTGGATATCCTGGTGAACAATGCCGGCACCGAAGAGGTCTGCCCCTCGACCGAGGTCAGCGAGGCGCTGTGGGACCGGATCGTCGACACCAACCTGAAGGGCGCCTTCTTCATGACCCAGGCGGTGGCGAAGCCGATGCTGGCCCGCGGCCATGGCGCGATCGTCAACCTGGCCTCGCTGACCTCCTTCGTCGGCGTGCCGACCGCGGCGCCCTATGGCTCGTCGAAAAGCGGCATCGCCGGGATGACGCGGGCGCTGGCGACCGAATGGGCCGGGCAGGGCGTCCGGGTGAACGCGATCGCGCCGGGCTATTTCCGCACCGAGCTGACCGAGGTCTTCTACCAGGATCCCGACTGGTGCGCGACGATGGAGACCAAGATCCCGATGGGCCGCTTCGGCCGGATGGAGGATCTGGAGGCGGCGGTGCTCTATCTGGCCTCGGACGCCTCGCGCTATGTGACGGGGCAGATCCTGGGCATCGACGGCGGCTATCTGGCGTCGATTTAGGCACTGTGCGAAGCCTGGCGGGGAAAATGCGCCGCCCGGCTGGTAAAGTATATACATTATCCCGTGCCAGCCGCTAGCCCGGCGGCAGGTGACGACCATCCCGGGACCGGCCGGGCAGCCAGAGGTGACCCATGACCGACGTGACTTTCAAGGTGCTGGCCGAGCTCGGCGCGGACGAGCGCGCGGCGCTCTTCCAGCGCTCCGAAACCGACCTGAGCTTCTTCCTGGAGAAGGCCGGCCCGATCATCGAGGCGGTCCGCGCCGAGGGCGACGCGGCGCTGGTGCGCTTCGGCGTCGAGTTCGACAAGGCCGAGGGTCTGACCGCGGACGGGCTGAAGGCGACCGAGGCGGAGTTCGACGCCGCCTTCGACGAGGTCGATCCGGAGGTGATCGAGGCGATCCGCGCGGGCATCGCCAATATCCGCAGCTTCCACGAGGAGCAGAAGCCCGAGCCGATGTGGCTGAAGGAAATTCGCCCCGGCGCCTATGCCGGCGACCGCTTCCTGCCGATCGGTTCGGTCGCGCTCTACGTGCCGCGCGGCAAGGGGGCGTTTCCCTCGGTGGTGATGATGACCGCGGTGCCGGCCGCGGTGGCGGGCGTGCCCGAGATCGCGATCTTCACCCCGCCCGCGCCGGGCGGCAAGGTGGATGCGGCGACGCTGGTCGCGGCGCGGCTGGCCGGGGTCACGACCGTCTACAAGGTCGGCGGCGCCCAGGCGGTGGCGGCTGCGGCCTATGGCACCGAGACGGTCAAGCCCTGCCGCAAGATCGTCGGCCCGGGCAGCCCCTGGGTGGTGGCGGCCAAGCGCCTGCTGTCGGGGGCGATCGATCCGGGCCTGCCGGCCGGGCCGTCGGAATCGCTGATCTTCGCCGACGAGACGGTGCATGGCGGGCTCGCGGCGCTGGACCTGCTGATCGAGGCGGAGCACGGGCCGGACAGTTCGGCCTGGCTCGTCACCCATTCGCGCCGTGTCGCCGAGGAGGCGCTGGAGGCGCTGCCGCATCACTGGGCCGAAATGACGCCGCAGCGGGTGGAGTTCAGCCAGAAGGTGCTTTGCGGCGCGCATGGCGGGATCGTGCTGACCGGCTCGCTGCAGGAGAGCTACGATTTCGTCAATGGCTACGCGCCGGAGCATCTGGAGCTTCTGAGCACGGTGCCCTTCGAGCATCTGGGCGAGATCACCGAAGCCGCCGAGATCCTGATGGGGCCGCATACGCCGGTCTGCATCGGCAATTTCGCCCTGGGGCCGAATGCCGTGCTGCCGACCTCGGGCGGGGCGCGCAGCTGGGGGCCCCTGTCGGTGTCGGATTTCGTCCGCCGCTCCTCGGTCGGCTATGTCACCGCGAAGGGCTATCCGGAGCTGGCGAAGACGGCGAAGACGCTCGCGGATTACGAGGGCTTCTCCTCGCATGCCAATGCGGTCAGCGCGATGCGCGATCCCTATCTGAAGGGCTGAACGATGAAGGCGGTGCGGCTTCACGGCGTCGGCGACCTGCGGGTCGAGGAGATCGCGGCCCCGGGCGCGCCCGGGCCGGGCGAGGTGCGGGTGGCGGTCTCGGTCGCGGGGATCTGCGGCTCGGACCTGCACAATTTCTGCACCGGCGCCTGGATCAGCCGCGCGCCCTCGGTGGCGGGGCATGAATTCACCGGCACCGTGACGGCGGTGGGCGAGGGCGTGACCCATGTCGCCCCGGGCCAGGCCGTGATCGTCGACAGCCGGGTGACCTGCGGAACCTGCCGCAACTGCCGCGCGGGGCTGGCGCAGGTCTGCGAGACCATGGGCTTTGTCGGCGAGGCGATCGATGGCGGATTCGCCGAGGCGGTGATCCTGCCGGGCAGGAACGTGATCGCGGCGCCCGCCGGGGTGGCCGACCGGCATCTGGCGCTGGCCGAGCCGCTGGCGGTGGCGCTGCATGCGCTCGACCGGCTGGACCTGCCCGCGGGCGCGCCGCTGGCCGTTGCGGGCTGCGGGCCGATCGGCGGGCTGGTGGCGCTGCTGGCGGCGCGGCGCGGGCACGAGGTGCATGTGATCGACCGCCAGGCGGCCCGCGCGGCGCTCGTGGCGGAGGCGGCCGGCGCGTCAGTGGCAGCGCTCGACGCCCTGCCTGCGGCGCGCCATGCGATGGACGCGACCGGCGCGCCGGGGGTGATCCGGGCGCTGGCCGAGGGGCTTTTGCCGGGCGGCGCGCTCGGGCTGGTCGGGATCGGCCATGGCGCGCTCGATCTCGATCCGGTTCTGCTGGTCGAGAAGGAGATGGCGCTGGTCGGCTGCCATGCCTATGGCGGCGAGTTCGAGCGGATCGGCGCGGTGATCGCGGAGCTGGGCGCGGCGCTCGACCCGCTGATCGATGCCGAGATCGCGCTCGAGGAGGTGCCCGCCGCCTATCAGCGGCATCTCGCGGGCGAGGTGGCGGGGCTGAAGACCCTCATCCGCTGCGGCGCGTGAGCCGGGCGCCGGCCCGGCTGCCCGCGCGCCTCAGTCCCGGCCGGTCGCGGCCGGCCCAGCCCCCTGTCCTGCCGTTGCGCCAAGGGGGGCTGCGGCTTGCCCCCGCCGCCCGCGGGTGGCAGGGCTGGCGCAAGATCATTGCCGGAGCAGACTCATGAGCTTTTCCCGCCGCTACCAGAATGTCGAGGATTTCGCCGCGGCCGCGCGCCGCCGCCTGCCGCGCATCTTCGCCGACTATATCGAGGGCGGGGCGTTCTCCGAGACCACGCTGCGCCGCAACCGCGAGGGGTTCGACGCCTGGGCGCTGCGCCAGCGGACGCTGCGGCCGCTCGGGCCGCTCGATCTCTCGGCCGAGGTGCTGGGCCAGCGCCATGCGCTGCCCTTCGGCCCCGGTCCGGTCGGCTTCCTCGGGCTCTACCGCCGCGACGGCGACGTGCTGATCGGCCAGGAGGCGGCGGCGCGCGGCGTGCCGATGGTGCTGTCCACCTTCTCGATCAACGGGCTGAAGACGATTGCCGAGCGCAGCGGGCAGGTGCCGCAGTTCCAGCTTTACATCGATATCGACGCGGACTGGACCGACAGCTATGTCGCCGCCGCGGAGGAGGCCGGGTCGGACACGATCTTCGTCACGGTCGACACGGCGATCACCTCGAACCGCGAGCGCGACGGCCGGAACGGCTTCCGCGCGGTGACGAAGATCACGCCGCAGCTCTTCTGGCAGTTCGCGACGAAGCCGGTCTGGTCGCTGGACCTGCTGCGCAACGGATTTCCGGAGGTGGAGCTGGTCACCGGGCGGCCGGAATACGGGCAGGGCGCGCTGGCGCAGGCGGCGGCGCTGTCGGGGCGGCTCGACAAGGACCTGACCTGGGAGAAGATCCGGCGGCTGCGCGACCGCTGGAAGGGCAAGCTGGTCATCAAGGGGATTTCCGATGCCGAGGACGCGGCGCTGGCCAGGGCCGAGGATGTCGACGGGATCGTCATTTCCAACCATGGCGGGCGCCAGCTCGATCACGGGCTGTCGACGGTCGAGCTGATCCCCGAGATCCGCGCGGCGCTGGGGACGGAGAAGGCGCTTTACGTCGATAGCGGCTTCCGGCGCGGGACGGATATCGTCAAGGCGCTGGCGCTTGGCGCGGATTTCGTGCTGATGGGGCGGCCCTTTGCCTGGGCGGTGGCGGCGGAAGGCCGCCGCGGGGTGGCGGCGGCCTTCGACATGCTCTCGGCCGAGATCGGCATCACGCTGCAGCTGATGGGGCTGAGCAGCATTGCCGAGCTGAAGGCGCAGGGGCCGGAGCTCCTGCGCCGGGCCGGCTGAGGCCGCTTCAGCGGTTGTCGGGCTGGGCGCGCACGGCGGCCAGTCCGCGGCGGCTGATGCGGTAGGCGCTGCCCCGATGCGAGGCGATCAGCCGCTTGCGGCGGAGCCGGGCGAAGACCTCGAGCGTGCAGTCCGACAGGATCGCATGCTCGCGGGTGAAGCAGGTGACGCCGGTCACCTTGGCGCCGTCGCGGTCGTGGAGGATGCGGCCCCCCTGGGCCAGGACGTGGAGAACCCGTTGTTCCGGGCGGGAAATGTTCATGGAAATTACCGGAAATCGCGTAACGGAAGGTCCGGCAGGCCGGATGGCCGCCGGGGCTTGCGTCTGTCCCGCGGAGCCGGGCTCCGGGGACGGCGTTACCGGGTCTCTTGCATCAAGTCTCCATGAGGGCGCGGAAGGCCGCGCTGCCCGATCCTAGCGCAGCGTCGCGACGGGCGCCAGCGCCGGCCGGCGGCCGTGGCCCGGCGGTCACGCCAGGTGGAAGGCGAGGGCCGCGGCGGCCATGCGGAACGGGCCGGTATCCTCGAAGGGCAGCGGCGCCTCGGGGAAGAGCGCGCGGCCGCCGGTGGCGGCGATGGCGCCCTCGACCATCAGGTTGTCGCAGAGGCCGAAGCGCTCCGCGCGCCAGTCCGGGCCGGGCAGGGCGGCGGCGGCGCGGGTCTCGAAGGGCCGCGGATCGGCGGAATAGCCGAAGACCGGACGGCCGAGCGCGCAGAGGAGGCCGAGCTCCACCGCGGTGCCGGCATCCATCGACGGGCCGAGATAGGGGGTGAGATTGACCAGCGCGGCGTCGCAGGAGCGCAGCAGGCGCATGTCCTTGGCGGCGATCGCCAGCCCGTGGCGGCGCGGGTCCATCGTGCCGGGCGGGACGAGTTCGTCGAGGGGGAAGACGCCCTCGAGGCCCAGCTCGGCGCAGATCGCCTTCTTCTCGGCGCCGAGCGCCTCGGCATCGGGGTGGAAGACGTCAGGTCCGGCGAGATAGATGCGCATGGCGGCTCCGTGGCTTTCGACGGACCGTGGCTGGCTCCGCCGCCATGCGCAAGCCCCGGCGCGCGCCGGGGCAGGGCAGGGTCAGCCCTCGGGCATCAGGACGGTGTCGATCGCGTGGATCACGCCGTTCGAGGCCTCGATATCCGCCTGGATCACGGTGGCGTCGTTGACCATCACGCCGTCATCCTCGGTGGGCATGACGGTCAGGGTGCTGCCCTCGACGGTTTCCGGCATCATCTCGCCGGAGATGTCGCCGGACATCACCGCGGCGGGCAGGACGTGATAGGTCAGGATCTGGACCAGCTTGTCCTTGTTCTCGGGCATCAGCAGCTCTTCGACCGTGCCCTCGGGCAGCTTCTCGAAGGCGGCGTCGGTCGGGGCGAAGACGGTGAAGGGGCCGTCGCCGGACAGGGTCTCGGCCAGGCCTGCCGCCTCGACGGCTGCGACCAGCGTGTCGAAATCGCCGGCCCCGGCCGCGGTCTCGACGATGGTCTTCGCGCCCATGTGGCTGTCGGCGAAGGCCGGAACGGCGAAGGCGGCGGCGGCGGTGGCGGCGAGGATCGTGTTGCGGATCATGGGTCGTCTCCTTGTGTGTTTCGGGAACATCCCGTGGCGGATGTCGCAGGAGCTACGGCGCCGGAGGGGGCTGCGGATCACAAGAAAAACGGGACGTTGCGGGGTTGCTGCCACGTCGCGGCGCGCTAAGCCGGCGGCATCGCGGCCGGCAAGCAACAAGCCGTGAGCGCATGTGACCGCGACGTGATCGCGGAGGCCGGATTTTTCCTGCTTGAGTGCGCTTTGTCATCACCGCGTCACCCGTTTGGCGCAGTTGCTGGCGCGCAGGGCCAGAACGATTGCCTTGCGCTCCGGCTTTGGGCACTGATGAGTCCGGGACATGAGACAAGGGAGACGCCCGAATGGAACTGATCGAACGCGCCCTCTTCATCCTCCAGGCCCTTTTCGTCCTCACCGTGGGGATCGTGGTCGGGCTGGGCGTGATCTTCTTCTTCATCGACCGCTTCAAGAGCCCGGATGCGGTGCGGCGCAACTATCCGGTGCTGGGGCGGTTCCGG
This sequence comes from Poseidonocella sp. HB161398, assembly GCF_005870025.1. Classification (GTDB taxonomy): domain Bacteria; phylum Pseudomonadota; class Alphaproteobacteria; order Rhodobacterales; family Rhodobacteraceae; genus Mangrovicoccus. The sequence goes on from NZ_VATA01000086.1 coordinate 17,234, forward strand.
ACGCTCTTCACCAAGCTCGGCGAGTTCTTCCGCCAGTACTTCTTCGCCATGGACCGCGAGGAATACCCGTTCAACCGCTCGCAGCGGGACTGGGTCTACCACGCGTCGGACGACCGGATCTCGAACATGATCGCCTTCGGCTCGACGCGGAACATCGAGCTGCCGGGCACGGCGATCTTCGTCAACTCCGCCTTCCCGCCGCTCGACGAGGAGGCCTCGGCCGCCGCGCCGCTGGTGATCGGGCCGGGCGCCGCGCAGCCCTATATCGCCCGCTCGATCTTCAACATCTCGGGGATGAGCTACGGCGCGATCTCGAAGCCCGCGGTGCGCGCGCTGGCGGGGGGCGCGAAGAAGGCCGGGATCTGGATGAATACCGGCGAGGGCGGGCTGAGCTCCTACCACCTCGAGTCGGGCTGCGATATCGTCTACCAGATCGGCACGGCGAAATACGGGGTGCGCGATGCCAAGGGCAACCTCGATGACGAGCGGCTGAAGAAGATCGCCGGGCATGAGCAGGTGAAGATGTTCGAGATCAAGCTGAGCCAGGGCGCCAAGCCCGGCAAGGGCGGGATCCTGCCCGGCGACAAGATCACCCCGGAGATCGCCGAGATCCGCGGCATCCCGCTGGGCCAGGACAGCTTTTCGCCGAACCGCCATGCCGAGGTGCATGACTGGGACGAGCTGATCGATTTCGTCACCCGCGTCCGCGAGGTGACCGGCAAGCCCTGCGGGGTGAAGATGTGCATCGGCACGGCGGACGGGATCCGGCCGTTCTTCGATGCCGTGCTGCGCCGGGGCAAGGACTGCGCGCCGGATTTCATCACCATCGACGGCGGCGAGGGCGGCACCGGCGCGGCGCCGGCCCCGCTGATGGACCTGGTCGGCATGCCGATCCGCGAGGCGCTGCCCCGGATCGCCGACATCCGCGCGGAATACGGGCTGAAGAACCGCATCCGGCTGATCGCGGGGGCGAAGCTGATCACCCCTGCGGATGTCGCCTGGGCGCTCTGCGCGGGCGCGGATTTCGTGGTCTCGGCGCGCGGCTTCATGTTCGCCCTGGGCTGCATCCAGGCGCTGAAATGCAACAAGAACACCTGCCCGACCGGGATCACCACCCACAAGAAGGATCTGCAGCGCGGGCTGGTGGTGGCCAACAAGATCGAGCGGGTGGCGACCTATGCACGGGTGATCACCCATGAGGTGGAGGTCATCGCCCATTCCTGCGGGGTCTCCGATCCGCGCAAGCTGACCCGCGGCCATGTCCGGATCGTCCAGCCGAACGGACGGTCGAAGCGGATGGACGTGCTTTTCCCCGAGCCCGAGGAGCAGATCAGCGCTGCCTGATGCCGGAGGAGAGGGCGGGCCCTCTCCCCCGGACCCCCTCTCCCCGGGGAAATGTTTCGTCCGGCCTGCGGGATTGTGAGGGCTTATGTTTTGGCAAGACGGCGCGGCGGGGCTAGGTTCGAGGGAAGAAGACGACGCCGAGGAGGTCCCTGAATGCGTTTCCGTCCCGATCTGGGCTGGTCCGATGTCACGCCCCGTGCCGATTTCCTGAACCGCCGGCAGCTGATCGGGGGGGCAGCCGCGCTTGGCGGGCTGGGCCTGGCCGCGCCGCTGCGGGCCGAGATCCAGGCGGCGCCGAGCCGCTATTCGACGGACGAGACGCCGAATGCGCTCGAGGAGATCTCGGGCTACTGCAATTTCTACGAATTCGGCACCGGCAAGGGCGATCCCGAGAAGAATGCCGGCCAGATGACCACCGATCCCTGGTCGGTGGAGATCGGCGGGCTGGTCGAGCGCCCGGGGCGCTATGATCTGGCCGACGTGATGAAGGGGCAGCCGCTGGAGGAGCGGATCTACCGGCTGCGCTGCGTCGAGGCCTGGTCGATGGTGGTGCCCTGGATCGGCTTCCAGCTATCGGGGCTGCTCGACCGGATCGGCGTCCAGCCTTCTGCGAAATACGTGGCCTTCGAGACGCTCTACCGTCCCGAGGAGATGCCGGGCACGCGCCGCCCGGTGATCCCCTGGCCCTATGTCGAGGGGCTGCGGCTCGACGAGGCGATGAATCCGCTGACCATCCTGGCGACCGGCCTCTATGGCGAGGCGCTGCCCAATCCGAACGGCGCGCCGATCCGGCTGGTGGTGCCGTGGAAATACGGGTTCAAGTCGATCAAGTCGATCGTCCGGATCACCCTGACCGAGGAACAGCCGCCCGCGACCTGGAATATCGTCAATCCGCGCGAATACGGCTTCTATTCGAACGTCAATCCGGAGGTCGACCATCCGCGCTGGAGCCAGGCGAGCGAGCGGCGGGTTGGCGGCGGATTCTTCGCCGCCAAGATCCCGACGCAGAAATTCAATGGATACGGCGAGTATGTGGCCGGGCTCTATGATGGCATGGATCTCACCAAGTCCTTCTGAGGGGCTGGCGCTGCGCGACCGGCTCAACCGGGCGCTGGCGCGGCTGCCGGCCTGGCCGCTCTATCCGCTTTCGGTTCTGCCCGTGGCCTGGCTGCTCTGGCAGGGGGCGACGGGACGGATCGGCATCGAGCCGGTGGAGGCGGTCGAGCACCGGCTCGGGCTCTGGACGCTCTGGCTGCTGGTCGCGGGGCTGGCGGTGACTCCGCTGCGGCGGCTGGCGGGGGTGAACCTGATGCGGTTCCGCCGCGCAATCGGGCTGATCGCGGTGTTCTATCTCGTCTGCCACATGGCGGTCTGGGCGATCCTCGATGTCCAGGGGCTGCAAGCGGCCTGGGCGGATATCGTCAAGCGTCCCTATATCACCATCGGCATGGCGGCCTTCCTGCTTCTGGTTCCGCTGGCCCTGACCTCGTCCAATGCGGCGATCCGCTGGCTCGGCGGGCGGCGCTGGCGGCAGCTTCACCGGCTGGTCTATCCGGCGGTGCTGCTCGGGGCCCTGCATTTCGCGATGCTCCGCAAGGGCTGGCAGCTGGAGCCGCTGGTGTATCTTGGGGTGGTGGCGCTGCTCCTGGCGACCCGGGTCCTGCCGCGGCGCCGCTGACTCCCGGGACCAGGTCCCGTGTCCCTGGCAGGGCGGGGATGGTTTAGGGTGGGTCCGGGTGGATCGCGTGCAAGTGACTGAAATAAAGTCATTACTTCGGTGACGTGAAGAAAATACGACATTTTCGCAAAATAGCCCTTGCGGCTCCCGGGCTGGAACCATAAATACGCCTTCACCGACGGGGCGGCGACGCTCCGGGGCGCTGGACGGGCCGCTGAGGCGGGCCGGACGGCGGAGAGATCAGGGTGATTGGCGAGCGGGTCGCGTCGGAAGATTGACGCCTCCTGCCGGTTTTTGCCTCCGGTGTCTTGGTAAATGG
>NZ_VATA01000087.1 GCF_005870025.1 Poseidonocella sp. HB161398
CTCCTGGCTCAGCAGGCCCCGGTCAGCCACCAGCACGACCCGCTGGACCGGGAACCGCTTCAGCACCGTCTGAAGCATGCCCTGCAGTGTCTTCGTCTCGGCCATGTTGCCGGGATGAACGGTGTGCAGGAGCGGCAGGCCCTCGGCGGTCTGCACGACGCCGAGCACGAACTGCCGGGCAATGCCCCCGGTTTCCTTGTTCATCCCGAAGCCGCGCAGGTCGTCTTCGACCCGCCCCTCGCCGTGGATCCGCACGGTCGTGAGATCGTAGAAGACGACGGCCAGATCGCGGTCGACGAGCGGCCGCATCTGCTTCTCCAGCGCGTCCTCGACAACATCGGCATGATCCATGAGCGCATCCATGGCCCGCAGGAGGTGTTGATGCGTCACGGTTTCCGGCATGGCGGGCATGGCAAAGCCCCTCCGGATCAGTGCCACGGCCAACAGTTCCGCAGGACGTGTCTAGCCCTGTGTACCGCTGGGCGAGATCAGGCCGCGCTGCTCCAGCGCCGGAAGGATGCCGCCGGCGCGCATGGTGCGAAGCAGGTCTGCGGGCAGGGACACAGCCTTCAGGACGGCGCCGCCCAGCAACTCTACCCGCGCTTCGCAGGGCCACAGCGTCACGACATCGCCCTCGGCCACAGCGCCGCTGATGCCGGGACAGGCGAGGGCTGGCATCCCGTAGCTGACGCATCCGCGCAGGAAAAGCGAGTTGATCCCGTCCGCTACGATGCAGGCAACCCCGAGGTTCGCGAACGACCGCGCCGCCGGACGGCTGGACCCGCAGCCGAAGTTGCGTCCCGCAACCACGATGTCGCCCGGCCGCACCTGGTCTGCCCAGCCCGGGCGGTGCCCGGAAAACAGGGCCCGCGTCTGCGCCTCTTCAGTGTCGAAGAGTACCGCGCCGGGCATCATCAGGTCGGTGTTCAGGTCGCTTCCGAACAGCCAGACGCGCCCCCGGATTGTCCAGGTCTCGCCAGTCATGGCGCATCCTCTGCCAGCATGTCGCGCGGGTCGCAGATACGGCCGGCCACGGCCGAGGCAGCCACCGTCGCGGGCGAGCTCATCCAGATCTCGGCCCGGTCCGAGCCCATGCGGCCGCGGAAGTTGCGGCTCGACGAGGTGACGCAGACGTCGCCGGGGCCGAGGACGCCCAAATGTCCGCCGGCACAGGCGCCGCAGGTGGCGCTGGTGACGACGGCCCCGGCTTCGGCCAGCACCGCGAGATAGCCCCGGACCAGCGCCTCGCGCCAGATCGCCTGGCTGGCCGGGGTCACGATCAGCCGGACTCCTGGCGCGACACGGCGATCCTTCAACACCTGCGCGGCCGCGGCGATGTCCTCGAGACTGCCGTTGGCGCAGGAGCCGATGAAAGCCTGGGTGATCGGCTGCGCTCCGGTCGTGGCGGCAGGCTGGGTATTGCCCAGCATGCCGTGGGGCCGGGCGACCATGACGTCGATCCCGGAAAGTTCCAGCGTATGGCGGAACGCGTAGGCGGCATCGGGGTCCGGCGCCACCGGAATGAACGGCCGGTCCGCGCGCTCTGCAACATGGGCGAGGAGCCGGTCGTCGGCCTCGAAGGTGGCGAAATCGGCGTTGAGTTCGGTGGTCATCGTCGCCAGCGTCCGCCGCTCTGCGATCGACAGACTTCCAAGGCCGGGGCCGCCGTATTCGAGGTTCAGGCCGGAATGGTCGCCGCGCTGTCCGGCCAGATGCAGGAACACGTCCATCGCGCCCACTCCGGGCGACAGCCGGCCTGCGATATCGTAGCGCGCCGTCGGCGCGAGTTGCAGCCAGGCCTCGCCGGTGGTCGCTGCCTGCAGCAAGTCGAGGATCGTCACCGCGCGCGCCGCGCAGTTCATGACGCCCGCAGCCTGGCTGTGGGAATCGGAGCCCACCAGCACCTCTCCGGGCAGGACATGGGCATTCTCGGAGACCAGAACATGGCTGATGCCCTGATCGCGGCCCAGGTCGTGGAAGCGGCGGATGCCGAAGCGTTCGGCGAAGGCGCGTCCGGCGGACTGCGCCGCTGCCGACAGGGCCGAAGGGGCAGGGACCTCGTGGTCGAAGACCAGGACGATGCGGTCCGGGTCCGCGACCGACAGGATCTCGCGGCGCATCTGGTTGAGAAAGAAGAACGTGGTGTCGAGCATGACGGCCCGGTCCACGGTCAGGGTTGCCACGTCGCCCGCGCGCACCGGCCGCCCGGCGGCGCGGCCGAGGATCTTCTCCACGATGCTGTGCCCCGCGGGCGCCGGTGCCACGCTCAGGCTCCTGCAGCCACGACGTTCAGGCGCGCGCCATGGGTCAGTCCGAGGTCGAGCATCTCTGCCGCCGAGGCGCCCGACCCGGCAAGGTCCAGCTCGTAGAGCCCGCCGCGGATGCGCCCGGCGGGAGAGGCGGCGGCTGCGTCGACGAAGCTGACAATGCCCTGCGCGACCGGGACGGTGGTGCCGTCCGTCTCGGTGCCCAGTGCCACCGCGAGGCTCCGGGCGCTGTCGGCGGGGCGGGGCGAGGTCGCACGGATGGCGGCTACCCGCTCGATCCCGTTGGGGTGCGGCGCATAGGCCGGAATGCGGAATTCGCGGCCATGGGTGTCCTCGACGACGAAGGGCAGGGTGTCGTCGCCTCTGGTGCCTCTGGTGCCCTTGCCTGTCATCAGGAGCTTCAGCCCCCACTTCGATCCGTCGGCCAGCACGTTGCTGACGGTCACCGGCCCGCGGGTGTCCCCGCCCGCGGCCGCTACCGCTTCGGTCACTGAGGCGACATCGGCCACGGTGAAGGACCAGTCGGCAAAGCCTTCGCCCTCGGCCAGGTCCGGACCCAGGCGGTGGCGGGCGATGACCTCGTCCGAGGTGAACTGCGTTAAGAGGATGTAGCTGCCGTCGGCCAGGACCACGAACCGGTAGAGCGCGCCGTGGCACTCGCTGTCGGCGCGGGACTGCACGGTGAAGCCCAGGGTCCTGTAATCGGCAACGGCCTGGTCGATGTCCCGCACGAGGACGATGAAGTGGTCGGCAGAGGCGCTCATTTTGGAAATCCCTGTCAAATCTGGTCGGAGATCGGGCGCGGCGCCGGGTCGATGCGCGGCGGGCGATAGGCTTGAAGCTCGGGTAGGCGGTCGACGCGGCGGATCTCCACCAGGCAGGACTGCGCGGCGCAGCCCTGGGTCATGTCGGAGCTGCCGATGTCGGCGGTCAGGACGTTGGGGTTGGAGTTGCGGTCCGCTCGGCCGTCAGGGTCGAAGCTGGACCCTGTGGGCAGGACCGCGACGCCCGGTGCGAGATCCGGGTCGAGCCGCGCCACCGCGTGACAGGAGCCGCGGTCGTTCCAGAGCTGCACCGGATCGCCGTCGGCGATGCCGCGCCGGGCGGCGTCGGTTGGGTGGAGCCGCAGGTGCTCGCGGTCGTGGGTCTTGAACCCCTGCACATAGGTCGCGCCGTCGAGCTGGCCATGCAGGCGCTGCTGCGGCTGCGGGGTCAGCAGGTGGAGGCCGAACCGCTCCGCGCCGGGGGCGCCCAGCCATTCGGCCGGCTCCAGCCATGCCGGATGGCCGGGATGTGCGCCACCGCCTTCCGCCTCCAGCGCCGGGCTGTAGAGCTCGATCCGCCCCGAGGGCGTGGCCAGGCGGTTGGCGTCGGGGTCGGCGCGGAAGTCCGCCAGCATGACGTAGTCGTCGACGGGCTCGGGCATCCGCAGATAGCCGGTGTCCCAGAAGGTCTCGAAGCTGGGCGGGGTGATGCCGCGGGCGGCGAGCCGCTGCGATATGCTGTCCCAGGCCCGGGCCAGAAGCCCGGTCTCGTCCAGTCCGTCGGTGAAGGCCTCGCGCGCGCCAAGCCGGCCTGCCAGATCGGCGAAAATGTCGAAGTCGTTGCGGGCGGCGCCCACCGGCTCCACCAGCTTGTGCATCGCCATCAGGTAGGGATCGCGCGACGATCCGCCGATGTCGTTGCGTTCGAGCGTCGTCGTCGCCGGCAGCACGATATCCGCGTGGCGTGCGGTCGCGGTCCAGAAGCAGTCCTGCACCACCACCGTCTCGGGGCGGCGGAAGGCCTTGGCCAGCCGGTTCAGATCCTGATGGTGCATGAACGGGTTGCCCCCGGCCCAGTAGACCATGCGGATTTCAGGATAGGTCCGCTCCGTGCCGTCGTAGCGGTAGGTCTGGCCCGGGCAGAGCAGCGCGTCGGCCACGCGGGCCACCGGGATCGCCGAACCCGCCGGGTTGGGGCCGGTCGGCAGGCTGTAGAGCGGCGGCTGGTAGCGCGGATTGCCCATGCCCCCCGACGAGCCGTAACCGAACGCGAAGCCGCCGCCGGGCAGGCCGATCTGTCCCAGCATCGCGGCCAGAGCGACGATGGCCCAGTAGGGCTGTTCGCCGTGGTGCGCCCGCTGCAGCGACCAGGTGGCAGTGACAAGGACGCGTCGGCCGGGCAGTGCATCGGCCAGGGCGGCAATCTCCGCGGCGGGAATGCCCGTGATCGCCTCGGCCCATCCGGCGTCCTTGGGCGTGCCATCGGTGTCGCCCGTCAGATAGGCCCGGAACCGCTCGCTCCCGGAGGTATAGCGGTCGACGAAGGCGCGGTCTTCGGCCCCGGTTTCCAGAAGGCGATGGCACAGTGCCAGGATCAGCGCGGTGTCCGTGTTGGGCCGGATCGCGATCCAGTTGCCGGGATGATCCGGGTCGAGATCGCCTCGGCTGGGCGATACCGCCACCAGACGGGCCCGCTGCGTCACCTGCTCCATGAAGCGGTCGTAGCCATGTTCGCCGGCGCCGCCGGCCTGATTGGCCCAAGGCCGCCGCGGCAGGCCGCCAAAGGCAAGCAGCACGTCGCAGTCGGCCGCGATGCTGCGGGCCGAGGTCAGGTGCGAGCCGATCATGTCGCTCCGGCCGAGGATGCGTGGCAGGAACACCATCGCTGCGCCGTAGCTGTAGTTGTTCATCTGGTCGGTGCAGCCACCGACCGAATTCATGAACCGCCGGATCAGCGTGCGCGCATGGTGCAGCCGCCCCGCGCTGGACCAGCCATAGCTGCCGCCGAGGATGGCGGCGTTGCCGTGGGCATCGCGCACCCGCCCGATCTCGCCCGCGACCCGGTCTAGCGCCGCGTCCCAGGGGATGGCGACATAGCTGTCGCAGCCGCGTCCCGCGCCGCTATCGCCGTCGAGCCATCCGCGCCGCACCACCGGCTCGGCCACGCGCAGGGGGGAGGTCAGCATCTCGGGCCAGGCATGGATCAGCGGGTTGGGCGCCGGATCGTGCTCGAAGGGCGCGACCGACTTCAGCACGCCGTTTGCGACCTCGGCACGGAAGGCGCCCCAATGGGACATGTTTCTCTGCACGCGGGGGCGCGTCTGCATGTTTCTCTATCTTTCGTGGAATTCGAAGGGGCTTGGAAAGAACGCTAGGATATAAAATTATTGACGTCAAGATTTTGTCACTTCATAGATTGTTATATCACGAACCGGTCCCGGGCTACGGCACGACGGCATCCACACAGGTTGGAGACATCCGCATGAAGCTGAACATCCGCCAGGTCGAGGCCTTCCGGGCCGTCGTCGCCATGCAGAGCATGAGCCGCGCCGCCGAGCTTCTGGGCATCTCGCAGCCTGCGGTCAGCCGCCTGATCGGCGATCTGCAGAAGGCGGTGGGCATGAAACTGTTCGTGCGCACTCGCACCGGCGCCGTCCCGACCCCCGATGCCCGCCAGTTCTACGAACAGGTCGAGAAACTGTTCATCGGCTTCGAGGAACTCGGCAACCACCTCAGCGCGATCAAGCAGCTACAGGTCGGCCATCTGACGATCGCGGCCACCAGTTCCTACATGACCGGCCTGCTTCCCGGCATCATGGCGGAGTTCAAGGCCGCGCATCCGGACATAAAGGCGTCTCTACACATCTTGCCCCACGAACAGATCATCGACTGGGTTCAGGCGGGGCGCTGCGAAATAGGCCTGACCTCGCAGGACGTCGTCGGCAGCGCGGGCCTGGTCACCGTGCCCCTGGCGCGGGCGGACATGGTCTGCGTCTTTCCGCAGGGTCACCGCTTCGAGCGCATGGCCGAACTGACGCCCGTGGACTTCGAGGGCGAGGCGTTCGTTAGCTTTCCCACCGGAAGCTCATGGCGCTTCCTGATCGACCGCCTGTTCGACCAGGCCGGCGTCGATCGCCGTCTGACCACCGATGCCACGTCGCACCACGCAGTCTGCGCGCTGGTCCAGGCAGGCATGGGCGTGGCCCTCGTCAATCCTTTCGCGCGCTCGAACGCCGATGGCACCCGCTTCGAGGTGCGTCCCGTGCGTCCGAGCCTGTCGATGGAGCTTCTGATGCTCCTGCGCGACGGCGAACGGTCGAGCGTCGCCGAGGCCTTCCGCGTTTTCCTCGAAGCCGAGGCTACGGCCCGGCTTGCGGCGCTGACGGCATGGCGCACCCCGGTTCCGGGCTGAGATGGCTCGATTTCGCAAGTCTGGCCGTCCACCCCGGCCAGCAAGACATGGCTAGAAAAGCAGGGCTCATCAAGAATGACGGAACTAAAAGGTAACGAGTTCAACAGGAACGAATTCGACGCGCTCCCTCACGAGGCAGACGTGGTGGTGATCGGCGGCGGCATCGTCGGCATGTCGACCGCGCTGGAATTGGCGCTGAAGGGCGTGTCCGTGGTCGTCTGCGAAAAGGGCGACATCGGCGAGGAGCAATCGAACCGCAATTGGGGCTGGGTCCGCAAGATGGGCCGGGATCCGCGCGAAATCCCGCTGATGATCCGCGCGATGGAGCTCTGGGACGGGCTGGCGCAGGTGACGGGGCGCGACACCGGCTTCCGCCGCTATGGCACCACCTATTTCGTCGACAGGGAATCCGATCTGAGCCGCTACGAAGGCTGGATGAAGGCGGCCGAGCCCTACGGCCTCGACACCCGCTTCGTCGGCGGGGCCGAGATCGGGACGTTCATCCCCGACTGTACCCGGACCTTCGGCGGCGGCCTGCACACGGCCTCCGACGGCTTCGCCGAACCGCACCTTGCCACCCGCGCGATCGCAGAGGGCGTGCGGCTGCACGGCGGGCGGGTGGTGACCACCTGTGCGGTCCGCGGCATCGAGATGGCGGGCGGCCGCGTGCACGAGGTCGTCACCGAACTGGGCCGCGTGCGCTGCCAGTCCGTGGTGCTGGCCGGCGGTTCGTGGAGCGCGCTGTTCGCCGCCAGCCTCGGCGTGCGGATGCCGCAGCAGAAGCTCCTGAGCCAGGTGCAGCGCACCCGCCCGCTGCCGGGCGGGCCGGAGGGCTGCGGCTCGGGTCCTGGCTTCGGCTTCCGCAAGCGGCTGGACGGCGGGTTCAATTTCTCGATGCGGTCCGCGCACCCGGTCGACATCGTCCCCGACAGCCTGCGCAACATCCGTCTCTACGTCCCGGCGCTGAAGAACGAGTGGCGGGCGATGAAGTTCCGGATCGGCCGTCAGTCCGCGCTGGAGGCATTCACCGCCCGCAAGTGGTCGCTGGACGAGCCGACGGTGTTCGAACGCTACCGCGTGCTGCGGCCCGAGCCGTCGCGCAAGGTGCTCGACGCCGCGCTGGTCAACATCAAGTCGATGTTCCCGCAGTGGAAGGACATCCAGGTGAACCAGCGCATGGGCACCTTCATCGACGTGACCCCGGATGCGATCCCGGTGATATCGGGCGTAGATGCGATCCCGGGGTTCCATATCGCGACCGGCTTCTCGGGGCACGGGTTCGGCATTGCCCCAGCGGCGGGCGAGATGATGGCCCAGATCGTGATGGGCGAGACCCCCGCGATCGACCCGGCGCCGTTCCGCCATTCGCGCTTCATCGACGGCTCGCCGATCAACCACTGGCCGATCGGGTTCTGAACCGGGGGTCCTGCGTGGAATCCGCCGCTGTCCCGTCGCGGCGGCGGTTCCCAGGCGTCCCGGGCTGCACGCGCAGCGCGAGGGAAGCCATCCAGCTGCGCCTTCCTGGCCGGAACGCTTGCGGCTCCGGAAAATCCGGGATCGAAGACAGGACGCGCCTGCCCGCGACGGTAACCGGCCGCCGGGTGTCCTCAGCGCCGACCTTTGGCGTCCCTTCGCGCCGGAAGCGGCGGGCTGGTCATGGCGGAGCAGTCCTCGCCATGAAACGCGCGGGCGGGCGCAATGTCGAGGGGCTGTCCGTTCCGCGGCTGGCAGGGCGAAGATCGTCGCAAAACAGACTTGCCGTCCCGGTTCCGCCGCCGCGCCGGATCGAAAGTCCCCGCGGAACCAGCGCCGCCGGAGACCCCGCGATCGCCGCGGGCCTTTCGCCGGATACGCGAGCGAGGGCGGTTTCGCCGGTGCTTTTCGCTTGCCCCGTTCATCGGAACCGCTGCGGAGTGGCCCGCCGACCTCGTTGCCGTCTGCAGCCTGGCAGCAGCGACCACTGTCAGAGGAAGTCTCGCCCCCTCTCGAAGTAACGCTACGTTCGCCCGCGCTGTGGCCTGTGGGCGGGCGCCAACTCTCCGACCGGCACCGCGCGCGGGGACTGCCGACGGCGGACCGCCGGGGCGGCGGCCCTCATGAGGGCGCTCAGGCGAAGCGGAGGCCGTCGAGCGCCCGGGCGAGATCCGCGATCAGGTCGTCGGGATCCTCGAGACCAATATGCAGCCGCACCAGCGGTCCCTTGCCGTCCCACGTGGTGACCGCGCGCGACTTCTCGGGATGGGCCGGCAGCACGAGGCTTTCGAACCCGCCCCAGCTGAACCCGATCTTGAAATAGGTCATCGCGTCAGTGAATGCGGCGACGGTCATACCTTGGGCCAAGGGCTTCAGCTCGAAGGAGAACAGTCCGCAGGCACCGGTGAAGTCGCGCTTCCACAGGTCGTGCCCCGGCGCGCCGGGAAGGCCGGGGTGCAGGACCCGTGCAACCTCGGGACGGGCGGCGAGGAAGGCGGCGACCTTCAGGCCGCTGTCATGGTGGCGCGACAGCCGCAGGTCCAGCGTGCGCAGGCCGCGCAGGCCGAGGTTGGCCTCTTCGGATCCGGCGCAGGCGCCGGTGTCCTGCAACGCGGCACGGACCGCCGGAAAGCTGTCCTCGGTCGTCGTGACCACGCCCAGCATGGCGTCGGAATGGCCGACGATATACTTGGTGGCGGCGTGGATCGAGGCGTCGACCCCCATGGCCATAGGCCGGAAATAGATCGGCGTGCCCCAGGTCGCGTCGATCGCTGTGCGGATGCCATGCGCCTTCGCCACGGCGACGATGGCGGGGACGTCCTGCACTTCGAAGGTGCCCGAGCCGGGGCTTTCCATGTAGATTAAGCGGGTGTTGGGCCGGATCAGCGCCTCGATCCCGCCGCCGATGGCGGGGTCGTAGTAGCTGGCCTCGATGCCCATGCGCGACAGGGTGCGCGCGCACAGGCGCCGGACCGGGTCGTAGACGCTGTCGGGGATCAGCACGTGGTCGCCCTGGCCGAGGAAGGCGAGGAACACCGCCGTGATCGCCGCGACGCCCGAGGCGGCGGCGATGGCGCGGTGGCCGCCCTCGATCGCGGCAACGGCCTCTTCGAAGGCCTGGGTCACCGGGGTGCCGACACGGCCGTAGAACGGTCCGTCGAAGGGCTTGGCCGCGGCGGCCTGGAAATCCGCTACGGATTTGAAGACGAAGGTTGACGCGCGAACCACCGGCGGGTTCACCGACGCCCCGGGCGTGGAGACATCGCGGCCGGCGCGTGTCAGGTAGGATGCTGGTTTCTCGGCCATCAGAGGCTCTCCTTGGGTAGGTCTGCCCGCTGGCCCCATTCGTGCCAGGAGGCGTCGTAGATCTTCCAGTCCCGCTTGCCCATGCGGTCGAGCTGGAAGGCGATGATGCAAGCGGTCACGCCCGACCCGCAGGTGGCGATCACCGGGCGCGACAGGTCGGCGCCGGCCGCCTCGAAGCAGGCCCGCGCGGCGTCCGGGGCGAGGAAGGTGAAGGGCGCCTCCTGCCGGATAAGGTCCTGCCAGCTGACATTGACGGCGCCCGGCATGTGCCCCCCGGCAACCCCCGGATAGCCCGAGGACATCTCGCCGGTGAACCGCCCCGGGGTGCGGGCGTCGAGCACCGAATGGCTGCCCGATTGCAGCGCGTCGAGGACCGGCGCCCAGCCGACGACCTCATCCGCGGGGGGGCGGGCGTCATAGCGGGCCGGTGTCGCAGGTAGGGCGGGACCGGAAGCCAGGGCACGGCCCTCGGCGGTCCAGCGGCGCAGCCCTCCGTCGAGGATGCGCACCCGGTCATGGCTGAACAGGCGGAACATCCACCACACCCGGGCCGAGACATAGACCGCGTCGTAGATGATCACCTCGGTCTCGTTCGCGATGCCGAGCGCGCCGGCCTCGGCGGCGAACTGCTCCGGGCTGCACAGCATGTTGACGTTGGGTGCCCGGGCGTCGGAGATCGCGTCGAGGTCCAGGAACTGTGCTCCGGGGATGTGGCCGTTCTCGAATTCGCCGCGGCCGGTCTTTTCGAACTCGGGCACGAACCAGCTGCAATCGACGACCACGAGGTCGGGGCGGTCGAGGTTCTCCGCCAGCCATTCCGGCGAGACGAGATGGGGATCGGGGTCTGTCATCAGGTGGGCTCCAAGTCGGTCAGGTCGGGCCGGGCGTCGTGCCAGCCGGTGATGCGCTCGTGGGCGCGGGCGATGCGCAGCGGGGTCGCCTCGCCCCCCGCACGGCCGGCAAGCTGCAGCGGCAGGCCTTTGGCCGAGACGCCTTCCGGCACCGCGAGCGCGGGCTGGCCGGTCAGGTTGGAGGGCGCGGTGAGGGCATGCGCTCTGCGGCACGGGCAGCGGTCGAGCACTGCCACGGACACCGGAACGCCGACGGCGGCGGGGCGGACCACGGCGGCGTCCGTGTCTATAGACCCTGCGGTGCTCTTGGCATTAAGCCGACGCAGGCACATGGCCTGCACGCGCTTCTCGCCGGTCACGAAAGTGCCGGCCGACAGGCGTTTCCGGGTCAGGCAGCAATAGTCGCGCGCCTGGGCGGGCAGCGTCGGGCGGTGTGCCGCCAAGGCACCGGCCAACAGGATCGTCCAGGTCGCGGCATCCATCCGGTCGGGTTCGGGTGGGACGGCTGTTGCGGCCTGCTCGGCGCTCGCGCCCGAAGCCGCGCCGTAGCCGTGTGCATAGTGGATCCCGAGGAGCTGTCCCCCGTCCTCGAGCGACGCGAGCGGGTCGGGCCCCGCGTGCTCCAGCGCTCCGGGGCCCCCGGGGTCATGGCCAGGCAGCACCGACAGCGCCGGGTCCGCGTCGAGGGCGGCGCGGGCGATCGGCCCGGCTGCGTCGAGACTGAAGCTCGGCGGGAAGATGCCGCGGCGGCCGATGCAGCCGCAGGTCGGCTTCGGTCCCGCGAGATTGCGGCATTCGGCCGGGTAGCGGACGGACCGGCCGGTGACCGAGCCCGCGGCCAACGACACCATCCCCGCGACCGCCGAACCCGAGCCGGATCCGCCGCAGGTGCGGACGGCGTTCCAGGGATTGCGGGCATCGGGCCAGGGCAGGTCGTCTCCGGAACCGCCGCGGACAAATTCGTGGAGCGCTGTCCTTCCGATGATCACCGCCCCGGCCTGTCTCAGCCGGGCAACGAGATCGGTGTCGCGCCCCGTCGGCCGGTCGGGCGTCTGCCGCGACTGTGCGATGGTCACGAAGCCGACCATGTCTATGTTGTCCTTCAGCACCACCGGTACGCCGTCGAAAGGCCCCAGCGTGCGTCCGGCGCGGCGGCGGGCGTCGTTGGCGGCGCGCGCGGGGCCCTTGGAGACCGTCAGAAAGGCGCCGAGCGACGGGTTCAGAGCGGCGATCCGCATCAAGGCGGGGGCGGTGATCCGGCTCCGGCCGGGGCGCAGCGCGTCCAGGACGGCGGGGATGCCGGGCAAACCGGCCGGAAGCGGCGCGGTCACGGGCGGTCCTCGCCGGGACGGTAGAGACCCAGGGGCTCCGACGCTGGGTCGAGCGGGACGTGCATCAGCGCCGCCAGCACGCGGTAGCTGCAGAATGGCTCCGGCATCGCGGGCCGCCGCTCGGGCGGGACAGCGAGCTCTGCCCGGGCGAGGGCTGCGTCCAAGGCGTCGTCGTCCGGGGCGGTCATGGGTGTACCGGGACGTGCGGGATCACCGGCAGCCGGCGGTGCCAAGCGGTGTCGCGCTGCAGCGCATCGGCAGCGCGCAGGAGCCGGGCCTCGGCAAAGGGGCGTCCGACCAGTTGCAGCCCGGTAGGCATGCCCTGCGCGCAAGGTCCCATCGGCACTGAGATCGCCGGCAGGCCGAGGAAACTGACCGTGCGGGTATTGGCTGACAGCGATAGGAACCGCGCCACCGCGCCCTCGCCACCTGTCTCGATGTCGCTTTCGGCGATGGTCGGCGGCGTGTCCTTCAGCGTCGGCAGCGCCAGCATGTCGACGGCGCCGAACGTGTCTTCCAGCACCTGGCGCATCAGGCCGGGCCGCTGCCGCATCGCCTCGATGTAGAGGGCGCCGGGAATGGCGTAGCCCGGGTACATTCGCGCCGAGACCATGGGGGCGTAGTCCCCGGGACGGTTCTGCATCCAGCCGAGGTGCTGGCCTGCGACCTCCACGCGGCTGGCGATGCCCGCGCAAGCGGTGATGCGGTCGAGATGCGGGATCGTCACCCGGTGCAGCTTCGCGCCGCGGGCCGTCAGCACCTCCAGCGCCGCGTCGAAACGGGCGCGGATCGCCCCGGGCAGGTCCTGCAGGAACGGCCCCTCCGGCAGGCCGATGCGCTGGCCGCGGAGGTCGCCGTCGAGCGCGGTGCCGTAGTCCGGCACCGGTCGGGAGCTGCAGTCGCCGTCGCGGGGGTCCGCTCCGGCAATCAGCCGTAGGAGCAGCGCGCAATCGCGGGCGCTGCGGGCGATCGGGCCGATGCAGTCGAAGGATGGCGCCAGCGGCATGGCGCCCGCGGCGCTGACCCGGCTCCAGGTGGGTTTCAGGCCGGTGACGCCGCAGCAGGCGGCGGGAATGCGGATCGAGCCGCCGGTGTCCGACCCCAGGCTCCCCAGAACGAACCCCGCCGCCACTGCCGCCGCGGAACCGGAACTGGACCCGCCCGAGACCCGCTCGGCGTCATGGGGATTGCGCACCGCGCCGAAATGGCCGTTGTGTCCGGTCGGGGCCTGGGCGAACTCGGACATTGACAGCGTGGCCAGATCGGCTCCGCCCGCGGCGTCGAGCCGCGCGAGCGCGGTGGCCAGGCCCGTGGGGACATGGGCCTCGCGGATCCGGGCACCGCAGGTCATCCTCCGTTCGGGACGGTCGAACATGTCCTTGTGGCCGAGGGCGGCTCCCGCCAGCGCGCTGCCAGCGCCGGCGGCGGCCTGAACGCGGGCCGTGTCCGCTGTCGGGGTCCGGATCGCATTGATCGCGGGGCCTGCGGCGGCGATCCGTGCCATGCGCCGGTCGATCTCGGCCACCGGGTCGAGCGCGCCTTCGCGCACCGCCGCCACATGGGCGACGAGGTCCCAGGGGCCGTCCGGCAGAGTCTCAGGCGTCATCGGCATACGCGTCAAGAACGAGGCAGACATCCGCGGCGCGGTCGTCGAACGGAGCCGGAGGCAGGGCGCGGAAGGCCCGGATCAGCCCGCCGATGTCGGCGGCGAACGCGCGCGCCGCCGGATGCGGCATCTCGATCCCGGTCCAGGTCCGGGCGGTCTGCACGATCAGGTCTGCAAGCGCAGCGTTGCCGGTCACGGCGCGACCCCGGGGAAGTGGCAGGCGGCCGCGTGCGCCCGGGCGGTGGCATCGAGCTCGGGGCGCGACTGCCGGCAGATGTCCTGCGCCATCGGGCAGCGCGCGGCGAAGGCGCAGCCGGGGGGCGGGTCGATCGGGCTGGGCACGTCGCCGGACAGGAACGGGATCTCGCGGCGGTCGTCGTCGTCGGGGATCGAGGCGATCAGCGCGCGGGTGTAGGGATGCAGCCGGTTCTGCCAGACGGACTCGGCGGGGCCGACTTCCACCAGCCGGCCGAGGTACATCACCGCGATCCGGTCCGAGACGTAGCGCACCACCGACAGGTCGTGGCTGATGAACAGGTAGGCGACGCCGAGCCGCGCCTGCAGGTCGTTGAGCAGGTTCAGCACCTGCGCCTGTACTGACACGTCGAGCGCCGAAACAGCCTCGTCGCAGATGATCAGCCCCGGTTCCAGCGCCAGTGCCCGGGCGATCGATACCCGCTGCCGCTGCCCGCCGGACAGTTCGTGCGGAAACTTGCTCAGGTGGTGTTCGCCCAGACCCACTGCGGACAAGAGGTCCTTCGCGCGGGCGCGGCGGCTGGCGGCGTTTCCGATGCCGTGGACCTTCAGGGGCTGCTCGATGATCGCGGCGATGGTCAGGCGGCTGTTCAGCGACGACATCGGGTCCTGGAATACCATCTGGATGGCGCGGGCACGGTTCAGCCGGTCGCGGCGGTGGGTGTCCCGCGCCTCGTGGCCGTCTATGACGACGCCTCCGGACTGGGGTGTCGTCAGCCCGGCTATGCAGCGCGCCAGGCTCGACTTGCCGCAGCCGGACTCGCCCACCAGCCCCAGGGTCTCGCCCTTGCCGACATTCAGCGAGATGCCGTCGACCGCGCGCAGCATGCCGCGGGGTGTCTTGTGGTGCTGGATGAGGTTCACGACCTCAAGTGCGTTGTGCAGGGACATCACGACTCCTCGCCGGGTTCGGGCCGGTTCAGCGGATGGAAGCAGCGCCAGCGCCGAGGTGCGGTTCCGCCTGCGTCCTCGGCCACCTCGGGCCGGGCGGCGGCGCAGTCGGGCCGGGCCTGGGCGCAGCGCGGCTGGAACAGGCAGCCCGCCGGCCGGGCCGAGGGCGCGGGCACCATGCCGGGAATGTCGTTCAGCTTGCGGCCGTCCTGCTTGAACGCCCCGGAGGGCCGCGCCGCGATCAGGCCGGCGGTATATGGATGATGCGGCCGGGTCAGCACATCGGCGACGCGGCCTTCCTCGACCATGGTGCCTGCGTACATGACGACCATTCGGTCGGCCACCTGCCGCACCACGCCCAAGTCGTGGGTGATCATGATCATCGCCATGCCCGAGCGCGCCTGGAGGTCGGCAAGCAACCGCAGGATCTGGGCCTGCACCGTGACGTCGAGCGCGGTGGTCGGCTCGTCGGCGATGATCAGGTCCGGTTCGCAGGCCATTGCCATGGCGATGGTCACCCGCTGGCGCATGCCACCCGACAGCTGGTGGGGATGGTCGCCGAGCCGCGCCCCGGGATCGGGGATGCCGACCATGCCCAGCAGCGTCTCGGCACGGGACAGCGCCACGGCCCGGGATAGCCCGCGGTGATCCCGCAGCACCTCGGCGATCTGCGCTCCCACGCTCATCACCGGGTTCAGTGCGGTCAGCGGTTCCTGGAAGATCATCGCCATGCGGTCGCCGCGCAGCCGCTGCAGCTGCCGCGGTTTCATCCTGGTCAGATCCTCTCCGTCGAGCCGGATCTTCCCGCGCGCCGACCTGGCCAGGTTCGTCGGCAGAAGCTGCATTACTGCCAGTGAGGTCAGCGACTTACCGCAGCCGGACTCGCCCACGATGGCCAGGGTCTCGCCGCGGTCGAGGGTGAAGCTCAGATCCTCGATCAGCGGGCTGCTCGGATCCGCATCCAGCGCCAGCGACGTCACCGCCAGGAGCGGCGCGGGCAGGGCCTCAGCGCTGGCGGAGGCGCGGGTTGAGGACGTCATTGAGAGCATCTCCGATGAGGTTTAGCGAAAGCACGGTCAGCACGATGGCGACCGAGGGCAGCATGGTGATGTACCAGGCGACGCGCAGGGCCGACCGGCCGGCGCCGATTATCGCGCCCCAGCTGATGACGTTGGGGTCGCCCAGCCCGAGAAAGGACAGCCCCGACTCCACGATGATCGCGGTCGCCACCAGGACGGACGAGGCGACGATGATCGGGCTGAGGCAGTTTGGCAGGATCTGGGTCAGCATGATGCGCGCGTCCGACATGCCCATGATCCGGCAGGCATGGACGAAGTCGTATTTGCGCAGCCGCAGGAACTCGGCCCGAACCAGCCGCGCGATCATCGGCCAGGAGGTGACGGCGATCGACAGCACCACGGTGGTAACCGACGGGCCGATCACGCCGACGATGACCACGGCGGCCAGGAACGACGGGATGGTCTGGACCGCGTCGGTGAAGCGCATCAGCGCGTCGTCGATCCAGCCCGGGTAATAGCCGGCGATGGCGCCGATCACGGTGCCCGCGACGATGGACGCCACCGCCGCGGCCAGCCCGACGAGCAGCGACACCCGCGCGCCATAGAGGAGCCCGGCCAGCAGGTCGCGCCCCATCATGTCGGTGCCCAGAGGGAAGTCCGGGTTCTGTCCGGGCCACAGGATCGGCCGCCCGGCCATCTTCCAGGGGCCGTCGGGAAAGAAGATATTGGCGGTCGCGGCCATCGCCACCGCAACGAGCAGGATCGCGAGCCCGGCGAGGCCCATGGGGTGGCGCAGGAAGCGCCCGAGGGTCGAGGTCCGGGCCATCATTCCAGCGACACCCGCGGATCGAGAAGGACATAGAGTAGGTCGACGACGAGGCTGACCAGCACCACGCAGAGCGCGCTGACGAACATCACGCCCAGAAGAAGGTTGGTGTCGCGCTCGAAGATGGCGTCATAGGCGGTACGCCCCATGCCGGGCAGGCCGAAGACGGTCTCCACCAGGATCGCGCCGCCGATCAGCGAACTGACCTGCAGGCCCGCCATGGTCACCAGAGGCAGGAGCGCGTTGCGCAGGGCGTGGACATAGACCACGCGCCATTCGGGGACGCCCTTGGCCCGCGCGGTGCGGACGTAGTCGAGCGAAGAGACCTCCAGCATAGAGGCGCGCGCCAACCGCGCGTAGATCGCCACGTAGAAGGTGCAGAGCGCGATCACCGGCAGGATCAGGTGCGCCACGAGGTCGGCAAGCCAGGCCCAGCCGGTCAGCCCGGCGCCCACCGTGACCAGCCCGCCGATCGGCAGCCAGCCCAGCGTGACCCCGAAGGTGAGGATCAGCACGATGGCGATGACGAAGGATGGCGTCGCGTAGAAGACCAGCGCCACCGCCAGCAGCACGAGGTCGGCCAGCGAGCCGGCCCGGCGGGCGGCGACGACGCCCATGAGCGTGCCCACGGTCAGCGATACGATGACCGAGGCCACCACGAGGATCAGGGTCGTGGGGAAACGCTCGGCGATCACGGTCGCCACCGGCGCGGCGTTTCGGAAGGAATAGCCGAGGTCGAACTGGGCCAGGTTGAACAGGTAGATGCCAAGGCGCGCGAGCCAGGGCTGGTCCAGCCCGTATTGCGCGCGCAGGGACACCATCTGTTCGGCGGTCATGTCCGACGAACCGGAGAGCACGCTGATCATGTCGCCGGGAGCGAGCTGCAGCACCGAGAAGTTCAGGAGCACGACAAGCAGCATCACGATCAGAGCTTGCAGGAGCCTGCGGCCGAGGAAGCGCAGCGCCGGTCGGAGGCGGTCGGCTGCGGGTCGCGGGACAGCGGCGTCAGCCATGGATCCTGCCCCCCGGGAGGCCCCGTGCAGCGGGAATGGTCGGTCGGATCACGTCAGGAGGTCCTTCGATATCGTGCCGGCGGGCCCCGGGCGGGCGCGGCCGGAGGGTCTTGTCGGTATCAGCGGTCGAGCCACACGTCGGCCAGAGTGCCGAAGGGGCCGATAGCGCGGGGGGTGTGGTCCTTCACCGCGATCCGGGCGATGGTCACCCGCTCCGTCGCGGTCAGGGGCAGGGTCGGCACGTCCTCCATGACCAGCCGCTGGAAGGTATGGTAAAGCTCGGCCCGCTTTTCCGGGTCGATCTCCACCGTGGCCTGTTCCAGAAGTGCGTCGACCTCGGGGTTGGAATAGCCCGAGCCGTTCGAGAACGACACGCCGGGACGGATGTTCTTCGACCAGTAGAAGCGGTGGACGCCGATGGTCGGGTCGATCCCCGCCGACCCGGTGAAGGTGGAAATGTCAAAATCCTGGTCACCGTAGATGCGCTTGACGAAGCCGCCCATGTCCGCGGTGCGGATGGCCAGCTCGATCCCCACCTCGGCGGCCTGCTGCTTGATGTATTCGGATGCGCGCAGAGGTTCCTCGCCATAGGGCAGGGGATCGATGAACAGCGAGAAGCGGATGCCGTTGTCACCGCGTGGATAGCCCGCTTCGTCGAGAAGGGCCTCGGCCCGTTCCAGGTCGTAGGGATAGGCCGGCACCCCCTCGGCGGTATACAGGTCGCCCTGTGCCGGCGGCATCGGGCCAGTGGCGGTCTGGCCGAAACCGAACCAGATGTTCTGGGTGATCCAGTCGCGGTCGATGAAATGGGCAAAGGCCTGGCGGACCAGCTTGTTGCCGAGGATCTCGTGGCGCAGGTTGAAGTCCATCAGGTGCATGGACGACGATACTTCGTAGCCACGCTGAGTGACCTCGAATTCCGGCATGGCGCCCAGGCGCAGGATCTCGATCGGAGGGATCAGCGACGAGGCGATCAGGTCGGCCTCGCCGGTTTCCAGCATCGCCGCCCGGGTGCTGCCATCGGCAACGTAGCGCACCACCAGCTTGTCGATATGCGGCTTGCCTTCGTCCCAGTAGTCGGGGTTGGCCTCCATCACGATGCTCTCGCCGCGGTTGTATTCGGCCAAGCGGTAGGCGCCTGTGCCGATGGGCGCAGTGTTAGCCGGGTTCTCCATGATGTCGGCGCCGGCATAGATATGGGCGGGCATCATCGGCGATTCCGAAGCATTCAGCGCCTTCATCAACGCGGGGGCAGGGGCCGAAAGCACCAGTGTCGCGGTCAGCTCGTCCGGGGTCCGGACCTCGGTCACATTGGCAAAGGTCGACCGGCCGCGGCCGTGGTGAACCTTGAGGATCTCCATGATGGTGAAGGCCACGTCTTCCGAGGTGAAGGGCTCGCCGTCATGCCATTTGACGCCTGCACGCAGGTGGAAGGTGATGGTCAGGCCGTCCTCGGAAATATCCCAGCTCTCGGCGAGCGCCGGGGCGGGCACGTAGCCGATGTCGTAATCGACGAGACCGTCGAACATCTTGCCGCCCAGCAGGGTTTCGGGGCCCGAGGTGGTAATGCCCGAATTGAGATAGGTCGGTGCCGGCCAGGACACGATTGTGAGCGTGCCTCCTCTCTTCGCGGCCTGTGCCTGCGCATAGGGCGCGTTGAGGATCATCGGCAGAGCCGAGGCCGCGACGACACCCTTCAGCAGGTTGCGGCGCGTCAGAGGCAGATTCTTCGTCATGCTCAGTCTCCAGGTTCCCTGTTGGTGCTCTTTGGTCAAGCTAGGAACCTGCGGCCAACAAAATCAACTTTAATGTATACCATACATCGAACTTTGCAAAAAATATTATAATCAGTGGCGCGCTGATGGGCGGAATATGCAAAAACTAGGCTTGGGGCTCATATACTAGGCAAAACGTTCGCGGCGGGGACCGTGGCGCGGGAGCCATTCGGGCCTTCTCCACAGCGATCTGCCACGCGGTATCGTTGCTCCGGGCCCGCGACAGCGGTGGAGACAGCGGTGGAGGATGTCTGGCATCGCGCTCTTCATCGTCTTCCTCGCCTTCGAACTGGCGAAAGGTGACCGAATGGCGCTCGAAGGCGCTGCCGCGCTACAGGCGGCTCACGTAGAAGGCCGAGGCGCTGATCGTTGCGGTGTATTTGGCGGGGACCAATACGCGCCGGGTGAAGCGGGCGCTGTTCGGCCTGTTCAAAGGGGCCGTCAGCAAGGACGTGGTCAGCCGGGCCTGGCGGAAGGTGGAGATCGATTGGGACGCCTGGTGCGCCAGGGACCTGGCCCGGAAAGATATCGTCAGGCTCATCCTGGACGGTACCGTCATCAAGACCCGCTTGGATCGCAATGCCACGAACATCTCCGTTCTGGCAGCGATCGGCGTGCGCCGCGACGGGCAGAAAGTGCTGCTTTCGATCAAGAACATGGGCGGCGAAAGCACGGCGGCCTGGAGCCAGTTCCTCACCGATCTCGATGCCCGCGGCCTGCGGCGGCCCGAATTCGCGATCGTTGAGGGCGCTCCGGGCCTCGAAGCTGCCCTTATTTCGCTCTGGGGCGATGCTCTGCCCATCCAGCGCTGTACTGTCCACAAGCACAGGAACCTCCTGGCGCATGCCCCCATCGACGATCCAGTCTGGGTCCCGACCGTGTTCAGCAAGAACCGCGACCGGCTGCTGACCACGGACATGTCGCGCAAGGTGATGGCTACAATCCTGGCCCACCGCGAGGTCGCGCCGCTGCTTTTGGATGAGCACTTCTCGGTCGACGGTACGCTGGTGAGGGCCTGGGCATCGATGAAGGTGCGTCCGGCCCAAGGAGGACGGCAGGCAACCGGAGAACGGTGATCCCGGTGATCCCGGTGATCCCGGTGATCCCGGTGATCCCGGTGATCCTCCGGCGCAGGATGCCGCCCCGCAAGACCCGTCCCCGCAGCCCGATCCGGAACCACGCCTCATGTTGCGGCGCGACATATGTGGAACGGCCCGCGTGGCAAGAGCTTTTTCATCCGAGGAACAATTTGGGAGCGGTGCGGTCATATGTACGGCCTTTC
>NZ_VATA01000088.1 GCF_005870025.1 Poseidonocella sp. HB161398
GGGCACGGTGCTCAGCACGCATCAGCTGAGCAACTGGTACCTGGACGAGAACAGCGCTGCGTCGCGGATGGATGCGTTCGAGGTCGGCGACAGCGTTCTGGCCGGGCGCGAGGTCGCGCGGCTGGTCGAGGCGATGGCGGCCTGGTCCGAGGTCGGCGGCGCGCTTGAAACCCGCCATGACGCGCTGCGCAGCGATGCCGCGCTGCAGGCCGGGCTGGCCGCCGCCTGGCAGCCTCAATCGCCGACGTTGCAGGTCGCGTCTCTGGCCTGACATTCGGCACCCCGTCCTGGCGGCGGGGTGTCGCGGAACCGACATTCTCCCTCTGTATCCCGGTGTGCACGGGTGCAGGCGATCCCGGGGCGGACTCGGGCAACCTTTCAGCGAGACGGGGGCACAGATGGATAGCAGCGAAGGATGCGCTCCGCGACCGGAGCTTGCCGCGGCGGAGGAGGGAGGCGATACCGGCATCCTCTGCCTGGTCAGCCTGCTGCAGGTGCTGGGCCTGCCCGCCGATGCCCGGCAGCTGCGCCACCAGTTCGCCGAGCCGGGCCGGACGGTCTCGGCGGAGGCGATCGTGCGCGCGGCGCGGCGGCTGGATCTGAAGGCGCGGCTGGTGCGGCCCGGCCCCGCACGGCTCGACCGCCTGCCGGTTCCCGCCATCGCCGAGCTCGCCTCGGGCGAATTCGTGCTGCTCGGCGGGGTCCGCGGCGAGGCGGTGCTGGTGCTCGATCCCCTGAGCGGCCAGGTGGAGACGCGCGATGCCGATGCCTTCCGCGCAGAGTGGAGCGGCCGGGTGATCCTGGTCGCGCGGCGCGCGGTGCTGGGCGGGGCGGGATCGTCTTTCGGCATCTCCTGGTTCGTGCCCGCGATCCTCAAGTACAAGCGCCTCTTCGCCGAGGTGCTGATCGCGTCCTTCTTCCTGCAGATCGCCGCGCTGGTCTCGCCGCTGTTCTTCCAGGTGGTGATCGACAAGGTGCTGGTGCATCGCGGCCTGACGACACTCGACGTGCTGGTCTTCGCGCTGGTGGCAGTCTCGGTCTTCGAGGTCCTGCTGGGCGGGCTCAGGACCTATATCTTCGCCCACACCACCAACCGCATCGACGTGGAGCTGGGCGCCCGGCTCTACCGGCACCTGCTGGCGCTGCCGCTGTCCTATTTCGAAACGCGGCAGGTCGGGCAGTCGGTGGCGCGGGTGCGCGAGCTGGAGACGATCCGCGACTTCATCACCGGCTCGACGCTGACGCTGCTGATCGACGCGATCTTCACCCTAGTCTTCTTCGCCGTCATGTGGCATTTCAGCCCGCTTCTGACGATGATCGTGCTCGGTTCGATCCCTTTCTACGTCATGCTGGCCCTGGTCGTCACGCCGGTGCTGCGGCGGCGGCTGGATGAGAAATTCGAGCATGGCGCGCGCAACCAGGCCTTCCTTGTCGAGAGCGTGACCGGCATCGAGACGCTGAAGGCCATGGCGGTAGAGCCGCAGTCGCAAAGGCGCTGGGAGGAACAGCTGGCGGGCTATGTCGGGGCCTCGTTCCGCACTGCCAACTTGGGCAACATCGCCGGACAGGCGACGCAGCTGGTCAGCAAGATCACCACGGCGCTAACGCTCTATTTCGGCGCGCTGGCGGTGGTCGGCGGCGATCTGAGCGTGGGACAGCTGGTGGCCTTCAACATGCTGGCGGGCCGGGTGACCGGGCCGATCCTTCGGCTGGCGCAGCTGTGGAACGATTTCCAGCAGGCGCGGCTGTCGGTCCAGCGGCTGGGCGACATCCTCAACACACCGACCGAGCCGCAATACAATCCCAACCGCGCCACGCTGAGGCGGCTGGAGGGGCGGGTGGTCTTCGACCAGGTCCGGTTCCGCTATCGCCCAGACCTGCGCGACGTGCTCGGGGGGATTGATCTGGACATCGCGCCGGGCCAGGTGGTGGGCGTCGTCGGACCCTCGGGCTCGGGCAAGTCGACCCTGGCGAAGCTGGTGCAGCGGATGCACGTACCCTCCGCCGGGCGGGTCATGGTCGATGGCATCGACCTGGCCACCGTCGATCCCGGCTGGCTGCGCCAGCAGGTCGGCGTGGTGCTGCAGGAGACTTTGCTGTTCAACCGCTCGGTGCGCGAGAACATCGCGCTCAGCGATCCCGGCATGCCCTTCGAGCGGGTGGTCGCGGCGGTGCGCATGGCCGGGGCGGAGGAATTCATCTCGGAGCTGCCCGAGGGCTACGACACGCTGGTGGGCGAACGCGGCGCCAACCTCTCGGGCGGACAGCGTCAGAGGATCGCCATCGCCCGGGCACTGGTCGGCGATCCCCGAATCCTGATTTTCGACGAGGCCACTTCGGCGCTCGACTACGACTCCGAGCGGATAATCCAGCAGAACATGCGCCGGATCTGCGCGGGCCGCACCGTGATCATCATCGCCCACAGGCTCTCGACCGTGCGCCAGGCCAACCGCATCCTGACGCTGGAGCGCGGCCGCGTGGTCGAGGATGGAACGCATGACGAGCTGCTGCGCCGCGGCGGCGCCTATGCCCGGCTCTGGCGGATCCAATCCGGCGACGCGGCGAGCGCGGCATGAGCGGCGCGGCACCGATCCGGTCCGGGCGGGCGGCAGCGCGGCGGCGCGGCGCAGAGACGGAGTTCCTGCCCGCCGCGCTGGAGATCCTCGACACCCCGGCCAGCCCGGCGGGACGGGCGCTGGCGCTGGTGATCGCGGCGATGTTCGTCCTGGCCATCGGCTGGGCGGTGATTGGCCGGGTCGACGTGGTGGCGGTGGCGCCGGGACGTGTGGTCGCGGCGGAGGGCAACAAGGTGATCCAGCCGCTCGATCTGGGCGTGGTGCGGGCGATCCATGTCGCCGACGGCCAGCATGTGGCCGAGGGCGCTCTGCTGATCGAGCTGGACCCGACCGAGAGCGAGGTCGATCTGGGCCAACTGCGGCGGCAGCGCGCCGAACAGGCGCTGGAGGCGGCGCGGCTGGGCGCCTTCATCGCCGGGCTGCGCGGGGATCCGCCGGTCTTCGACGGCGCTGCCACCGGCGCGCCCGAGCGGCTGGTGCGGCTGCACGATACGCAGCTGCGCAGCGACCTGGCGGCCTTCCTTGCCCAACGCGCCAGCATCGAGGCAGAGCGCGCTCGGCTCGGCTCGGCCCGGGCTTCGGCGGCGGCGGAACTGGCCAAGAGCGAGGAGATCCTGCCGCTGATCCGCGATCGCGAGGCCTCTAGCGGCCAGCTCTTCGCCCAGGGCCTGACCTCGCGGCCGCAATACCAGCAGATCCGCGCCGGGCTGATCGAAGCGGTGCATGATCTCGCCATCCGCCGCAACCGCTTGGCCGAGGCCGAGACCGCGCTGGCCGCGATCGACAAGGAGCTGGCCTTCCTCGTGGCCGACCGGCTGCGCCAGAGCGTCGCCGCGCTGACCGAGGCGGAGACCGCGATCGACCAGATCGAGCTGGCGCTGCAGCGGGCCGAGGCGCGCAAGGCGCGGCAGGTTCTGCGCGCTCCGGTGGCGGGCACGGTACAGGAGCTGACGGTGCGCACGGTAGGCGGCGTGGTGCAGCCGGCAGATGCGCTCATGGTGATCGTGGCGGATGATGCCGCCCTGGAGGTGCGGGCGAGTCTGCTGAACCGGGACATGGGGCGGCTAGCCGAGGGGCAGGCGGTGGAGATCAAGCTCGACGCGTTCAACTTCACTCGCTACGGCACCGTGCCAGGCCGCCTGCGCACGATCTCGCAGGACGCGGTGGAGCGCGAGGGGCTGGGCCTGGTCTATGATGCACGCATCGCCCTGGAGGCCACCGCGATCCAGGCGGACGAACGGGTGGTCTCGCTGGCCCCCGGCATGACGGTGAGCGTCGAGGTGAAAACCGGGACCCGGCGGATCATCGGCTTCCTGCTGTCGCCGCTGAAGCGCTATGGCAGCGAGGCGATCCGCGAGCCATGATCCGTCGGCGCCCCGTTGCAAGCGTCCCGCGGCTCCGTCGGAGCGAGCTAGTCGGCGACCTGCGCGCGCAGCCGGGCAAAGAGATCGCCAGCCTGCCGGTCGGCATGGCCCGCCACATGGGCGACCTGGATGCGCAGCCGCGCGCTCGTGTTCGCAGGATCGGCAGAAAGGTCGCGCATGTGCCAGCGCACCGCCCGCCAGAAGCTGGCGGAGAAAGCATCGGCCAGCACCGGGTCGAATACCAGCCCGGCCAGCACGCGATGCATCCGCGACAGCAGCTCGTATTGCAGCTCGGCATCACCCTCGGGCATCGCCGCCGCGAAGCCGCCGAGCGCCTGGATGTCGGCCTGCTGGGACACCGTAAGCTGGGGCAGGTCATGGCTCCGGATCGCCTCGAGGATGCCGCGATAAGTCGTCAGGTCTCGGCTCCGGTCTGCATCGTGCAGTGGCGTGGCGACGGTGCCCACCCCCGAGCGGGTCTGTACCAGCCGTTCGTAGGCCAGCCGCTGCAGTACCTGCCGGATCGGGGTGCGCGACATGCCGAATTCGCGTGCCAGCTCGGTCTCGTGCAGCAGCGGCTCGGCGCCGGACCCGCCGATGCAGATGGTCTTTCGGATCGTTTCCAGGGCTGTTTCCGTCTTGTTCGTTGCTTGCATTTGCCTCGTGTCTTTTCCGCGCCGCCGCCGTCTTTTCTGCCGGTGCGGTCTTTCCCGAATTGAGATGTTCCTGTATACAGGAACATAACCAGACAAGTATAGAGGTTCGCCATGATTCCGCCAAGCCCCCCTCCGCCAGCGCGGCGGGCGTTCCCGGTCCGGGACGGTCTTCTCGTGCTCGGCGTCCTGGCGGGGCTGGCACTCGCGGCATCGAACATCCTGCGCAACATGGCGGCCGCCGGCATGGCCCCCAGCTATGGCTTTCTCGGCCAGAGCGCGGGCTTCGATGTCAGCGAGGCGCTTATCCCCTATGTCTCGGGCGACAGCTACCTTCGGGTGATCGCGGTGGGCGTGCTGAACACGCTGCTGCTGGCGGCAGTGAGCCTGGTGGCGGCCACCGTCGTCGGGGTCTTCGTCGGGTTGATGAGCGTCTCGCCGAGCCCGGTGGCGCGCGCCGTGGCGCGGGCCTATGTCGAAGCCCTCCGCAACTTTCCCAAGCTATTGATCCTACTGGTACTCTTCGTCGTCGCGGTGACCGGCCTGCCGCATGTGCGCGAGGCGGTGACGCTGGGACCGGTGGTGCTGTCGAACCGGTCGCTGCACCTGCCTGTGCCGGTCTGGGATCTCCGCCTTGCAGTGCTTGCCGCGGCGTTGGGGCTCGGTGCCGTCGCCGCAGGGCTGCTCGGCCGCCGCGGGGCGCCGCGCCCTGCCACGGCTCTGGCGTTCCTGCTGCCGCCGGTGGCGGCGGTACTGGTTCCGGGCGCGGGGCCCGGCTGGTCGGTGCCGGAGCTTGCGGGGTTCGACTATGCCGGGGGGGTGCGGGTCTCGCTCCAGTTCATGGTGATCGCCGCGACGCTGGCGCTCTATCACGGCGCGCAGATCGGCGAGGTGATGCGCGGCGGTATAGAGGCGGTGCCCGCCGGCCAGATCGAGGCGGCGCGGGCGCTCGGCCTGCCGCCCTCGGACCGGACCCGCTTCGTGATGCTGCCACAGGCGCTGCGGATCATCGTGCCGCCCATGAACAACCAGTATGCCAACTTGGTCAAGAACACCTCGGTGGCGATAGCGGTGGGCTATTCCGACCTGATGTCGGTCTCGGGCACGATCATCAACCAGACCTTCCGGCCGATGGAGATGATGCTTCTGACAATGGCGGCGTACCTGCTCATCTGCCTGGCCATGACCACCTGGCTCAACCGCGTCAACGACCGGCTGCGCCTCAAGGAAGGACGCTGAGATGACCCCTGTTCCCTCCCGCCGCGCGCTGCTGCGCGAGGCCTTCGGCGCGCCCGTCCCGGCGCTACTGTCGCTGGCGACGCTGGCCGGCGTGCTCTGGGCCGGACAGGCCGGCCTTGGCTGGCTGGTCCTCGACGCGGTCTGGCCCTGGCAGGACGCGCAGGCCTGCGGAGCGACGCGGGGCTTCTGCTGGCCCTTCGTGGCGGAGAAGGCGCGGCTGATCCTTTTCGGCACCTATCCGCACGAGCTGCTGTGGCGCCCGGCAGCGGCCTCGCTGCTCTTGGTGGCGCTGGCGGTGCAGACAGGACTGCGCCTGACCGGGAGCGGGTTGCGGCTGAGCCCGCGGCAAATCGCGGCGCTCTGGGCGGTGGTGCCCGCGGCGGCAGTCCTGCTTCTGGCGGGCGGTGTGCTGGGCCTGGCGCCGGTGCCCAGCATGCGCTGGAACGGGCTGCCGGTGCTCCTGCTGCTGTCGGTGGGCGCCGTAGCTCTGGCCTTCCCGCTGGGCATCCTGCTGGCGCTGGCGCGGGTGCAGACCGCTTATCCGGTGTTGGCACGGCTGGCGGCGCTCTATGTAGAGCTGGCGCGCGGGGTGCCGATGCTGACCTTCCTCTTCACCGGCATCTTCGTGCTGCCGCTGATGCTGCCGCCGGGCGCGCGGATCGAGCCGGTCGGCGCGACGCTGGTGGCGCTGATCCTGTTCCACGGCGCCTACTTCGCCGAGGACATCCGTGCCGGGCTCAGGTCACTGCCCGCCGGGCAGGGCGAGGCGGCACATGCGCTGGGGCTGGGCTATTGCGCGGCGGTTGGCGAGGTGCTTCTGCCGCAGGCGTTGCGCCGCGCCATGCCCTCGCTCGTCAACAGCGTGATCGGGGCCTACAAGGACACCTCGCTGGTCGTCGTGGTCGGCATCCACGACCTGACCGCGACCGCGCGGATGGCCTTCGGCGACCCCGACTGGCGCGCCTTCGCGGTCGAGGGCTATGCGGTGGTCGGTCTGTGGTTCTTCATCAGCTGCGCCTTCCTGTCGACGGTCGGACGGCGTCTCCACCGCCGCGGGCCGCAGGGCTAGCGCGGGAATGCCCAGGAAACGGGCAGGAGGCGCGATCCGGCTGGGTTCCGGGCGGGTGAAGCGGGAAAAGTCGCGAAACTCTTACAATGTACCGGTATACAGGTATTGCGGCGACTCGCGCCACGCTCAGACACAGGATAGTGCCATGAAATCCCTCCTTGCGACCCTTCTGCTGACCGCCGCCGCCCTGCCGGCGGCCCATGCCGGCGAGGTGCTCGACGAGATCACCTCCGGCGGATCGCTGATCTGCCTCGTCAGCCCCAACGCGCCGGGCTTCTCCGTGCCCGACAGCGACGGCGTCTTCCGCGGCTTCAACGCCGATTTCTGCCGCATGGCGGCGGCGGCCATCCTCGGCGATGCCGGACGAGCCGATATCCGCGGCACCGGATTCTCCGACTCGATGAAGACGCTGGTGGCGCGCGGCGCGCACATGGCCTCGCGCTCGATCACCGAGACGGGTACCCGCGATGCCGATGCGGGCATGGCGTTCGTCGCGACGACGTTCTTCGACGGACAGGGCTTCATGGTGCCCAAATCCCTGGGCGTCTCGTCGGCCGCCGAACTGGGCGGCGCCACCGTCTGCGCCGAGGACGGCTCCACCACGTTGCTGACGCTGGCGGACTGGTTCGCCGATCGCGACATGGCGTACCGCGTTGAGAACATCGCCGACAAGACCGCGCGGCTCGAGGCCTTCTTCTCGGGCAAGTGCGACGTCTATGCCTCGGATGTCACCGCGCTCAATTCCGACCGGCTGCTTGCCGAGGCGCCCTCGGATTACGCGATTCTGCCCGACGTGATTTCGAACGAGCCGCTGACCCTCGTCACCCGCCCCGACCAGGAGCTGGAAAGCGCGGTCTTCTGGGCCTTCCAGGTCATGCTGAACGCCGACAAATACGGCATCACCTCGCAGAATGTCGATGCGGTCACTGCCGATCTGGACGATCAGCCGACGGCCGTCGCGCGCCTGTTCGGCGTGGATGGCGCGACCGCCGAGATGGCAGCCAAGCTCGGCCTGCCGGCCGATTGGGCCTATCAGGTGATCCGCCAGGTCGGGTCCTATTCGGAGGTCTTCGGCCGCAACCTGGGGCCGGACACGCCCTTCGGGATGGAACTGTCGCAGACCCTCAACGCCTCCTGGGAGGAGGGCGGGCTGATGTATCCCTACCCGATCCGCTAATTGCGGCGGCATTTTCGCGGCAGGCGGCGCGGCCAAACCGCGCGGCCTGCCGTCACTGTCAAGAAAAGGACAACAAGAATGAGCACGATGGCACCGCAGAAATACTCCCCCGAGCTTCGGATGGATCTGATGCAGCAGGAGACCAGCATTCGCGCGGCGCTCACCGTGCCGCAGGGCGGTCACGTCGTGACAATGGGCTTTCCGGGCCTGGCCTTCGGCGTTTCCGGAGAGCTCTATATCGATCCTGAGCGGCTGGAGGCGACGCTGTCGCATCCGGCGCTGGAGCGTTGCAGGCTGCTGGTGCTGCTGGTAGAGACCGCCGAGCTGCCGGAAGGGGCCATTGCGCTGGTCGGTGCCGCCTGTGCCCGGCGCGGCATCCGTCTCGCCCATCTGCCGATCGAGGACTACAGCGCCCCGGGCGCCGCCTTCGCCGAAGGCTGGGCAGCGCTGGAGGCGCCGCGCGCCGCAGCCCTCGCGCCGGGCGGCACGCTGGGGCTGGCCTGCCACTACGGCGCGGGCCGCTCGGGCATGATCGCCGCGGGGCTCCTGATCGAGCAGGGCCTGCCGGTCGCCGAGGCGGTCGCGGCGCTGCGCGCGCAATTCCCCGACTCGGTCGAGAGTGACCTGCAGCTCGACTGGCTGGCCGCCCGCGCTGCCGCCTCGGCCGCGGAGGCGCTGCGATGACCCTGCGGCGTCCGCATCTCGTCCCGGTCGATTCCGTTCCGGCGGCCTCGGCCGCGGTGGAAATCGCAAGGCTCAACAAGTGGTACGGCGCGTATCACGCCCTGCGCGACATCGAACTGACCGTGCGCCACGGCGAGCGGATCGTCATTTGCGGACCCTCGGGTTCGGGCAAGTCGACGCTGATCCGCTGTCTTAACGGGCTGGAGAGCCACCAGGGGGGCCGGATCGCGGTCAATGGCACCGAGGTGACCGTCGCGCTGGCCCGCAGCGGCCGACTCGGCGCCCAGATCGGGATGGTATTCCAGCAGTTCAACCTGTTCCCGCACCTGACCATCCTCGGCAACTGCATCCTCGCCCCGATGCGGGTGCGCGGCCTGAAGCGGCGCGAGGCCGAGGAGATCGCGATGCATTTCCTCGAGAAGGTGCGCATCCCCGACCAGGCTCAGAAATATCCCGGCCAGCTCTCGGGCGGGCAGCAGCAGCGCGTCGCCATCGCCCGGGCGCTGTGCATGCAGCCGGGCGTGATGCTGTTCGACGAACCGACCTCGGCGCTCGATCCGGAAATGATCCAAGAGGTGCTCGACACCATGATCCGGTTGGCGGAGGAGGGGATGACAATGCTCTGCGTCACCCATGAAATGGGCTTTGCCCGCCGCGCGGCTGATCGGGTGATCTTCATGGATCAGGGCCAGATCGTCGAGGAGAATGCGCCTGACGGTTTCTTCGGTGCGCCACGGAACCCGCGGACCCGGGCCTTCCTCGGGCGGATCCTCGGCAATTGAGGGCAAAGCCCGCGCGCTGCTTGGCCGGGTGCCCGCGGCCGTCGTGCCTCCGATCGCGGGTCTTGCAGCCGCTTCGCCCGGGCCGTCGCCGATGCCGAGCTGACCCGCTTCTTCAAGCCCGACCTGCAGGACGACCTGTTCAGCTGGAGTCCCGACGAGGCCGCGCTCTTCGACGGCAAGCTTGCGCTCCTGGCAAATGTCACCGATCTCGGCACCGCCGAGCCGACGTGTCGCGGGTCCGCTAAACCTGTTGGCGCACAGGTGTCAATGGACACCCAGTTTTACGGGTTAAGGCGACACCCAGTGTTACGGGGTGACGCGCGCGGGGGCGGCCCGGCAGGCTGGCAGCTGGCTCGCAGGCAATCGAATTGCCCTTGGCAAAGGCCCTGGTATTGATGGCCAGGTCGGCGGAGGACGATACCGGGATGAAAGGGCTGGCCGGTATCGCCACCCCAGGTCGCCATGATGTCCGGCTCCGAGGCGAAGGGGATTCCCGCTTCCCGTGCAAAGCCAATTCCCGTCCCCATGCCCAGTGGCAGGAGGCCGGAGCCTGTCCTTGGCGCGTGCTTGGCAAGACCTGCAAACATACTCTTCCCCCAAAGGCCGGGACCGGATCCGGAACAGGCCGAACTTGCGGCCAGAACTGAAGCGAAACCCGGAGGATCGCGCCGACGCTTGGCCGCACTGTTGACATACAGTAAACAGGTTGTGGCTCCTTCGGGTATCATTTTATGACATTTCGGGACTTTGACCTTGGCTGCGACAGAATTTCCGATCACGACCGCCTCCGGCATGGGGCCGCTACCTGAATGGCTCGAAGCGGCCTGCGGGCGGAAGTGCCTGGAGCGCGCCTTCGTCGCGGCACGCCTGCCGGAGGCAGTTGTCCGGGACCCGTCCCTCGTGATCCCGCATCAATCCATGGTGGAGATCTTCGCCCAAGCGGCACGTGCCAGCGGCGATCCCGCGGCCGGGCTGAAGATAGGCCTGGCGTCGAAACCCGGCGATCTGGGAACCTGGCTGCGCTATGCGGTCGGCGGCGCCACCCTGCGGGCGGCGCTTGACAGGGTTGCGTGGGCGATGCCGCTGTTCCAGCGCGGCCCCGTCTTCAGCCTCGTCGAAACCGAAGCCGGCGCGGTCTGGCACTACCGCACGCCGCGGTACCGCAATATCGACCGGCGGCACCATTCCGAACATGTCGTGCCGATGCTTCTGGCCTTCCTTCGCAACTATCTGGGGCGCGCCTGGCTGCCGCAATGGATCGAGACCGACACGGCGCGAGACGGCCGCGAGGACCTGCTTGCCGAGCTTCTCGGGACGCCCTGGCGGATGGGCGGACCCGCCATCTCGATTCCGCTGAGCCGGTCCGATCTGGCCGCTCCCACGCGGGACCCGGACCATGCCCGCCTGGCACCAACCTCCTTGCAAGTCCGGGCAAATCTGGAGAAAGGCCGCGAGGATATCACCGCGGCGCTCGCGGCGCTGATCCTTCTCGACCTCGCGGAGGAACAGGTCGGCATCGAGCACGCCGCCGCCCGGCTGCAGATCGGTGTCCGGTCATTGCAGCGCCGGCTCGCTGTCGCGGGGCAGAGCTACCGCGATGTGCTGCAGAAAGTCCGCGAGGAGCAGGCAAGGGCGCTCCTGAGCGAGACTAGGCTGTCCGTCGCGGAAATTGCGTACAGCCTCGGCTACACCGAACCAGGCAATTTCACCCGCGCCTTCACCGGCTGGACCGGTATGGCACCGACAGCCTATGCGCATGCTGTCCTGCAAGCGCGCCAGTTTCTGCCAGCGTCAGTCAGGGCGCCCGCGGCTCCGGCCGCGCAACCGCCGGATCAGGCCGATACGCCGGGATCTGCATAATATCCGGTAATGCAACCGAAGCTAACGGAGGTTTCGACCGACACGGCGCTGCGGGACATCACCGAGCGGGTCAGGCTCGGCGTGCTGCGCAGGGACGAGGGCGGCGGGCGCAGCACGAGCTACAGCCTCGCGGTGCCCGGAGCTGCTCCCGGAAACAATTCATAATACTGTTGTGCTGGTGCCTCAGCCCGTGTGGCAAGTCGGCGAGCAGTGTGCGCAACCATTCACCCGGCTATAGTAGCGTCGGGCGGCCTGCACCGCGCTCGCGCAGGCAGAATGCTCGCCCAAAGGTTGACGATTGTGCGATGCCGCTGAGGTGGGGCAACCGATTTCCTTGTGGACCTCGTGGTCGCCATTCGCCTGCGCCTGACGGTTCACATAGTATCTGGCCATGAATCACCTACATTCTGTGCTTGGAGTGTTTAGACCAACAAGATAGCAGATTATTGCTGCGTACTAAACAGGAACATTAACGCAAGCCGCAGACCTGTCAATTCATCACCATGTATTGCTTGATGGCGATCACATAGTCGTAATTGTGGCGTTGCTGCTCAATCCTCGTTCCACGGGTGGAGGACGGACAATGCGCGCCATGATCTCCGCGAGTTTCCCGTCGTCGCGGTGTTCTGCGGGGCGACAACCTGCGCCGGAATGACCACCGACCTTTTGTTCGAACCCCGATATTCGCGATCGGACACGGTCCCGCACCGCCCGTGCGGGACCGAGTGACGGTCCTGGCCTGGCATGCCCTAGGCCGCCGGTAGTTCAGCGGCGCTGTTGCCGACGATATAGCCGAAGGTCAATGCCGGACCGAGGGTGATTCCGGCGCCCGGATAGGCCCCTGACATGATCGAGTTGATATCGTTGCCGCAGGCGAAGAGCCCCTCGATCGGCTGGCCCTTGCGGTCCTTGACACGGCCCTGCGCGTCAATCTCCAAACCCATCGAAGTGCCGATGTCGCCGGGAAAGATCTCGACTGCATAAAGGGGGCCTTCGAGCGGCCGCAGGCAGGGATTCGGCTTGCACTCGGGATCGCCGAGATAGCGCTGGTAGCTGGTCGTGCCCTTGCCGAATTCGCTATCGGTGCCGGAGGCAGCGTCCCGGTTGAACCTCTCGATCGTCTGGCCGAGAGCTGCGGGGTCGATGCCGCAATTGCCAGCAAGCTCGGCCAGAGTCGCGCCGCGCTTCAGATAGCCGCTGGCCAGGTGGCGAGCGATGCGCCCCGGAAAGGCCGGTGCCGCACCTAGCCCGTAGCGCCTGAGCGCCCGATGATCGCAGACGAGCCATGCCGAACGCTGTCCCCCGTCAAGAAGCTTGCCTATCAGCGCCTGAACGAAGTCGTGATAGCTCACCGCCTCGTTGGCGAAGCGCTGCCCGTCATGGCCGACCGCGATCACGCCAGGCTTGGCGCGGTCGAGGAACAGATGCGGGAAGGGGCGGGTGCTGCCATCGCGGTTCTTCAGAAGCGAGACCGGTGTCCAGAAGGCGGCGTTGGAATTGCTCTCGACGAAGGCTGCACCGATTGCCTCGGCAGCGGCAATCGCACCGCCGGTGCCGGACGCAGGCGACATCGAGTAATGCGGCAGGCCGCGGCGAACGTGGTCGAAGGTCCGCGCACGGCGAGCGGCGTCGTGCGGGAAGCCGCCTGCGGCCAGCACCACGCCGTGGCTCGCTGTGATGCGCCGGATGACTCCGCCACAGCGCAGCTGCGCCCCGGTCACACGTCCGGAGGCGTTGCGTTCGAGGGCCACGAGCTCCTGTCCCAGATGCATCGGGATGCCGCGGGCGAAAGCGCTGGACGCCAGCCGCGCAGCCACCGCCGCGCCCATTACCAGACGGGTATTGCGACCATGGCCAAGCCGGTCGATCCCATAGCGCAGGATCCGGCCAGCCGCATACCGGGCCGAGGCGGCAGAGCGGGTCATCCGCAGGAAATGGTAGATGTCCGGCCGCCCGAGCGTGAGCCCGCCGAGGATCGTGAAATCCTCGATCGGCGGCTTCATCCGCGCCAGCATCGGCCCGAGCTTGCGGCCGTCGAAATCATGTGCGTCGAGCGCCCTCCCGCCTTCGGCAGCGCCGTAGCGGTCGGAATGGTAGTCGGGCGAGACCGGCCGGTGCGACAGTGTCAGCTCGGTCTCGTCGTTGAAGAAGGCGATGGCTTCGGGGCCCTGGGACAGGAAGGCATCGACCAACTCGGCATTGAAAAGGTTGCCGGCCTCTGATTGCAGATAGGCTCTGGCGGCGGCGCGGTCATCGGCCATGCCCGCGCGGCGCATGAGGGGATTGTCCGGCACCCAGATTGCACCGCCCGAGACCGCGGTCGAGCCCCCCCAGACGGGAGCCTTGTCGACGAGAATGGGGTGGAGACCGCATGCCTCTGCCCGAAGCGCGGCGGCCATGCCGGCCGCACCGGTGCCCACCACCAGGAGCTCGCAGCGTTCGGGCAGGGGCGCGTCGGGATCGGGGAAAGCCTTAGGCAACATCGATCGGCACCTCGCGCGGATAGCGGCCCGCCGCCCAGCCGCCGTCGACGGCCAGCACCTGGCCCGTGACGAAGCCGGCTTCGTCCGATGCAAGGAAGCGCACGGCGCGCGCGACATCTGCGGGCGTGCCCACCCGGCGCAGCGGCGCGCCGTCGATCATCACCATGCGCCGCCAGGACTCGGTCTGGATGCGCTCGGCCGTCAGCGGCGTCTCTATCAGGCCTGGCGCAACGGCGTTCACCCGGATGCCGTTCGGTCCGAAATCGGTGGCCATCTGCCGCGTAAGCCCGATCACCGCCGCTTTGGAGGTAGAGTAGCCGCAGGAGCTCTGGGCTCCGATTTCGCCGAAGATCGAGGCGGTGTTGACGATCGAGCCTCCGCCGGACCGCACCATCAGCGGTACCGCCCAACGCGACAGCCGGAAGAGTCCCAGAACATTGATCTGGAAATAGCGTTCGAAATCGGCATCGCTGGTCTCGAGCGCGTGTGCCCCGCGGGCCACGCCCGCATTGTTGCAAAGGATGTGCGGCACCCCGCCGCGGTCGGCGAGCGCCGCATCGAGCTTTGCGGTGAGGCCGGGATCGGTCACGTCGCCGATGACCGGCGCCACCGCCCCGGGGAAGCGGGCGGCCAGGGCGGCAACGCCCTCGGGGTCGCGATCCACGGCCAGGACGTGGGCCCCGGCTGCGATCAGCGCTTCGGCGATGGCCAGGCCGATGCCCTGCCCGGCGCCGGTGACGATCGCGCTGCGGCCCGAAAGGCTGCTAGGTTCGAGTGTCATGGCCGGATCCTCAGAATGCAGCCGTGCCGCCGACCGAGCGGCCGCCATCGACAATGAGGACCTGCCCAGTGACATATTCGGCGCGCGGATCGGCGAAGAAGGCCACGGCATGGGCAATGTGTTCGGGCTGGCCGAGGTGGCCGGAGGGCTGCTGCGCGCGCATCTCCTCCAGCCCGTCGGGCCGGGCCTTCAGCATGTCGGTCTCGATCACGCCTGGCGCGACCGCGTTGACAGTGATCTGGCGCGCCGCGAGTTCGAGCGAAAGGGCCTTGGTGAAGCCCGCGACCCCGGCCTTGGAGGCGACGTAATGGGCATAGTTGCGCGCACCGAAGGCCGCGCGAGAGGCCAGGTTGATGATCCGTCCACCTTCCGGCAGCACCCGTGCCGCCTGCTGGCAGAGCGTGAACATCGCCACCAGGTTCACTTCGTACATCCTGCGGAAGTCGTCGGCGGCCAGGTCATCGAAGGGGATGACGTTGAAGATGCCCGCGTTGTTGACCAGCACCCGCAGCCCGGAAGCCGCATCGATCAGCGCCTGGGTTGCGGCAGGATCGGTGATGTCCAGCACTTCGGCTCGGGCCTGGCCGCCTGCGGCCGTGATCTGGGAGACGGTTTCCTCTGCGGCATCAGCTGCGCGATCGGCAACGATCACGAGGTAGCCGTCTTCGGACAGGCGATGGGCGATGGCGCGGCCAATGCCGGAGCCGGCGCCGGTGACAATGGCGGTGGGCAGGGTAGGGGCGGACATGGGATTCCCTTGGGTCTGGCCGATTGAGGCGCCGGTGGCCGGGCCGCGGCTCGAATGGAGAGAGTGGGTAGCCGGTGCCCGGTCCGGGCACCGGCCGACGGCATCAGTTCAGGCCGAAGGTCTCGGCGTCGAGCTTGGCGTAGATCTCGTCATTGACCAGCTTGCCGACGGCCTCGGCATCGTTGCGGTCGACATCGGCCAGAAGCCCGTGCCATTTCTCGACCAGTTTCTGGTATTCGGCCACGATATCCGAGGGATCGTCGATGCCGCGCACCTTCGCGGTCTCGGCCGCGAGCCCGCCGATCATCTTGGCCTGGAACTCCCCGAGCCGGGCGGCCATGGCGGGATCGGCCTCGGTGATCTCGATTCCGCGCTCCCTGGCTCCGGCCATCGCCGACTCGACGCCCTGATGGTAGGCGACCTGGGCAGCCGCCAGCGCCGGACCGGTCAGGTCGAGGATCTTGCGGCGATCCTCTGTCGACAGGCCGGACCAGAAGTCCCTGTTCAGCACATAGGTCGCTCCCATCGAAGCCCCCTGTGGCAGGGTGTTGATGTACTTCACCACTTCCCAGAACTTGTATCCCTTCTCGAGGTTGGTCGGATCGCTCAGCGTGCAGTCGATCGAGCCGCGTTCCAGCCCGGAGTAGGTGTCGGTCATCGGCACCGCGACCGGGATTGCGCCCAGCGAGGCAATCCACTGGTTCTGAGCCGTGCCCGCAGTGCGCACCTTCAGGCCCTCTACAGAGGCCGGGTCCGAGACAGGCTTCATGCACATGAAGTTGTAGATCGGGGTCGAATAGCCGCCGAGGAAGATGGTGTTGTGATCGCCATACTCCTGCACGAGACGCGGATTGGTCACCGCGATCTCGGTCAGGGCGAAGGCGTTGGCGAATTCGTCGGTGGCGGTGAAGGCCATGTCGTTGATCATGCCCGACAGCGGCAGCTCCGATGGCGTGTAGGATGCAGCGACGATCCCCAGCTGCGCCACCCCGTCGCCGACCGCTTGAAGCGTCGTGGGGGCGGGCACCAGCGACCCGGAGGAATAGACCTCGAATTCGACGTCGCCATTTGTACCTTCGGCGATGGCCTTGACGAAGGGCGCATAGGCGATCTCGTTGAGGATGTGCGACGGTGCCATCCAGTTTGTCGCCTGGTAGGTGTCGGCGGACGCTGCCGCCGAAAGGGAAATCGCGGCGGCACTGGCCAGCAGCAGGTTCTTGGTCATTTTTACTCCTCCCAAAGTAAGGGGTGTTGCGCCGGCAGTCAGCCGGCCATCATCTCCGGCAGCCACAGGCTGATCACGGGGAACAGGACAAGAAGCGCCAGGACGAACATGTCGGCGAGGATGAACCAGGACACGCCCCGGAAGATCTCGCCCAGCATCACCCGGTCGCCCATCGACGACTTGATGACGAAGACATTCATCCCCATCGGCGGCGTTACCAGGCCGATCTCGAGCAGCTTGATTGCGAGCACGCCGAACCAGATCAGGTTCACGTCATGTGCGGCCAGCACCGGGCCCAAGACCGGCAGCGTCAGCAACATGATCGAGATGCTCTCGAGGAACGCGCCCATGACCAGGAACAGCACGCAGATCATGATCAGGACCGTCACGGTCGAGTAGCCGTCGAAGAGGCCCACGACGAAATCGGGGATCGTCGCCAGGGCCACGAACCGCGAGAACAGCGCGGCCCCGAGCACGACGATGAAAATCTCGGAGGTGCCCGAGGCGGTGTCGACCAGGGCCCGGCGCAGGACCGGCAGGCTGAGCCGACCGCGCAGACCGGCGATCGTGAAAGCGAGGAAAGCACCGGCCGCACCAGCCTCCGTGGCCGTGAACATGCCCGAGAAGATGCCGCCCATCACGCCCAGGATCAGGACCGGGAGCGGCCAGGCGTCCATGATCAACGCGCGCCGCTCTTCCTTCGACACTTCTACTGCCACCCGTGGCGCCAGCGACGGGTTGAGGCTGCAACGGATCGAGACGAGCCCGATGAAGGCCATGGCAGTGAGCAGTCCGGGCAGGATGCCGGCGATGAAGAGCGTGCTGATCGACGTGTCGAGCAGCAGCCCATAGACGATCATCAGGACAGAGGGCGGGATCAGCGCGCCGAGCGTGCCAGCCGCCGCCACCGAGCCGGTCGCCAGCCCGCTGTTGTAGCTCGACTTCAGCATCTCGGGCACGGCGATGCGCGAGAAGGCTGCGGCAGTCGCCACCGATGACCCGGAGGCCGAAGCGAAGAGCGCCGAGGCAACCACGGTCGAGGAAGCGAGGCCTCCGGGAATGCGCGCAAGCAGGATGCGGGCTGCGCCGAAGAGTCCGCGCGTGAGCCCTGCCTCGACAGCAATGAAGCCCATGAACAGGAACATCGGGATCGCCGACAAGTTCCAGTCACCGATCAGCGTGAAGGGCACGGCCTTGGTAATGCCGATGGCCGGTTTCCATCCCATCATCGCCCAGATGCCGAGGAAGGCGCTGGTGCCCATGGCGGCGCCGATCGGCACGCGCACGCCAATCAACATCAGGACGAGTCCGAGACCCGCGAATCCAAGTTCGATGCGCTCCAT
The DNA here is from genome assembly GCF_005870025.1 of Poseidonocella sp. HB161398. Classification (GTDB taxonomy): domain Bacteria; phylum Pseudomonadota; class Alphaproteobacteria; order Rhodobacterales; family Rhodobacteraceae; genus Mangrovicoccus. The sequence continues at coordinate 17,985 of NZ_VATA01000088.1, forward strand.
GTCAGGCCTCCGCTTCGCTGTGTTCTGGATGGCCGCCGTCAATGCGGATGCGGGGTTCGGCGAAGATGCGGACCAGCAGCACCAGGCAAGCCAGCGCGATTCCGATCGGCAGCATGAACTTGGCTGGCCAGATGGTCACGCGCCACAGCCCGTCGACGCTTTCGTTGACCTTCCAGGCGCGGATCGCCACGTCCCAGGAAAACCAGCCGAGCCCGATGTAGAAGGCCAGCGTCACCGCCTCGCCGATCTTGCGCATGATCCGCTGGGCGCCCGCTGGCGCTGCATCATAGATCAGGTCGACCGAAATCGCGCTGCCCTTGGCCTCGACCCAGGCGAGGCTCAGGAACACGACCGCGATCATGTAGTAGTTGGCGACCACCTCGGCGGTGCTGGGCACCGGATAATGGAAGAAGTACTTGCCCATCACGTCGGCCATGACATGCAGCATCATCAGCGCCACTGACATGCCGGCCAGCACTGCGAGAGCCGTGGTGAGATTTCTCAGTATTGCGAACATGGCGCCTCCTCCCCGCGCGCTGTCGTTGCCGTCGGCACGGGCCGGAGGCCCGCTCCTGCCGCCGTCATTGCATCCGGTAGCCGCCGTTCACATCGATGACCGCGCCCGTGATATAGGCGGCGTCCGGGCCCATCAGGAATGCCACGGCTCCCGCCACCTCTTCGGGCGTTCCGATGCGGTTGAGCGGGATGTTGGCTGCGACCGCGCCGTAGTTCTCGGGCGAGAGCGACTGGTGCAGCATCGGCGCGTCGATCAGGCCCGGGGCCACGCTGTTGACGGTGATGCCGCGCGGCGCGGCCTCCCGCGCGGCGGCTTTCATCAGGCCCAGGACCGCGCTTTTCGAGGCAATGTAGGCCGCGCTCGAACGATAGCCGCCAAGCTGAGCCGCGACTGAGGTGAAGCCGACAAAGCGGCCGCCTTTCGTGTCCGCGCGGGCGGTGCTGCGCAGATATTCCCGCAGGAGCAGGAACGTTCCTGTCGAATTGACCCGCTGCGTCAGGTCCCAGTCCTTCAGCGCGATTTCGGTCAGTGGCGGGCGGTCGCCATCCGGCGCGAACAGCAGGATACCCGCCGCCGCGACCACATGGGCTATGGGCCGACCCTGGTCCTCGGCCGCCCTGAAAGCCGATACAACGGCGGCTTCGTCCGAGACGTCGAGCGCGATGGCACGATGGCCCTCGCCCTGCAGGTCCGCCAGAGCAGCCTCGGCACGCGCGTGGTCGAGATCTGCGGCGAGCACGGTGAAGCCGTCGGCGGCCATGCGGTTGGCGACGGCCTTCCCGATGCCCCCGGCGGCGCCGGTGACCAGGCAAAGTCCTGACATGTATGGATCCTCCCAAGATCGTTGCATTTGAAATGGACACAAAACGACGGAAATGGCAAGGAAGTTTTTAGCTGTAATGTTGGTTTTGGATAAATTATGCTCCCCGAGAGGACTTGATGGGTCGTGCCGCTGGCGACCGGACCGGCAGGTGGAGAAGTGGACATGTCAGATGCATCGACGAGTACAGAGATCGCGGTCGCGCGGCTGCGGGAGACGATTCTGCGTGGCGAGCTGCGTCCGGGAGACAAGCTGCATCAGGACCAGCTGGCCGAAATGCTGGGCGTCTCGCGCACGCCGCTGCGCACGGCGCTGACGGCGCTGACCCAGTCAGGGCTTGTGGTCTACGAAAGCAACCGCGGCTTTCGCGTGCGCGAATTCTCATATGAAGAAATGGTCGGGGCGTTCGAGGTGCGTGCCGAGCTGGAGGCGATGGCCTGCCGCAAGGCTGCCGCCAACATGACCACCGAAGTTGCGGACCGGCTGGCAGCTCTGGTCGAGGAGGGCGATGCCCTGCTCGCGCCGGGTGAGCTCGTGGCAGATAACCTCGGGTCCTACCGGCAGATGAACGTGGCTTTCCACGACCTGGTGATCCGCATCGCCGGCAATCCCTGGATCCGGGACTTCGTCGAGCGGCTGCATGACGTTCCGATGGCGTCGGACCGGATCATCATGTGGCGCGACTATGACGTGATCCGCAGATCGCACGATGACCATAGCCGAATCGCACATGCTCTGGCCCGCGGCCAGGGGGACCGCGCGGGCGCGATCATGCATGAACACATTACCTATGCGCTGGAACATCTCCTGTCGCATCTGGAACTCTATCCCGACGATTTTCTGCGCGTGCCCGCCGCGACCGTCCCTGCCGGACGGTCCAGACGCGGCACCAATTCCCGGAGGAAGACATGACCATCAGACTGTTCCACTCGCCAGCCTCGCCCTATGTGCGGAAGGTTTGGGTTGCGGCGCACGAGCGCGGCGTGGCCGACCAGATCGAGGCGCTGCCCTCGGCAGCGGGCCCGGTTCAGCGCGACGCGGAGATCGTGCGCCACAATGCTTCGGGCAAGGTGCCCTGCGCGCTTTTGGCCGATGACGAACCAGTTTTCGACAGCCGCGTGATCTGTGCCTATGTCGACTCTCTCGCGGCGGCGGTGGGCACGATCTACCCGCAAGACGCAAGCCGTTTCCGGGTCC
>NZ_VATA01000089.1 GCF_005870025.1 Poseidonocella sp. HB161398
GGGCCCGTGATCGCGGCCGTCCCGCTTAGGCTGGTGGTTTTGAGGAATGGAGAACCACCCTTGTGCCGGGGCGCCATGTAACCGATCACCAGATGAGGCTCTTCATGATGCTGAGACAGGACCATCCCGTCGAGACCGCTGCGGCGAAGGCCGGGATGAGCCGGGCAAACGGCTACCGCATTTCCAGGGACCCTGTGTTGCGCTGTGCCATGAGCGCGCCCAGCCAGCTCAGGCCCAACAACGCCGACTCGAGGGAGCGGATCGCGCGGTAGGCGGTATTCGCAGCACGGAATGCCTTTTCGCCATCGGGCTCTTGTGCTCCCATCGCGACGATCTGGTGCGGTAGTCACGGACTGGACAATTTGGTTTGCCGACGGGACATCCCCGCCGGCGGTCGTTCTCAGAAGTCGTAGTTTTCGACGTTGCCGGCATTGAAGACCACCGGGTCGCCAAGCAGAACCTCGGAGCCGTTGACGATTTGCAGGGTTCCGAGGCGGCCGGCCTCCACAGTCGTATCGCCGGGCTTCAGCGTGCCGCCGACGGCGGCGCGCAGAACGTGGAGCGCCGCATAGCCCATATCCACCGGGCTCCAGAGCACCGCGTCTTCCATGCAGCCGGACTTGATGTAGGGGCGGATCGCGTTCGGGGTTGCAAGTCCCATGACCGCTACTTCGCCGCAGAGCTCGGCCTGGGTCACCGCTTCGGCGGCCGCCGGGGTCGCCACCGAGGTCATGCCGACGATCCCGTCCAGATCGTCACCGTACTTGTTGATCAGCGTCATCGCCTGGTTGAAGGACAGGATATTGTCCTCTTGCGCCTCGACAGACTCCAGCCACTCCATGTCCGGATGGCACTTGGACTGGTAGGCTTCCATCTCGGCGATCCAGCGCGCCTGGTTCGGCGTGGTGAAGGTGGAGGTGACAATTGCAAAGCTGCCGTCCTCGCCCACCTGCTGGGCCAGTTCGTCCATCAGCGTCTTGGCGACGCCGTTGAATTCGGCGGGGTTGATGAACCACTCGCGGGCGTCGGGCTCGGCGTCGCTATCGTATCCCACGACGTGGATGCCGGCGCCGAGCGCCTTCCGGAGGAGCGGCGCGATCGCCACCGGGTCGTTGGCGGCAAATAGGATGCCGTCTACGCCCGAGGTGATGTAGTTGTCGATCAGGGTGATCTGGTCGTCGATATTGGCCTGGGCCGGGCCATCGGTGGTGGCTGACATGTCGTCCATGTCACCGGCGGCCTCGGCCACGCCCGCGGAAGTGGCGTTGAAATAGCCGATGCCGACGAGCTTCGGCACGTCGACCACGCGCAGGTTCATTCCGGCCTTGGCGGTCGCATCCGCAGGCTGGCCCCCGTTGTAGGCCACCGGGGCTGGTGCGGGGGTGCTGGCGTCGCAGGACAGCGGGTTCGTGGGCAGGTCGTCGCCGCCGGTCCACTGGGCGAAGGCCGGTGCGGTGACCCCGGCGAGGGCGATGGCAGTGCTGCCGGCAAGGCCGGCAAGGCTGCGCAGGAACTGGGTTTTCAAGGTCTTTCTCCTCCGTTGGGTCCGCGAGATGCGGGGGGCCTCCTCGCCCCTTGGTGCCGCGGCAGGGGCCGCGGGTTGTGGCAGGACGCGTGTCAAGCGCGCGCCCGGCTTTCTGCGAAAGTGCTCGCCAGGAGCGTCAGGATCAGCACGACTCCGATCAGCACGATGGTGCCGTCGCCCTTGATGCCTGCAAGCGACAGGCCGCTTTCCAGCGCCTGGATCACCACTAGCCCCAGTACGGTGCCGATGATGGTGCCGCGGCCGCCGAAGATGCTGGTGCCGCCGAGCACCACCGCAGTGATGACGTCCAGCTCCAGCCCGGTGCCCATGTCGGACCGGGTGGTGGACACGCGGGACACGAAGATGATCGCCGCGAGCGAGGCGGCGAGCCCCGAGGCGGTGTAGACCGCGTATTTGGCGGCATCGACCGGCAGGCCGGCGAAGCGGGCGGCCGTCTCGCTGGATCCGATGGCGTAGACCGTGCGGCCCCAGCGGCTGTAGCCCAGGATCACCACGGCCACCGCCATTGCGGCCAGCAGGATCCACACCTGCACGGGCACCCCGGCAAAGCTGCCCTGGCCGATCTGGGCGAACCACTCGGGCCAGCCCCGGACCGAGCGGGCCTGGCTGATACCCTCGGCCAGGCCGCGGTAGAGCGCCAGCGTTCCCAGAGTGGCGATGAGCGGCGGCATGCCGAAACGCACGATGATGAAGCCGTTGAAGAGGCCGCAGAGCGCGCCGGAGAACAGGACCAGCACCATTGCAAGGGGCAATGGCATTCCCATTTTCTGCCAGAAGGTGCCCAGGAGCACCGCGGAGAGCCCCATGATCGAGCCCACGGACAGGTCGATGCCGCCCGAAGCGATGACGAAGGTCATCACCAGCGCCACCAGCGCGACTTCGGTCATCAGCCGGCCCTGGTTCATCAGGTTGGCAGGGGTCAGGAACTCGGCCGACTGCAGGGCGAGCACGGCGATGGCGAGGGCGGCAAGGACCGCGAGCACGGCCTCGTGGGAGTGGCGGTTGATCATGTCAGTGGCCTCCGGCCCGGGTTTCGCGGCGCCGCCGCATGACGTCGGCGAGTACGGTCAGAAGGATCAGCACCCCGATCAGCGCCCGGAGCCAGTAGGCCGAGACGTTGACGAAGATCAGCGCCGATCCGATTGCGGCGAAGAGGACGGCGGCGAGGCTGGCGCCGATCACGGTGCCGGTTCCGCCGAGGATCGACACGCCGCCGATCACCGCGGCGGTGATGATGACGAGTTCGAGGTTCGCAGGCGTGGTCGACTGGATCACCTGAAGCTGGGTCGCGAAAAGAAGCGTGGCGAGCCCGGCGAAGGCGCCGTGGATGGCGAAGACCGCGACGATGCGGCGGCGCACCGGGATGCCCACAGCGCGGGCGGCCTCGGCGTTTCCGCCGATCAGGTAGAGCGACCGGCCGAAGGCCGACATGCGCATCCAGACCGCTGCGGCGCTGGTCAGCACCACGCCCCAGACCAGCGGCATGGGCAGGCCCAGCACCTTCATTTTGGCCAGGAGGAAAGCGGGGGGCAGGTCGGAAATCCAGGCACCCCCGGTGACCGAGATCAGGCCGCCCTGCAGGATGGCCATCATGCCCAGCGACACCACGATAGAGGGGATCCCGGCATAGGCCACGAGCACGCCGGTCACGGAGCTGATCGCGGCGCCGCAGATCACCGGGGCGGCCCATGCGACCCACACGGGCGCGCCGCTGACCGCGATGGTGCCCGAGATGGTGGCGAGCACGCCGATCAGCGCGCCCACGGACAGGTCGATCTGGCGGATCACGATGATCATGGTCATGCCTATGGCCGCAACCGCGATATAGGCATTGCCGGAGAATACCGAGGTCATGTTGCGGGCGCTGACGAAGCGGGGATTGATCGTCCCCACCACGGCGAGCAGCACGAGAATGGCCAGCGCCACCAGGAGTTCGTGGCCGTATTCGCGCAGCACCCGGCGGAGCGCGCCGGTCATGGGGGCCCCGGCATCGGGCCGGTCGATGGTCATGTCGGTCATGGGCGCGCCCTCCCGTGCGCGGTGGTGCCGGTGCGACGGGTCATGGCGTGACCCACGGTCTGCGGCGTGGCTTCGCCGCGGGGCAGTTCGGCGGCGATGCGGCCCTCGGCCACCACCAGGACGCGGTCGGACATCGCCAGCACCTCGGGCAGTTCCGACGAGATCATCAGGATCGCCAGGCCCTGCTGGGCCATCTCGCCCATCAGCCGGTGGATTTCGGATTTTGCGCCGACGTCGATGCCGCGGGTGGGTTCGTCGAGGATCAGGAGCTTCGGCCGGGTCTCGAGCCACTTGGCGATGACGACCTTCTGCTGGTTGCCGCCCGAGAGCTGGCCCACGGGCTGCTCGATGCCGGCGGCGCGGACGCCCAACCGGCGGAAACCCTCGGCGGCGATGCGTTTCTCGTCGCCCTTGCGCAGGATGCCGCCGGGGCTGAGCCGGTCGAGCACCGCCATGGAGATGTTTTCCCGGATCGCCATGGGCTTCACCAGCCCCTGATGGCCACGGTCCTCGGGGACATAGGCGATGCCTGCGTCCCTTGCCGCCTTGGGCGAGCCGATCCTCACCTCCTGCCCGTCGATGGCGATGGTGCCCGAGGTGGCGGGCGTGATGCCGAACAGCGTCAGCGCCAGCTCGGTCCGTCCGGAGCCCACGAGCCCGGCAAGCCCGACGATCTCGCCCGCGCGCACGGTCAGGGTCGCGTCCTGCACCAGCGGACCGGAGCTGAGCCCGCGGACCTCCAGCACCGGGGCGCCGATCTGGGCTTCCACCTTGGGGAAGACCTGGTCGATGCTGCGCCCGACCATCATGGCGATCAGGTCCGCCTCGGAGGTGGCGGCGGCGTCCACGGTGCCCACGTACTGGCCGTCGCGCAGCACGGTCATGCGGTCGGAGATGCGGAAGATCTCGTTCATGCGGTGGCTGACGTAGACGATGCCGACGCCCCGGGCGCGGAGCCTGAGCACGATGTCCAGAAGCCGCTCGGCGTCCTTCTCTGCCAGCGCCGCGGTGGGCTCGTCGAGGATCAGCACCTTCGCGTTCTGGTTCAGGGCGCGGGCGATCTCCACCCGCTGGCGCATGGCGACCGAGAGGCTGGCCACCTTGGCGTCCACGTCGAGGTCGTGGCAGTCCAGATCGGCCAGAAGCGCGCGCGCCCGGCGGCGGACCAGGCCCCAGTCGATCATGCCCGCGCGGCTGCGCGGATAGCGGCCGGAGAACACGTTCTCCGCCACGGTCATCTCGCCGAACAGCAGAAGTTCCTGGTGGACCACGGCGATGCCGGCGGCGGTGGCGTCCCGGGCCGAGCCGAAGGCAACCTCGGACCCGCCGGCGGCAATGGTGCCCGAGGTGGGCCGGTGCATGCCCGCCAGCACCTTGACCAGCGTGGATTTCCCGGCGCCGTTCTCGCCCATGAGCGCATGAACCTCGCCGGATCGCAGGTCGAAGCGGACGTCCTTCAGCGCCTGCACCGGCCCGAAGGACTTGCTTATGTCGCGGAGCGACAGGACCGGCGCGTGCACGCCCGGGTCTGCCGCCTGCTGGGGGGCAAGCTGCATGGGTATCTCCTCCTGCCGTGTCTGGGTGAGGGCGGTCACGGCTCCGCCTCTCGGGGGGGGGCGCCGCCCGCGGTGGGGCGGCGGCTTGATCAGCGGCCGGTGATCGACCGGGCGATGACGTCGGCGGCGCGGATCGCATGGGCGATCTTCTGCGCATCGAGCGGGACCGGAACCGAGTGGATGACGCTTGCCGGGTCCATGGCGGCCTCGCCCACGCGCATGAGGTCCGCATCGGTGACGTCGGCGAGCCCGAGCTGGGACAGCGTCACGGGCAGGCCGATGGCGTCGCAGAAGGTCACCGCCTCGCGGACCTCCCCGGGGTCGCGGTTTTCCAGAACCAGCAGGCAGACGATGCCGAAGGCGACCTTCTCGCCGTGCATGAAGCTGTGCGTGGGCTCCAGCACGGTCAGGGCATCATGGACCCCGTGCGCCGCGGAGACGCCGCAGTTCTCGAAGCCGAGGCCCGAGAGCAGCGTGTTCGCCTCGATGATGTTCTCCACCGCCTGGGTCAGGCAGCCCGCCTTGGCCGCGTGGAAGGCGGCGACGCCGTCGCGCATCAGGGTGTCGTGGCAGGCCCGGGCAATCTGCGCCCCGGCAATCGACGGCGCATAGCCCCCGGCGACGTAGTTCCTCGACCGGCTCTCGAAGTTCGACCGGGCCTCCACCCAAGTCGACAGCGCATCGCCCATGCCGGCGGCAAGGAAGCGGACCGGGGCCTTCAGGATGACCTCGCTGTCCACCAGAACCACGTCGGGGTTCCTCGGGCTCTGTTCGACCCGGACATAGACTCCGTCCTCCGTGTAGATCACGCCAATGGCGCTGGTAGGGCTGTCGGTGGAGGCGATGGTGGGCACGGTCATGATCCGCGCGCCCACGTCGCGGGCGGTCAGCTTGGCGGTGTCGAGCGTCTTGCCGCCGCCCACGCCGATCACCACACCGGCCCCGGCCGCGCGGGCGGCCTCGACGCAGCGCGCGACCTCGGTGTCCGTGGATTCGCCGCCGAAACGTAGCGCGGTGACCCCAACGCCCGCCGCCCCGAGCGACGCCGAAAGGCCGTCGCCGTAGGTGTCCTGCACGAAGCCGTCCATCAGCAGGACCGCCTGGTCGGCCAGAGTCGCGGCATACCGACCGATGTCCTTCAGCACCCCCGGCCCCTGCACGTAGCGCAGGGGACCGCCATAGGCACGGGTGCTGCCGTAGAGCTTCTGCGGCGTCTTCGCCTCCGCGCGGATGTCCGCGGTCATGTCGTTTGCCATGGTGTCCTCCTTCAGCGCAGCGTCAGGCCGCCATCGATGGTGATGATCTCGCCGGTGGTGAAGCTCGAGCTTTCCGCTGCGAGATAGACGCAGGCGGAGACCAGTTCACGGGTTTCGCCAATCCGGTTCTGCACCGCGCCCTTGGCCCAGTGGTCGCGGACCACGCCGGGGTGCTCCTTCAGCACCTCGTCGGTCAGCTCGGTACGGATGTAGCCCGGCGCGATCGCGTTCACGCGGATGCCGTGTTCCGCCCATTCGGTGGCCAGGCACTTCGTCAGCATGTGCACGCCCGCCTTCGACACGTTGTAGGCGGCATGGCGGAACGGCCAGTTCACGATCCGCCCCGACATGGAGCCGATGGAGATGACCGAGCCGCCTCCGGCCGCGATCATATGGCGGCCCACGGCGCGGGACACGAGGAACACGCCGTCGAGGTTCACCGACATGGTGCGGCGCCAGTCGTCCAGGCTCTGGTCTTCGGCATTGGCAGGCAGCACGATGCCGGCGTTGTTGACGAGGATGTGGATGCGGCCCATGGCCTCCACCGCCTCGGCCACCAGCCGGTCCGCGTCCGCTTCCTGCGAAACATCCGCCTTGATGGCGAGGGCGCGGCGGCCCATGGCCTCGATCTCGGCCACCACCTCGGCGGCCCGGTCCGCGGCCGAGGCGTAGTTAACCACCACGTCGGCCCCCTGGGCGGCCAGTCCCAAGGCCAGTGTCTTGCCGATGCCGCGCGATGCCCCGGTGACAAGCGCCACCTTTCCGGTGAGGTCGAACAGACCCCCGGTCGTTTCGGTACTCATGGATTCCTCCCTGCAGGCGAGCCCTCCTCAGGCCGCCGTCGTCGTTGCCTTCAGCACGTTTGTCGCCAGATGCTCGGCCACGCGGACCGCCTGGGCGACGATGGTCAGGGACGGGTTGAACCCCGTCGAACTCGGCAGGAAGGACGCATCGACGACGTAGAGGTTGTCGAGGTCCCATGCCTTCGAATGCTGGTCCAGAACGGATGTCGCGGGGTCGGTCCCGAACCGCGCGGTGCCGCACTGGTGCATGGACACGGTGATGTCCATCTTCTGTGTCAGGATGATGGGGTACCCGAGCGACCGCATGACCTTCGACCAGTGGCGCACCAGTTCGTTGTGGGCCTTCAGGTTGTTCGCGGTGTAATTCACCCGGATGGTGCCGTCGGAGTCGAGCGTGATGCGGTTTTCCGGATCGGGCAGGTCCTCGGACATGATCCACCAGTCGACGGAGCGCTCGGCGAAACGGTCCATCAGCCACTCGGGGATGAAGGGCACGTTCGCGGTCAGCATCCCGCCCTGCAGCTTGCCGAGGCCCTGGACATTGCCCATGGGGTAGGGCCGGACCTCGTTGGCCAGGTAGAAGTCGTTGATGGCGATGGATTTCTGGAAGGTCACCTTGTTCTTGCGGAACGGGTGCACTGCCATCATCGCGGTGTTGTTGTGGGCCATGTAGTTGCGGCCGAGCTGGTCGGAGCTGTTGTTGCCCAGACCGGTCGGGTGCTTGTCATTGGCTGAGCGCAGCAAGAGCGCCGCGGAGTTGATCGCGCCGGCGGCAGAGATGAAGAGGTCGCCGTGGATGGTGCGGCGGTGGCCGTCCTGCTCCACTTCCACCCCGGTGACGCGGCGGCCCGAGGGGTCGGTGACGAAGCGCAGCGCCTTGGTTTCCAGCACTAGGTCCACGAGTCCGGTCTGAAGGGCAGGGCCCACGAGCCGCACCTCGGCATCGTTCTTGGCGCCGAGCTTGCAGGCAAAGCCGTCGCAAGTGGCGCAGCGGATGCAAGCGCCGCCCTCGTGGCGGTCGATGGCGATGGGCAGCGGGAAGGGCTTCAGCCCCTTCTCGCGCAGCCTGCCTGCGATCGCCTCGATCTCGGGCTCGTGGCCGATGGCGGGGTAGGGGAAGGGACCAGAGCGCGGCGGCTCGATCGGATCGGCCCCGGCAGTGCCGTGGGTGCCCATCAGCCGTTCGGCTTCGTCGTAGTAGGGCGCGAACTCGTCGTAGCAGACCGGCCAGGCCGGGGCGACGCCGTCCTCGTGCTCAAGGTCCTCGAAATCCTCCTTGCGGAACCGCACGGTCGCCGCCCCGAAGAACTTGGAGTTGCCGCCCACGTAGTAGAAGGTCGAGGGGTTGAACGCCTTGCCGCTGCGGTCGCGCCAGGTCTCGGCGGTGGTGTACTTCTTCTCGTGGAACACTGCCTTGACCGACCAGTTGTCGGCCTCCCTGGGCAGATAGGTCCCGCGCTCGATCACCAGAACCCGCGCGCCAGTTGCGGCCAGCCTGTTGGCCATGGCGCCGCCGCCGACGCCGGAGCCGACGATGATCACGTCGTAGAATCGTTCCGTCATATCCATGTCGAAGCCTCCTCCTGCTTCGTGGCCGCGGGTCGCGAGGACCGCTGCGGCCGGTCGCATTACATCACTGCGCCCACCTGCCAGGGCACGAATTCGTTGTCGCCGTAGCCCAGCTCCTCGCTGGCGGTGTGCCGCCCCGACGCGGTGGCGAGCATCAGCGCGAAGATCCGCTCGCCCAGGGCCTCGATGGTCTCCTCCCCGGTGACGACGGTACCGCAGTCGATGTCCATGTCCTCGGACATGTGCTTGTACATCTCGGAATTGGTGGCGAGTTTCAGGGACGGGGTCGGCTTGAACCCCGAGACCGAGCCGCGGCCGGTGGTGAAGGCGATCAGGTTCGCTCCCCCCGCCACCTGGCCTGTGACCGCCACCGGGTCGTAGCCAGGGGTGTCCATGAACACGAGCCCCTTCGAGGTCACCCGTTCGGCGTATTCATAGACCGCCTCCAGCGGACCCGAGCCGCCCTTGGCCACTGCGCCCAGCGATTTTTCCAGGATGGTGGTCAGACCGCCCTGCTTGTTGCCGTGGCTGGGGTTGTTGTCCATCTCGGCGTGGTTGCGGGCCGCATAGTCGCGCCACCACTCGATCCGCTCGAGGAGCTTCTCCGCCACCTCCGGCTTCGCGGCACGGCGGGTCAGCAGATGCTCGGCGCCGTAGATCTCGGGGGTTTCCGACAGGATCACCGTGCCGCCTGCGCGGATCAGCAGGTCGGCGGCATGGCCGAGGCCGGGGTTCGCCGAGATCCCCGAATAGCCGTCGGAGCCGCCGCATTCGAGCGCCAGCACCAGCTCGTCGGCCGGAACGGTTTCGCGGTGCACGGCGCCCACCAGCGGCATCATCCGCTCCACCGCCTCGATTCCCGCGGCGACGGTGCGGCGGGTGCCGCCCACCGCCTGGATGGTCATGGTCTGCAGCCGGTCGCCTTCCGCCAGGCCTTCACGCTCGAGGATCGCCGGGATCTGGTTGGTCTCGCAGCCCAGGCCGATCATCAGCACGCCGCCGACGTTGGGGTGGGTCGCATAGCCGGCGATGGTGCGGGTCAGGTAGTCGTAGCCTTCGGTCCTGGTGTTGAAGGCGCAGCCCCCGCCGTGGGTCAGGCCGATGACGCCGTCGACGCCGGGAAAGCCGGCCATGACCTCGGGGGTGAAATGCGCCGCGACCGCCCGGGACACCGTGGCCGAGCAGTTGACCGAGCTGATCACCACCACGTAATTGCGTGTCCCCACCCGTCCGTCGGCACGCCGGTATCCCTCGAATGTGGCTTCCGCGACGACCTCCGGCAGGGGCCGGTAATCGGCGCAGAAGGCGTGGTCGCGCATGAACTCGCCTACGGCCAGATTGTGCGTGTGCACGTGGTCGCCGGCGGCAATGTCCGTGGTGGCAAAGCCGATGATCTGGCCGTACTTGACCACCTGCTGGCCCGCGGCAACCGGGGCCAGCGCCATCTTGTGGCCGCGCGGGATCGTGCCCGAGGGAAGGATCCCGTCGATCGGCCCGGTTTCGCGCGGGTCGATCCTCTGCCGGGCCACCGCCACGTTGTCCTGCGGGTTCAGCAGGATCAGCGGTGGAACGAAATTCTGCTTGATGGTCACTGTCCGGGCTCCTCCACGAATAATCCCTTTCCCAGCCTCAGAAGCCCGGCCATCACGTCGAACGACGATTCGAGATGGATGCGCATCGCCAGCTCCGCCTGGTCCGGCTTGCCGCGCTTGAGGGCCTCGACGATCTGGATGTGCTGGTCCGTCACCCGGGCCAGATGCCCTGGGACCGGTGCCGAGAGCTGGCGCATGCGGTCGAGGTCCACCTTCGCCATCGAGATGAACTTCCACAGCCGGGTCATGCCGCTCATCTTGGCGATGGTGCTGTGCAGGGCGTCGTCGGCGTCGATATAGGTGTCCAGAAGGTCCTGGTCGACGATCTGCTGCATCCTGACGGTGATCGCGTCGAGTTCCCTGACCAGCTCCGGGCTTTTGCCTGCCCGTTCGGCAGCCCGCCGGACCCCTTCGATTTCCAGCGCCCTGCGGATCACGAATCCTTCTTCCGCGCCGGCGAAGGAGATCTGGCTGACATAGGTTCCCGAATGGGGAATCACGTTCACCAGCCCTTCTTCGGCAAGCTTCTGGATAGCTTCCCGCACCGGGGTCCGGGAGACTCCGTAGGCGGCGCAGAGCTCTTTCTCAGAAATCGGCGCCCCCGGTCTCATCTCCAGCATCACGATGGCGCGGCGGAGTAACTCATATATCTGTCCGGATTTCTGCGGCTGCTTTTGTTGCATGCATTTCCCTCCCGCATGGCCATATAATCCACAAATAAGGGGAAAGTGCAATCTCAAATCTTGCCCGTTGACAAACTCATATATTGGTTGCAGGGTTGCCAATATATGAGTTCGGTGTTGATCTGGCATTGAGGAGTGCCGCGCCGACAGAGCAGAAGCTGATCTGGGAGGATCGCATGAACATTCGCACCACCCCCGAGGCGGGGCATGGAACCGTGTCCGGAACCATCGGCTACCTCACCCGCATCGAGTTCGGGGAAGGCAGCATCGCCCGCCTCCCGGCGCTACTGGCGGAGCTTGGCGTCACCCGGCCCCTGATCGCCACCGACAAGGGCCTCGCGGCCACCGGCATGATCTGCCGTGTCACCGCCGGACTCGAGACCGCAACGGTGTTCGACGGCACGCCGCCGAACCCGACCGAAGACGCAGTGATGGCCGCATTGGAGATGTACAGGGCCGGGGACTGCGACGGAATCGTCGGAATCGGCGGCGGTTCCTCGCTCGACTTGGCCAAGGCCGTCCGCATCCTCACCGGACACCGGCCGCCGCTAGATCAGTACGCGGCGGTCAACGGCGGGGTCGCGAAGATCCACGGCAATATCTGCCCGCTGATCGCCGTGCCCACAACCGCCGGCACAGGATCCGAGGTGGGCCGTGCGGCGGTCATCATCACCGCGGAGGGCCGCAAGCTCGGCATCCTGTCGCCCCACAACCTGCCGAACATCGCGCTGTGTGATCCGGAGCTGACCTACGGGCTGCCGCCGATGCTGACCGCGGCAACGGGGATGGATGCGATCTCGCACTGCCTGGAAACCTACATGGCGCCTTCGTTCAACCCGCCTGCCGAGGCGATCGCGCTGCACGGGCTTGACTGCGGACTGCGCGCGATCGAGGCAGCCACGGCCGACGGCGCCGATATATCGGCTCGCCGGGACATGATGGTCTGTGCCCTGGAGGGCGCGATGGCGTTCCAGAAGGGGCTGGGGGCGGTCCATGCGCTGACTCATCCGCTGGGCGCCATCCGCGAACTCAACCTGCACCACGGCACGCTCAACGCCGTGCTCATGCCCGAGGTCCTGCGCTTCAATCGCGAAGTCATCGGCGCGAAATGGGACGTTCTGGCCGGTCGCTTCGGCGGCGATCCGGCGGAGAAATGCGCCGAGCTGAACCAGCGCCTGGGCATGCCGTCGGGGCTCGGAGCCATGGGGGTCACCGAGGCGATGATGGAAGAGGTGTCCCGCGCGGCGATGAAGGACCATTGCCACGGCACCAATCCGAAGATCGCCACCGAGGCAGAGTATCTGGACATCCTGCGCCGCTCGGCCTGAGCGCGCATCGGAGACCGGCGGTCCCGCAAGGGGACGCCGCACCCTTTCCGGGAGGCGGAAGGGCAACCGGGGCGTGCGCCCCGAACGGGAGGACAGACATGACCGAAGAATTCACCGCAAA
This sequence comes from Poseidonocella sp. HB161398, assembly GCF_005870025.1. Classification (GTDB taxonomy): domain Bacteria; phylum Pseudomonadota; class Alphaproteobacteria; order Rhodobacterales; family Rhodobacteraceae; genus Mangrovicoccus. The sequence goes on from NZ_VATA01000089.1 coordinate 12,474, forward strand.
GCCCCAGTTCGTGACCGAACACAGCGGCATCAAGCTGACCCGCCGCGGCCTGCTCAGCGCAGGAGCCGCGGCCACCGTGGCCGCGACGCTCCTGCGTCCGGGGATGGCGCGCGCGCAGTCCGACGACGACATGAAGTTCTGCGCCTCTCTCGGCTGGACCGTGTGGGAATCCGGCCGCCACATCGTCAACGGCTACAAGGACGCCGTGTCGCTTCTGGGCGGCGAGCTGACCATCGCGGACGCGAATTACGACGTGAAGAAGCAGGCGGACCAGATCCTCGCCTTCGTCGAGTCGAAGCCAACCGCGATCTTCATCACCCCGGCAGACGCGGCGGCGATCTCCCCGGCAGTGCAGCAGGCGGTGGCCTCGGGCATCCCGATCTTCATCGGCGACAGCTACGTGCCGAACACCACCGTGACGTCGACCGCCATGTCGAACAACTTCGGCCTCGGAGCATATCCCGCGCAGTACATCGTCGACCAGCTCGGCGGGCCAGGAAAGGTGGCGCTGGTGTCGCTGCCCTCGAACGAGAGCTGGGACCAGCGGACGCTGGGCGCAAAGTCGGTGTTCGTGCGCAACCCGGGGATCGAGATCGTCTCGGAAATCGCCTTTGCCCTGGGCGGCTCCACCACACCGCGCCAGGTCGTCGACCAGATCCTGACCGCGAACCCCGAACTCGACGCCATCTGGTGCGCCTGGGACGGCGCCGCCTCCGAGGGGATGCTGGCCATCCGCGCTTCGGGCCGCGACGTGATGATCACCGGCATCGACGGCGGCCAGCAGAGCTTCGAGTACATCGCCGCCGGGTCGCCCTTCAAGATCACCATGGCGCAGAGCTTCTACGAGATGGCCTACATGAACGCCTTCTACGCCGTCGAAGTCGCCAAGGGCCGGAGTGCCCCCCGCTTTGTCATCACCCCGACCTACGCGGTTACCCAGGAAAGCCTCGCCGGGCTCGACGAGATGCCCGACACCTACGACCAGCCGGGCGAGGCCGCCAAGATCGGCTGGAACCGGGTGCTCTGAAACCCTCCCTCCGGCCCGGATCCGTCCGGGCCGGTCATTCCAGCAGTTCTGCCCGCAGGAGGGGCGGGACAATCCAGCGACAGGGAGGACAGGATGGAAACGGACAGCTTTCTCTCGATGCGGGGCATCGGGAAGACCTTCGGGGACGTGCGCGCCCTGAGAGAGGTCGATTTCGGACTTCGCAGGGGCGAGATACATGCCCTGCTCGGGGTGAACGGGGCCGGGAAGTCGACCCTGATCAAGATCCTCTCGGGAGTGTATTCGAAGGATGCCGGCAGCATCCGCATCGCGGGCGAGGAGTTCGCGCTGGGAACGCCGCGTGCAGCCATCGACGCGGGGATCGCCGTGGTGCAGCAGCACCCCGAGCTGGTGGGCGACCTGTCAGGCGCCGAGAACATCTTCCTCGGCCAGGAAAGCGAACGTCCGGGGTTCCTTGCCCGGGTCGACCACGCCGAGATCCGGCGCAAGGCACAGGCGCTCCTTTCACGGTTCCCCATCGAGATCGATCTCGGCAAGCCGGTGGGCGAGATGTCTGCGGTCGACCGCGAGATCGTCGCCATCCTCCACGCACTCCGGCTGGAGAACGCGCGCATCCTGATCCTGGACGAGCCGACCTCCACCCTCACTGAGCGCGAGAAGCAGTCGCTCTTCGGCATGATGGAGACGCTGAAGGCGCAAGGCCTGGCCATCATCTATATCACCCATCACCTCGACGAGGTGTTCGAGATCGCCGACCGCTTCACCGTGTTCCGCGGCGGTCGCAACGTCGCCACCCACCGGGTGGACGAGGCGCGCGGCGGGGCGATCTCCATCCCGAACCTTATGCTCGACACCGTGGCGGGCCACGTTTTCCCGCCGCATTCCGACCGGACCGACGGGCAGGTGGTGTTCGAGGCACGGGGCCTCGGGCGCACGGACGAATTCCGCGGCATCGACCTCACGGCGCGCAAGGGCGAGATCCTCGGGATCTTCGGGCTGGTGGGATCGGGGCTCGACGAGCTGTCGAAGACGCTGTTCGGCGTGCTCCAGCCCGACACCGGGGAGCTGCGGCTTCACGGCCAGCCGGTGATGTTCCGTTCCCCGGCGCAGGCGCTGAAGGCGGGCGTGTTCCTCGTGCCCGGCGACCGGCGCACCGAGGGGCTGTCGATGCAGGAGGACGTGGTGTTCAACACAACCGTCGCCAACCTCGGCCGCGCCTCGGCAGGCGGCTTCCTGCGCTTCGGCAGGAACCGCCGCGATGCCATGGCGCTGGCCGAGCGGGTTGACCTGCAGCCGAGGAAATTGAACCGTCCGCTCCGGGGCTTCTCGGGCGGCAACCAGCAGAAGGTGGTTGTCGCCAAGGGACTCTACCGGCAGTCCGATGTCTACATCTTCGTTGAGCCCACGGTGGGTGTCGACATCGGTGCGCGCGCCAAGATCTACGGGCTGATGCGCGAACTGTCCGAGACCGCCGCCGTGATCGTCATGTCGTCCGACTGTGACGAGGTCTTCGGCGTCGCCGACCGCTGCGTCGCGCTCTACAAGGGGGCGCCCATGGGCAGCCCCTCCCGCGACCTGACACGTGACCACCTGCTGCATGCCGGCATCATGGGAGACCCCGCGCGATGACCCGTTCCGCCCTTCTCGTCCGCATTCTGGCCTTCGTCGGCGTGGTCTGCGTGATCGCGCTCCTGTTCTGGAGCCAGAACCCCGCGTTCCTGTCCACCGGCAACATCCGAGCGCTCCTGCGCCACATGTCCGTCAACGGGCTGGCGGCGCTGGGGCTGACCTTCGTCATCGTGGTGCGCCATTACGACCTCAGCTTTCCCGGCGTCGCCTCCTTCGGAGCGATGACCATGGGCTGGCTGATCGCGGTGGGGCAGCCCCTGGCGGTGGCCATCGGCGGAGGCCTCTTCGTCGGGCTGCTCTTCGGCCTCGCGAACGGTGCCATGGTCGCACGCTTCAAGCTGCCGGACATCGTGACCACCATCGCCACCGGCGGGCTGGCCATCGGCTTCAGCTATTTCTACTCGAACGGCACGTCGATTTCGAAGAACTTCTTCATGTCAGGGCTTCTCGACATCAACGACGGGCGATTCCTCGGGATGGACAGGCCGTTCGCGATCCTCCTCGGCGCGGCACTCCTGGGCGGGCTGATCCTGCACGGGTCGCGCTTCGGCCGGGCGTTCTATGCCACCGGCGAGAACCCGGTCTCGGCCTACTACTCGGGCGTCCCGGTGCGTGCCATGATTGCCGCTGCCTTCGCCATCTGCGGGCTCTGCGCGTGCCTGTCCATCGTGCTGCTCGTGGCGTCCTCGGGAGCGGCCAACGTCTCGGCGGGCACCCAGCTCCTGATGCCGGCCTTCGCCGCGGTCTATCTCGGCTCGGCGCTGTTCGGGCGCACCTCGATCCCCGCGACGCTGGCCGGAACCATGATGATGTCGCTCATGCTCAACGGCTTCACCCTGCTCGCGATCCCCTACTTCTACTCCGACGCCATCGTCAGCACCGTGCTGATCCTCGCCATCGCCGGCTTCGATCCCCGCGTCTCCGGCGCGATACGGGCGGCGCTTTCCCGCAAGGAGACCCTCGCGTGACCTACATGACCCAGTCTTCGCTGGACACCCGTTCCGGAACGCCGGGGCGCGCGGTCCTCCCGGGCCGGAGCCTGATGCGCTACGGCTTCTTCCTCCTGATTGCCGTGGTCTTCGTGATCTTCGCGCTGCTGCGCCCGACCTTCGTGGCCCCGGGCAACATCCACGGCATGCTGATGTCGGCGTCCATCGCGGCGCTGATGTTCCTCGGGCTGACCTGGCTGATCGCCGCCGGAGAGATCGACGTGTCCTTCATGTCGGTGGCGGCGCTGGCCAACATGACCGTGGCGGGGCTGGTATCCAGCGGCGCGGGCTGGCCGCTCGCCACGCTCGGCGGGCTTGCCATCGGTGCGGTCTTCGGCGGGCTAAACGCCGGGCTGGTGGCATGGCTGAGGCTGCCCGCGCTGGTCATCACCATCGCCTCTGGCGCGCTCGCGGCCTCCATCGCCGCAGCCATCGGGCTCGGCACCTCGATCAGCCTCTCGACCACCGGCTTCGTCGGCGGGTTCCTGGACCTGCGCGTCGGCATCCTGCCAGTGCTGGCCCTCGCGGTGGCGGCGCTCTACGCCGGGGCCTGGCTTGCGCAGGAACGCCTGACCTTCGGGCGCTACATCTACGCCATGGAGCAGAACCGCGCCGCCGTCGAAGAGGCCGGTGTGCCAGTCAACAGGCTCCTGTTCGTGCTGTTCCTGCTCTCGGGCCTCATGTCGTCGCTTTCGGGCGTCCTGCTGGCGGCGAACCTCAGCTCCGGCCAACCCTATCTCGGCACGTCCTACTTCCTCGACGGGCTGACCGCGGTGCTCCTGGGCGGCATGGCGCTGAAATTCGGCAAGCCCAACGTGCTCGGCACGCTCGCTGCGGTGATCTTCCTCACCGGGCTCCTGAACGGCGCGGCTCTCCTGGGCTGGACCGACAGCCAGCGCCAGATCGTGCGCGGCTCGCTTCTTCTCATCGGCGTCGGGCTCGTGGTCTTCGCGCGCGCCCGCACCCGGAAACGTCACCCGGCCTGAAGGATCGTTCCATGACCCTGACCGCTTCCACCCTCCGCCCCGTCTCTGACACCGGGCTTTCCGTCACCGCGCTCGGCATCGGCTCGGCGCCGCTCGGCGGGCTCTACGCCGACGTTCCCAAAGCCGACGCGCTCGCCACGCTCGAGGCCGCCTGGGACTGCGGCATCCGCTATTTCGACACCGCGCCCATGTACGGGTTGACCCGGTCCGAGCACCTCGTCGGCCACGTGCTGCGGGAAAAGGACGACAGCTACATGCTGTCCACGAAGGTCGGGCGGCTGATGACCACCACTCGCGCCGGGCGACAGCTGCCCCCCGAGCCGCCGAAGAACCCGCTCGACCCCGGGTTCTGGAACGCGCTGCCGTTCCGCGAGGTCTTCGACTATTCCTATGACGCAGTGATGCGCAGCTACGACGACAGCCAGCAGCGCCTGGGCCTGAACCGCATCGACCTGCTCTATGTCCACGACATCGGCCCGGTCACCCATGGCGAGCTGAACGCCCGCCACTGGGAGGCCCTGACCAAGGGCGGCGGCTTCCGCGCGCTGCGGGAGCTGAAGGCCGCCGGCGACATCAAGGGTTTCGGGCTCGGCGTAAACGAGTGGGAGGTGATCCGGGACGCCCTGGAGGAAACCGACCTCGACTGCTGCATGCTGGCCGGACGCTACTCGCTCCTCGACCGCGACGCCGAAGAGACCTTCCTGCCGATCGCGCAGAAGCGGGGCGTCGCACTGGCGCTCGGCGGGGTCTACAACTCCGGCATCCTCGCGGCGCCGAAGGGCGGGCGGAAGAAGTTCAACTACGCCGACGCCCCCGCCGAGGTGGTGGCCCGGGTCGAGGCGCTGCGCGGAGTCTGCGACGACCACGGCGTGCCGCTGGCCGCCGCCGCCATCCGCTTCCCCATGCGCCATCCGGCGGTCACCTGCGTGGTGATCGGTGCAAAGACCCCGGCACAGCTCCGCCAGAACGTCGACTGGTTCGGCGAGGACCTGCCCGACGCGCTGTGGCGCGATCTCGACGACGCACTCCTGCGCGCCGAAGCTGCCTGACCTCCAGGGAGACAAGACCATGCTCAAATCCGTCGACCCGATCCTGACCGGCGACCTTCTGAAGATCCTCTGCGACATGGGCCATGGCGACGAGATCGTCCTGACCGACGCCAACTTCCCGGCCGAGACCGTGGCGCAGCGCCTGGTGCGCCTGCCCGGGATCGGCGCCGACCGTGTGGCAGGCGCCGTCCTGTCGGTGATGCCGCTCGACGATTTCGTCGAGGCCCCCGCCGCCGCCATGGCCTGCCCGGACGGCCGCCCGCCGGTCTATGACGATTTCGACCGGGAACTGGCCTCGGCCAACGGCGGGGCCGTGACTATGGAGGAAATCGACCGCTTTGCCTTCTACGAACGCGCCCAGTCGGCCTATGCTGTCGTCTCCACCGGTGAACGGCGGCTCTATGCCAACCTGATCCTGAAGAAGGGAGTCCTGAGGGAGAACCCCGCATGATCATCGACGCGCATCACCACTTCTGGCAGGTGGATCGCGGCGACTACGGCTGGATGACCCCGGACCTGACGCCGCTCCTGCGGGACTTCGGCCCCGAAGACCTGGCGCCGCTCAACACCGCTGCCGGAGTCTCGGGGACCATCCTCGTGCAGGCGGCGGAGACGGAAGCGGAGACAGACTTCCTCCTCGGCATCGCCGACCGCACTCATTTCGTCGCCGGTGTCGTCGGCTGGCTCGACATGACAGCACCGGACTTCGCTGCCCGGCTCGATCTCTACGAGGCACATCCGAAATGGCTCGGCCTGCGCCCGATGCTCCAGGAACACGACCCTGACCTGATCGGCAGTCCCGCCTTCAGGAATGCGCTGGCCGAAGTGGCGCGGCGGGACACGCCTTTCGACATCCTGACCTTTCCGCGCCACCTTCCTGCAATGCTCGATGCGCTCGCCGGGGTGCCGACTCTGAGGGGCGTGGTCGACCACCTGTCAAAGCCCGACATGACTGCGGGAGATCTCGGCCAGTGGGGCATCGATATCGCGGCCCTGGCGGCACATCCGCGGCTGATGTGCAAGGTTTCGGGCATGGTGACAGAGGCCGGCCCCGGATGGAGTGCCGACCGTATCCGCCCCTACCTGCGACACGTGGCCGAGGCCTTCGGGCCGGACCGGCTGATCTTCGGCACCGACTGGCCGGTCTGCACGCTTGCGGCGACCCATGGTGAGGTGGTCGACCTTGCCCGCACGTTGCTGGGTGAAGTTTTCGAGGCGGATGACCTCGCCAAGGTGTTCGGCGAGAACGCCCGACGTTTCTACAAGCTGGCCTGATCTCCCGAGGCCAGAAGCGCCAGCCCCTTCCCCGGGCTGGCGCAAATTTCTCGCGCAGCGTCCCGAAAGGACTCCCTCATGCTCGATAACAATTCCTTCACGCCGCATGGCAAGCACCTGATCGCCGGCGAATGGGTGGCGGGGGACCAGACCTTCGCCTCCGAGCCCGCCCATGGCCCGGCGCATGACTTCTCCGTCGGCATCGTCGCGCTGGTAGACCGCGCCTGCGAGGCCGCCGAGGAGGCGTTCTGGACCTACGGCTACACGACGCGCGAGGCGCGCGCCGCCTTCCTCGAGGCGATCGCCGACGAGATCGAGGCCCGCGCCGAAGCCATCACCGAGATCGGCTCCCAGGAAACCGGCCTGCCCGAGGGCCGGCTGCAGGGCGAGCGCGGCCGGACGACCGGCCAGCTGCGGCTCTTCGCCAGCCATATCCGCACCGGCGACTATCTCGACCGCCGCCATGACGAGGCGCTGCCAGAGCGCGCACCGCTGCCGCGGCCGGACCTGCGGATGATCCAGCGGCCGATCGGCCCGGTCGCCGTCTTCGGCGCCTCGAACTTCCCGCTCGCCTTCTCGACCGCGGGCGGCGACACCGCCGCCGCGCTCGCCGCAGGCTGCCCGGTCGTCGTCAAGGGCCACTCGGCCCATCCCGGCACCGGCGAGATCGTCGCCGAGGCGATCCATGCCGCAATCGCGAAAACCGGCATGCCCGCGGGCGCCTTCTCATTGATTCAAGGCGGAAAAAGGGATGTCGGCACCGCGCTCGTGCAGCATCCGCTGATCAAGGCGGTGGGCTTCACCGGCTCGCTCGGCGGCGGC
>NZ_VATA01000009.1 GCF_005870025.1 Poseidonocella sp. HB161398
GGTGACGAAGATGAACTCCTCGATCCCGGCATCGCGCGCCTCGTCGATCGCGTACTGGATCAGCGGCTGGTCGACCAGCGTCATGATCTCTTTAGGGATGGATTTCGTGGCGGGCAGGAAACGCGTCCCCATGCCGGCGACCGGGAAAATTGCTTTCGTAACCTTGTGCTTCATGACCTTGCCCTTGTTTTTCACGCAACTGCACTCAGAAGATCAACGCGAACCATAAATTGTTGTTCCACTCTTTTTTGCGGACCGCGGATCCTCCAAGAGAGTATCCGGAGCCCATAATCAATTTGCAACGTTTTCAAATCGACAACGCCGTCCCGGCATCCCTCCGCTGAAATTGCGGAGGAACGGATCAGGACGCCGACGCCTCGGATGCTAGCATAGCCTCGATTCGCTCTACATCGGAAGGGTTATTCAACTCCCAGAACTGGCGGCCGCGCGATTCGACCTCGACGCAGAGCACCGGATGCCCATTTTCCAGGAAACGGAGCTGTTCCAGCCCTTCCAGCGTCTCCAGCGTGCCCAGCGGCAGCGCCCCGTAGGCGGCCAGCGCTGCCGGACGGTAGGCATAGACGCCGACATGGTGGAAGACCGGGGTCTCGGGCCCGTCGGTCGGCACGCCGTCGGAATAGGGGATCACTTCCTTGGAGAAGTAGAGCGCCATCCGGTCAGCGCGGAAAACCGCGGTGGTGCCGCCGACCCGCCCCGCCTTGCGGTCGTCGCGGAAGCCCTGCAGCGCCGCGCCGTCGCAGCGCAGCACCGGCGTCGCCACCTCGGCCGCAGGCGTCGCCGAAAGCCCGGCGATCAGGTCCTCGACGAACCAGGCCGGGGTCAGCGGCGCATCGCCCTGCAGGTTGACGACGATGTCGTAGCCCCCGCCCAGCGTGCCGAGCGCCTCTGCGCAGCGCTCGGTGCCGTTGCGGCAGCTTTCGGAGGTCATCACCACCTCGGCGCCGAAGGCTTCGGCGTGGCTCCGGATCCGGTCGTCATCTGTCGCGACGACGACGCGGTCGACGCCCTGGACGGCCATGGCGGCCTCCCAGGAGCGGCGGATCAGGCTTTTCGCCTCCCCGTCCGGGCCTTTCAGCTCGACCAGGGGCTTTCCGGGATAGCGGGTCGACGCGTAGCGCGCCGGGATGATGATGATGGAGCTCATTCAGGCCTGCTGAAGTTCGATCCCCGGCGCGTAAGCGATGAAGAACGGGTTTGCATAGTCGTCCTTGCCATAGCTCAGCGGCGTGTGATCGTCAAAGCGCACGACCTTGCCGCCGGCGCCGGTCAGCACGGCATGCCCGGCCGCGGTGTCCCATTCCATGGTCCGCCCCAGGCGCGGATAGATATCCGCCTCGCCGGTCGCCACCAGGCAGAATTTCAGCGAGGAGCCCGCGCTCTTCATGTCGGCGACGGCGTACTTGCCGATATAGTCGTCGGTCGCCTGGTCGCGGTGCGATTTCGAGGCGACGACGCGCAGCGCCGCGGCATCGGGCGCCGAGACGGCCATCGGCACGGTCTCGCCCTTGTTCTCCAGGCTGCCGCCGGTCTCCTCGACCGACTGGCCGTCGGCCTTGGTGTAGAACAGCCGCTCCTTGGCGGGCGCGTAGACCACGCCCCGCACCGGCACGCCGGCCTCGACATAGGCGATGTTCACGGTGAAGTCGCCGCGGCGCTTGATGAATTCCTTGGTGCCGTCGAGCGGATCGACGATCAGGAAGTTCTCCGAGCTCTCCGAATGCGTGGCCGCCTGTTCCTCGGTCACAAGCAGGACATCCGGGAAGGCCGCGCGCAGACCGGCCGAGATATGCTCATCCGCCGCCTTGTCGGCCTTGGTCACCGGGCTCTCGTCGTCCTTCGACTCGACGGCGAAGTCATCCTCGCCATAGACACCCATGATGATGTCGCCTGCCTCGAGCGCGAGACGGCGCATCACTTCCTCAAGCTTTTCGTAATCCATTCCGAGCACTCTCCACTACGCGCATTCCGGTCGCTGTGGACCCTAGCGCCGGCGCCCTGCCGGCAGCAAGGCGCTCAACTGGCGCGGGACGACAGGTCGCGCCACGGACGGATCGCGGGAGGCTCCATGTTCCGGAAACAGGCCACAGACAGTCCGCTCGAGGCGCTCGCCGGCGTCTTCGTCGTGGTTCATGCCGTGACCGTGCGCAAGATCCGCAAGAGCCATGGCAATGCCGTGCTGGCGCTCTTCCTGTCGGTGACGCAGACGCTGATGCTGGTCGCGGTCTTCTACGTGATGTTCACCGTGATCGGCATCCGCGGCGCGCAGATCCGCGGCGATTTCGTGCTGTTCCTGATGTCCGGCATCTTCCTCTACATGACCTTCAACGCGGCGATGGGCGCGGTGATGTCCGCCGACGGGCCGACCTCGCCGATGATGCTGCACGCGCCGATGACGACCATGGTCGCGATCCTCGGCAGCGCGCTGGCCGCGCTCTACATCCAGCTCCTGTCGCTCGCCCTCGTGCTCGGCATCTACCAGCTCGGCTGGCACCGGGTGGAGATCGCCGATCCGCTCGGCGCGGTGTCTATGCTGCTGCTCTCGTGGTTCTCGGGCACCTGCGCGGGGCTGGTCTTCGCCGGGCTCCGGCCCTGGGCGCCCTTCGCGGTCGGGCTGGTCCACCAGGTCTACAGCCGCGCCAACGTGATCGCCTCGGGCAAGATGTTCCTCGCCAATACCATGCCCGGCTACATCCTGGTCTGGTTCGACTGGAACCCGCTCTTCCACACGATCGACCAGGCGCGCGGCTTCGCCTTCGCCAACTACAACCCGCATTACAGCTCGGTGCTCTATCCGGTCGCGGTCAGCCTGGCGATGATGGTCATCGGGCTGATGGCCGAGTATGTTGCCCGCAGGAAAGCCTCCCTCAGCTGGTCTGCCGGAACCTGACATGATGAAGACATTGCTGGCGCTCGCCCCGGCCCTCGCGCCCGGGCTCGCCGCCGCTGCGGAGGGAGGCCTGCCCGCCCGCTACCGCACCCTCGCCCCGGCGGAACTGCGCGCCGCGCCCGACGCAGGGGCCGAAGAGACCGCCGCGCTGGAAGAGGGCCGCATCCTCGAGATCCTCGCCTTCTCCGATGACGGCGCCTGGGCGCTGACCGGCCGCGGCGAGGGCGCCGCCTGGCTGCCCCTCGCCGGGCTGGAACGGCTCGGGGGCGCCGCCGCCGAAGGGCTGCCGATGCGCTGCTACGGGACGGAGCCCTTCTGGGGCCTCAACCTGCCCTCCGCCTTCTTCGGCGAATTCGAGCGGCCCGAACATCCCGAGACCCCGCTGCAGCTCACCGGCTCGGACGAGACCCTCGCCGCCTCCGGACGCGCCCGGCTCTGGACCTTCGTCGGCGACGAGCTGCGCGGCCATCTGGTGGTGCGCAACGAGGTCTGCTCGGACGGGATGAGCGACCGGCCCTTCGGCCTCTCGGCGACGCTGTCGCTGGCGGAAACGGCCGGGGCGGTGCATCTGCTCCTCGGCTGCTGCAGCCTGACCGGCAACTGACCGCTGCGCCGCCGCCGGGTCCGGGCGGCCGGCCCCGGTCCGGCCCCGCGGGCCGGGCCGGAGGCGCATGACGCCGCGGGGCGCGCCTGCGCGTCCCGCGTCCGCTGGATCACGTCAGCTCACCACGCGCAGCGTCAGGTTCAGCCGCCCGCCCTGCGGCAGCAGGTCCGAGGAGCCGAAGCGGATCCGGTCCACCCCGTGATGGACCAGCCGGGCGGGGCCGGCCAGCACCGCCACATCCCCCGATTTCAGCCAGACCGACCGGGTCGGCCCGCCCCGCTCCGTGCCGCCGACACGGAACAGCCCCTCGTCGCCCAGCGACAGGCTGACCACCGGCTGCGAGAAATCCGCCTCGTCGCGGTCCTGGTGCAGCCCCATCCGCGCGCCCTCGCCGTAGAAATTCACCAGGCAGCTCTCCGGGTCGCGCGCGCCCTCCCCCGCGAAGCGGCGCCAGAGGTCCATCGCCTCGGCCGGGATCGCGGGCCAGGGACGGCCGGTCGCCGGATGGCAGGGCTCGTAGCGGTAGCCCTTCCGGTCGCTGACCCAGCCATGGCTTCCGCAGGAGGTCATCCGCACCGACATCTGCATCCCCCGCGCCGTCACCGGATGGAACAGCGGCGCCGCCGCCGCCACCTCGCGCAGCGCCGCGACCAGAGCCTCCTGCGCCGGGCGCGCCAGCGCGCCGGGAATGATCTCCACCCCTCCGAGATCCATCGAGATGCCCCCTTCCATGACCGGAATCTTGCAATTTCCCCCCGGGCAGATCGCTTGCAGCCTCAAGGACACCTCCCTATATACCGGTCAATCGGCCCCGGATGCACGCTTGCGTGATAGGGGGCAGAACTATCAGGGATCGGGGATCGGCGCCTGAACGGGCCAGCCCCGCACATCGCCAGAGAAGAGGTAAGACAGCATGGCTAAAGTCATCGGCATCGACCTGGGGACCACCAACTCCTGCGTGGCCATCATGGACGGCTCCCAGGCCCGCGTCATCGAGAATGCCGAAGGGGCGCGGACGACCCCCTCGATCGTCGCATTCACCGACAGCGAACGTCTCGTCGGCCAGCCGGCCAAGCGCCAGGCGGTCACGAACCCCGAGGCCACGATCTTCGCGGTCAAGCGCCTGATCGGCCGCCGCGTGGACGACGCGGAAGTGACCAAGGACAAGAACATCGTGCCCTATTCCATCGTGGATGGCGGCAATGGCGATGCCTGGGTCCAGGCCCGCGGCGACAAGTACTCGCCCTCCCAGATTTCCGCCTTCATCCTGCAGAAGATGAAGGAGACCGCCGAGTCCTATCTCGGCGAGCAGGTGACCCAGGCGGTCATCACCGTTCCTGCATATTTCAACGATGCGCAGCGCCAGGCGACCAAGGATGCCGGCAAGATCGCGGGTCTCGAAGTCCTGCGGATCATCAACGAGCCGACCGCGGCCGCGCTGGCCTACGGGCTCGACAAGAAAGAGTCGCGCACCATCGCGGTCTATGACCTCGGCGGCGGCACCTTCGACGTCACCATTCTTGAGATCGACGACGGCCTCTTCGAGGTGAAATCGACCAACGGGGACACGTTCCTCGGCGGCGAGGACTTCGACATGCGCATCGTCCAGTACCTGGCCGACGAGTTCAAGAAAGAGCACGGCGTCGACCTGACCAAGGACAAGATGGCGCTGCAGCGCCTGAAGGAAGCTGCCGAGAAGGCCAAGATCGAGCTGTCCTCCAGCCAGCAGACCGAGATCAACCAGCCGTTCATCTCGATGTCGCCGAATGGCGGCCAGCCGCTGCACATGGTCATGAAGCTGACCCGCGCCAAGCTGGAATCGCTGGTCGGCGACCTGATCAAGGCTTCGATGAAGCCCTGCCAGGCCGCTCTGAAGGATGCCGGCCTCTCCACCTCCGACATCGACGAGGTCGTTCTCGTCGGCGGCATGACCCGCATGCCGAAGGTCATCGAGGAAGTGACCAAGTTCTTCGGCAAGGAGCCGCACAAGGGCGTCAACCCGGATGAAGTCGTCGCCATGGGCGCCGCCATCCAGGCCGGCGTTCTGCAGGGCGACGTGAAGGACGTGGTCCTGCTCGACGTGACCCCGCTGAGCCTGGGCATCGAGACCCTGGGCGGCGTGTTCACCCGGCTGATCGACCGCAACACCACGATCCCGACCAAGAAGTCGCAGATCTTCTCCACCGCCGAGGACAACCAGAACGCGGTGACGATCCGGGTCTTCCAGGGCGAGCGCGAGATGGCGGCCGACAACAAGCTGCTGGGCCAGTTCAACCTGGAGAACATCCCGCCGGCGCCGCGCGGCATGCCGCAGATCGAGGTGACCTTCGACATCGACGCCAACGGCATCGTGCACGTGACGGCGAAGGACAAGGGCACCGGCAAGGAGCAGAAGATCACCATCCAGGCCTCCGGCGGCCTGTCGGATGACGAGATCGACCAGATGGTGCGCGACGCCGAGGCGAATGCCGAGGCCGACAAGGAGCGCAAGGAACTGGTGGAGGCCACCAACCAGGCCGAAAGCCTGATCCACTCCACCAAGCGGTCGCTCGAAGAGCATTCCGACAAGGTCGACCCGACCACCGTCGAGGCCATCGAGCTGGCGATCTCCGCACTGGAAGACGTGATGGAATCCGGCGACGCCTCGAAGATCCGCTCGGGCATCCAGAACGTGACCGAAGCCTCGATGAAGCTCGGCGAAGCGATCTACAAATCGCAGCAGGCCGAGGGCAAGGGCGGCGACGCGGATTTCGATCCGGATGCCTCCGCGCAGCAGCGTGACGGTGCCGATGACGACATCGTCGATGCCGATTTCGAGGATCTGGGCGAGGACAAGCGGTCCTAACTCGACTCCTTCTTTCCAGGAACCGGTCCGGTGCGCCGGGCCGGTTCCGCGCGTTTTCGAGAGGGATAGAAGCCCATGGCGAAACGAGACTATTACGAAGTGCTTGGGGTGTCTCGGGGTGCCTCGGCAGACGAAATCAAGAAGGCCTACCGCAAGAAGGCCAAGGAACATCACCCCGACCGCAATGCCGACAACCCGGAGTCCGAGGCCAAGTTCAAGGAAGCGAACGAGGCCTACGAGGTCCTGAAGGACGCCGACAAGAAGGCGGCCTATGACCGCTTCGGCCACGCAGCCTTCGAAGGCGGCATGGGCGGCGGCGGACGTCCCGGCGGCGGCGGACCCGGCAACCCCGATTTCGCGTCGGCCTTCTCCGACGTGTTCGACGACCTGTTCGGCGATTTCATGGGCCAGCGCGGCGGAGGCGGCGGCGGACGCCGCCAGCGCGCGGTGCGCGGCGCCGATCTGCGCTACAACCTGCGCGTCTCGCTGGAAGACGCCTACAAGGGCCTGCAGAAGACCATCAACGTGCCGACCGCGGTGCCTTGCGGCGTCTGCAGCGGCACCGGGGCCGAAGGCGGCGCCGAGCCGGTCACCTGCCCGACCTGCAACGGCATGGGCAAGGTCCGCGCCCAGCAGGGCTTCTTCACGGTCGAGCGCTCCTGCCCGACCTGCGGCGGCGTCGGCCAGATCATCAAGAACCCCTGCTCGAACTGCCATGGCCAGGGCCGGGTGGAGAAGGAGAAGGCGCTGTCGGTCAACATCCCCGCAGGGGTGGAGACCGGGACCCGCATCCGGCTTGCCGGCGAGGGCGAGGCCGGGCTGCGCGGCGGTCCGACCGGCGATCTCTACATCTTCATCGAGGTGACCGACCACTCGCTGTTCCAGCGCGAGGGCTCGAACCTGTTCTGCCGCGTGCCGGTGCCGATGACCACGGCAGCGCTTGGCGGCGACATCGAGGTGCCGACCATCGACGGCGGCCGCTCGCGGGTGAAGGTCCCGGCCGGCAGCCAGTCGGGCCGCCAGATGCGCCTGCGCTCGAAGGGCATGCCCGCGCTGCGCGGCGGCCATCCCGGCGACATGTTCATCGAGATGGTGGTCGAGACCCCGGTCAACCTGACCTCGAAGCAGAAGGATCTGCTGAAGGAGTTCGAGCGGCTCAGCGAGGACAACAACCCGCAGGCCAACAGCTTCTTCGACTCGGTGAAGAGCTTCTGGGACAGCATGAAGGGCTGAGCGGGGGCCGGAGATCCGGCCCCCCTCCCGTTTATTACGCTGGATTAACTTAAAATTCAGCGAGTCCGCCGCAGACCGGGAGGCATGACCCAGCCGCCCGAATTCCGCGAACCGATGCTGCCGCTCTTCGAGGGGCAGGAACTCTTCGTGACCGGATCGCGCGGCAAGACGCTCCCCTCCTATATCAAGGACCACCGCCAGCGGCTGCGGCAGCGCTTCATGGAAGGCGGGGCGCAGGCCATGCCGGATTACGAGATGCTGGAGCTGATCTTGTTCCGCGCCATCCCGCGCTGCGACGTGAAACCGGTCGCGCGGCGCCTGCTCGACACGTTCGGCGATTTCGCCCGGGTGCTGACCGCCCCGCGGGACCGGCTGATGCAGGTGCGCGGCGTCGGCGAGGCGGTGGTGGTCGAGCTGAAGATCGTCGAGGCGGCCAGCCACCGGCTGGCGCGCTCCAAGGTGATGAAGCGCCATGTCGTCAGCTCCTGGGACGCGCTGCTCGACTACTGCCACACCACCATGTCGCATCTGGAGACGGAGCAGTTCCGCGTGCTCTATCTCGACCGGAAAAACGTGCTGATCGCCGACGAGGAACAGGCGCGCGGCACGGTCGACCATGTGCCGGTCTATCCGCGCGAAGTGGTCAAGCGCGGGCTGGAGCTGAACGCCTCCGCGCTGATTCTGGTGCATAACCACCCCTCGGGCGATCCCATCCCGTCCGAGGCCGACATTTCGATGACGATGAAGATCCAGCAGGCGGCCGAGGCGCTCGGAATTCTGCTGCACGACCATCTGATCATCGGCAAGTCGACCGAGCTCAGCTTCCGCAGCTCCGGCTATCTCTAGCGGCGCGGGCCGGGCCGGCCCGCCATGCTGCACCGCGGCCAGGTTACTTGACTTGTTTGCTCGGAATTAGGTAGAGTCTTCGGCGAGCTCTGCCGCCAGCCACCCTCCGCCAGTTCGCCGCGCTCCCTCGTCAGACACAGCCGCGCGGAGCGTCCCTGCCTTGCAGGGACCGGCTTGCCGTGGCCAGCCCGGAGCATTCCATGGACCAGTCCCCGACCCACCCGACGGACGGCCTCGACGGCCTGCAGATGGCACAGCTTTCGGACGCCCCGGTCGCCGCGCCGGGGACCGCAGCCGACGGCGCCGCACAGGGCGCCCCGGCACCGGCCGAAGCGCCCGCCGAGCCGGCAGAGAGCGCCCCTGCGGCAGGCGGCGCGCCCACACCGGACAGTGCCCCAGCGGCGGACACCCCGGCGGCAGACAGCGCCCCCGGCGCAGTCCCCGCCGAAGGCGCCCCGGCCGGTTCCGGTCTGGCGGATGGGGCCGGCACCGTGCCGGACATGTCGGCCGTCCAGCCCGCGCCCGAGCCGGCTCTGCCCGACGGTCCGGTCGACCAGGCGCTGGCGCAGCTCCCGGACGGGCTCGGCGATCCGCTGGGACGGATCCTCGATTTCCTCAACCAGGGCGGCGCAGTCGTCTGGGCCATCGCCCTCCTCTCCGTCCTGACCCTGGCCGTCATCCTCTGGCGCGTGGTGCGGCTCTCGGCGCTCGGCGCCTGGTCGGCCAAGCGCCGTAGCGAGCAGAGCCTCGCCGCCTGGACCCAGGGCGACGAGGCCCGCGCCCGCGCGCTGGTGGCCGGGCGCAGCTCTGCCCGCTCCAAGCTGCTCTGCGCCGCCTATGACTCGATCGCGCTGCACCACTATTCCCAGGAAGACGCCGAAGCCGAGATGGAGCGCGTCGCCCGCGGCCTGCTGACCGAGGCGCGCTCGGGGCTGAAGCTGCTGGAGCTGATCGCCACGATCGCCCCGCTGCTCGGCCTTCTCGGCACCGTCATCGGCATGATCTCCGCCTTCCAGGCCCTGCAGGAAGCCGGCTCGCGCGCCGATCCGGCCATGCTGGCCGGCGGCATCTGGGAGGCGCTCCTGACCACCGCGGCAGGCATGGCGGTGGCGATCCCCGCCACCATGGCGCTGAGCTGGCTCGAAAGCGTCTGCGACCGCCTGGCGCATGATTTCGAGGATATCGGCACCCGCGTCTTCCTCGGTCGCGACAGCGCCGCGCCGCAATTCCGGGCCGCGGCGGAATGAGCCTGTCGCTTGCCACAAGGCGGCGGTCCCGCCGCCCCAGCCTGACGCCGATGATCGACGTCGTGTTCCTGCTGCTGGTGTTCTTCATGCTTGCCTCGCGCTTCGGCATGGATATGCAGATCCCGCTGGGCCTCGGCGGCAGCGGCGGTGCCGAGCGCTGGTCCGGCCCGCCCCGGCTGGTGCAGATCGAACCGGACAGCCTGGCACTGAACGGCGTCGCGATGGCGGCCCCCGAGCTGGTCGCGGCCCTGTCCGGCCTGACCGAGACGCCAGCCGATCCGGTGGTGCTGCGGGCCGGCGAAGAGGCCGATGTCCAGCGGCTCGTCGAGGTGATGGAAACGCTCGGCGCGGCCGGCTTTTCCAACCTGGTTCTCGTGGAATAGCCCCATGCGCCTAGCCATTCCCCCGAAACGGCAGCCGGCAGAGAGCATCATCCCGATGATCAATGTCGTGTTCCTGCTGCTGATCTTCTTCCTGATGACCGCGCAGATCGCGCCGCCCGAGCCCTTCGAGGTCACGCCCCCCACTGCCGAGAGCGACGCTCAGGCCGAGGGCGAGGCGGTGCTCTATGTCGATGCCGCGGGCCGGCTCGGCTTCGGCGACCAGCAGGGCGGCGACGAGGTCCTGGCCGCGGTGGCAGAGCAGATGCCCGCCTGCGAGGCGCCCTGCGAGGCGCCCGAACCGCTGCTGATCCGCGTCGATGCCGGGCTGCCCGCGCCGAAGCTTGCCGCGCTGATGCGCAAGCTGCCCGAGGCCGGCATCCGCCGCGCCGAGATCGTGACGGCCCTGCAATGAAGCGCCCGGTCGAATTCGCCGCCTGCGCGGGCGTCGCGCTGATCGCCCATTTCTCGGTGATCCTCGCCTTTCCCGAAGACCAGGGCGGGGCCGCTTCCGGGGCCGGTGGCGATGCCACGGTCTCGCTGCAGGGCGCGCCGGAAATGTACGCCGCCATGGTCGAGGACTGGGAAACCCCGCCCGAGATCGAACCGGAAATCGAGCCGCAGCCCGCGCCCGAGCCGGCTCCGGTACCTCCCGCGCCGCAGCCCGTCACCCAGGCGCCGGCCCCCGTCGCGCCGCCTGTCATGGCGATGCCCGAACTGCCCTCCGCCCCCGACCTGACCGCGCTGCCGACGGAGATGGCACCGCCGCCCGATCAGCCGGAGCCCGTCGAGGAGGCTGAAGAAGAGCCCGAGACGGAAACCGTCAGCGTGCCCGCCAGCGCGGTCCCGAGGCGCCGCCCCGACGACATTCCCGAGCCGGCGAAGCCCGTGCGGCAGGCGGCCGCGCCGAAGCCGCAGCCGAATGCCACCGAGACCGGCCGCGATCAGGTCACGCGCGACGCAACGGCCACGCAGCAGGCCGCGGGCGCCGGCGGTGGCCGCGCCGCGGGCGCGGGCGGCAGCGAACAGGTCAGCAGCGGCGACAGGAAGCGCCAGGCGAGCCAGCTAAAGCGCTGGATGGCCTCGGTCCAGTCCCGCGTCGAACACGCCAAGCGCCAGCCGCGCGGCGTGCGCGGTGCCTCCGGACGGGTGACGGTGAACTTCGTTCTGAGCAGCGACGGGAAGCTCCTGCAGGCCACGGTCGCGCGCAGCTCCGGCGTTGCGCAATTCGACGACGCCGCGCTCAACGCCGTGCGCAACGCCCGCATGCCGGCCGCGCCGCGCGGGATCACCGTGCAGAGCCAGAACTTCCAGGTTGTGCTGGAATTCCAGGTCTGACCGGGCCGGCTCTGGAGCCTGCGCCGCAGCCGGTCTAAGACGGCAGCGGATCGAGGAGGCGCAATGAGCGGTACGGTTCGGACAGATGCGCTGGTGATCGGCGCCGGCCCGGCAGGGCTGATGGCTGCGGAGATGCTCTCGGCCGCCGGCCACGCGGTGCTGGTCGCCGAGGCGAAGCCGAGCCCGGCGCGCAAGCTGCTGATGGCCGGGAAATCCGGGCTGAACATCACCAAGGACGAGGACCGCGACCGGTTCCTGGCCGCCTATGGCGCGGGCGCGGGCCGGCTCGCGCCGCTCTTGGCCGAGTTCGGGCCGCCCGAGGTGAAGGCCTGGATGGAGGGGCTCGGACAGGAGGTCTTCGCCGGCTCGACCGGCCGGGTCTTTCCCAAGGCGATGAAGGCCTCGCCGATGCTGCGCGCCTGGCTGGGCCGGCTCGGGGCGCGCGGCGTGCGGCTGAAAACCCGCTGGCGCTGGACCGGCTGGGCCGGCCCGGAAGCGGTCTTCGACACGCCCGCGGGCCCCTGCCGTGTCGAGGCCGGCGCGACGGTTCTGGCGCTTGGCGGGGCAAGCTGGGCGCGGCTCGGCGCCGATGGCGCCTGGAGCGCGATCCTCGCCGCCGAGGGCCTGCCGCTCGATCCGTTCCAGCCGTCGAATATCGGGCTCTCGCTGGCCTGGTCTCCGCATATGGGAAAGCAGTTCGGCCAGCCGGTGAAGAATGTCGCGCTCTGCGCCGGCGCGCGGCGGGAACGGGGCGAATTCGTGATCTCGCGCAAGGGGCTGGAGGGGGCCGGCATCTATGCGGTGATCCCGGCGATCCGGGCCGGCGCGCCGCTTCTGCTCGACCTGCTGCCCGATCTCGGGGCAGACGAGCTGGCCGCGCGGCTGGCCCGCGGGCCGGCAAAGCAGAGCCTCGCCAACCAGCTGCGCCGGCTCGGCCTCTCGCCGGCGAAGGTCGCGCTCCTGCGGGAATTCGGCGGCAAGCTGCCTTCCGGGCCGGCTCTGGCGCCGCTCCTGAAGGCGCTGCCGGTGCCCCATGACGGGCCGCGCCCGCTGGACGAGGCGATCTCGGTGGCCGGCGGTCTGGCCTTCGGCGCGCTCGATGACGGGCTGATGCTGCGCGACCGGCCGGGGGTGTTCTGCGCAGGCGAGATGCTGTCCTGGGATGCGCCGACCGGGGGCTACCTGCTGACCGCGTGCCTCGCCACCGGGCGCCGGGCCGGCCTGTCGGCCACCGCCTGGCTCGGGCGGTGAGCAATCCGGACCAGCCCCTCTGCCCCCAGCACCCGGAGTTTCCCTTCCCGCCGGGCGCTCAGCATCCCTCCGTTGAAGCCCGTCGCCCAAGGGCCATGCCCCTGCCGCCTTCGTGCCATGGCCAGCCGCAGCCAGCGCCGGACCGCAGCCGGCCCGGGCCGGCCCCGGAGGGCTTCTTTCCCCGCCTGAGCTGTTGCGCCTGATGCCATGTGGCCAAAAATGGCCCGGGAGAACCGGAGGCGGAGGGTCGTTTCCGCCTTCCGCGCGGACCTGGAAATGCGGGAACGCCCGCAGCTCGGCACCGGCGCCGCTAGGGCGCGCCGGTCCGGATCAGTCCGCGACCAGCATGTAGCCCGCGCCGCGCACGGTCTGCAGATAGCGCGGCTGCTTCGGATTGGCCTCGATCTTGCGGCGCAGGCGGGTGATCTGGACGTCGACGGCGCGCTCCATCGCCTGGCCCTCGCTGCGGCCGAGCTCGTCGACCAGCTGCGACCGGCTCATCGGCTCGCCGACATTGCCCGAGAAGATCTTCATCAGCTTCGCCTCGGTCGCGGTCAGCCGCACCAGCTGCTCGCCGGCCCACATCTCGCCGCGGTCGATGTCGTAGCGCACCTCGCCCAGCCGCAGCACCTTGACCGAGGCCTGCTTGACCTCGGGCGGCGGCACGCGGCGCAGGATGGCGTTGATCCGCAGCAGAAGCTCCTTCGGCTCGAAGGGCTTCGGCAGGTAGTCGTCCGCGCCGGCCTCGAGCCCGCGGATGCGGTCCTCGGTCTCGCCCTTGGCCGTCAGAAGCAGGATCGGCGTCGCCAGATGCTCGCGCAGGCTCGCGGTCAGCGAGATGCCGTCCTCGCCGGGCAGCATCACGTCGAGCACGATCAGGTCGAATTCCAGCCCGTCGAGCAGCCGCCTGGCATGGGCCGCATCGCGCGCGGACGAGACCCAGAACCCCTGGCGGGCCAGGAATTTCTGCAGAAGGCCTCGGATGCGTTCGTCGTCATCGACCACCAGCAGGTGGGCGTCGGCCTGTGCCGTCATGTAGCGGTGTCTTTCGTTCCGCGGAACTGGCGTCGCTGTTCGGGGTCCATCATCTCTTCCAGCACGCGGCGGAACCCGCTGACCGCCTCGGGCCCGGCAGTCCGGAATGCTGTCCGCATCCTGGCGCGTTGAGCCTCGGACAATTGGCGTTCCAGGGCCGCCCCCTCCTCCGTCAGGTACAAATGTCGTTCCCTCTTGTCGCGGGTTCCGACGCGACTTTCAACCATCCCGTCCTCGATGAGTGTTCGCAGAACACGATTGAGCGACTGCTTGGTAACGCCGAGGATGTTCAGCAGGTTGTTGACCGTCGTTCCGGGCGCGCGCTGGATGAAATGGATCGCGCGGTGATGCGCGCGGCCATAGCCGAACTCCTCCAGCAGCCGGTCGGGATCCGCGGTAAACCCCTTATAGGCAAAGAACATTGCCTCAATCGCATGGCGCAGCTGCTCATCCGTGAGGAAAAGCAGATTCTCCCCGGTCGTGTTCACCGCCAGTTTCGTCTTCGGCATGCCCGCTCCCTGATCTTTGCATCGCTACTTTATGTCAGCGTTATTGACTTTCCAAGACTCATCGTGTTAGCCGTGCCGGGCTTTTTGGCAATTTTTGGTCCGCTTTGGACCTAGTTGCGCAATTTCCGCAAAGAAGACGACCCGAGACCTGACGAAGAAGGAATACGACAATGGCGGGCAGCTACGACGACCGCGACGGGATGATCTGGATGGACGGCAAGCTGGTGCCGTGGCGGGATGCGAATGTTCACATTCTGACCCACGCGCTCCACTACGCCTCCTCCGTATTCGAAGGGGAACGGGCCTATAACGGAGTCATTTTCAAGTCGCGCGCCCATTCCGAGCGGCTGCGTGCCTCCGGCGAAGCGCTCGACATGCCGATCCCCTATACCGTCGACGAGATCGAGGCCGCCAAGATCGAGGTGCTGAAGGCCAACGGCCTGACCGACGCCTATGTGCGCGCGGTGGCCTGGCGCGGCGCCGGCGAGGACATGGGTGTCAGCTCGGCCAAGAACCCGGTGCGCATGGCCGTCGCGGCCTGGGGCTGGGGCGCCTATTACGGCGACGCCAAGATGAAGGGCGCCAAGCTCGACATCGCCAAGTGGAAGCGTCCCTCGCCCGAGACCATCCCGACCCATGCCAAGGCGGCCGGTCTCTACATGATCTGCACCATGTCGAAGCATGCGGCAGAGGCGAAGGGCTATTCCGACGCGATGTTCTTCGACTACCGCGGCTATGTGGCCGAGGCGACCGGCGCGAATATCTTCTTCGTCAAGGACGGCGAAGTGCACACGCCGCTGCCCGACTGCATCCTGAACGGGATCACCCGGCAGACCGTCATCGGCCTCTTGAAGGACAAGCAGATCAAGGTGCACGAGCGCCATATCGAGCCCGGCGAGCTGGAAGGCTTCCAGCAGTGCTGGCTGACCGGCACCGCCGCCGAGGTGACCCCGGTGGGCGAGATCGGCAGCTACAACTTCGAGGTCGGCGCGCTGACCCGCGACATCGCCGAAACCTACGAGACGCTGGTCCGCGCCTGAGCCGGCCCGGCATCGCAGATACAGACGGGCGGCCTCCGGGCCGCCCGTTCCGCTTTCCGGGCCGGCTCAGCCCTCTTCCGGCTGCAACTCCGCCGCGAGCGCGCCGGCCTGCTCCCCTGCCGGGCAGGTGCCGTCGACATGGCGCCATCGGATTTCTCCGGTGCCGCGGGCGAGCTGCGCCTCCAGCACGTCTCCGGTCGCATCCGACACGCTGTCCCGCCGCGCCGCCACGCGGTCGCGCAGGATCTGCGGCGCGACATCGAGCCAGAGGCCGGTGAAGGGCACCCCGGCCGCCTCCGCCGCCGCGGCGATGCCCGCGCGCCGCTCCGGCCGGTCATAGACCGCATCCGCCACCACCACGGCGCCCTGGCGCAGCAGCGCCTGCGACCGGTCCGCCATGGCCGCATAGACACGGTCGGACACGTCCGGCCGGTAGGCCTCCGGCGGCAGCCGCGTCTCGGGTTCCACGCCGAACATCGCCTTGCGCGCCAGGTCGCTTTCCACCAGCCGCGCCCCCGGCGGCGCGCCCAGATGCGGCGCCAGAGCGCTGGCGACCGTGCTCTTGCCGCTGCCGCTGAGCCCGCCGATCGCCACCAGCCGGGCCGGCTCGGGCGCCAGGCACGCCATCGCCAGCCGGTAGTAGCTGCGCGCCTCTTCGGCCAGCCCGGGCCGGCCCGACGCCGCCTGCGTGGCGGTGACATGGGCGCGGACCGCCGCCCGCAGCGCGGTGAAGAAGGGCATCAGCGCGAAGCCCTCCTCCTGTCCGGTGCGGTCGAGATAGCGGTTCACCAGCAGGTTGGCGAAATCCTTCCGCCCGCGGTGCCACAGGTCCATCGCCATGAAGGCCAGGTCGTAGAGCAGGTCGATGATCGCCAGCCGGTCGTTGAAATCGATGCAGTCGAAAAGCCGCGGCCGCCCCTGCCAGAGGCAGATGTTGCGGAGGTGAAGATCGCCGTGGCAGCGGCGGATGAAGCCGGCCCGGGCGCGCTTGTCGAGAAGCGGCGCGAGCGTCCCGAGCCGGCTCCGGAAGGCGCTGTCGATCGCCTCGATCTCATCTTCGGCGAAGACGTCGCTCTCGCCGAAGCCGGCCCGGTTGATGTCGAGCACGCCCTCGATATTGGCCGCTCCGGGCTCGTCCGGCAGCGGCCGGGCGGCGTCATGCGCGGCGGCGATCTCTGCGGCCAGCGCACGGATCAGCGGCGCGTCGAGCCGGCCCGCCTGCGCCATCCGGTCGAAAAGGCTGTCCTGTTCGAACCGCTCCATCTCGACCACCGCGTCGATCAGCGGCCCCGGCCCGTCGAAGGCCGGCCCGCCGGGCTCCCGGGTGATCCGCCGCACGCCGAGATAGAGCTCGGGCGCGGTGGCGCGGTTCAGCTCCAGCTCCTTCTCGCAGGCGGCCAGGCGGATCCCGGGGGTGGAGAAATCGGCATAGGGCAGCCGCACCGCCTGCTTCAGCTTGTAGGCGCGCCGGCCGGCGAGGAAGACGGCGGAGATATGCGTCTCCACCAGCTCGACCGGCCCGGCACCGCCATGGGTGCGGGGGTCGCATAGAAATTTCCTGGTGTCGCTCTGGTCCTCGACCCGCATCGCCGCCTCCGCGCTTTGCCCTGTCGTCGCAGGGACCCTAGCACAGGCCGGCCCGGGCCGGCTTGATGGCGATCAGGCGCAGGCGAGCCGGCTCAGAAGAGGCGCGGCGGCGCGTCCGCCGGGCGGCGGGCATTCTCGACGCCCATCGCCATGCCGCGTCCGATCCGGCTGGCCATGGCATGGATTGCCTCGGCCTGGGCAGGCGTCAGGACCGCGTCGGCGGTCGCGCGGAAATGGCCCAGCCAGATCGGGAAATGCTCGGGCAGCACGTCGGAATTGCCGATATGCGCCATCTGCGGATTGCCGGAATAGGCGCCGACCTGGATCCCCAGCGCATTGCGCCAGAAGCCGGCGATCTTCGCCTCGTGATGCCGCCAGGCCTCTTCCGAGGTGCCGATCTTGCGGCGGAAGACCGGGCCCAGCACCTCGTCCGCGCGCACGCGGGCATAGAAGGCGGCAACCAGCCGCTCGATCTCGGCGGCGGTCAGCGGGGCGTGGGGGGAAGCTTGGGTCATCGCGGTCTCCTGTCGGCTTCCGCTGCGAAGGGGCAGCGGAAGCGATCAAGCACATAGCCTGCCAGGCGGGGCCGCGTCGAGGCCGGCGTCAGTCGCGCCGGCCCAGATCCGCGATTGCGCCGCAGAGCCCGAGCGCCAGCTCCAGCCCGCGGCCGGTGGCCATCACCATCTGCGGCAGCACCATCCATTCCAGCGACCAGGCGGCGCCGGAGCGCTCCTGCTCATGGACCAGCGCCTGGTGCATGGCCGAGACCTGCACCGCGTTGAACCGCGCCAGCGTTACCAGCAGTTCGGCCGAGACCGGGTTCTGCTTGTGCGGCATCGCCGAGGACCCGCCGCCGCCGGCGAGCTTCAGCTCGTCGATGCCCTGCAGCGCCATGATCGCCGCGTCCTGGCCCATCTTGCCCAGCGTCCCGGAGACCAGCGACAGCCAGGAGGCGTATTCCGCCATCCCGTCGCGCATCGCCTGCCAGGATTTCGCCGTCGGCGCGAGGTCGAGTTCGGCCGCGAGCCGGCCCGAGATCTCGTCTGCCTTGTCGCCGGAGGCCGCGCGGTCGCCGGCAGCCCCGCCGAATTGCAGGCATTCCAGCCGCGGGCGCAGTTCGGCCAGCCGGTCGAGATGCGCGTCGAGCGGCAGCGCCCAGGTCAGGACCCGGTCCTTCACCGTGATCGGCATCGCCGCCTGCATCCGCGTCCGCCCCATCAGCGGCCGGTCGCCGAAGCGCCCGATCAGCAGGTCCAGATCCGACCGGAGCCGGCCCAGCTTCGCCGCCAGCAGGTCGTTCGCGGCCTTCAGCGACAGGATCGTCGCCGTGTCCATCACGTCCTGCGAGGTCAGCCCCTTGTGGAGCGCGGCCTGCGCCTCGGCATCGACGGCCTGCTTCAGCTCGCGCACCAGCGCGGCGACCACGACCCCGTCCTGGGCCATGCCCGCGCGCAGCGCCGACATCCCGGGCTTGGCCGAGAGGATCTGCGCCGAGGCCCGTGCCGCCAGGGCCGGCTCAACCTTGCCGGCTTCGCCGAGCACGCGGGCATAGGCGGCCTCCATCTCCAGCATGTGGCGCAGCGTGGCCTCGGGCGACAGCAGCGCGGCCAGATCCGGCTCGGCGAAGAGGCCGCCGAGCCAGGGATGATCGAAGACCGAGATCATGCGGCCGGACGCAGACCCAGGATCTCGCGCGCCTGCGCGAGCGTCGCGACGGGCCGCTCGTACTTCTCGCACAGATCCGCCGCACGCTTGATCAGCGCCGCGTTGGAAGGGGCGAGCCTGTCCTTGTCGAGGCGCACGTTGTCCTCGAGCCCGGCGCGGGTATGGCCGCCCGCCGCGATCGCCCATTCGTTGACGATCAACTGCTTGGCGCCGATCCCGGCCGCGCACCAGTTGGCCCCCGGCGCCCGGCGCTTCATCGTCTCGACATAGATGTCGAAGATCTCCTTGTCGGCCGGCATGGCGTTCTTCACGCCCATGACGAACTGGACATAGAGCTTGCCGTAGAGCTTGCCGGCCTCCTGCATGCTGATCGCCTGCAGGATGTGGCTGAGGTCGAAGGCCTCGATCTCGGGCTGGATCTCGTATTTCAGCATTTCCGAGGCGAGCCAGTCGACCAGATCCGGCGGGTTCTCGTAGACCCGGGTCGGGAAGTTGTTCGAGCCGACCGAGAGCGACGCCATGTCGGGGCTCAGCGGCAGCATGCCGCCGCGGGTCGTGCCGGCGCCCGAACGGCCGCCGGTGGAGAGCTGCACGATCACGCCGGGGATGTGCTTTTCCAGCTCTTCCTTCAGCCGCGCGAATTTCTCCGGGTCCGAGGTCGGGGACTCGTCGTCATTGCGGACATGGGCGTGAATGATGGAGGCTCCCGCCTCCACCGCTTCATGGCTCGACTCGACCTGCTCCGAGATGGAGATCGGCACCGCCGGGTTGTTCGCCTTCTTGGGCAGCGACCCGGTGATGGCACAGCACAGGATGCAGGGTTTCCCTGCAACCGACTCAGGCTCAGACGTCGAAAAAGATGGTTTCATTGTCACCCTGCAGATAGATGTCGAAGGTGTAGGTGTCACCTTCGCGTTTCGCCATCAAGGTAGGGATCCTTACCTTGTGCTCGACCCGGGCGAGGATCGGGTCTTCGGCATTCGCCTCTGCCTCGTCCTCGAAATAGACCCGCGTCGACAGGCCGATATTGATGCCGCGGGCGACGATCCACATGGTGATATGAGGCGCCTGCAGGCGGCCGTCGGGGAAGGGCACGCGGCCCGGCTTGACGGTCTCGAAGGTGTAGACCCCGGTCTCGCCGTCGGTGGGCTGGCGGCCCCAGCCGGTGAAGGCGGGATCGGCCGTGCCGCGGCGCTCGACCGGTGAGTTGAAGAGCCCGGCGGCATCGGCCTGCCAGATCTCCAGCATCGCGTCGCGCAAGGGCGTGCCCGACCCGTCGAAGACGCGGCCCTTGAGCGTGATCTTCTCGCCCTTGGCCTCGCCCGTGATCATCGACTTGCCCAGATCCTCGGGATAGACGCCCTCGATCCCGGCAAAGGTCGGGACACAGCCGATATGGACATAGGGGCCCGCGGTCTGCGACGGGGATTCCTTCAGGAAATTAAGCGGCTGCATCAGTTCCCCTCCTTGCGGTTCTCGAACATGGTCGAGCGGCGGCCGCGCAGCGTGATGTCGAACTTGTAGGCGCGCGAGTCCATCGGGACGGAGTTGTTCATGTCCAGGGGCGCCACCAGCTGGCCGATGGCCGCCTGGTCGCGGATCGTGTTCACGATCGGGCAGATGGCGATATGCGGGTCGCCCTCGAAATACATCTGGGTGATCAGCCGCTGGGCGAAGCCCGCGCCGAAGATCGAGAAGTGGATATGCGAGGGGCGCCAGTCATTCACGCCATTCGGCCAGGGATAGGGGCCCGGCTTGATGGTGCGGAACTGGTAGTAGCCGTCCGCGTCGGTGATCGCCCGGCCGCAGCCGCCGAAATTCGGGTCGAGCGGCGCCAGGTAGGTGTCCTTCTTGTGGCGGTAGCGGCCGCCCGCATTGGCCTGCCAGAATTCCACCAGCGTGCCCGCGACGCCGCGGCCGCGCTCGTCCTGGACCCGGCCATGGACGATGATCCGCTCGCCGATGGCGCTCGCGCCCGGCTGGGCGAAGTTCAGCACCAGGTCGTTGTCGAGCTCGCCCAGCATGTTGTGGCCGAAGGTCGGGCCCGAGATCTCGCCCAGGGTCGGGTCGAAGCTGATCTTCGCCCGCTGCGGCGACCGCAGCACGCTGGTCTTGTAGCCGGGCGTCAGCGCCGGCGGATGCCAGTCGAGGTCGCGGGGATAGAACGCCCCGGTTTCTGGGGGATTGTTATGCATTGGACTCCTCCATCTGCGCGAGCGTTTCCTTGATGATCTTGTTCGCGTGGTTTGCCGCCGGAACCCCGGCGTAGATGGCGACGTGCAGCATCGCTTCTCTTATGTCCTCCGGGCTGGCCCCGGTATTCTTCGAGGCGCGCACATGCATGGCGACCTCGTCCCACTGTCCCAGGGCGGCCAGCAGCGCCAGCGTGATCATCGAACGTTCGCGTTTCGAGATCTGCGGGCGCGACCAGACATGGCCCCAGGCGGATTCTGTGATGAGATTCTGGAACGGCTCGTCGAATGCCGTCTTGTTCGCTTCGGCGCGGTCCACATGGGCGTCGCCGAGGACGGAGCGGCGCGTCGCCATCCCCTGTTCGTAGCGGGTCTGGGTCATTCCAGGCTCTCCTTGATCCTGTCGAGATGCAGGGCGACGAGATGCGCGACCTCGTCGGGGAACTCGATCCCCGGCAGGTGCCCTGCCTTGGCAATGGTTTCATAGGCCGATCCGGGGATCAGCGCGGCCATCTCGGCGACCAGCGCGGGCGGGGTCGACCCGTCCTCCTCGCCCGCGATGCAGAGCGTCGGCACGGTCACCGCCTCGGCCGCCAGGGTGAAATCGGTGTCGCGGATCGCGGCGCAGGTGCCGGTATAGCCCTCGACCGGCGTCCGGATCAGCATGTTGCGGTAGCCGGCCAGCTGCGTCGGAAAGCCCTCGCGGAAGCCGGCGGAGAACCAGCGTTCGAGGATCGGGGTGGCCAGCGCCTCGATCCCCTCGTCCTTGATGGTGCGGATGCGGGCGGCCCACATCTCGGGGGTGCCGATCTTGTGCGCGGTGTTCGACAGGATCAGCCCAGTCACCAGGTCGGGCCGCGCGGCCGAGAGCCCCAGCGCGATCTGCCCGCCGACCGACAGGCCCAGCACCACCGTGCGCTTCGCGCCCAGCAGGTCCAGCAGCGCCGCCAGATCGGCGACATGGTCGGCCATGGTGATGCCGTCGCCCAGATCGCTCAGCCCGTGGCCGCGCTTGTCGTAGCAGACGAAGCGGACATCCGGGGCCTTCGGCGCCAGATGGGCCAGCACGTCATCCCAGGTGCGGAAATCCGTCCCGAGGGAATTCACGAAGACCAGGGTCAGCGCGGCATCCTTCGGCCCCGTCACCCGAACATGGAGCGTGATGTCATTGGCAGTGATGAACGGCATTGGATTCTCCCTGGACCGAGGTGTGGCATATGATTTAGGGCATGTGTAATAATTTCTCAGCCCCAAATCATAGCGGATGAGTTATGCGTCTATCCGGCCGTCTCAACATGCGTCACCTCGAATTGTTCGTCGAGGTCGCCCAGCGGAAGAGCGTCAGCCGCGCGGCGGAGGCGCTGAACCTGACCCAGCCGGCCGTCAGCCGGACCCTGCGCGAGCTGGAGGAGCTCTGCGGCAAGCCCTTGTTCGAGAAGCACGGGCGCGGCATCCGCCTGTCGCCCTTCGGCGCGATCTTCCTGCGCCATGCCGGCGCCAGCCTCGCCGCCGCGCGCGAGGGGCTGGCCGCGCTGCAGAGCCTCGACCCCGGACAGGGCCCGCCCCTGCGCATTGGCGCGCTGCCCACGGTGCTGGCCACGATCCTGCCCAAGGCCGTCGCCGCCTACCGCGCCGAGGGGCCGGGCGCGCGGCTCTCGGTCTCCTCGGGATCGAATCTGGTGCTGCTGAACGACCTGCGCGAGGGCCGGCTCGATCTGGTGGTCGGCCGCCTGCCCGCCCCCGAGAACATGGCCAATGTCTCCTTCGAGCCGCTCTACCGCGAGCGGGTCGTCGTCGTCGTCGCGGCGGGCCATCCGCTGGCCGAAGCGACACTGCTGACCGCCGACGACCTGGCGCGCTTCCCTGTGCTGCTGCCCGGCCCCGGCTCGATCATCCGGCCCTTCGTCGAACGGCTTCTGCTGGAGCAGGGGCTCGTTCCCCCCGCCGACGCGATCGAGACCGTCTCGCCCAGCTTCGGCTGGGCCTGCGTGAAGCAGGCGGAGGCGATCTGGTTCATCTCGCGCGGCGTGGTCGAGGCGCATCTGGCTCAGGGCGAGTTCGCCGAGCTGCCGATGGATACCGGCACGACGATCGGCTCGGTCGGGCTCTGCACCCGGATCGACAAGGCGCCCGGCCCGTCCGTCACCCGTTTTGCCGCGCTGCTGCGCCGGCTCGCCAAGGACAGCGACTGAAGCAGCGCTGGCGGCGAAGCGCCGCGCGCGTCACTATGATCGGCACGGCGGCCGCTCCCGCGGGATAGGCTGCGCCGAAACGGAAGGGACCAGACATGGCACGGATCAAGGCAGGCGAGATCACGCTGGGACAGCGGCAATGGGGAGACGGCCCGATCCCCGTGCTCTTCATCCATGGCAACCTGGCCAGCAAGGACTGGATCGAGGTCGCCGCCCAGTGGTTTCCGCCGGACATGAGCGTCTATGCCGTCGACTGGCGCGGCTGCGGCGACAGCGACCGGCCGACGCCCGACGACAATTACGACAACTACTCGATCACCCAACATGCCGAGGACATGCTGGCGGCGATGGACACGCTGGGCATCGGCTGCTGCCACCTCGTCACGCATTCCACCGGCGGGATCATCGCCGCGCGGATGCAGCTGATCGCGCCGGAGCGGATCGGCCGGATCCTGCATCTCGACCCGGTCTCGCCGATGGGCATCCGCTTCGAGGAAAGCTCGATCGCCGCCTTCCGCGCGATGGAGCAGTCGAAGCAGACCACCCGCGCGGTGATGGCCAATGCCGCCTCCTCGCTCTTCCAGGCGGACAGCTTCCTGCCCGGCAAGATGCCGAAATTCCGCGACGGGATCGACCACCTGCAGTCGATGTTCGAGAAGGTGATCGACCAGACCTTCACCGCCGGGCACGGCATCTGGCTGGGCACGCCGCTGAACCTGACCAAGGAGGCGGAATCGGGCGAGCTGGCGGCGCAGATGGACAAGCTGGTGCACGAGACGCTGATCGTCTGGGGCCAGCAGGACGGGATCATCCAGCAGGCCGACATGCGCGCCATGGCCGAGGCGCTGCCGGATGCGCGACTGGTCGAGGTGCCAGGCGTGGGCCATTCGATGAATATCGAGGCGCCGCAGATGTTCGCGGGCTATGTCGCGGGCTTCCTGTCGGGGATCCGTCCGGCGCCGCCTGCCTGCCTCTCCGAGGGCGCCGGCGCGCCGGCTCAGGAGCCGGAGGAGCGGTCGCCGCGCGTCCTGTGGTGGCACAGCCGCACGGCATAGACCGGCAGGGCCAGCAGCTCGCGCAGCGCCGCCTTCAGCCAGCGGTCGGTCCGGCCGACATGCCAGACCGGCCGCGCGCGGGCGCGGATGCCGAACCAGCGGAAGCTCAGCACCGCGCGCGGCGCGTGGTAGCTGTCGGTGACGACCAGCGCGCGGGTCAGGCCATGGGCCGCCATCAGCCGGGCGGAGAAAAGCGCGTTTTCCAGGGTGGAAGTGGAGGCGTCCTCGCAGAGGATGCGGGCCGGCTCGATCCCGGCTGCAACCAGCGTGTCGCGGATCACGATTGCCTCGGCAGGCGGTTCCCTGCCCCAGCCGCCCGAGCCGATCACCGTCGCGCCGGGATGGCGGCGGGCCAGCTCCGCGCCGCGGGCGATGCGGCGCGCGAGGGCCGGGCTGGGCCGGCCGCCGCGCCAGACCGCCGCGCCGAGAATGACGATGGCGGTCTGATTGTCACCGGGCGCGGCACCTAGTGCGCGGCACCCGCTCACCGGATCACGCCGGGGTGGACGAGACGCCAACCTGCGCCGGACGCAGCAGGCGGTCGCGGATCATGAAGCCCTCGGCCATCACCTGGATGATGTCGCCGGCCTTGGTGTTCGGCACCGGTGCCTCGAACATCGCCTGGTGCACCTGCGGGTCGAACTTCTCGCCGACCTCCGGCGCGATCCGGGAGATGCCGTGCTTGCCGAAGATGTTGACCAGCTCGCGCATCGTCAGCTCCACGCCCTCGATCAGCGCGGCATGCTCGGCCTTCTGCTCTTCGGTGATCGATTCGATCGCCCGCTTCATGTTGTCGTAGACGGGCAGCATGTCCCGCGCCAGCTTGGTGCCGCCGTACATCTCGGCGTCCTTGCGGTCGCGCTCGCCGCGCTTGCGGGCGTTTTCGGCCTCGGCAAGGGCGCGCATCATGCGGTCGCGATATTCGTCGCGCTCGGCAATGACGGCATCCACGTTCGGGCCCAGCTCCACTTCGGCGGGCGCCTCGTCTTCGGTCAGCGTGTCGCCATCTGCGGCCTCTGCCTGGCGCTCATATTCGCGGGCCAGCGCCTCGATGTCGATGGTATCCTCGGCTCCGGCTCCGGGCATGTCCTCGAACGCACCCTTTTCCTTCTTCGGATCCGCCATGATCTCTCCTCTTATCCCCGGCCGGACAAGATGCGCCCGACCAGCTGTGCCGTATAGTCCACGATCGGCACGATGCGTCCGTAGTTGAGACGCGTGGGCCCGATGACCCCGACCGCACCGATGATTTTCCGATCAGCGTTCATATAAGGAGACACCACCAAAGAGGAACCCGAAAGTGAGAAAAGCTTGTTCTCGGACCCGATAAAAATGCGCACACCCTCGCCCTCCTCGGCCAGTTCGAGGAACTCGGCGATGTCGCGCTTGCGCTCGAGGTCGTCGAACAGCGTCCGGATGCGGTCCAGGTCCGCCGCGTCGCCGTCGAGCAGATTCGAGCGGCCCCGCACGATCAGCCGCTCCGACTCGGATCCCTCGTCCGCCCAGACCGCCAAGCCGCTCTCCACCAGCGCCTGGGCAAGCACGTCGATCTCGCGGCGGCGCTGCTTCATCTCCGCCTCGATGACATGGCGTAGCTCGCCCAAGGTGCGGCCCTCGGCCAGCGCGTTGATGAAATTCGCCGCCTCGCGCATCGCGCTGGGGGTCACGCCCGGCGGCGGGCTGAAGATGCGGTTCTCGACATGGCCGTCCGCCATCACCAGCACCACCAGCGCGCGGTCGGGCGCCAGGCTGACGAATTCGATATGGCGGACCGGTGCCTCCTGCTTGGGCGCCAGCACGACGCTGGCCCCGTGAGTCGCCCCCGAGAGCGCGGCGCCGATCTTGTCGAGCACCGAGCCCACGTCGCCCTTGGTGTCGCCCACCGTCGATTCGATCGCCAGCCGGTCGGTGTCCTTTAGGTTCTCCACCTCCATGAAGCCGTCGATGAACATCCGCAGGCCGAGCTCCGTCGGGATGCGCCCGGCCGAGATATGGGGGCTGTTCAGCAGCCCCATGAATTCCAGGTCCTGCATCACGTTGCGGATCGTCGCGGCGCTGACCTTCTCCTCCATGGAGCGGGTCAGCGTGCGCGAGCCCACCGGCTCGCCTGTCTCGAGATAGCCCTCGACCACGCGGCGGAACACCTCCCGCGAGCGGGCATTCATGTCAGGGATGGGGGTCTTGTCATTCTTCATTGCTGCGTGAGCTTGCCGGCTCCTTGATGAGGCGTCAATCGGCCTTGAAAATACATATGTGCGGCAGATAAGGCTGCGGCAACCCAGGAAAGGAAGACCGATGCGACCCTCTGGCAGACAGCTCGCAGAAATGCGCCCCGTGACCATCGAAACCAATGTGACGCGTCACGCCGAGGGCTCCTGCCTGATCAAGGTCGGCGACACGCATGTGCTGTGCACCGCGACCATCGAGGACCGCCCGCCGCACTTCCTGAAGGGCACCGGGCTGGGCTGGGTGACCGCCGAATACGGCATGCTGCCGCGGGCCACACACAGCCGCATGCAGCGCGAGGCCAAGCGCGGCCAGTCGGGCCGCACCCAGGAAATCCAGCGCCTGATCGGCCGCGCCCTGCGGGCCGGCGTCGACCGCGTCGCCCTGGGCGAGCGCCAGATCGTCGTCGACTGCGACGTGATCCAGGCCGATGGCGGCACCCGCTGCGCCTCGATCACCGGCGGCTGGGTCGCGCTGCGCCTGGCCTTCAACAAGCTGATGAAGGCAGGGATCTGCACCTCCGACCCGATGCTCGACCATATCGCCGCCGTCTCCTGCGGGGTCTATGCAGGCCAGCCGGTGCTCGATCTCGACTATCCCGAGGACAGCGAAGCCGGGGTCGACGGCAACTTCATCCTGACCGGCGCGGGCCGGCTCGTCGAGGTGCAGATGAGCGCCGAGGGCGCCACCTTCTCGCGCGAGCAGATGAACACGCTGATGGATCTGGCCGAGGACGGCTGCAAGACGCTGGTCGCCGCGCAGAAGGACGCCATGGCATGAGGAAACTGACCGAGAAGAAGATCTGCCTCGCCTCCCACAACAAGGGCAAGCTCGTCGAGATCGAGGCGCTGCTGGCCCCCTACGGGATCGAGGTCGTCTCGGCCGGCGATCTCGGCCTGCCCGAGCCGGAAGAGACCGAGGACAGCTTCGCCGGGAATGCCCGGATCAAGGCGCATTTCGCGGCGAAGGAAAGCGGCCTGCCCGCCCTCTCGGACGATAGCGGCATCTGCGTCGACGGGCTCGACGGCGCGCCGGGCGTCTACACCGCGGACTGGGCCGAAACCCCGGCCGGCCGCGACTTCCCGATGGCGATGAAGAAGACCTGGGACGCGCTGGAAGAACGCGACGCGCCGCATCCCCGCACCGCGCGCTTCTGCTGCACGCTCTGCATCGCCTGGCCCGACGGCCATGACGAGCTTTTCGAGGGCAAGGCCGAGGGCCGGCTCGACTGGCCGATGCGCGGCGAGCAGGGCCATGGCTACGACCCGATCTTCGTGCCCGCGGGCTACGACATCACCTTCGGCGAGATGGGTGCCGAAGAGAAGAACCGCATCAGCCACCGCGCCGATGCCTTCGCCAAGCTGAAGGCAGGAGCTCTTGGATAAGCTCGACACCTGGCAGGAGGCCGGCTTCGGCCTCTACCTGCACTGGCCGTTCTGCGCCGCCAAGTGCCCCTATTGCGACTTCAACTCCCATGTCGCCGCCGCAATCGACCAGCGCGCCTGGACCGACGCCTATATCACCGAACTGCGCCGCAGCGCCGGGGAAACCCAGGGCCGCATCCTCTCCACCGTGTTCTTCGGCGGCGGCACCCCCAGCCTGATGGCCCCCGAGACCGTTGCCGCGATCCTCGACGAGATCCGCCGGCTCTGGCCCATGGTCAACGATCCCGAAATCACGCTTGAGGCCAACCCGACCTCGGTCGAGGCGGGCCGTTTCGCCGGCTACGCCCAGGCGGGCGTGACGCGGCTCTCCATGGGCGTGCAGTCGCTGAACGACGACGACCTGCGCCGGCTCGGGCGCCTGCACAGCGTCGCAGAGGCCCGCCGCGCCTTCGACATCGCCCGCGCGCAATTCTCCCGAGTCAGCTTCGACCTGATCTATGCCCGTCAGGGACAGAGCCTCGACATGTGGAGGTCTGAGCTACGTGAAGCGCTAGATATGGCGGTCGACCACCTCTCGCTTTACCAGCTGACCATCGAGCCCGGCACTGCCTTCGGCGACCGCTTCGCCGCGGGCCGGCTCCGCGACCTTCCGGACGACGATATCGCCGCCGACATGTACGATGCCACGCAGGAGATCTGCGGCGAGGCCGGCCTGCCCGCCTACGAGGTCTCGAACCATGCCCGTCCAGGCAGCGAGAGCCGCCATAACACGATCTACTGGCGTGGCGGCGACTGGGTCGGCATCGGCCCCGGCGCCCACGGACGGATCGGCACCACCTCGGGCCGGCTCGCAACCGAGACCGAGCTCAATCCCGGCCTCTGGATGCAGCGCGTCCGCGGCCAGGGTAGCGGCGAAACCGCGCGTGCGCTGCTATCTCCGACCGAAACCGCCGAAGAATACCTCATGATGAGCCTTCGACTCGCCGAAGGCACCGATATGAGCCGACTCGCCCGGCTCGGGCACCGGCTCGACGAGGAGATCCTTCAGGAGTTCGAGGAGATGGGCATGGTCATCCGGAACGAGAACCGTCTGAGCTGCACCCAGGCCGGCCGGCTAGTGCTGAACGAGATCCTGCGGCGGCTGATGGTGGGATAGATGCGGGCGATCTGGTTCACTTTCGGAATCATTTCGCTCGGCCTGGGCATGCTCGGCATTCCCCTGCCACTCCTGCCCACGGTCCCCTTTCTGCTGCTGGCGACCTTCTGCTTCGCCCGCTCGTCGCCGCGGCTGCACAACTGGCTGATCACCCATCCGACTTATGGGCGCAGCATCCGGGACTGGAACGAGAAAGGCGCGATCTCGCTGCGCGCCAAGCGGCTGGCCACCGTGACTGTTGCCGCCAGCTTCGGCATCTCCCTGGCGCTCTCCGTGCCCCTCAGGGCGCTCGCGATCCAGGCTGTCACGCTCGGCCTCGTCCTGATCTTCATCTGGACGAGGCCCTCGCAGTAGCGCCTTAGCTCATCGACAGAAGCCGGCAGAGCGTGTCGAGCTGGTCCAGCGACTTGTACTTGATGACCAGCTGGCCGTTATTCGCTTCCGCCTTGTGATCGACACTGACCCGCATGCCAAGCGTGTTCGACAGATCCTGCTCTAGAACCCGCGTATCGGCATCCTTCTCTGCCTTCTTCGGCTTCGACGGCTGCACCGGCTCAAGAGAAGCCTTCGCCAAACGCTCCGTATCCCGCACGGACAGGCCCTTGTCGACGACGATCTTCGCCAGCTCGCTGGCATTCTCCGTCGTGATCAGCGCCCGCGCATGGCCCGCACTCAGAAGCCCGTCCCGCAGCATCGCCAAGACGTCGTCCGGCAACTGCAGCAGGCGCAGCAGGTTGGCGATATAGCTCCGGCTCTTGCCAAGCGCCTCTGCCAGACGTTCCTGGGTATGGCCGAACTTGTCCATCAGCTGGCGATAGCCCATCGCCTCTTCCACCGCGTTCAGATCCGCTCGCTGGACGTTCTCGATGATCGCGATTTCCAGCATCTCCGTGTCGGTGTAGTTCCGCACGATGATCGGAATGGTATGGACCTGCGCCCGCTGCGCGGCACGCCAGCGGCGCTCGCCGGCCACGATCTGGTATTTCGGCGTCCCGTTCGGGCTCGGACGCACGATCAGTGGCTGGAGAACGCCCTTTTCGGCGATAGAAGCGGCGAGATCCGCAAGATCTTCCTCGCGGAAATGGCGGCGCGGCTGGTCCGGGTTCGGTGCAACCGTCTCGACCGGAACCTGAAGCTCTGCGTTGCGGGAGCTATCGGATCTCGACGGCTCCTGGAGCGCGACATCCGACATCAGGGCGGACAGACCACGTCCGAGTCCACGCTTTTCCATTGGGCTCCTCCTCACGCTTCGACCGGGGCGGCGGCAGTCATGCCTTGATAGCGTACGATGATTTCGTCAGCCAGCGCTTTATACGCCAGACTTCCTTTTGATTGCGGGTCGTAATCGATCACCGGAACAGCGAAAGACGGCGCCTCGCTGACCCGGACATTGCGCGGGACGATGGTTTCGAAGACCAGTTCGCCAAGTGTCTCGCGCGCATCGCGCTCCACCTGCTGGGCCAAGCGGTTGCGGTTGTCATGCATCGTCAGAAGAACGCCCTCGATCCGGAGCCCCGGATTGGCGGCCTGGCGGATCTCCCTGATCGTCAGCATGAGCTGCGAGAGCCCTTCCAGCGCGAAAAACTCGCTCTGAAGCGGGATCAGGATGCTATTTGCCGCCACCATGGCGTTGACCGTGAGGAGATTCAGCGATGGCGGACAGTCAATCAGGATGAAATCCTGGTCCAGCGCTTCACTCGCCTCGGAAAGCGCGTCTTTCAGCAGGAAGCTGCGGCGCTCATTTGCGACCAGCTCGATATCGGCGGAGCTCAGATCCGTCGTCGCCGGCGCGATCGAGACACGCTCCACCTCGGTCGGCAGCAGAACCTCGGAAACGCTCCTCCCTTCGATCAGGAGATCGTAGGTCGACACTTCCCGCCGATTGGGATCCACGCCAAGTCCCGTCGAAGCGTTCCCCTGCGGGTCCAGATCGACGATCATGACTTTATTCCCAAGACGGGCCAACGCAGCCGCCAGGTTAATCGTGGTGGTCGTCTTGCCCACCCCGCCTTTCTGATTGGCGACCGCAATGATGCGGGGCTTGGAGAATTCAGACATCGCGGATACTTTCAAGCTTCAGGATGACAGAACCTGAATCCACTTCACTGGGCCGGATTTCAAGTGAAAAGGCATAGTTATCCCGAACTTCATCGAGCTCCTGTTGATATGTCCGCCCTTTCGGCAAGATTGCGCGCCCATTGCCCGAAATATGGCGGCGAATCCATGGCAGCAGACGTGGCAAAGGCGCCAGAGCCCGGGCAGAAACGAGATCCGCATCTTGCGGCGCCGCAGCTTCAATCCGTTCGGGAAGGATTGTCACCGGAACCCCTGTTTCACGTGAAACAGTCCGCAGGAAGGTGCACTTGCGCTGATCAGACTCGATCAGCGTGAATTTTGTCGTCCATCCAGCGCCGTGAGCCGCTATTGCGGCCACCATACCCGGAAAGCCCGCGCCCGAGCCAAGATCGCACCAATGCGCCGGCTCCTCGCCCGCTTCTAGAAAAATCTGGAGGGAGTCCCGGAAGTGACGATTCCAGCTATCTTCGATGGTCGACGGGGCCACCAGATTTATCCGCGTGTTCCATTTGGAAAGCAGCGCCTGGTAAAGCTCCAGACGATCCAGTGTTTCACGTGAAACACTCTCTGAGGACGCCTCCGCTTTCATATCACACAGCTTTCCGCTTACCGTCTGCTTGGCGAAGCTTCGACAAAAGAAGGACCAACGCAGCTGGCGTCATTCCTTCGATCCTCCCCGCCTGAGCCAGTGTCCGCGGCCGCACACGGTTCAGCTTGATCTTCAATTCCGACGACAGGCCGGAAAGGCAATCAAAATCGAAGCCATTCGGGATCTCGAGCTCGGAATCCTTTTGCAGAGACGCCGCATCGCGCTTCTGTCGCTCGACATATTGCGCATAAAGCGCGTCCGTTGCGACTTGATCTCGAATATCTGTTGGAAATGCCTCTGCACCCTCCGCCAAGGGAAGAACCATGTCGAAAGTCACGCCAGGATAGGCCAAGAGATCATAGGCCGAGCGTTTGTTTCCATCCTTCGAAACGTCAAAGCCGCGTTCCGTCAGTTCCTTCGGCGTCCAAGTCAGCTGTCGAAGAACTTTTCCAATGGCAGATAGTTGTTCCATTTTTTCAGAGAACGCGGATTTGCGGTCATCACGGCAGCAGCCTAGCGCGATCGCTTTCGTGGTCAGCCGCTGATCGGCGTTATCCGCACGCAAGCTGAGCCGGAACTCGGCCCGAGACGTGAACATCCGGTATGGCTCCGTCACCCCGCGAGAGGTCAAATCGTCCAGCATAACGCCGATATAGCTTTCGGCACGGGTAAACTGGATCTTGTCCCGCTCCATTGCCCTCGCCGCAGCATTCAGACCGGCTACGAGTCCCTGCGCCGCAGCTTCCTCGTATCCCGTCGTGCCATTGATCTGGCCGGCCAAGTACAATCCCGGCACGTCGCGCAGCGCGAGCGTCAGATCGAGCGCGCGGGGATCGACGAAATCATATTCAATCGCGTATCCTGGCTGAAGAATTTCAACATTTTCAAGTGCTTCCATGGAGCGCACATAAAGCTCCTGCACCTCTGCAGGAAGCGATGTCGAAATCCCGTTCGGATAGACCGTATGATCATCGAGCCCTTCCGGCTCGAGAAAGACCTGATGTGAGGTCTTGTCGGCGAAGCGGACCACTTTGTCTTCGATGGAGGGGCAGTAACGCGGGCCAATCCCTTCGATATGGCCGCCATACATCGCAGAACGGCTCAGATTCTCGCGGATGACGTCGTGGGTCCGCTCATTGGTATGGGTGATTCCGCAAGCGATCTGGCGGGCCTGAGGCGTCTTGTTCAGGAACGAGAACATCACCGGTGTGTCATCTCCCGGCTGGCTCTCCAGCTTGTCCCAGGCGATGGTCCGTCCGTCGAGCCGCGGTGGCGTACCCGTTTTCAGCCGTCCAAGCGGCAAATCAAAGGATTTCAGGCGCTCAGCCAACGGAATCGACGGGGATTCCCCCATCCGTCCCGCGGATTGACGTTTATCCCCGATATGGATGATCCCGTTCAGGAAGGTACCGGTTGTAAGAACCACCGACGCCGAGCGGATTTCGCTGCCATCGCCCAGGATCACGCCGGCCACTGCGCTGCCCTGCATAAGGAAGTCGGTAACCTCCCCTTCAAGCACCGTCAGGTTATCAGTTGCAGACAGCGTCGCCTGCATCGTTTCGCGGTAAATCTTCCGGTCAGATTGCGCGCGCGGCCCCTGCACTGCCGGGCCCTTGCGCCGGTTGAGCAGACGGAACTGGATTCCGGCTGCGTCCGCGACGCGGCCCATGATCCCGTCCATCGCGTCAATTTCGCGAACCAGATGACCCTTCCCTAGCCCGCCGATTGCGGGATTGCAGGACATGACACCGAGATTGCCGAATTTCAGCGTCACGAGCGCCGTCCGCGCGCCAAGACGTGCGGATGCGTGGGCAGCTTCGGTACCCGCGTGGCCGCCGCCGACCACGATGACGTCAAACTCGCCATGTTTCACGTGAAACACTCCTATTTGCCGAGGCAGAAGTTCCGGAAGATATCGTCCAGCATATCCTCGACATCAACCTTGCCAATCAGCTCATCAAGACAATGTGCGGCCTGGCGAAGATGTTCGGAAAGGAACTCTGTCCGATCTTCCCCATGCTGTAGCTCAAGAAGCGCTGATTCCATAGCCGTTTTCGCACGGCTCATTGCAATCCGGTGCCGGTCGTTGCTGGCAGAGCCCGCTTGCGAGGCCTGAGCGACAAGGCGTTCGGCCAGACGTTCCAGCAGCCGGTTGATCCCCTGGCCAGTCTTCCCGGAGATTCCATCCGGATCCTTGCCGTCGTCGGATTTTGCGTGGAGGAGCAGATCACTCTCTTGCGCCACAACGCCCGGCGGCATGCCGCGCTCGTCGACAAGGATCAGGCGCAGATCGGCATCGCCGGCCCGGAAAAGCGCACGCTCGATCCCGATCCGTTCGATTTCGTCACCGCCGTCTCGGAGACCGGCAGTGTCCAGAAGCGTCACCGGCAGGCCGGAAATATCCATCCGCACTTCGATAACATCGCGGGTTGTACCGGCGATATCAGAGGTAATCGCTGCTTCACGGCCAGCCAAGGCATTGAGAAGGGTGGATTTTCCGGCATTCGGACGCCCGAGGATCGCCACCAGGAAGCCGTCGCGGATACGTTCCGCAGCGGAAATCCCGTCTATTTCAGCTTCCAGCGCGCGGAGGATGTCCTCGAGGATGCGCTTCGCCGCGGCGACGATCTCGGCGGGGAGTTCCTCGTCAGCAAAATCGATGCTTGCCGCGATCAGGGCCATGGCATGGACCAGGCTCTCGCGCCAATGGCCTACCTTCTGGCCGAGTGCGCCGGACATGACCTTCAGCGCCTGCTTGCGCTGCGCCTCGGTTTCGGCCTGAATCAGGTCGGCCAGGCCCTCGACCTCGGTCAGGTCGAGTCGGCCGTTTTCCAGGGCGCGGCGGGTGAATTCGCCGGGCTCTGCCAGCCGGGCGAGCCCCTGCTCCGCGATCTCGCGCATCACGGCGGAGACCACGGCCGGGCTGCCATGGAGGTGCAGCTCGGTGACCGGTTCGCCGGTAAAGCTCTGGCGGTCAGGGAACAGGACGACCAGCGCCTGGTCGAGGGTCTCGCCGCGCCGGTCCCGCAAGGTTGCGAGGCTCATCTGGCGCAGCGGCGGGAGCCGGCCGGCCAGCGCCAGGCATGCCTGGTGCGCGTCCGGCCCCGAAAGTCTCAGGACGGCCACGCCCGCCTTTCCCTGGCCGCTGGCCAGGGCATAGATGGTGTCCATGGCCGGCCTCGCGTCAGGTATTCATCGAGTCGAAGAAATCGGAATTCGACTTGGTCTGCTTCAGCTTGGAGATCAGGAACTCGATCGCGTCGGTGGTGCCCATCGGGTTCAGGATACGGCGCAGGACATAGGTCTTCTGCAGGTCGGCCTTGTCGACCAGCAGGTCCTCTTTCCGGGTGCCGGATTTGAGGATGTCCATCGCCGGGAAGACCCGCTTGTCGGCGACCTTGCGGTCGAGCACGATCTCGGAGTTGCCGGTACCCTTGAATTCTTCGAAGATGACTTCGTCCATGCGCGAGCCGGTATCGATCAGCGCGGTCGCGATGATGGTCAGCGACCCGCCCTCTTCGATGTTCCGTGCGGCACCGAAGAAGCGCTTGGGCCGCTGCAGCGCGTTGGCGTCGACACCGCCGGTCAGCACCTTGCCCGAGGACGGGACGACGGTGTTGAAGGCGCGGCCCAGACGGGTGATCGAGTCCAGCAGGATGACGACGTCGCGCTTGTGCTCGACCAGGCGCTTGGCCTTCTCGATCACCATTTCCGACACGGCAACGTGGCGCGAGGCCGGCTCATCGAAGGTCGAGGAGATGACCTCGCCCTTCACCGAGCGCTGCATGTCGGTGACTTCTTCCGGACGCTCGTCGATCAGAAGGACGATCAGGTAGCACTCGGGATGGTTGCGTTCGATCGAGCTCGCAATGTTCTGCAGTAGAACAGTTTTACCGGTCCGCGGCGGCGCGACGATCAGCGAGCGCTGGCCCTTGCCGATCGGCGCGACCAGGTCGATGATCCGGGCCGAGCGGTCCTTGATCGTCGGATCCTCGATTTCCATCTTCAGCCGCTCGTCGGGATAGAGCGGGGTCAGGTTGTCGAAGTTGATCTTGTGGCGCGCGCGCTCGGGCTCTTCGAAGTTGATCTTCGAGACCTTCACCAGGCCGAAATAGCGTTCGTTGTCGCGCGGCGCGTGGATCACGCCATCGATCGTGTCGCCGGTGCGCAGCGAGAACTGGCGGATCATTTCGGGGCTGACATAGATGTCGTCGGGACCCGGCAGGTAGTTCGCCTCGGGCGAGCGCAGGAAGCCGAAGCCGTCCTGCAGAACTTCTAGAACGCCATCCCCGGAGATCTCCCAGCCTTCCTCTGCGCGTTCGCGCAGGATCTGGAACATCATCTCGCCCTTCCGCATGGTGGAGGCGTTCTCGATTTCCAGATCCTCTGCCATGGCAAGCAGGGCCTTCGGGGATTGGGCCTTGAGATCGGCCAGATTGAGACGTTCTTCAGTCATGCAGGTGGATGCTCTCTCAGCGATCGACCGCAGTGGCGGGATCAACCGTATATATAAAGGGGAATCATCAGGCGGACGCCTGAGGCAGCCGTGTAGCCGGAACAGATACAGAAGTCAATTCAGAACGGGCGGGCGATCACGGCGACCACGATCACGATCATCAGCAGCGTCGGGATCTCGTTCATCATCCGGTAGCTGCGGCCGGTCCTGGTATTGGCGCCGGTGGCGAAGTCCTTGCGGCGCATGGCCAGCCAGTGGTGGAACCAGGTCATCCCTAGCACCGCAGCGGCCTTGGCATAGGGCCAGATGGCGCTCCAGTCGATGATGCCGGGGGTCAGGGCCAGGCAGAGGCCGAAGACCCAGGTGGCGATCATGGCCGGTGTCATGATGAACCGCAGGAGCTTGTACTCCATCGTCTGGAACAGGCCGTCCGTGTCTCCGCCCTGCTCGACCTTCTCGACGTGATAGACATAGAGTCTGGGCAGATAGAACAGTCCCGCCATCCAGGCGATCACGGAGATCACGTGCAGGGACTTTGTCCACGGGTACGCTGAGGCAAGGAATTCGGCGATCATGGTCTCTCCTTTCCCCCATATAAAAATTAAAAGATAGATAAGGAAGAGGTTGATTAAGGCCCTGTGGACAATGTGGATTGGCGAATTATCCGGGGCATTGTCCACATGTGGACAACTCGGGATAATCGGCGCCCTTAAGACGCGATTAAGATTTTTCCACAGCGATCCCAGCCATTTAGTTTTCACATGCCGATTTTGGCTGTGGATAACTCTGAGGATCATGCTGCGGGAGATTCACCATCCACACAAACCAGCTCCGGGGATTCACAGCCGGCAAACGGCATGTGGGAATCGCGGACAAGTCGGCGAAATTTCCGCTTGTCTGGCCATGGCGGATCTTATCCGGTATCCGGCCACAGATTCTCCAAGACAGGAGTCACAGGGTTATCCACATGGCGACTACGCTGATCCTCGCATCGAGCTCGCAGATACGGGCCGCGCTTCTGACATCGGCCGGGCTGGCGCCCGAGATCGTGCCGGCCCGGGTCGACGAGGAGACGCTGCGGCTGTCCTTCGCGGCCGAGGGCATCGGCGCCCGGGACATGGCCGACGCACTGGCCGAGGCGAAGGCGGCGAAGGTCAGCGCCAAGCGGCCGGGCGCGCTGGTTCTGGGCTGCGACCAGGTGCTGGAACATCGCGGCGAGGTGCTGGGCAAGCCGGCGAGCCCGGAAGAGGCAGCGGCACATCTGGCGCGTCTTCGCGGCGATCGCCA
Organism: Poseidonocella sp. HB161398; assembly: GCF_005870025.1. Taxonomy (GTDB): domain Bacteria; phylum Pseudomonadota; class Alphaproteobacteria; order Rhodobacterales; family Rhodobacteraceae; genus Mangrovicoccus. The sequence continues at coordinate 37,103 of NZ_VATA01000009.1, forward strand.
CAAGCTGTTGTCGGCGGCGGTGGTCTATCGCGACGGCGAGCCGCTCTGGCGGCATGTCGGCGTGGCCCGGCTGGAAATGCGCGACTTCTCCGACAGCTACGCCGCGGACTACCTGGCGCGGAACTGGCAGAGCATCCGCCATTCGGTCGGCGGCTACAAGCTGGAGGAGGAGGGCGTCCGCCTCTTCGCGAAGACCGAGGGGGACCATTTCACCATTCTCGGCCTGCCTCTGCTGGAGCTCCTGAACTGGCTGACCCTGCGCGGAGATATTGACGGATGAGCAAGCGGATTCCCCTGGCCGGCGTGATCGGCAATCCGGTGGGCCACAGCAAGTCGCCGCGGATGCATGCGCACTGGCTGGCGTCGCAGGACCTGCCGGGACATTACATACCTATGGAGGTGGAGGCCGAGGATCTGGCCGATGTGCTGGCGGCCCTGCCCCGGATGGGCTTCGCCGGCACCAATGTCACGATCCCGCACAAGGAGGCGGCGCTGGCCGGCGCGGTGCGGGCGACGCCGCGGGCGCGGGCGATCGGCGCGGCGAACACGCTGACCTTCCTTCCGGGCGGCGGCTACGAGGCCGACAATACCGACGGCTACGGCTTCTTCGCCAATCTGCAGCAGCGGGCCGGCGACTGGCGGGCCTCGGACGGGCCGGTGGCGGTCTTCGGGGCCGGCGGCGCGGCGCGGGCGATCCTGCATGCGATGCTCGAGGCCGGCGCGCCGGAGATCCGGCTGATGAACCGGACACGGGCGCGGGCGGAGACGCTGGCGGCGGCGTTCGGGCCGCGGGTGAAAGTGCTCGACTGGGGCGATACCGGGCCGGCTCTGGACGGCGCGGCGACCGTGGTGAACACGACCTCGCTCGGCATGGCGGGCCAGCCGGCCTTCGATCTGGATCTCGGCGGGTTGCGCCCGGGCATGATCGCGACGGACATCGTCTATATCCCGCTGGAAACGCCGTTCCTGCAGGCGGCATCGCGGCGCGGCGCGCGGATCGTCGACGGGCTCGGCATGCTGCTCTGGCAGGGGGTGCCGGGCTTCAACCGCTGGTTCGGCGGCGACGCGCAGGTAACGCCCGAGCTGCGCGAACTGATGCTGGCGCCATGACCGCTCCGCTGCGCCTCGGCCTCACCGGCTCGATCGGGATGGGGAAATCGACCACGGCGAAGATCTTCGCCGAGTTGGGCTGCGATGTCTGGGACGCGGATGCGGCGGTGCACAGGCTCTACGGGCCGGCCGGCGCGGCGGTGCCCGGTATGGCGCAGCTGCATCCCGAGGCGGTGGTCGACGGGGCCATCTGCCGCGCGCGGCTGAAGGAGTGGATCGCGGCGGATCCCGCGGCGCTGCGCCAGATCGAGGCGCTGGTCCATCCGCTTGTCGCCGCCGACCGGGCCGGCTTCCTGGCGAACAGCACGGCGCGGATCGTCGTTTTCGACATTCCCCTGCTCTTCGAGAACGGCACCGAGGCCGAGATGGATGCGGTCGCCGTCGTCACCGCCCCGGCGGAGGTGCAGCGCGCGCGCGTCCTCGAACGACCCGGCATGACGGAGGCGCAGCTCGACCTGATCCTGGCGCGGCAGATGCCCGATGCCGAGAAGCGGGCGCGCGCCGATTACCTGATCGAGACGGTGGACATCGACAGCGCCCGCGCGCAGGTTCGCGCGGTGATCGACGATCTGGAGGCAGGCCATGCGTGAAATCGTGCTCGATACCGAAACCACGGGCTTCGATCCCGAGACCGGCGACCGGGTGGTCGAAATCGGCGCGGTGGAGCTGTTCAACCACCTGCCGACCGGCCGCCAGTACCACCAGTACATCAACCCCGCCCGCGGCATGCCGTCGGACGCCTTCGGCGTGCACGGGATCGGCCCGGACCTGCTGAACCCGCCGCGTCCGGCGGAGGGCAAGGAAGTCACCCTGCTCGACAAGCCGCTCTTCGAGGAGATCGGCCGCGCCTTCGTCGAGTTCATCGGCACGGATGCGAGGATCGTCGCGCATAATGCCGCCTTCGACCACAAGTTCCTGAATTTCGAGCTGAAGCGGATGGGCCTGCCGGTCATCGCCGCCGACCGCGTGGTCGACTCGCTGTCAATTGCGCGGAAGAAATTCCCCGGCTCGCCGGCTTCGCTCGATGCGCTCTGCCGCCGGTTTGGCATCGACAACTCGGACCGCGAGCTGCACGGCGCGCTTCTCGACAGCGAGATCCTGGCGGAGGTCTATCTGGAGCTGATCGGCGGCCGCCAGCCCGGGCTGGAGCTGTCCTCGGGCCGGCAGCGCGGCGGCAGCGCCGGGCTGGACGATGCCGGCTGGAAGCCCGCGCCGCGGCCGAATCCCCTGCCCGCCCGGCTGACCGAAGACGAGCGCGCCGCGCATGACGCCTTTGTCGCGAAGCTGGGAGAGAGCGCGATCTGGGCCAGATTTTCCGGCTGACCGCAGGTAAAATCGGGTTTCTAGTTATGCACTCAGTGCATACCGCTATGATAGCGTACGAAAAATAAAGGAAAATTTCTCACAGCGCAATTTTAGCATTTGCAAGCCTGCCGAGTCCTCGCCACCAAAGTGGAATACCATTGCATGCACCAGGGAGGACCAAGTGCTACAGCAGGCTCGTATCCGGAATCTCGATTTCCAGTCCAAGGTGATGAGCGCCGAGGACGCGGCGCGGCTGATTTCCAATGGCAGCACCATCGGCATGAGCGGGTTCACCGGCTCGGGCTACCCGAAGGCGGTTCCGCTGGCGCTGGCCAGCCGCATCGAAGAGGAACATGCCGCGGGCAACCCCTTCCGCGTGAAGATCTGGACCGGCGCCTCGACCGGGCCGGAGCTGGACGGCGCGCTCGCCAAGTCCGACGGGATCGAATTCCGCCTTCCCTACAACTCGGATCCCATCGCGCGGCAGAAGATCAATGCCGGGCAGATGGAATATTTCGACATGCATCTCAGCCAGGTCGCGCCGATGGCCTGGCAGGGTTTCCTCGGCAAGCTCGACACGGCCGTGATCGAGATTTCGGGGATCACGCCGGCGGGCGAGCTCGTCCCGTCCTCGTCCGTCGGCAACAACAAGACCTGGATCGACATCGCCGACAAGATCATCCTGGAGGTCAATGCCTGGCAGAGCACCATGCTGGACGGCATGCACGACATCTACTACGGCACGGCGCTGCCGCCCTTCCGCAAGCCGATCCCGCTGGTGAATGCCGATGACCGCATCGGCCAGCCGCATTTCCGCGTCGATCCGTCGAAGGTGATCGCCGTCGTCGTCACCGACGCGCCGGACCGCAACGCGCCCTTCTCCGCCCCGGACGAGACCGCGGAGGCGATCGCCGGGAACATCCTCGACTTCCTCGTCTGGGAGGCCAAGCGGGCCGGCCTGCCGCCCTCGCTGCTGCCGCTGCAATCGGGCGTGGGCAACGTGCCGAATGCGGTGATGGCCGGGCTGATCGACACGCCCTTCGAGCAGATGACCGCCTTCACCGAGGTGATCCAGGACGGCATGCTCGACATGATCGAGGCCGGCACGCTGCGCATGGCCTCGGCCACGGCGTTCTCGCTCTCGCCGGAGAAGGCGCTCTATTTCAACGAGAATGCCGGTTTCTTCCGCGACAAGCTGATCCTGCGCCCGCAGGACATCTCGAACAATCCGGAACTCGTCCGCCGGCTCGGTTGCATCGCGATGAACGGGCTGATCGAGGCCGATATCTACGGCAACGTGAACTCCACCCATGTCATGGGCTCGCGGATCCAGAACGGCATCGGCGGCTCGGGCGATTTCGCGCGGAACGGCTACCTGTCAATCTTCATGACGCCCTCGACGGCCAAGGGCGGCGCGATTTCGGCGATCGTCCCGCAATGCGCGCATGTCGACCACATCAACCAGGACGTCCAGGTGATCGTGACCGAGCAGGGCCTGGCCGACCTGCGCGGCCTCTCGCCGAAGCAGAAGGCGAAGCTGATCGTCGAGAAATGCGCCCATCCGGCCTACAAGCCCATGCTGGAGGACTACATGGCGCGCGCCGAGACCGAGAGCTTCGGCCTGCATGCGCCGTCGATCCCGCGCGAGGCGCTGAGCTGGCACCAGCGCTTCATGGATACCGGCACGATGATGCCCTGACATGAAAAAGGGAGCGCCGCGGCGCTCCCTCTTCCGTTCCGCAGGGCGGGCCGGCTCAGTTGACGGCCGGTGCCTCGGTCTGCTGGGCGGAGGCGCGGCGCGCGATCTCGTTGCGGTAGATCGCCATGAAATCGACATTCTCCAGGTTCAGCGGCGGGAAGCCGCCGTCGCGGGTCACGTCGGACACGATGCGGCGCACGAAGGGGAAGAGCATCCGCGGGCATTCGATCATCAGGAAGGGGTGGAGCTGCGCTTCGGGAACGCCCTCGATCAGGAAAATCCCGGCATAGTCGAGATCCATCCGGAACAGGATGTCCTCGCTGCCCTTGTTCTTCGAGGTCACGGTGAACTTGGTCTGGACTTCGTACTGGTTGTCCGCCGGACGCTTCTTGGCGTCGAGGTTGACCTGCACCTGGACGTCGGGCTGGACATCGCCCTGGACGCCCTTCTGGGCGACGATGTTCTCGAAGGACAGGTCGCGGATGAACTGGCCCAGGATCTGCATTTTCACCTGGGGTTGCTGCGGGGCTGCGCCGTTTTCGGCCATGAGGTCTCTCCCGTTGGAATGTCCCGCCGGTAGTTAGCAGGAAGCCCGTCAGCCCTCAATGCTGGCGAGCCGCATAGTTCGCCGCATTTGATCCCGAAAATCCCGTCCGCACCGCCATTTGCATAGAAAAACGGCCCGGTTTCGTCACCGGACCGTCATATTGGCACAAGTCGTGCGGGTCAGCGGCGGGTCCAGCCCGAGGGACTGTCGCCGGGCCGGGGCGGCAGGTCGTCGGGATCGACCTCGGTGAACTCGCCCTCGATCGTGTCGCGCCCGCTGCGCGGGGGGCGGCCGTAATTCGCCCCGCCCATGTTCATGTAGACGCCCTGCATCTTCACGTTCTTCCGCAGCCAGTTGAACATCGCCATCCGCACGCCCGGGATCAGCAGCAGGAAGCCCATCGTGTCGGTGAAGAAGCCGGGCGTCAGCAGGAGCGCGCCGGCGAATAGGATCATCGCGCCGTGGATCATGTGCTCGGCCGGGTTGCCGTCGCCGGCCATGGCGCGCTGCAGCTTCTGCAGCACCTGCCCGCCCTGCTTGCGCATCATCACATGGCCGATCACCGCGGTCAGCAGCACGATCAGCAGCGTCGGCCACAGGCCGATCAGGCCGCCGACCTGGATGAACAGGCCGATCTCGATCAGCGGAATTGCGATGAATGCGATCAAGAGCCACATCTGCGCTCTCTCCCTTTGCTCTGCTGGTCCGGTAGACTTGGGTCTTTCGAGCACTTACATAGGGAAGACATCCGGGCGTTACCACCAGAGGCTGCCAATGAGCTCTTCCGTCATCGAACTTCTCGTGCTTGCGGGCATCGCGATCTTTCTGATCGTGCGCCTGAAGAACGTCCTGGGCACGCGAGACGGATTCGAGAAGCCGCCCGTGCAGGCCCCCGGCCCGGCAACCGAGCGCCCGCGCCCGGATTTCGAGGTGATCGAGGGCGGACCCGACCGGGACATCATCGACCATGTCGAAAGCGGCAGCGACGCGGCCGAGGCGCTGGCCAAGATGAAGGGCGCAGAGCCGGAATTCGCCGTGGGCGAGTTCCTGCAGGGCGCCCGCGGCGCCTACGAGATGATCCTGATGTCCTTCGAGCGCGGCGATCTCTCCGAGGTGCGCAACTTCCTGGCCCCGGAAGTGCATGACAGCTTCCTCGAGGTCATCGAGGAGCGCGAGCGCCAGGGCCTGTCAGTCGAGGCGAATTTCGTCGGCATCCGCGAGCTGGCCCTGGTCGGCGCGGAATTCGACGACGCGACCCGCGAGGGCGAGGTCACGGTGCGCTTCGTCGGCGAGCTGACCTCGGTCGTGCGCGACGTCTCCGGCACGGTGATCGAGGGCGATCCCAACCTGATCAAGCGCCAGCGCGACGTCTGGACCTTCGGCCGCGTGATGGGCAGCGACGATCCGAACTGGCAGCTCGTCGCCACCGGCGCCTGAGCGGACCCGACCGGACATGGCACGGAAACGGCGCGGCCTGAGCGAGGAGGATCGCGCTATCTGGGACAGGGTGGCGTCTTCCGTGACGCCCCGGCGTCCCGACCGGCCCCCGGCCCCGCCCGAAGACCGGGCGGCGCCGCCCAAGACCCCCGCACCCCATCCAGCACGAGACGCCGAGCCGCAGCCCCAGACGCCGCGGCCGTTCCGCATTGGCGAGCGGGCAAAGCCCGGAACCGGCGGGCATGACCTGTCGCCGCCGATTTCCGAGGCGATCGCGAAGGCGCCGGTGAAGATGGACCGCAAGGCCTTCGGCCGGATGAAGAAGGGCAAGCTGGTGCCCGAAGCGCGGCTCGACCTGCACGGGCTGACCCAGGACCAGGCGCATCCGGCGCTGACCCGGTTCATCTCGGAAAGCTACATGCGGCAGATGCGGCTGGTGCTCGTCATCACCGGCAAGGGCAAGGAGCGCGACGAGCCCGGGCCCATGCCGGTGCCGCGCGGCGTGCTGAAGCACCAGGTGCCGCACTGGCTGAATACCGGCGCGCTCAAGCTGATGGTGCTGCAGATCTCCGAGGCGCATCTGAAGCATGGCGGCACCGGCGCCTACTACGTCTATCTGCGCCGCCACCGCTGAGGGATGGGACGTCGCCGCTGCCGCTATCCGCGGCCCTCGTCTCGCCGAACCCGCTCTACAGCATGGGCATTCCGTCCTTCCAGGTGAGGCGCACGCCGCCGACCGGCCGCGTTCCGGTCGCCAGATTGCCGAAGGCGGCGCCCCGCGCCGAAAGGTCCATCAGGCCGGTGCCGTCATCGCGGGTCTCGTGCTTGGCGCCGTCGAGCAGCATCCCCTCCGCCCCGGAAGCGCGTCCTCGCCGAAGCCGCTGCGGGAACGGCAGTGCACCGGAGCCGGTCATTGCCGAAATTGCCGTCGAGCAGGTCTCCGCTGCCGATCCGCGCCATGCCGCGCTGGCCGTGGTTCCCGTCATCCCTTCCGCCGCGGATCAGGTCGGAGCGGGATCCACAGCGGATCACGCCGTCGCCCTCCAGCGTGTCGGCATGGGCCGAACCGGGACTGGGTCGTCTCCGCCGATCGCGTCGGGGACGATGCCCCTGTCCGCCCTCGAAAGGCAAAGGAGATCGTCGCCAGTGGTCGCGGTTCGCGCCGTCCAGGCGGGCAGAAGGAAGCCGCCGACCGGTATGACCGCGGAGACCGGCCCCAAGTGGCGCAGCGTTGGGTGGCGAGCCTGCCGGTGCCGCTGCCTTCCCGGGGGTGCCTCTCGGGTTCAACCCTGACCTCGACGATGTCCTTGATGGCGGTGAAATCCCGACTCGCCAAGGCGAACGCGTCCTTCCTTTCTGTCGCCGCAAAGGTCCCGGCACGGAGCCGTCCAGCACGGTGAACAGATCGTCGTCGAATCCGATGGACGCATGCACCGCGGAGGGGCCGTGCAGCGCGGGCAGAGCTGCTCCGGCCGTGTCTGGCAACCGGGCCTCCTGCATCTGGTGGTCCGGGTTCGGGGCGAAGCTCACGGCATCAGCGGGAAGGCCGGACCAAAGGGGCCGCCTGGAAGGCGCAGGACCAGGATCACGTTCCCCTAGCCGGCGTCTGAACAAGGTCTCTGGGGCGTCGTCGTGGAGGAAATACGTCCGGATTTGGTCAAGGCGTCTCCCTGAATTCGGGAATTCGAGCTGCTTTCGGGACCATTTTCCAGCTTTGCGCCCAAGCTGCGTGGCCAGACAGACTTGTTCAGTACCCTGCCAGGTGAAGGGCCGTCCGCAGGAGCCTTGGCTGCACCGTCCTGCGTCCTGATCGGCGTGCCGGTCCCGGCGCCGGTGCCGATGACGACCATCGGGGCGGCGACAGGACGGGCGCACGGGTGTCGGGCCTCCGGAAAAGACGAAGGTCAGGGGTGACCCATGGGCGTTCCCTGCGCCCGGCCCTTCACGGAAATCCCGACCTCAGTCTCCAGTTACGCCTATTGCGGCAATAGGTTGCGCAATTCGTACAGGGCTTCCAGCGCCTCGCGCGGACTCAGCCCGTCGGGGTCGATCTGCCCAAGCCGGTCCTCGACGGCGGAGGCGGCGGCAGGCGGTGCCACGGGCTCGGGACGGATGGCGGCGAAAAGTGGCAGGTCGTCGATTACCGCCTTTCGCTTGCCCTCGCGCTCGCCCTTTTCCAGCGCCGTCAGCACCTCGCGGGCGCGGGCGATCACCGTCTCGGGCAGGCCGGCGAGCTTGGCGACCTGCACGCCGTAGCTGGCCGCCGCCGCGCCGTCGCGCACCTCGTGGAGGAAGATCACCTCGCCCTCCCACTCTTTCACCGCGACCGTCGCGTTGGCGACGCCCTCCAGCTTGTCGGCAAGCTGGGTGAGCTCGTGGTAATGCGTGGCGAAAAGCGCGCGGCAGCGGTTCGAGGCGTGCAGATGTTCCAGCGTCGCCCAGGCGATCGAGAGCCCGTCATAGGTGGCGGTGCCGCGTCCGATCTCGTCGAGGATGACCAGCGCGCGTTCGTCGGCCTGGTTCAGGATCGCCGCGGTCTCGACCATCTCGACCATGAAGGTGGAGCGGCCGCGCGCCAGGTCGTCCGAGGCGCCGACGCGGCTGAAAATCTGGCTGACCAGTCCGATGCGGGCGCTATCTGCGGGCACGAAGCTGCCGACCTGCGCCAGCAGCGCGATCAGCGCGTTCTGCCGCAGCCAGGTCGATTTGCCGGCCATGTTCGGCCCGGTCAGCAGCCGGATCGCCGCCCCCGCGCCGGCGCTGAGCCGGCAGTCATTGGCGACGAAGGGATCGCCGGTGCGGCGCAGCGCGTCCTCGACCACCGGATGGCGCCCGGCCTCGATCTCGAAGGCGCGGCTGTCATCCACCTCGGGGCGACACCAGCGGCGGTCGGCGGCCAGATCGGCGAAGCCGGCCTGCAGGTCGAGCTCCGCCATGGCCCGTGCCGCGGTGGAGATCGCGCTGGCCTCCGCGAGGCAGGACTGGCGCAGGGCGGCGAAGATCCGCGCCTCGATCCCCAGCGCCTCGCCGCCGGCATTGAGGATGCGGCTTTCCAGCTCGCTCAGTTCCGGCGTGGTGAAGCGCAGGGCGTTTGCCGTGGTCTGGCGGTGCTTGAACTGGCTCGCGAGCGGCTCGGCCAGCATCTTCTGCGCATGGGTGGCGGGCGTCTCGATGAAATAGCCCAGCACGTTGTTATGCTTGACCTTCAGCGCGTTGATCCCGGTGGCATCGGCGTATTTGCCCTGCAGCCCGGCGATATAGCCCCGGCCCTCGTCGCGCAGCTGCCGCGCGGCGTCCAGATCCGGGTCGAAGCCCGCCGCGACGAACCCGCCATCGCGTGCCAGAAGCGGCGGCTCGGCGACCAGCGCGGTCTGCAGCTCGGCCTCGACGCCGGGCTCGGTTTCCAGATCGCGGGCCAGCCGCGCCAGCGCATCGGGCAGGTCTCCGCCCAGCTCGGCGGCCAGATCGGCCGCGGCGGCCAGCCCGTCGCGGATCGCCGCCAGATCGCGCGGACCGCCGCGGTCGAGCGAGAGCCGGCCGAGCGCGCGGTCCATGTCGGGCACCTGCCGGAGCCGGCTCCGCAGCCGCTCGCGCAGCCGCGGATCTTCGTGCAGCGCGGCAACCGCCGCCAGCCGTTCGCGGATCTGCGCCAGGTCGCGCGAGGGCGTCGCCAGCCGGTTGGCCAGCAGCCGCCCGCCCGGCGCAGTGAGCGTGCGGTCGATGGCGGCAATCAGCGAGCCGTCGCGCCCGCCGGAGAGGGCCTGCACCAGCTCCAGATTGCGGCGGGTCGCGGCGTCGATCTGCACCGTGCCGCCCGGTTCCTCGCGGCGCGGCGGCGCGAGCCGCGGCAGCTTTCCCTTCTGGGTGATCTCCAGATAGTCGATCAGCGCGCCGAGCGCCGACTGCTCTGCCCGGGTGAAGCTGCCGAAGGCATCGGGGCTGTCGACGCCGAAGGCGCGGCCGATCCGTCCCGCGGCCGCCTGGCTGTCGAAGCTCGCCGCGCCAAGGGGCGCCAGCACCAGACCCATGTCATGCGCGGTCTCGCGCAGCCCCTCCTCCAGCGCCTCGGCGCAAAGCAGCTCCCGCGGGAGCAGCCGGGCCAGCTGCGGGCCCAGGGTCAGCCGCGGACAGGGCGCCACGGTCAGCGCGCCGGTGGAGATGTCGCACCAGGCCAGCGCCCCCTCGCCGCGCAGCTCGGCATAGGCGGCGAGATAGTTGTTGGCGCGCGCTTCCAGCAGGCTGTCCTCCGTCAGCGTGCCGGCCGTCACCACGCGGGTCACGCCGCGCTTCACCACCGACTTGTAGCCGCGCTTCTTCGCCTCGGACGGGTCCTCGAGCTGGTCGCAGATGGCGATGCGGAAGCCCTTGCGGGTCAGCTGGTGCAGGTAGCCCTCGGCGGCATGGACGGGCACGCCGCACATCGGGATGTCCTCGCCCTGGTGCTTGCCGCGCTTTGTCAGCGCGATGTCGAGCGCCTCCGAGGCCGCGACGGCATCGTCGAAGAACATCTCGTAGAAATCGCCCATGCGGTAGAAGAGCAGGTCGCCTTGATGGGCGGCCTTGATCTCCAGGAACTGGGCCATCATCGGGGTGACATCGGACATGCGGGGGCTCGCCTCATCAGGTGGAGCCCGAGGTATGACGGCGGCGGCGGGCGATTTCAACCGCTCAGCGGATCGCGGGCACCTCTCAGTTTTTCATACCAAAACAGAGGGGTTCCGGCGTCATGTGGCAGTTGAGGCAGCGTGCCAAAGGCCGTATGACGCCTGTTGACAAGAGGAGGCGCCTGCCATGTCCAAGAGCAAGATCACCCGTGAGGAGGCGCTAGCCTTCCACCTGGAACCGTCCCCGGGCAAGCTGGACATTTCCGCCTCGGTGCCGATGAGCACGCAGCGCGACCTGTCGCTGGCCTATTCCCCGGGCGTGGCCGTGCCCTGCGAGGAAATCTACGCCAATCCCGAGACCGCCTATGACTACACGTCGAAGGGCAACATGGTCGCGGTGATCTCGAACGGCACCGCCGTTCTGGGCCTCGGCAATCTCGGCGCGCTGGCCTCGAAGCCGGTGATGGAAGGCAAGGCGGTGCTGTTCAAGCGCTTCGCCGACGTGAACTCGGTCGATATCGAGCTCGACACCGAGGACCCCGACGAGATCATCAAGGCGGTCCAGCTGATGGGCCCGACCTTCGGCGGGATCAACCTGGAAGACATCAAGGCGCCCGAGTGCTTCATCATCGAGCAGACGCTGAAGGAGACGATGGACATCCCCGTCTTCCACGATGACCAGCACGGCACGGCGGTGATCTGCGCGGCCGGCCTGATCAACGCGCTCTACCTCTCGGGCAAGAAGATCCAGGACTGCCGCATCGTGCTGAACGGCGCCGGCGCGGCGGGGATCGCCTGCCTGGAACTCCTCAAGACCATGGGCGCGCAGCATGACAACTGCATCATGTGCGACACCAAGGGCGTGATCTACCAGGGCCGCACCGAGGGCATGAACCAGTGGAAATCGGCCCATGCCGCCAACACGGATCTGCGCACGCTCGAAGAGGCGATGGCCGGCGCGGACGTGTTCCTGGGCGTCTCGGCCAAGGGCGCGGTGACCCCGGCGATGGTCGCCTCGATGGCCGACAATCCGGTGATCTTCGCCATGGCGAACCCCGATCCCGAGATCACGCCCGAGCAGGCTCACGAGGTCCGTCTGGACGCGATCGTCGCCACCGGCCGGTCGGATTATCCGAACCAGGTCAACAACGTGCTGGGCTTCCCCTATCTCTTCCGCGGCGCGCTCGACGTGCATGCCCGCGCGATCAATGACGAGATGAAGATTGCCTGCGCCCGCGCCCTGGCGGAGCTGGCGCGCGAGGACGTGCCGGACGAGGTGGCGGTCGCCTATGGCCGCAAGCTGAGCTTCGGCCGCGACTACATCATCCCGACCCCCTTCGATCCGCGGCTGATCTACGTGATCCCGCCCGCGGTCGCGAAGGCGGCGATGGATACCGGCGTCGCGCGCCGCCCGATCGTCGACATGGAGGCCTACGAGCAGCGGCTGAAGGGCCGGATGGACCCGACCGCGCCGATCATCGAGGGGCTCTATGCCCGCTCGCGCAAGGCGCAGGCGCAGATGATCTTCGCCGAGGGTGACGATCCGCGCGTGCTGCGCGCGGCAGTCGCCTATCAGCGCGGCGGCCACGGCAAGGCGATCGTCGTCGGTCGCGAGGACGACGTGAAGCTGAAGCTCGAAGCCGCGGGCCTCGGCGATGCGGTGCGCGAGCTGCGGGTGATGAACGCGGCCAACACCACCCATCTGGATGCCTACAAGAGCTATCTCTACAAGCGGCTGCAGCGGAAGGGGTCGGACCATGCCGATATCCACCGGCTGGCAGCGCGCGACCGGCATGTCTTCTCGGCGCTGATGCTGGCCCATGGCCATGGCGATGCGCTGGTCACCGGGGCGACGCGGAAATCGGCGCATGTGCTCGACCTGATCGGCCATGTCTTCGATGTCTCCGCCAAGGACGGCGCGGTCGGCGTGACGGCGCTGCTGCATCGCGGGCGGGTCGTGCTGATCGCCGATACGCTGGTCCATGAATGGCCCGAGGCCGAGGATCTGGCGCATATCGCGATCAAGGGCGCCAAGGTGGCGCGCGGGCTCGGGCTGGAGCCGCGGGTGGCCTTCGTCAGCTTCTCGACCTTCGGCTATCCGGTGTCGGAACGCGCGGAGAAGATGCACCAGGCGCCAGCGCTGCTCGACGAGATCGGGGTCGATTTCGAGTACGAGGGCGAGATGACCGCCGATGTGGCGCTCAACATGGACCTGATGGCGGATTACCCGTTCTCGCGGCTGACCGCCCCGGCGAATATCCTGGTCGTGCCGGCCCGGCATTCGGCCTCGATCTCGGTCAAGCTGATGCAGCAGATGGCCGGCGCCACGGTGATCGGTCCGATCCTGACCGGCGTGCCGAAGCCGATCCAGATCTGCTCGTCGAGCTCCACGGTGAACGACATCCTCAACATGGCCGTGCTGGCGGCCGCGCGGCTGGGCTGACCTGCCCTAGCGGAAATACCTGTTTCACGTGAAGCACTTGGCGCCAAGCTGCGCCAAGTGCCCGCCGCCCCGCCCGGCACTCTTCCGGCGGGCGCGGAACAGCGCTAGTCTCCGGGCGGAAACCACGGGAGAACGGCGTGACCATCTACAATCTCGGCTCGATCAATATCGACAAGGTGCTGCGCGTGCCGCATCTGCCCGCTCCCGGCGAGACGCTGGCGGCGCATGGCTATGCCGAGGGGCTCGGCGGCAAGGGCGCGAACCAGTCGGTGGCCGCGGCGCGGGCCGGCGCGCAGGTGGTGCATCTGGGCGCGGTGGGTCCGGATGGCGACGCGATGCTGGCGCTGATGGCGGCGGACGGGATCGATCTGTCGCAGGTGGCGCGGTTGGAGACGCCGACCGGCATGGCGCTGATCATGGTCGATGACGCGGCGGAGAACAGCATCGCGATTCTGCATGGCGCCAATGTGCTGGTGCCGGACGAGACGGTTGCGGCGGCACTTGCGGCGGCGGCCCCGGGGGACACGCTGCTTCTGCAGAACGAGACCAGCGGACAGGCAGAGGCGGCGGGTCAGGCCCGCCGCGCCGGGCTCCGCGTGGTCTATTCCGCCGCCCCGTTCGAGCCGGAGGCTGTGCGGCAGGTGCTGGGCAATGTCTCGGTGCTGCTGCTCAACGAGCTGGAGGCGGCGCAGCTCACGGAGGCGCTGGGGCAGCCGCTCGAGGCGCTCGGCGTGGCGCATGTCGTCGTCACCCGCGGCAAGGCCGGCGCGGTGCATCACGATGTCGGGGCGGGGACGCAGACGGCCTATCCCTCTCCGGAGGTCGCGGCGGTCGATACCACGGGGGCGGGCGACACCTTTGCCGGCTATCTCGCGGCGGGGCTCGACCAGGGGCTGGGATGGGAGGCGGCGCTGCGGCGGGCGCTGGCGGCGGCGGCGCTGTCGGTCACGCGGCCGGGGGCCTCGGCGGCCATTCCGGATGCCGCAGACGTGGCGGCGTTCGCCGGACGGTCGGCGGGCTGAGGCTCAGCGGCCGGCTTCGAGGCTTTCGCGCAGCTCGCCGAGGAGGGTCAGGCATTGCGCGATGTCGCTGCGGGCGTATTTGCCCAGTGTCTCGCGCAGCCGCGGATTGAGTTCGCTCACCACCTTGTCCAGCGTCACCTGGCCCTGCTCGGAGATCGACACGAATTTCCGCCGCGCATCCACCGTGTCGCCACGGACCGAAATCTGGCCGTTGCGCTCGAGCCGGCCCAGCGTGTTGCTCATCGCGCCGCGGGTGACGTTGAAGCTGCTGGCCAGCCGCGCAGGGCCGATTTCGTCGCCGGAAGCGGCCAGATGCAGAAGGACGAGGAATTGCGACAGCTCCACCCCCTCCGGAAGCGTCTTGGCGATCCGGTTGCGCAGGAACTGGTCAAGGAGCAGGAGCTCGCTGAAAAGCTGAATCACGAGCGGGGAAGGAGCAAGACTACTCATATTCGCCATCAAATAATACGGGCCCTAAACGAGCCTGTTACTGACATGGGGTGCGGTATTTGGTTAACGGAATCTATATCAGAATTTATCAGGTATTGCGCGGTTTTTTGAAATTTCATTTTGGATTCAGCCGTATTGGTGAAATAGCGCCCAATTTCACGACAGGATCCGAGAGGTATTATGATCCGAAAAGGTTAACTTCGGTAGGAGGGACGGCCCGGCCAAAGCCAGTCATGACAAGGCCTTGGCGCGTTTTGCAGGCCGTCCATCGGGCCGTGGTCAGGCGGTGAGCAGCGCGTCGAGCTTGCCGTCGCGGTCCAGCCGGTACAGGTCGTCGCAGCCGCCGACATGGGTCGGGCCGATGAAGATCTGCGGCACGGTGCGGCCGCCTGCGGCGCGCTGGGTCATTTCCGCCCGGCGGTCGGGCTGGCGGGAGAGGTCGATTTCGGAAAAGCTCACGCCTTTCTCTTGCAGCAGCCTTTTGGCCGCGTGGCAGTAGCCGCAAAGCGGCGTCGTGTAGATCTCAACGGGTTGCATTGCGCGGTTCCTCGTTCCGGGGACCGCGGCAGTCTATGCATGTTGCGCTGCACGCGCCAGTACCAGCACGTTCACGATTGGCACGCCGGCATCCAGCAGGCAGAGGCAGCATTGCGCCAGGGTCGCGCCCGAGGTCATCACGTCATCGACCAGAAGGACGGGCCGGCCGGCGAGCCGGCTTCGATGGCGCGGCATGAGGGCGATGGAGCCCTCCAGGCTCGCAGTCCGGGCGGCATGGCCCTCGGCGGACATCGGCGGGGTCGCCCGCCTCCGCCAGAGCGCGTCGGGCAGATGGCCGAGGCCGAGCTCGCGCGAGACCAGACGCGAGAGCACGGCCGCCTGGTTGTAGCGCCGCCCGAGCAGCCGCCAGCGGTGGACCGGGACCGGCACGGCCAGCATGCCCGGGCGCAGGAGCGGGTCGGCCCGGGCGGCCATCCAGCCGGCGAAGCGCGGGGCCAGATCCAGCCGGTCGCCATGCTTGAAGGCCAGCACCAGTCGCCTTGCTCCGCCGGAATAGTCGAGCACCGCCCTGCCCTGCGTCCAGGGCCGGCCGAGCGCGCGGCAGGCGTCGCAATGCACCCTCACCCCGTCATCCGGGCCGATCTGGGGCGCGCCGCAGAGGTCGCAGACGAGGCCGAGGATGAAGGGCGTCTCGCGCCAGCACGGTCCGCAGAGCCCGCCCTCCTCGGCCAGCAGCGTGCCGCAGCCGGGGCATTGCCCGGGGAAGACGAGCTGCCGTGCCGCTTTGATTGCCGCGGGCGCAACGGCTAGGCTGCGCGAAAGGAGAGTTCCCATGACCGATGCCCCTGCCGATGCTCCGGCGCCGCTGACCGACCGCGAGGCGCTGCGACGGGCGCGCTCCCGGATCGCCGGGAAGGAGGCGCTGTTCCTGCATGCGCTCGCCCGCGACGGGATCGAGGAAAGGCTGAGCATGGTTAAGAGGCCGTTAAGCGACGCGGCCGTTGTGACCGGCCATCCGGAGGCCTGGGCGGAGCTGCGCCCGGGCGCGCGGCTGGTCGCGGATGACGCGATCCTCGATCTGGAACCGGGTGCCTACGACCTGGTGGTGCATGCGATGGCGCTGCACTGGGCGGACGATCCGGTCGGGCAGATGGTGCAATGCCGCCGAGCGCTGCGTCCCGACGGGCTGTTCCTGGCGGTCTTTCCCGGTGGCCAGACCCTGGCGGAGCTGCGCGGTGCGCTGGCCGAGGCCGAGGCGGCGGTGACCGGCGGGCTTTCGCCCCGAGTGCTGCCGATGGGCGAGATCCGCCAGCTCGGCGCGCTCCTGCAGCGGGCCGGCCTGGCGCTGCCGGTGGCCGATTCCGAACGGTTCGATGTCGAGTACCGCACGCCGCTGCACCTGATGCAGGACCTGCGGGCCATGGGCGAGACCAATGCGCTGGCCGCGCGGCTGCGCCATTTCACCCGCCCGTCGGTGCTGATGGAGGCGGCGCGGCGCTATCCCGGCGCGGAAACCGGGCCGGTCCGGGCGACGTTCGAGCTGATTACCCTGACCGGATGGTGCCCGGACGGCTCGCAGCAGAAGCCCCTGCGCCCCGGCTCGGCGGCCGCGCGGCTGGCTGATGTCCTTAACGTGAGCGAAACCTCTCTTCCGGACAACTGAAATTGACCTGACTTCGGGGGGCTCTATCTGCTAGGGGCTAAGCTGAATTCGACGACGAGGACCGCACGATGCTGGACGCCAAGGCCCAGGAGGCCGCGCCCGCCGAGAAGACCCCCGCCATGCCGGCCGACCATCCGCGCATTGCGCGCGGCAAGATCGGCGTGCTGATCGCCAATCTCGGAACCCCGGACGGGACCGACTACTGGTCGATGCGCCGGTATCTGAGCGAATTCCTCTCCGACAAGCGGGTGATCGACTACCCGGCCTGGAAATGGCAGCCGCTGCTGCAGCTGGTCATCCTGGCCAAGCGCCCGTTCTCTTCCGGCGCCGCCTATCGCGGCATCTGGAACAACGAGGCGAACGAGAGCCCGCTGATGACCGTCACCCGCTCTCAGGCGGAGAAGATCGCGGCCGAGATGTCGGCCCGCCATGGCGACCAGGTGATTGTCGATTTCTGCATGCGCTACGGCAATCCCTCGACGGATTCGAAGGTCCGCGAGATGGTCGAGCTGGGCTGCGAGAAGATCCTGTTCTTTCCGCTCTATCCGCAATACGCGGGCGCGACCTCGGCCACGGCGAATGACCAGTTCTTCCGCGCGCTGATGAAGGAGACCTGGCAGCCCGCCGTGCGGATCGTGCCGCCCTATTTCGACGATCCGGCCTATATCGACGCGCTGGCGCAGTCGGTGGAAGAGGCCTATGCCGGGCTGGAGCAGCGTCCGGACCTGCTGCTGGCCTCGTATCACGGCCTGCCCAAGCGCTACCTGATGCAGGGCGACCCCTATCACTGCCAGTGCCAGAAGACGTCCCGCCTGCTGCGCGAGCGGCTGGGCTGGCCCGAGGGAGAGCTGGTCACGGCCTTCCAGTCGCGCTTCGGACCCGAGGAATGGCTGAAGCCCTATACGGTCGAGGAGGTCGCGCGCCTGGCCGGGGCCGGAAAGAAGCGGATCGCGGTGATCGCGCCGGCATTCTCGGCCGATTGCGTCGAGACGCTGGAAGAGATCAACGAGGAGATCCGCGAGAGCTTCGAGCATGCGGGGGGCGAAAGCTTCACCTACATCCCCTGCCTCAACGATTCGGAAGCGCATGTTGTGGCGCTGACCGGCGTGATCGAGCGGAACCTGATGGGATGGACCGCATGACCGCGGCGGGTCCCGGGGCGCAGGGCGGTCTCCGGGCAAGAAAAAAGGTGGCCGGTTCCGGCCACCTCAATGTCTCTGTCGGCTTGCGGCCTGACTCAGTTGGCTGCAACAGCAGCGACAACGGCCAGCAGCAGAACCGGGATGATCCACGCAGCGCCGGTGCCGCTGGTTTCTTCAACGATGATTTCCGGCTCAACGATCGGCTCTTCCAGGCCGCCTGCGAAAGAGGCAGAGGCAGCAACAGCCAGGGTAGCAGCGAGTGCGAACTTCTTCATGGGTAACCTCCAATGGTTGCCGCCCGGGTAGATTCTTGAGGTACGGACGACGTGAGATGTCCTCGTAATCGACTCTTGCCGCGCAAATTCGTGAAACGCAACGGTACGTTGAACCAGTTGGGCGGGTGATGCAAAAACGCATCAAAAACCGTATGTTCGATCCCGGTGCAACCCGAAATAACCGGCTCGGAGGACAAAGGTTCCCTCGCAGGCAGAATCTCTTGGACCTGCCTGCGGGATCAACTTGGAGGCGAGTCGGCCCGGGTCAGATGAGCCGCACTTGGGTGCCGACCTGGACCATGTCGAAGAGCTGCGCGATATCCTCGTTGTAGAGCCCGATGCAGCCGTTGGAGGACTGGCGTCCGATCTTGCGCGTGTCATGGGTGCCATGGATGCGGTAGTACTTCCACGATAGGTAAAGCGCGTGCGTTCCCAGCGGGTTGTCCGGGCCCGGACCGATGAAGGGCGGCCATTCGGGATTGCGCTTCAGCATCGAGGGGGTGGGCGCCCAGCTGGGGCCGACGACCTTCTGCGTCACCGAGGTGCGGCCGCGGCGGGTCATTTCCTCGGACAGCGGCACGCTGGTCGGGAAGACGCGCGCGACTGATTCGTCCTCGGACCAGTAGTGCAGGGTGCGGCTCTCGGTATCGACGAGGATGGCGCCGTTGTTGAGCGAGCTGAAATGGTCGCGCCAGTCATGGGCGCGGAACAGCATCGTGACCCGGTTGACCGGGCCCTCGTCATCGTCGGCAGTCTGGGCAATTGCGGGCATGGCAAGCCCGGTCCCGAACATCGTGGCCGTGCCGAGGAAGCCGCGGCGAGACAGCTTCGAACGGGAAAAGGTCATCGGCTCTCCTTCCGGAAGAGTTGAAACGGCGTGTCTTGCCGGAAGGATATGGCGCGAATGCCGCATCGGCAAATCAAACCGTCGTAATACTCTTTTCCCGATGCTAGGTGTGGCATCTAGTCTGTGATTGGGGAAACTTCAGGAGGGCGACCCATGTTGCGAGCAATGGCTGCCGGACTCGCGGCGCTTCTTGTTCTGTCCGGCTGCGAGCCAAGCGGGAGCAGCGCCACGGGGAGTTACAACCTCCGGGCCGGCAACACGTCTTCGGTGCAGCAGAACGTGCTCGAATCGGTGAATTTCATGCGCCAGTCGGCCGGGGTGGCCCCGGTGCAGCTCAGCCGGGAGCTGAACTCCGCGGCGCAGAGCCAGGCGGTGGACATCTCGCGGCAGAAACGGGCCTGGGCCTGGGGCTCGAACTGGAGCAGCCCCTACCAGAGGGTCGCGCGGGCCGGCTATTCCGGGCGCCTGGTGGGCGAGCTCTATTCCCAGTCCTTCGATACGGAACTGGAGACCCTGACCGTCTGGCTGGCGGACAGGGACAAGGCGGCGATGATCAACGATCCGGATGCGACGGATATCGGCTTTGCCTACCACCAGGACAGCAATGGCATGACCTGGTGGGTGCTGACCCTGGGCAGCCGCGGCGATCAGTAGGAGGTGATGTAGATCGGCGTGCCGTTGCGGACCATCGCGTAGATCTCCTCCATCTCCTTGTCCTTCACCGCGATGCAGCCGGCGGTCCAGTCCTTGCCCTTGGCGGGCTTGGAGGATTCGCCGTGGATGAAGATGTCTCCGCCCGGATCGACGCCAAGCTCCTTGGAGCGTTCGACATCCGCCCGGTTCGGGTAGGAGATGCCCAGCGACAGGTAGTAGCTGCTATTGGGGTTGCGGCGGTCGATCAGGTAGAGCCCCTCGGGGGTGCGCCCGTCGCCGCGGGCGATCTTGTGGCCGACCGGATTGAAGCCCAGCCCCACCTCGTAGGATTTCAGGACTTCCTTGCCGTGAAGAAGGTAGAGTTTGCGCCGCTCCTTCGAAATGTAGATCTGCGTGACTTCCGGCCCGGAATAGGCCTGGAATTTCGTGCCGCCGCCCGCGCAAGCGGTCACGGCAAGAAAAAGTAGAAGTGAAATGACCCGGACCATGCTCTGCCTCGACTTGGGTTCCGCTTTTTTCTGGCAGATTACTGCCAAAAAACCGTTAAACCAAGCGAGTCGAAGGCGCTAGCCCGCCGGAACTCTCCGGCGGTGCGCGACTGCCGCATTCGGCATCAGGTCAGGGATCACGCCGGGCGGCGGATCGTGTCGCCGAGGCTGAGTTCCGGCGCTAGTTCGATGCGCTGTCCGCGCGCCTGGTCGGGATTGGACACCCGGTCGGCGATCAGCTGTGCGGCGCGGCGGCCGATCTCGTTGCGGCAGGCATCCATCGTCGTCAGGAGCTTCGGCAGGCCCTTCAGCAGGTTGACGCCGTTGAAGCCTGCGAGCCCGATCTTGCCGGGGACGTCGATCCCCTGTTCCAGGCACCAGAGCAGGCCCCCTGCCCCGATCATGTCGTTGGAATAATACAGGAAATCCAGATCCGGGCTGCGTTCCAGCATGGTCTGGGTCATTTCGCGCCCCTTCACGAAGCCCGAGCCGCCCTCGTAGAATTCGTGGTCCTCGATCTCCAGCCCGGCCTTGGCCAGGGTCTGCGTGAAGCCCTCGAAGCGCTTCCGCGCGCGGTGGTCCAGCGGCATCTTGGTGCCCATGAAGCCGATCCGCTTGTAGCCCGCGGCGACGATCGCCTCGCCCATGGCGCGGCCGGCCCGGCGATGCGAGATGCCGACGACGGAATCGATCGGCTCGCCATCGGTATCCATGATCTCGACCACGGGGATGCCCGCGGCGCGCAGCATCGCCTTGGAGGCCTCGGTATGCTCCAGCCCGGCGATGATCACCCCCGAGGGCCGCCAGGAGAGCATCTCGTAGAGCACCTGCTCCTCGCGGTCGGGCTTGTAATGGGTCAGGCCGACCACGGCCTGCAGCTCGGTGCCGTCGAGCACCTCGGAAATGCCGGTCATCACCTCGGGGAAGACCATGTTCGACATCGAGGGGATGATGACGGCAACCAGGTTGACCCGCTGCGAGGCCAGCGCCCCGGCGATGCGGTTCGGCACGTAGCCAAGCTTCTTGGCTGCGGCGAGCACCTTCTCCCGGGTGGCTTCGGAGACATCGCCCCGGTTTCGCAGGACACGGCTGACCGTCATCTCGCTGACGCCGCAGGCCTCGGACACGTCCCGGAGGGTGAGAGGCCGGATCGGCTGGGAAGGGGTTTCGGTATTCACGGTGCCTCCCGGATGCTACGCCGCTATCGTAGCGCTGTTGGATCGCCGAACACAAGGCGCTGCCGCCTGGCGCGGGGCGCGGGGAAATGCGGCAGGGGCTTGAGTTGCCCGGCGCAATGGGGCAAGCACGGGGTGTGCGGTCCCGTGGCTCAACTGGATAGAGCAGCCCCCTCCTAAGGGGCAGGTTACAGGTTCGAATCCTGTCGGGATCGCCATGCCCCTCACACCTCTTCCCCGCCGAATTTCGCGTCGAGCGCGTGCGAGGCCAGCGTCTGCACCGGCCCTGCGGGATGTTCCAGCGCGAGCCGCGCAAGCGCCACTTCGACCCGTTCCACGGCGGGCATTGCGGCAAGCGTGCGGATGACCTCCACCGCCTGCCAGACATCGCCCGGCCTTCCGAAGCACAGATCGGCCAAGGGCAGCGCGGCTTCGGATTGCGGCAGGTCGGCCAGGGCATAGACCGCCTTCAGCCGTTCGGGGCGCTCGGGATGGCCGAGGCTGTGGATCAGCCGCTCTGTCTCCGAGAGCGCGCGCCCCCAGAACAGGACCGCGCATCCGCAGGCCGGGCAGGTCATGGCATCGGCTTCGATCTTGTCGAAGCAGTTCGGGCAATATGTCTGCATCGGCACCGCGCCTTGTTCGCGTGGGTCGGCGGAAACGCCGGATCAGTGCCAGTCTTGCATGGGGATGGCGGGAAGTTCCGCCGGGCAAACCGCCGCAGTGCGGGGTTTAACGCTAACGTCCGGCCGGGAGGCGCCGTGGCGCGCCCCGGCCGGGCCGGATCACTTCTGCAGGCGGCGCTTGCGCGCGGCCAGCAGCTTCAGGCGCAGCGCGTTGAGCTGGATGAAGCCCGCCGCGTCCTTCTGGTCATAGGCGCCGGCATCGTCCTCGAAGGTCACATGCGCCTCGGAATAGAGCGACGCGTCCGACCAGCGGCCGACGGTGCGCGCGGAGCCCTTGTAGAGCATGACGCGGACGGTGCCGGAGACGAATTCCTGGCTCTTGTCGATCAGCGCCTGCAGCATCTCGCGCTCGGGGCTGTACCAGAAGCCGTTGTAGATCAGCTCGGCATAGCGCGGCATGATGCTGTCCTTCAGGTGGCCAGCGCCGGAATCCAGCGTGATCTGCTCGATGCCGCGATGCGCCTCGAGGAGGATCTCGCCGCCCGGGGTCTCGTAGATGCCGCGGGATTTCATGCCGACGAAGCGGTTCTCGACGAAGTCGAGACGGCCGATGCCGTGGATGCGGCCCAGCTCGTTCAGCTTGGTCAGGATCGTCGCCGGGCTCATCTCCACGCCGTCGATGGCGACCGCGTCGCCCTTCTCGAAGGTGATCTCGATGTATTGCGGCGCGTCGGGCGCGTTCAACGGGCTGTCGGTGCGCTGATAGACGTAATCCGGCGCTTCATCGGCCGGGTTCTCCAGCACCTTGCCCTCGGAGGAGGTGTGCAGCAAGTTCGCGTCGACCGAGAACGGCGCTTCGCCGCGCTTGTCCTTGGCGATCGGGATCTGGTTCTGCTCGGCGAATTCCAGCAGCTTGGTGCGCGAGGTCAGCGCCCATTCGCGCCAGGGCGCGATCACCTTGATCTCCGGGTTCAGCGCATAGGCGGAAAGCTCGAAGCGGACCTGGTCGTTGCCCTTGCCGGTGGCGCCATGGGCGACGGCATCGGCGCCGGTCTCGGCGGCGATCTCGATCAGCCGCTTGGAGATCAGCGGGCGCGCGATCGAGGTGCCGAGCAGGTAGAGGCCTTCGTAGACCGCATTGGCACGGAACATCGGGAAGACGAAGTCGCGGACGAATTCCTCGCGCACGTCCTCGATGAAGATGTTCTCGGGCTTGATCCCCAGCATCTCGGCCTTCTTGCGGGCCGGCTCGAGCTCTTCGCCCTGGCCGAGATCGGCGGTGAAGGTCACCACCTCGCAGCCGTACTCGGTCTGGAGCCATTTGAGGATGATGGAGGTATCAAGCCCGCCCGAATAGGCGAGCACAACCTTCTTAGGCGCGGTCATGGGGCAGTCTCCTTATCGTCAGGGCCAGATAGACAGCTTTGAGGCCCGCGACAATAGACTGTCGCCCGCGGCCGGGCGCTAGGGGCGCCTGCGGCGGCGCGAGAGCAGAGAAAGCGCCGCGAGGCCGCCCCCGAGCCCCAGGACCGTCGCGGGAAGCGGCACGACGGTCGTGCCGGACCGGCCGGCGGCGCGGACGCCTTCCCATTTGACGTCGCTGAAGCCGCCGAGCTGAGTCGTCACCGCCAGGTCGGCCTGGGAAATCAGCCGCCGCTCGCCGCTCGCGATCGCCGGGACCATCAGTGCCTCGGAGGTGCGCGGATCGTCGGGGTCCATATGGCCGGTCCCGTAGAGGCTCAGCGTCGCGCCGGCGAACTTGCCCGAGAGGATGTCGATTTCGCCGTCGTCGAATTCGTCATTGCCAATCGAGGTGAAGCCGAGGAGGTGGCCGAATTCGTGCAGCGAGACCGAAAAGAGGTCGAAGGCGCCATAGGCGGCCCCGGCCGCGCCGGAGAAGCTGAGCCCGGTGATCATCTCGCCGCCGCCCATGTCGTAGCGGAGCGTTTCAGGGACCGCGTATTCCTCGTTCTGCAGGGGCGTGGGATCGGCGAACCAGGTATAGCCGTCGTCGAAGCGGATATCGCCGACCCAGCCGTCGCTGGCATTGTTGCGGATGCTGCTCTGCGTCGCGACGGCCAGCGTGGATCCGGTCAGCGGCGCCCAGCCGACCGAGACGCTCAGCGTGGCGGCGTCGCCGATCAGCGCCTCCCAGCTCTGCGCCGCGGCCGAGACGGCCTGCTCGAACAGGCCGCCGCCGACGGTGGTGCCCGGTGCATAGGCGACATCCGATCCCCCGGCCGTGGCGGAGGCGTAATGAAAGGGTTCGCCATCCTCGAGGAAATCAATATTTATGGTCAGGGCCTGGACCGACGGTGCGGAGGTAAGTGTCAGAATGAACAGGAAACCCGTTTCGCGAAGCAGCATTCCGAAACTCCGAACGAACAATAAAATATCGAGAAGTTTGTATATTATCGCCGGTCCCGTGGCAATCGAGCAGCCTGCCCCTGCGGCAATGGGCACAGCCTAGCCATGGCCGACTTCCGGGAACTTCTGCGCGGGGTGGTCCATCCCTGGCATCACGACCATTTCGGCCACATGAATGTCCGCCACTACGCGCCCTTCTTCGACGATGCGTCCTACCACCTGTGGACGGTGCTCGACATTTCCTACAAGGACATGATGGAGGCGCATGGCATCCACTGCGTCACCGCCCAGGCGACCACCAATTTCATCCGCGAGCTTACCGCCGGCGACCTGATCCGGATCGACGGCGCCGTGACGCGGGTCGGCTCGAAATCCGTCAGCTTCCATCTGCGGATGTTCAATGCCGATACCGGGCTGCTGCATGCGACCTACGACATGGTCGAGGTGTTCTTTGACCCCGAGCACAGGCGCTCTACCTTCATGCCACCCGAGATCCGCGCCGAGCTGGAGGACGCGCTGGTCGAGATCGACTGATCTGGATCAGCTGCGGGCTTGAGCTGGCGCAAGGACAGGCGGGGCACGGCTCCCTAGCCTTCAGGGATGATGCAACCGGAACACGGAGGACAGATCATGACCCACCGGAAACGCAGGCGCGGCGCGCCGGGTGCAGAGCTTGCCGGGATGGCGGCCGCGGCGCTGTCCTTCCTGCTGGCGGGCCTCGCCGGGCTCTTCCTGCCGGGGCAGCGCGCGCCCGAGCCTGTGCCGATCCCGGTTCCCGTCCGGCCGCATCGCCGCTAGGCGCGAAAAGCCGCGCAGCCGGCGTCCGCCCGGCCTTGCCGCAGCCGCGAATTCGGGGCATTGCCGGGGCATGACCTCTTTCATGGATGCCGCCCTTGCCGCAACGGCCCGCATGCATGGCGTGTTCGACACCACGCCGCTGCTGCTGAACGCCCATCTCTCGGCGAAATACGGCGCCGAGATCTGGCTGAAGCGCGAGGATCTCTCGCCCGTGCGCAGCTACAAGATCCGCGGCGCCTTCAACGCGATGCGGAAGGTCCGCGCCGCCGATCCCGGCCAGGACCAGTTCATCTGCGCCTCGGCCGGCAACCACGCCCAGGGCGTCGCCTATGCCTGCCGCCATTTCGGCGTGCAGGGCACCATCTTCATGCCGGTGACCACGCCCGAGCAGAAGATCATGAAGACCCGGGTCTTCGGCGGCGACAATATCCAGATCCGCCTTGTCGGCGACTATTTCGACGACACGCTGGCGGCCGCCCAGGCCTTCTGCGCCGAGGTCGGCGGCCATTTCCTGGCGCCCTTCGACGATGCCGACGTGATCGAGGGACAGGCCAGCGTCACCGTCGAGATGCTCGACCAGCTCGGCCGCGCGCCCGACATCCTGATCTTGCCGGTCGGCGGCGGCGGGCTCTCGGCTGGGGCGATCGCCTATCTGAAGGAGGCCGCGCCGACGACCGAGGTCTGGCTGGTGGAGCCGCAGGGTGGCGCCAGCCTGACGGCCGCGATCGCCGAGGGCGCGCCGGTGACGCTTCCGCAGGTCGACAATTTCGTCGATGGCGCCGCGGTGGCGCGGATCGGCGCCCTGCCCTTCGAGACGCTGAAATCCGTGCCCGCGGACCATGTGCTGACCATCCCCGAGAACCGGCTCTGCACCACGCTGATCGAGATGCTGAATGTCGAGGGCATCGTGCTCGAGCCGGCCGGCGCGCTGGCGGTCGACGCGCTGAAGGACCTGAAGGAGCGGATCCGCGGCAAGACCGTGGTCTGCGTCACCTCCGGCGGCAATTTCGACTTCGAGCGGCTGCCGGAGGTGAAGGAACGCGCGCAGCGCTTCTCCGGGGTGAAGAAGTACCTGATCCTGCGCCTGCCGCAGCGGCCTGGCGCGCTGAAGGACTTCCTCGGCCTGCTCGGCCCCGAGGACGACATCGCCCGGTTCGAGTACATGAAGAAATCCGCGCGCAACTTCGGCTCCGTGCTGATCGGGATCGAGACCGCGCGGCCGGAGAATTTCGACGCGCTCTTCGGGCGGCTGGCGGCGCAGGGCTTCACCTATGCCGACATCACCGCCGACGAGACCCTGTCGGAATTCGTCATCTGAGATCCGGCGCGCCGTTCAGGCGGCCAGGTAGCCTGCCGCGGCGAGCCGGCCCAGGAAAAGTGCCCGGGTCCGCGCGAAACTGTCTTCCAGCGCGGCCAGATCCGGCGGGCTGCCCTGCCTTGCGGCCAGCTCCGCCTCGCGGCAGAGCTGCGCGAATTCGGCGAAGCCCAGGTTGAGCGCCGCGCCCTTGAGGAAGTGCAGCTCGGCCACCCCGGCCGTGGCGGGGCCGAGCCGGCCCAGCGTCTCTCCGGCCTCCTCCAGGAACAGCTCCACCACTTCGGCGAAATCCTCCGCGCCGACCTCGTCGCGCAATTCCTCGATCCGGGCCCAGTCCAGCATCCGTCCCTCCGCTGCGTCGCTGCCAGCATCTGCCGCTTTGCTGAACAGCGGGTTAGCGGCGGCGCTGCCTCTGGCGGACGATAGCTGGCATTCTAGGCATCTTCACCCTGCCTTAAACCCTTCCGTGCCAAGAGGGCCGGGAAAGGGGGCGGACAGCCGCGATGGAGTCTTCGATCGATAGCAGCACGGCGCCGCCGGGCGGGACGGCCCCGGCCTGCGAGGCCGGTCACGTGCTGATCGTCGATGACAGCCGGATGCAGCGCAAGATCCTCACTTCCACCCTGCGCCAGATGGGCTACGGCGTGACCGAGGCCGGTTCGGGCGAGGAGGCGCTGGACCTCTGCCGCGCCCGCCCGTTCGAGCTGATCCTCTCGGACTGGATGATGCCGGGCATGGACGGGCCCGAGTTCTGCGCCCGCTTCCGCGACCTGGAAACGGAAAGCTACGGCTATTTCATCCTGCTCACCTCGAAGAGCGAGCGCGACGACATCGCCAAGGGGCTGGAGGTCGGGGCCGATGATTTCATCACCAAGCCGGTCAATGCGGTGGAGCTGCGCGCCCGCCTCGCCGCCGGGCAGCGCATCGTCAACATGCAGCGCCAGCTCAGCCAGAAGAACCGCCAGCTGGGCCTCGCCTTCCAGCGGATCCAGTCGCTCTACGACGCGATCGAGGCCGACCTGGCCGAGGGCAAGCGGCTGCAGCAGTCGCTGGTGCGCGACCGCCACCGCGACCTCGGCCCGGCGGAACTGTCGCTGCTCCTGCGCTCGGCCGGGCATGTCGGCGGCGACCTGGTCGGCTGGTTCCCGACCTCGGGCAGCCAGGTCGGGCTCTATGCCATCGACGTCTCGGGCCATGGCATCACCTCCGCGCTGCTGACGGCGCGGCTGGCCGGCTATCTCTCGCCCACTTCGAAGGACCAGAACATCGCGCTGGAGCGGACGGTGGATGACTGGTTCCGCACGCTGCCGCCCCATCTTGTGGTCCGGCGGCTCAATGATCTGATGTTCCAGGACATTGATACCGAACACTATTTCACGATCTGCCTGGCGATTGTCGACCTCCGCAGCGGGCTGGTGCGGATGACCCAGGCCGGGCATCCCCATCCGGCGGTGCAGCGCGCCGACGGCCTGGTGGAGTTCTTCGGCGAGGGCGACCTGCCGGTGGGGCTGGTGCCGGGCGTCGACTATGCCAGCTTCAGCTTCCATCTCGCGCCCGGCGACCGGCTGCTGATGGTCTCCGACGGGGTGACCGAATGCCCGGCGGGGCCGGATGACCGCGCGATGATCGAGGAGGACGGGCTGGCCAATATCCTGTCGCGCAACCGCGAGTTGCGCGGCCCCGCGCTGCTGGAGGCGATGGTCTGGGACCTGACGCAGTTCTACGGCGCCGACGACCTGCCGGACGATGTCTCGGCAGTGCTCTTCGAATACCATGGCGAGGGCCGGAGCGGGCCGGCCCCGCCGGGCTGAGCCGGCTCAGAGCAGCCGGGACAGCATCTCCCGGTCGCCCGGGCTGGCGGCGATCCGCGCGGCATCCTCGAGCGGCACGAAGACCGCCGAATGCCCGGGCTCGCTCGGCGGTCCGTGGCGGCGCACCGGCCGCGCCACGTAGATGCGGCAGGTCTTCTCCGCCCAGATGCCATAGTCCGGCATGTAGACGAAGCGGCGGTAGGCGCCGAGCCGGCGCAGCCCGGCGATCGACCAGCCGGTCTCCTCCATCACCTCGCGATGCAGCGCCTGCAGGGGCGACTCGCCCGGGTCGATGCCGCCGCCGGGCAGCTGGAATTCCGGCTCCGGCTCCATCTGGTGGGTCAGGAGCACGTCGCGCCCGGCCAGCAGCACGGCATAGGCGCCGGGCCGCAGCCGGTAGCTGACATCAGGTTTCACGCTTTCACCAAAGCGGCGCATGTCTTGGTCCCCCAGGTTGCCGAGCCTATCTAGGCGCGGTATGCCCAAGCGAAGCCTACAAGGAAAGCCCATGACCATCGGCAAGCAGATCGCCTGGGACGACAACGTGTTGCCGTTCCAGCTGGACCTCGCGGATATCCGCGGCCGCGTAGCGCGGCTCGATACCGTGCTGGACCGCATTCTCGAACAGCATGACTATCCCGCCCCGGTCGAAGCGCTGGTGGCGGAGATGGCGCTCCTCACAGCGCTGATCGGCCAGACGATCGAACTGCGCTGGAAACTGTCGCTGCAGGTGCGCGGCGACGGCCCGGTGCGGCTGATCGCGACCGACTACTACGGCCCCACCGATTCCGGCGAGCCGGCCCGGATCCGCGCCTATGCCTCCTTCGACCGCGACCGCCTGGACGCGGCCACGCCCTTCGACCTGCTCGGACAGGGCTATTTCGCCATCCTGATCGACCAGGGGGCGGGGATGCAGCCCTATCAGGGGATCAC
The DNA here is from genome assembly GCF_005870025.1 of Poseidonocella sp. HB161398. GTDB lineage: Bacteria > Pseudomonadota > Alphaproteobacteria > Rhodobacterales > Rhodobacteraceae > Mangrovicoccus. The sequence continues at coordinate 66,312 of NZ_VATA01000009.1, forward strand.
GCCGCTTTCGGGCCCGTCGCTCGCAGCCTGCGCCGAGACCTATTTCGCCCAGTCCGAGCAGCTGCCGACGCGGTTCTCGATCGCCTTCGGCCAGTCGACGGCGCCCGGCACGGCGGAAACCTGGCGCGGCGGCGGCGTGATGCTGCAGCACATGCCCAAGGCCAGCCCCTTCGTCGCCAACGATGGCGGCTCGGGCGAGGGCGGCCTCCTGCGCCCCGACGACATGCTCGACGGCGACGACGAGGAGAACTGGAACCGCGCCAATCTGCTGCTCGACACGATGGACGTGCTGGAGCTGATCGGCCCCTCGGTCCAGCCGACCGACCTCCTGGTCCGGCTCTTCCACGAGGAACAGCCGCGGGTCTATGACAGCCAGCCGGTCAGCTTCGGCTGCACCTGCTCGGCCGAGCGCGTGCGCCAGAGCCTGTCGATCTATTCGGCCAAGGACATCGCGCACATGACCACGGACGAGGGCATCGTCACCGCCGACTGCCAGTTCTGCGGCGCGCATTACGAATTCGACCCGCAGACGCTCGGCTTCGAGGCGACGAGGGATCCGGAGGATCCGGAGGGCGATGCCTGAAACCGGGCTCTCCCTGGTCGCCGCCGCCCTGCGCGAGCCGGCGCCGGCCTCGTCGGATTTCGACCTGAACCCGGCCGTCGTTCTGCCGGAGGGGCGGCGGCTGCGCCCGGCGGCGGTGCTCGTCGGGCTGATGCCCGGCCCGGCCGGGCTCGAGGTGCTGCTGACCAAGCGCTCCTCGAAGCTGCGCCACCATCCCGGGCAGATCGCCTTCCCGGGCGGCCGGCTCGACCCCGAGGATGGCGGCGATCCGGTGACGGCGGCGCTGCGCGAGGCCGAGGAAGAGGTCGGGCTCGACCCCGGGCTGGTGCGGATCATCGGCCAGCTCACGCCGCACGAGACGGTGACGAGCTACCATGTCACCCCGGTCGTGGCCGAGATCACCCGGCCCTTCGCGCCGTTGGCCGAGGCGGGCGAGGTGGCCGAGATCTTCTCCGTGCCCTTCGACTTCCTCGCCGATCCGGCGAATTTCCGGGTCGAGGGCCGCCGCTGGCAGGGCTCGCGCCGCTACTACTATGCGGTTCCCTGGGGCCCCTACTACATCTGGGGGGCGACGGCGCGGATGCTGAAGGGCCTGGCGGACCGGGTGGCGGCATGCCGCTGAGGATCGCGCCTCCCTGGCTCGGGGCTCCGGGGCCGCAGGCGGTGATGGCCGCGCTCGGGGCGGCCGGGCACCGCGCCTGGTTCGTCGGCGGCTGCGTCCGCAATGCGCTGCTCGGCCGCGACGGCAGCGATATCGACATCGCCACCAGCGCGCGGCCCGGCGAGACCGAGGCCGCGGCCCGCGCGGCGGGGCTGAAGGCCGTGCCGACCGGTGCAGAGCATGGCACGATCACCATCGTCGTCCAGGGCGAGGGCTACGAGGTCACGACGCTGCGCCGCGATGTCGAGACCGACGGCCGCCATGCCAGGGTGATCTTCGCCGACCGGATCGAGGACGACGCCGCGCGGCGCGATTTCACCATGAACGCGCTCTATGCCGGGGCGGACGGGCAGGTGGAGGACCCGCTGGGCGGGCTCGCCGACCTGCAGGCCGGCCGGGTGCGCTTCATCGGCGATGCCGGGGCGCGCATCCGCGAGGACTACCTGCGCATCCTGCGCTTCTTCCGCTTCACCGCCTGGTACGGCGGCGACGGGCTGGATGCCGAGGGGCTGGCCGCCTGCGCCGAGCTGGCCGAGGGGCTGGGCCGGATCGCGGCCGAGCGGATCGGCCAGGAGATGAAGAAGCTCCTTGCCGCGCCCGATCCCGCGCCGGCGCTCGCGTCGATGGCCCGGGCCGGCGTCCTGGCGCAGGTGCTGCCAGGGGCGGATCCCCGCGGGATGGCGCCGCTCGTCCATCACGAAGCCGGCGCCGCGCCGGACCCGATCCGGCGCCTCGCGGTCCTGGGCGGTACCGATCCGGAGAAGGCGCTGCGGCTCAGCCGGGCGGAGGCGCGCCGGCTCGGGCTCTATCTGCAGGCGCTGGAACGCGGCGACAGCCCGGCGCGGATGGCCTTCGAGCATGGCGCCCGGGCCGGGCGGGATCTCGCGCTGATCACGGCCGCGCTGACCGGCCAGCCGCCGGCCCCCGATCTCGATCAGGCGATCGCGCGGGCGGCGGCCGCGCGCTTCCCGGTCTCGGCGAAGGAGCTGATGGCGCAGGGCCGCGAGGGCGCGGCGCTCGGCCAGAGGCTCGCCGCGCTGAAGGAGGCCTGGATCGCCTCCGGCTTCGCGCTCACCCGGGCAGAGCTCCTCGCCCTGCCGGAGTGACTATTTCAGCGCCGCCTTGCGCTCCGAGGCGGAATAGTTGCTGAAATGCCCCTCCTTCGCCGCCTGCTTGCGCGCCGAGGCGAGGATCCCGGCTGCCTTGCCCGGCGGCGCCACGCGCGAGATCTGTTGCTTCACCGCCTGGCTGGCGCAGGACGGGCAGGGCGGCAGCGGCGCGCCGAGCGCGACCAGCTCCTCGAATTCCGCGCCGCAGTCGCTGCAGCGGTAGCTGTAGATCGGCATCTGTGTCTCCCCTTGCCGGTTGCGGGCCCGCATTGCGGCACCCCGCCCGGTCCAAGCATGCCGCGTGCCAGGCCCGGCTCGGCGATCCCCCGCCCGCCGTGCCACGGCAGGTTTTGACGCAGGAGGGAATCGGCCTAAGACGGCGCCAAGCGAAAGGCATTCCCCGTGTTCCGTTATTTCGAGACCCTCATCGATCCCTATCAGGATTACCCCGAAACCGATGCGCCGCCGCGCCGGCTCTGGCCCTATCTGCGCGCGCTCTCGCGGCCCTTCCACCGCCTCTTCCTCGTCGCGGGCCTCTTGGCCTTCGCTGTCGCCGCGGTGGAGATCGGGCTGATCCACTACATGGGCCGGGTGGTCGACCTGCTCGGCACCGCCACCCCCGCCACGATCTGGCGCGAGCACGGGCTGGAGCTGGGGCTGATCGCGGTCTTCCTGGTGACGCTGCGCCCGTTGCTGCAGGGGCTCGACGTGCTGGTGCTGAACAACGCGCTGATGCCCAATTTCGGCACGCTCTTCCGCTGGCGGGCGCATCGCCACGTCCTGCGCCAGTCGGTCGGCTGGTTCGAGGACGACTTCGCCGGGCGCATCGCCAACCGCATCATGCAGGCGCCGCCCGCCGCGGGCGAGGCGGTGTTCCAGATCTTCGACGCGCTGGCCTTCGCGCTGGCCTATGTGCTGGGCGCGGCGGTGCTGCTGGCCGATGCCGACCTGCGGCTCTTCGTGCCGCTGGCGCTGTGGTTCGCCGCCTATCTGGCGCTGGTGCGCTGGACGGTGACGCGGATCGGGCCGGCCTCGAAGGCGGCCTCGGATGCGCGCTCCGCCGTGACCGGCCGGGTGGTCGACACCTATACCAACATCCAGTCGGTGAAGCTCTTCGCCCATCATTCGGGCGAGCTCGACTACGCGAAGGAGGCGATCGAGCATGCCCGCCGCACCTTCGCCGCCGAGATGCGGCTCTTCACCATCATGGACATCACGCTGACGCTGCTGAACGGATTGCTGATCCTCGGCGTGGTCGGGCTCGCGGTGCTGCTCTGGGCGCAGGGCTCGGCCTCGGTGGGCGTGGTCGCGGCGGCGACGGCGCTGAGCCTGCGGCTCAACGCGATGACCGGCTGGATCATGTGGGCGATCTCGAATTTCTTCCAGTCGCTCGGCGTGGTGGCCGAGGGGCTAGAGACCATCGCCCAGCCGATCGCGCTGACCGACCGGCCCGGCGCGCCGGATCTGCGGCTGAGCCAGGGCGCCGTCGCCTTCCGCGACCTGTCGCACCATTTCGGCAAGGGATCGGGCGGTCTCGACCGGATCACGCTGGAACTCGCCCCGGGCGAGAAGGTCGGCCTGGTCGGCCGCTCGGGGGCGGGCAAGTCGACCCTCGTAAAGCTGCTCCTGCGCTTCTACGACACCGAGGGCGGGCGGATCGAGATCGACGGCCAGGACATCGCGGGCGTGACCCAGGACAGCCTGCGCCGCCAGATCGGCATGGTCAGCCAGGACTCCTCGCTGCTCCACCGCTCGGTGCGCGACAACATCCTCTACGGCCGGCCCGGCGCCGGCGAGGAGGCGATGATCGCCGCCGCGCGCAAGGCCCAGGCGCATGAGTTCATCCTCGGGCTGATGGATGCCGAGGGCCGCCGCGGCTATGACGCCCATGTCGGCGAGCGCGGCGTCAAGCTCTCCGGCGGGCAGCGGCAGCGCATTGCTCTCGCTCGCGTGATCTTGAAGGATGCGCCGATCCTCGTGCTGGACGAGGCCACGAGCGCGCTAGATAGTGAGGTCGAAGCCGCAATCCAGGATACGCTCTACGGCATGATGGAGGGTAAGACCGTCATCGCCATCGCGCACCGCCTGTCCACCATCGCCCATATGGACCGCATTCTCGTCCTCGACGGGGGCCGCATTGCCGAGCAGGGCAGCCATGGCGACCTGCTGGCGCAAGAGGGGCTCTATGCCGGGTTCTGGACCCGGCAGTCGGGCGGCTTCCTCGGAACGGATGACGACAAGACGGAGGCGGCCGAATGACGACCAGGCCAGAAGCAGAGATTGCGGAAGAGAAGACCGGGCGGATTCCGCCCTTCTACCGCAGGCTCGCCGACACGATCGAACCTTTCGCCCAGGCCGAGGGCCCGCCGCCGGGCCGGCTCCGGCCCTTCATGGGCTGGGCGCTGCGCGGCGCGGGCACGCAGATCCGGCTGGCTGTCGCCGCCTCGATCTCGGTCGGCATCACCACGGTGCTGGGCTTCTGGATGATCGGCTGGGTGATCGACGGGGCGCAGGCGTCCGGGGCGGGCTATCTCGCCTCGCAGGGCTGGCAATTCGCCGCTCTCGCGGTGTTCTTCCTGGCGATCTGGCCGCTCTCGATGGTGGCGAACGCGGCCTTCAACACCGTGACGCTGCAGCCGAACCTCTACGCGCTGGTGCTCTCGCGCGTGAACCGCCACACGCTGGGCCAGGCGCTGAGCTATTTCGACAACGACTTCGCGGGCCGGATCGCGCAGAAATCGCAGCAGACCGCCCGCGCGGTGACCGAGGTGGTGACGGAATCGACCAACATCCTCGGCAACGCGGTGGCCGCGGCGCTCTCGGCGGTGGTGATGCTCGGCGCGGTCAACTGGTGGCTCGGCCTCGTCGTGCTCGTCTGGATGGCGGGCTATGCGGTGCTGATCCGCTTCTTCCTGCCGCGCATCCGCTCGCGTTCTCAGCTGCGCGCGGCGCGGCGCGCCATGGTGACCGGCCAGATCGTCGACACGATCACCAATATCACCACCGTGAAGCTCTTCGCGCATGGCACCAAGGAAGAGGCCGCGACCGAGGACTCGCTGCATGGCTACCGCGAGGCCTCGGTGGCCTGGGCGTCCATCGTCGTGACCTTCCGGCTGTTCATCTTCGTCCTTGCCGGGCTGCTGCCGACCGTGCTGATCGGGCTCAGCCTGTATCTCTGGGGGCAGGGCGCGGCGACGGCCGGCGACATCGCCGCGGCCGGCCTCGTTTCCACCCGGCTGGCCACCATGACCGGCTGGGTCAGCTTCGCGGCGCTCGGCATCTTCTCGAATATCGGCGAGATCGAGGACGGCATCCGCACCCTCACCCCGCCGCATGCGATCACCGACCGTCCCGAGGCCGCGAATATCCCGCGCGCCAGCGGCGCCGTGCATTTCGAAGGCGTGTCCTTCGGCTATGGCGGCAAGCCGGGCGCCGCGCTCGACCGGTTCGAGCTCGACATCCGCGCGGGCGAGAAGATCGCGCTTGTCGGCCGTTCCGGGGCGGGCAAGTCGACGGTCATGTCGCTGCTCCTCAGGCTCTACGATGTCGAGGGCGGGCGGATCATGCTCGACGGCCGCGACATCCGCGAGCTGACCCAGGACGCGCTGCGCCGCCAGATCGCGATGGTCCGGCAGGAAACCGCGATGTTCAACCGCTCGGCGATGGACAATATCCGCTACGGCCGCGCCGATGCCACCGACGCGGAGGTGATGGAGGCGGCGCGCAAGGCCTCGGCGCATGACTTCATCCTGACGCTGCGCGACCATCGCGGCCGGACGGGTTATGACGCCCATCTGGGCGAGCGCGGGGTGAAGCTCTCGGGCGGGCAGCGGCAGCGCATCGCGCTGGCGCGCGCCATCCTGAAGGACGCGCCGATCCTGGCGCTCGACGAGGCGACCTCGGCGCTCGACAGCGAGGTCGAGGCCGAGATCCAGGGCGCGCTGACCCAGGTGATGGAAGGCAAGACCGTGGTCGCCATCGCCCACCGTCTTTCGACCATCGCGGCGATGGACCGGATCATCGTGCTCGAGGGCGGCCGCATCGCCGAGATGGGCACCCATGACGAGCTCCTCTCGCAGGGCGGGCTCTATGCCCGCTTCTGGCACCGCCAGTCCGGCGGCTTCCTCGGCGCCGAAGCGGCGGAGTGAGGCGCTCTCCCTCTCCCCGCCGGGGAGAGGGCCGGGGTGAGGGGGGAGCGGGGGCGCGTGGGGGCTCTGGCCCCGCCCGCGCCCGTGGTATAGGTCGGCCCGGCACATGAGGAGCCAGGCATGACCGAGCTTGTGATCACGAAACTGGGGCATCTGGGCGACGGCCTGGCCGAAGGCATTGTCGTGCCCGGCGCGCTGCCGGGCGAGACCGTCGTCGGCGAGGTGGCGGGCGGCGCCATGGCCGCGCCGAAGATCGTCATCCCCTCTGCCGACCGGGTGAAGGCCCCCTGTCCGCATGCGAAATCCTGCGGCGGCTGCGTGCTGCAGCACGGCTCGGACGCGCTGGTCGCGGCGTGGAAGCAGGGCATCGTCCGCGACGCGCTGCGCGCGCAGGGCATCGAGGCCGAGATCGGCCAGCCGGTCACCTCGCCGGCCGGCAGCCGCCGCCGCGCGGGCTTCGCTGGCCGGCGCACCAAGAAGGGCGCGCTGGCGGGGTTCCACGGGCCGCGCTCGCACACGCTGGTCGAGGTTCGCTCCTGCCACGTGATCACGCCGAAGCTGGCGGCGCTCCTGCCGCATCTCGAGGCGCTGACTGTCGCGGGCGGCTCGCGCAAGGGCGAGATCTCCTTCCAGGCCACCGAGACGCTGAACGGGCCCGACCTGGCGGCGACGGGCGGCAAGCCGCTCGATCTCGCGCTTCACCAGGCCCTGGTCGAGCTCGGCGCAGCGGCGGGACTGGCGCGGCTGAGCTGGAATGGCGAGCAGGTGGCGCAATGGGCGGCGCCCGACGTGCATATGGGGCCGGCCCGGGTGACGCTGCCGCCGGGGGCCTTCCTGCAGGCCACATCGCATGGCCAGGCGGCGCTGACCGCGGCGGTGGAGGAGATCACGAAGGGCGCGTCGCGCATCGCCGATCTCTTCTGCGGCTGCGGGACCTTCGCGCTGCCCCTGTCGGCAAGGGCGGATGTGGCGGCCTATGAATCCGAGGCGCCGCAGGTGGCGGCGCTGACATCGGCCTGGAACCGCACGGACGGGCTGCACCAGCTGAAGGCGGAGGTGCGCGACCTCTTCCGGCGGCCGCTGATGGCGGACGAGCTGAAGGGGGTGGAGGCGGTGGTGATCGACCCGCCCCGGGCCGGCGCGGCGGCGCAGATGGCCCAGCTGGCCAAATCGGGCGTCGAGGTGATCGCCTCGGTTTCCTGCAGCCCGTCGAGCTTCGCCCGCGATGCGGCGCTGCTGCTGGCGGGGGGCTACGAGATGGGGCCGGTGACGGTGGTCGACCAGTTCCGCTGGTCGCCGCATGTCGAAATCGCGGCGGGCTTCACGCGCCGGAGCTGAGCGCCGCGCATGGAGCCCCGCAGCCGGGAGGGGGACACCCCCTCCCGGACCCTCCCCGCCGCCGGAGAGGCGGAGCGGCGGGGAGGAGGCTCAGGCCGCGCTGACCGGATCGGTCAGGCGGCGCAGCACGCTGGTGCGGCTGACCTGCCCGAGAAGCTGGCCGTCGCGGGTCACTGGCAGCGCCAGGTCGGTGGCGCAGACCGCCTGCATCACCTCGGCCACCGGGGTGGCGGCATCGACCGCCTGGCCTTGCGGCCCGACGGCGGGCTCCATCACGTCCTCGGCGGTCAGCACGCCGAGCGGGTTCATATGCGCCACGAAATCAGCGACATAGTCATTTACCGGATTGGAGAAGATCTCCTGCGGGGTGCCGCATTGCACGATCCGTCCGCCTTCCATGATGGCGATCCGGTTGCCCAGCTTGAACGCCTCGTCGAGATCGTGGCTGACGAAGATGATCGTCCGCTTGAGTTCGCGCTGGAGCTGCAGCAGCTCGTCCTGCAGCCGCGACCGGATCAGCGGGTCGAGCGCCGAGAAGGGCTCGTCCATCAGGAGGATCGGCGCTTCGGTGACGAAGGCGCGGGCCAGGCCCACGCGCTGCTGCATCCCGCCCGAGAGCTCGCCCACCTTGCGGTCGGCCCAGTCGGAGAGGTTGACGAGCTCGAGCTGGCGGTCGACCCGCGCCTCGCGCTCCTTTTTCGGCACGCCGCCGAGCTCCAGCCCCAGCCAGACATTCTCGCGCACGGTGCGCCAGGGCAGCAGGCCGAATTGCTGGAAGACCATGGCGATCTGGTTCAGCCGCATCTCGCGCAGCGTCTTCTTGCCGGCATGGGTGATGTCGACCATCTCGCCGCCGCGGCGGACATGGACGGCGCCGCGCACCACCGGGTTCAGCCCGTTGACGGCGCGCAGGAGCGTCGACTTGCCCGAGCCCGAGAGCCCCATGAGCACGAGGATCTCGCCCTCGCCGACATCGAGCGAGCAGTCATGCACGCCCAGCACCTGGCCGGTCTCGTCCTGGATCTCGGACCGCGAGCGGCCGGCATCCATTAGCGGAAGCGCGCTCTGCGGCGCATTGCCGAAGACGATGTTCACCTGATCGAAACTGACAGCTACGCTCATTTCCGGCCTCCCGCATGCAGCATCCGGTCCAGCATGATGGCGACGACGACGATGACGAAGCCGCTTTCGAAGCCAAGGGCCGTGTTCACCTGGTTCAGCGCGCGCACCACCGGCACGCCCAGCCCGTCAGCGCCGACCAGCGCGGCGATCACCACCATCGACAGGCTCAGCATGATGGTCTGGTTCAGCCCGGCCATGATCTGCGGCACGGCATAGGGCAGCTCGACCTTCCAGAGCACCTGGGAGGGCGTGCCGCCGAAGGCGCGCGCTGCCTCCAGGAGGTGCTGCGGCGTGGCGGAGACGCCCAGATAGGTCAGCCGGATCGGCGCCGGCACGACGAAGATCACCGTCGCGATCAGCCCCGGCACCATGCCGATGCCGAAGAAGACGATCGCCGGGATCAGGTAGACGAAGGTCGGCAGCGTCTGCATCAGGTCGAGGACCGGGCGCATCGCGGCATAGAGCTTCGGCCGGTGCGCCGCGGCGATGCCGATCGGCACGCCCACGGCCATGCAGACCACGCAGGCAGAGAGCACCAGCGTCAGGCTCTCGGTGGTCTCTTCCCAGTAGCCCTGGTTGATGATGAAGAGGAAGCCCGCGAGGATGCCGGCGGAGATCTTCCAGCTGCGCTGGAGCGCGTAGCTGATCGCCACGAAGGCGGCGACCACGACCAGCATGGGCGGTTCCTGCAGCACCCAGAGGATGCCGTCGATCATCGAGTCCATGAAGTCGGCGAGGCCGTCGAAGAACCAGGCTCCGTTGATCTGGAGCCAGTCGAAGATTGCCGCTGCCCATTTCCCGATGGGGATCTTGTTGTCGGTCAGCCAGTTCATGCTATCCCTGTGTCGTTCTGTTGCTGGAGGCCCTGATGACCGACCTCGTCCTTTATACCAATCCGATGTCCCGGGGCCGCATCGCGCGCTGGCTCATGGAAGAGGCCGGCCAGCCCTATGACGCGGTGATCCTCGAGTACGGGACCACGATGAAGGCGCCGGACTATCTTGCCATCAATCCGATGGGCAAAGTGCCCGCCCTGCGCCATGGCGACCGGGTGGTCACCGAAAACGCGGCGATCTGCGCCTACATGGCCGATGCCTTCCCCGAAGCGGGGCTGGCGCCGGAGCCGAAGGACCGAGCCGATTACTACCGCTGGCTCTTCTTCGCCGCCGGTCCGCTCGAGCAGGCTGTCACCAATGCCTCGGTCGAGCTCGATACCAGCGACCCGCTGCTGTCCCGCCGCTTCGGATACGGCACGCTCGAGACGGTGCTCGACACGCTCGACGGCCTTCTGTCGGAGCGGGACTATGTCACCAGCGACCGGTTCTCGGCCGCCGACGTGATGCTGGGGTCCCAGCTGAGCTGGGGAATGATGTTCGGCAGCATCGCCGCCAGGCCGTCCTTTACCGCCTATGCGGAGCGCCTGACCGCCCGCCCCGCCTTCCTGCGCGCGGCACAGAAGGACGGGGCGCTGCCGGGGCAGGGGTGACGCTCCGGCCAGGGCTCAGAGCCCCAGCGAGGATTTGACGGCCGGCAGGGCCTCGTCGCCGCCCAGCGTGGTGATGCCCTCGAGCCAGCCGGTCATGATCTCCGGATTGGCCTTCAGCCAGGCTTCGGCCGCGTCCTCGGGATCGGCGCCGTCATCGAGGATGGCGCCCATGATCTCGTTCTCCATCGGCAGCGTGAAGGCGAGGTTGCCGAGCAGCTTGCCGACATTCGGGCATTCCTCGACATAGCCCTTGCGGACATTGGTATAGACCGTCGCGCCGCCGAAATCCGGGCCGAACCAGTCGTCGCCGCCGGTCAGGTAGGTCATGTCGAAATTGGCGTTCATCGGATGCGGTTCCCAGCCGAGGAAGACCACCGGCTCGTCGCGGCGGTCGGCGCGGGCGACCTGGGCCAGCATGCCCTGCTCGGAGCTTTCGACGACTTCGAAATCGTCGAGGCCGAAGGCGTTCTCGTCGATCATCGACTGGATCAGGCGGTTGCCGTCATTGCCCGGCTCGATGCCGTAGATCTTGCCGTCGAGCTCGTCCTCGAAATTGGCGATCTCGGCGAAATCGCCGATGCCGAGGTCATGGCCAGCCTTGTTGACGGCCAGGGTGTATTTCGCGCCTTCCAGATTGGCGCGGACGGTCTCGACGGTGCCGGCTTCGCGATAGGGCGCGATATCGGCCTCCATCGTGGGCATCCAGTTGCCGAGGAAGATGTCGACATCGCCCTTGGCGAGCGAGGTGTAGGTCACCGGAACCGACAGGATCTTCACGTCGGTTTCATAGCCGAGCGCTTTCAGCACGACCGTCGTCGCGGCGGTGGTGGCCGTGATGTCCGTCCATCCCACATCCGAGAAGACGACCGTGCCGCAATCCGCATTGGCAGCGGAAGCGGCGCAGGCCAGGGCGAGGAGAGAAGCGGTCAGTTTCATTTTGGTCCCCGTCGTTTTGTTGATTGACGAGTCAATTAAGAACGCCCTATCCTGAAGATGCAACCAAAAAGAGCCAAAAGATGCCGAAAGTCGGAATGGAACCCATCAGACGCGCAGCGCTTGTGCAGGCGGCGATCCAGGAGATCGGCGCGGCGGGAAGCCTCGACGTCCCGGTGTCGCGAATCGCCAAGCGGGCAGGGATGTCCTCGGCGCTGGCGCATCACTATTTCGGGTCGAAGGAAGAGATGTTCCTCGCGGCCATGCGCCATATCCTCGGCCAGTACGGCACCGAGGTGCGGCGGCGCCTGGTGCCGGCGAAAGGGCCCCGCGCGCGGCTGGAGGCGGTCATCTCCGCCGGATTCGCGCCGGTGAACTTCCGCCACGAGACGGTTTCGGCCTGGCTCAGCTTCTACGTGCTGGCGCAGACCTCGCCGCAGGCGAATCGCCTGCTCCGGGTCTATCACCGGCGCCTGCACACCAATCTCGTCCATGATCTGCGGCCGCTGGCCGGAGACGGCGCCGCCGCGGGCATTGCCGAGCGGCTCGCCGGCCTGATCGACGGGCTCTACCTTCACGCGGCGCTCAACCCGAAGACGACCGCCGCAATTGCCAATGGCCATGCATTGCAGGCGCTTGACAAGGAATTGAGGACCGCATGACCGATCTGCAACCGACGGCCAGCCACTTCATCGGCGGCCGCTATGTCGAGGACGCGGCGGGGGCGCCGATCGAGGTGATCTACCCGGCCACCGGCGCGGTGATCGCGCGGCTGCATGCCGGCACGCCCGCCATCGTCGAGGAAGCCGTGGCCTCGGCCGCCCGGGCGCAGGCGGAATGGGCCGCGCTGACCGGCACCGAGCGCGGCCGGGTGCTGCTGAAAGCCGCCGCGATCATCCGCGAGAGGAACCGCGAGCTTTCCGTGCTGGAGACCTTCGACACCGGCAAGCCGCTGCAGGAGACGCTGGTGGCCGACGCCACTTCGGGCGCGGATGCGCTGGAATATTTCGGCGGTCTCGCGGGCAGCCTGACGGGCGAGCACATCCCCGTGGCGGGCGGCGATTTCGTCTATACCATGCGCGAGCCGCTGGGCGTCTGCCTCGGCATCGGTGCCTGGAACTACCCGACGCAGATCGCCTGCTGGAAGGCCGCCCCGGCGCTGGCCTGCGGCAATGCGATGATCTTCAAGCCCTCCGAGACGACGCCGCTCTGCGCGCTGAAGATCGCCGAGATCCTGATCGAGGCCGGCGCGCCTGCGGGGCTGTTCAACGTGGTGCAGGGCCATGGCGAGACCGGCGCGATGCTGACCGGCCATCCCGGCATCGCCAAGGTGTCGCTGACCGGCTCGGTGCCGACCGGCCGCAAGGTGGCGGCGCAGGCGGCGGGCCAGATGAAGCATGTCACGATGGAGCTGGGCGGCAAGTCGCCGCTCGTCATCTTCGACGATGCCGATCTGGAAAGCGCGATCTCAGCGGCGATCAACGGCAATTTCTACTCCTCGGGGCAGATCTGCTCGAACGGCACGCGGGTTTTCGTCCACAGGGCGATCAAGGAGGCCTTCCTGGCGCGGCTGGCCGAGCGGCTGGGCGATGCGGTGATCGGCGACCCGATGGACGAGGCCACGAATTTCGGCCCGATGACCTCGGCCGCGCAGCTGGAGATCGCGCTCGGCTATGTCGGCAAGGGCGTCGCGGAGGGCGCGCGGCTGGTGACCGGCGGCACGCGGATCGAGAAGGACGGGTTCTGGATGACCCCGGCGGTCTTCGCCGATGTCACCGACACCATGTCCATCGCCCGCGAGGAGATCTTCGGCCCGGTCATGTCGGTCCTCGATTTCGAGGACGAGGACGAGGTTGTCGCGCGGGCGAATGACACAGAATTCGGCCTGGCGGGCGGCGTCTTCACCGCCGATCTGGCGCGGGCGCACCGGGTAATCGGCCGGATCCGCGCGGGCAGCTGCTACATCAATACCTACAACCTGACGCCGGTCGAGGCGCCCTTCGGCGGGGTCAAGGCCTCGGGCGTGGGACGCGAGAACTCGAAAGAGGCGATCAAGCATTATTCCGAGGTGAAGTCAGTCTATGTCTGCCTCGGCAAGACGGAGGCGGCATTCTGATGGAAGCGGATTACGTCATCATCGGCGCGGGCAGCGCCGGTTGCGCCATGGCCTACCGGCTGACCGAGGCGGGCAGGAAGGTCCTGGTGATCGAGCATGGCGGCACCGATGCCGGGCCGCTGATCCAGATGCCCGCGGCGCTGAGCTACCCGATGAACATGTCGCTCTATGACTGGGGCTACAGTTCCGAGCCCGAGCCCCATCTGGGCGGGCGCAGCCTGGTCACGCCGCGCGGCAAGGTGGTTGGCGGGTCGTCCTCGATCAACGGCATGGTCTATGTCCGCGGCCACGCGAAGGACTACGACCACTGGGCGGAAAGCGGCGCCGACGGCTGGGCCTATGCCGATGTCCTGCCCTATTTCAAGCGGATGGAGCACTGGCACGAAAGCGGCCAGGGCGGCGATCCGGACTGGCGCGGCAAGGACGGCCCGCTGCATGTCACCCGCGGCCCGCGCGACAACCCGCTGCACGCGGCCTTTGTCGAGGCCGGCCGGCAGGCGGGCTATCCGGTGACGGCGGATTACAACGGGCAGCAGCAGGAGGGCTTCGGCCCGATGGAGCAGACGGTCTGGAAGGGCCAGCGCTGGTCCGCCGCCAATGCCTATCTGAAGCCGGCGCTGAAGCGCGACAACTGCGACCTCGTCCGCGCCTTCGCCCGCCGCATCGTCATCGAGAACGGCCGCGCGACCGGCGTCGAGGTGGAGCGCGGCGGCAAGATCGAGGTGATCCGCGCCCGCGCGGAGGTGATCGTCGCGGCGAGCTCGCTGAACTCGCCGAAGCTGCTGATGCTCTCGGGGATCGGTCCGGCGGCGCATCTCGCCGAGCACGGGATCGAGGTCGTTGCCGACCGTCCGGGCGTCGGCCAGAACCTGCAGGACCATCTGGAAGTCTACATGCAGATGGCGGCAAGCCAGCCGGTCACGCTGTTCAAGTACTGGAACCTCTTCGGCAAGGCGATGATCGGGGCGCAGTGGCTCTTCACGAAGAAGGGGCTCGGCGCGTCGAACCAGTTCGAGAGCGCGGCCTTCATCCGCTCGCGGGCGGGGATCGAGTATCCGGACATCCAGTACCATTTCCTGCCGATCGCGGTGCGCTATGACGGCCAGGCGGCGGCCGAGGGGCACGGGTTCCAGGTCCATGTCGGGCCGATGCGCTCGCCCTCCCGCGGCGCGGTCACGCTGCGCTCGGGCGATCCGAAGGCCAAGCCGGTGATCCGCTTCAACTACATGAGCGCCGAGCAGGACTGGGAGGATTTCCGCGCCTGCATCCGGCTGACCCGCGAGATCTTCGCGCAGGAGGCATTCAAGCCCTATATCCGCCACGAGATCCAGCCGGGTGTCGGGCTGCAGAGCGATGACGAGATCGACGGCTTCATCCGCGAGCATGCCGAAAGCGCCTACCATCCCTGCGGGACCTGCCGGATGGGCCGGGCCGACGATCCGATGGCGGTGGTCGACCCGGAGGCGCGGGTGATCGGCGTCGAAGGGCTGCGCCTGGCCGACAGCTCGATCTTCCCGCGGATTACCAACGGGAACCTGAACGGGCCGTCGATCATGACCGGCGAGAAGGCGGCGGACCACATCCTGGGCCGCGCGACGCTGGCCCCGTCGAATGACGCGCCCTGGATCAATCCGGACTGGCAGACCGCGCAGCGCTGACAAGCGGGGGGGAGGGGTGCGGGGAGGGGGAACCCCTCCCCCCCCCCCCCCCCCCGCCGCCCCCGCCTCTGCCGGTGGCTTGACCTTGCCCGGAACCGGGCGCATGGCTCGGGCGCCGCTACGGAGTGCGTCCATGTCCAGACATCCCTATGAATCCGAGGCCTACGAGGCTGGCTCCATTGATGGCTGCTACTGGGCCACGACCTGCGACACGCCGCCTGCTCCGCCGCTCGAAGGCGAGTTGCGGGCGGGGGTGGCGGTGATCGGCGCGGGCTTCACCGGGCTCTCGGCGGCGCTGCATCTCGCCCGCACCGGGGCCGATGTCGCGGTGCTCGACCGGCACGGTCCGGGCTGGGGCGCGTCGGGCCGCAATGGGGGCTTCGCCTGCATCGGCGGCTCGAAGCTCGACCGCGGCGCGATGAACGCCCGCCATGGAACCGCCGCGCGGGTGGAATGGGTGCGCGCCGAGCGCGCGGCGATCGACCTGGTGGCGCAGCTCGCCGGAGAGCTGGATCTCGAGATCGACCGTCACTCCGACGGCGAGGCGATGCTGGCCCATTCGCAGCGGGAAATGGCGGCCATTCGGGCCAGTGCAGCTGGGACGGCCGCCGAATATGGAACGACTGCGGCGGTGTTGGAGCCCGGCGACCTGGCCGCGCGCGGACTGGCGGCCGAAGGCATGCATGGCGGGCTGCATCTGCGGCTGGGTTTCGGGATCAATCCGCGCAAATACGTCGCCGGGCTCGCCCGTGGCGCCCTCGCGGCTGGGGTGCGGATCCATGGCGGATCGCCCGTCAGCCGCATCCGGCGCGAGGCCGGGGGCTACCTCTTGGAGACGCCCTCGGGCCGGCTCCGGGCGGAGAAGATCCTTCTGGCGACCAACGGCTACGCCTCCGACGATCTGCCGGACTGGATGCGCGCGCGTTTCCTGCCGGTCCAGTCCTCGGTGCTCGTCAGCCGGGTCATCACCCCCGAAGAACGCGCGGCGCAGGGCTGGACCTCGGACCTGATGGCCTATGACAGCCGCCATCTGCTGCACTATTTCCGCATGCTCCCCGAGGGACGGTTCCTCTTCGGCATGCGCGGCGGCATCCGCTGGACGCCCGCGACCCATGCCGCGATCCGCAGGCAGATGCGCGCCGATTTCGACGCCATGTTCCCGGCCTGGACCGGCGTGGAAACGCCGTACTTCTGGTCCGGCCTGGCCAATCTGACCCGGCGGCTCACCCCCTATGTCGGCCAGATCGGCGGCTGGCCCGGGGCGGTGGCGGCCTTCGGCTATCACGGCAATGGCGTGGCGATGGCCAGCTGGTCGGGGCTGCAGGCGGCGAAGCTGCTCCTGGGCGAGGCGCATGAGCTTCCCGGCTTCGTCATGGCGGAGCCCCGGCGCTTCGAACTGGGCCGCGCCCGTCGCCTCGCCCTGGCCGGCGCCTATCTCTGGTACGGGCTCCTCGACCGCCGCTGAGCCCCCCTCTCCCCGGCGGGGAGAGGGCCGGGGAGAGGGGGAGCGCCCTTTGGCGCGGTTGCGCGGCGGCGCGGCGCTGCCTAGCCTCCTGCCATGAGCACAGCCTATTTCGCCCACCCGTCCGGACTTGCCCATGTCACCCCGCCCGCCCATCCCGAGCAGGTGGCGCGGCTCAGGGCCATCGCGGCAGTGATCGACACGCCGCGCTATGCCGCGCTCCTGCGCCCCGAGCCGCCCGCCGCGCCCGATGCCCAGATCCTCCGCTGCCACCCGCAGCGCTATATCGACCGGATCGAGGCGGCGATCCCGGCGAAGGGCTGGACCTCGCTCGACGGCGACACCCATGTCTGCCCGGGCTCGATGGAGGCGGCGCGGCGCGGAGTCGGCGGCTGCCTGAAGGCGGTCGACATGGTGCTGGCCGGCGAGGCGGCGAATGCCTTCGTTGCCATGCGCCCGCCGGGCCACCATGCCGAGCGCGAGACGGCGATGGGCTTCTGCCTCTTCGGCAATGCCGCCATCGCGGCGAAATACGCGCTCGACCATCACGGGCTGTCGCGCGTGGCGGTGGTGGATTTCGACGTCCATCACGGCAATGGCACGCAGGACCTGCTCTGGCAGGAGGAGCGCGCGCTCTTCGTCTCCTGCCACCAGATGCCGCTCTATCCGGGTACCGGTGCGCATGACCAGCGCGGCGCGCATGGCCAGATCGTCAACATCCCGCTGCCGCCCGGCTCGGACGGAGCGGCGATGCGGATGGTGACCGACGAGGTGATCCTGCCCGCCCTCGAACGGCACCGGCCCGAGCTCGTCATCGTCTCCGCCGGATTCGACGCCCATCGCGCCGACCCTCTGGCCAACCTCGACTGGGAGACCGATGATTTTGGCTGGATCACGGAACGGCTTTGCGACGCGGCAGAGACGCTCTGCGGCGGCCGGCTGGTCTCGACACTGGAGGGCGGATATGATCTGGCTGCGCTCGCCGCATCGGTGGCGGCACATGTGGATGTCCTGATGGAGCGAGGCAAGCGATGAGCGACAAGGCTGTGACCGAAATGAGCTTCGAGGAGGCGATGGCGGCGCTGGAATCTGTCGTCACGCGGCTGGAGCAGGGCGAGGTCGGTCTGGAAGACTCGATCAAGCTCTACGAGCGCGGCGCCGAGCTGAAGGCGCATTGCGAGACCAAGCTGAAGCAGGCCGAGGAAAAGGTCGCGGCCATCACGCTGGACCGCAACGGAGAGCCTGCCGGGCTGAAGCCGGTCGAAGGTCTCTGACGCCATGGGCATGGAGCGGCTCGGCATCGTGACCGAGGCCGTGCGGGCGCGGCTCCTGGCGGCGATCGCCGCCGAACCGCCGAGCGTGATCCGCGACGGCATGGCCTATGCCTGCGAGGGCGGAAAGGGGCTGCGCGGCTTCCTGGTCGTGGAATCGGCGCGGCTCTTCGACCTGGACGGGGCCGAGCAGGCCGGGGCGGCGGTCGAGGCGCTGCATGCCTATTCGCTCGTTCATGACGACCTGCCGGCGATGGATGACGACGACCTGCGCCGCGGCCGTCCGACCGTGCATGTCAAATGGGACGATGCCGTGGCGGTGCTGGTCGGCGACGCGCTTCAGACGCTGGCCTTCGGGCTGCTGGCCGATCCGGGCGCATCCCCCGACGCGGCAGTGCGCGCCGATCTGGTCCTGTCGCTGGCGCGCGCCTCGGGGGCGGGCGGCATGGTGCTGGGCCAGGCGCAGGACATCGCCGCCGAGACCGCCGCCGCGCCGCTCTCGCTCGGGGAGATCATCACGCTCCAGCGCAACAAGACCGGAGCGCTGATCCGCTGGTCGGCCGAGGCCGGCGCGCGGCTGGCCGGGGCGGATCCCGCGCCGCTTTCGGCCTATGCCGCGGCGCTCGGCTTGGCCTTCCAGATCGCCGACGACATCCTCGACGTCACCGGCGACCCGGAAAAGGCGGGAAAGCGCCTGCAGAAGGACGCTGAAGCGGGAAAAGCGACCTTTGTGGGCCTGCTGGGGCTGGACGGGGCGAAAGCCCGCGCCACATCGTTGGCAGAGGAGGCCTGCGACGCGCTTGCGCCCTTCGGTGACAGGGCGGAAACCTTGCGGGACGTAGCGCGCTTCGTTATCTCGCGGGAACGCTAGACGCGACGGAGAGTTCCGATGGCCGACGAGCCGAAAACGCCCTTGCTCGACAAGGTGCATGAGCCTGCAGACCTGAAGGGCCTGTCGATCCGCGAGCTGCGGCAGCTCGCCGACGAGCTGCGCGCGGAGACTGTCAGCGCGGTCTCGGTCACTGGCGGCCATCTGGGCGCGGGGCTCGGCGTGGTCGAGCTGACCGTGGCGCTGCATGCGGTCTTCGACACGCCGCGCGACAAGGTGATCTGGGATGTCGGCCACCAGTGCTACCCCCACAAGATCCTGACCGGCCGCCGCGACCGCATCCGCACCCTGCGCCAGAAGGACGGGCTGTCGGGCTTCACCAAGCGCTCCGAGTCGCCCTATGACCCGTTCGGCGCGGCGCATAGCTCCACCTCGATCTCGGCGGCGCTCGGCTTCGCCGTGGCCCGCGATCTCGGCGGCCGGCCCGAACACGGCATCGGCGACTGCATCGCGGTGATCGGCGACGGCTCGATCTCGGCGGGCATGGCCTACGAGGCGATGAACAATGCCGGCCATCTGAAGAACCGCATGATCGTCATCCTCAACGACAACGAGATGTCGATCGCGCCGCCCGTCGGCGCCATGTCCTCCTACCTGTCGCGGCTCTATACCGGCTCGCCCTTCCACGAGTTCAAGCAGGTCGCCAAGGACGCGGTGAAATTCCTGCCGCCGCCGCTGCAGGAGGGTGCGAAGCGCGCCAAGGACCTCCTGAAATCCTCGGTCATGGGCGGCACCATGTTCGAGCAGCTCGGCTTCACCTATCTGGGGCCGATCGACGGGCACGACCTCGACCAGCTGGTCCCGCTACTGCGCGCGGTCAGGGCCCATGCCGACGGGCCGGTGCTGATCCATGCGATCACCAAGAAGGGCAAGGGCTACGACCCGGCGGAGAAATCCAGCGACCGCGGCCATGCCCGCGCCAAGTTCGACGTGGTCACCGGCGAGCAGGCCAAGGCGGTCTCGAACGCGCCGGCC
Organism: Poseidonocella sp. HB161398; assembly: GCF_005870025.1. Taxonomy (GTDB): domain Bacteria; phylum Pseudomonadota; class Alphaproteobacteria; order Rhodobacterales; family Rhodobacteraceae; genus Mangrovicoccus. The sequence goes on from NZ_VATA01000009.1 coordinate 86,042, forward strand.
TATACCAAGGTCTTCGCCCGCGCGCTGATCGACGAGGCCTCCCGCGACGACAAGATCGTGGCGGTGACCGCGGCCATGCCCGATGGCACCGGGCTGAACCTCTTCGCCGAGCGTTTCCCGCAGCGGGTCTTCGACGTCGCCATCGCCGAGCAGCACGGCGTGACCTTCTGCGCCGGGCTCGCGGCCGGCGGGATGAAGCCCTTCTGCGCGATGTACTCGACCTTCCTGCAGCGCGGCTACGACCAGGTGGTGCATGACGTGGCGATCCAGCGCCTGCCGGTGCGCTTCGCCATCGACCGCGCCGGCCTCGTCGGCGCCGACGGCGCGACCCATGCCGGCAGTTTCGACATCGCCTTCCTTTCCAACCTGCCGGGCTTCACCGTGATGGCCGCGGCCGACGAGGCGGAGCTGGTGCACATGGTCGCCACCGCGGCCGCGCATGACGAGGGGCCGATCGCCTTCCGCTTCCCGCGCGGCGAGGGCGTCGGCGTCGAGATGCCCGAGCGCGGCGTGCCGCTGGAGATCGGCAAGGGCCGGATGATCCGCGAGGGCACGGCGGCGGCGATCCTCAGCTTCGGCACGCGGCTCTCCGAGGTCGAGACCGCGGCAGAGCGGCTGGCGGCCAAGGGCATCCAGGTCACCGTGGCCGACGCGCGCTTCTCCAAGCCGCTCGACCGCGAGCTGATCCTGCGGCTGGCGCGCGAGCATCCGGCGCTGATCACCATCGAGGAGGGCGCCATTGGCGGCTTCGGCAGCCATGTCGCGCAGCTCCTGGCCGAGGAGGGCGTCTTCGACGGCGGGCTGAAATACCGCTCGATGGTGCTGCCCGACACCTTCATCGACCAGGCCAGCCCGCATGACATGTATGCGGTGGCGCAGATGAATGCCGAGGATATCGAGGGCAAGGTGCAGGAGGTTCTGGGCCTCGGGACGCTGGCGCGGCGGGGCTAGCAGGGTTCCGCGCGGGCCCGCCAGGCGCTAGGATGCGTCCGAGACCTGGAGGGCCCCATGACCGCACGCCGCTACCGCCTGATCGTCCTGATCCTGGCCATCCTCTATTCGATCGATGTCGCCGTGACGGCCGATTACGGGACCTTCGGCGCGCAGTTCCGCTATCTCACCATCTGGGCGCTGACCGGCAACCTCATGGCGGCGGCGGCGATGACCGTGCCGGGCTTCGGACGGCCGGACGGGCGGTTCGACCTGCCGCTGTCGCTTCTGGCCATCGTCAATGCGCTGGTGGTGATCTCCTACTGGCGGCTCTTCCTGATCGACCCGTCGCTGGTCAATGGCGAGAACGACCCCAAGCCCTACCGGGAATACTACCTGCATCTCGTCGGGCCGGCGCTGATGTGGATCGACCTCTTCTGGCTGAAGCGCGGCTTCCGCCGCCTCCTGCCGGTGGCCGGGGCGCTGGCGGCGATGGTCGTCGCCTATGCCGGCTGGGCCGAGCTGCTGGTCGGACCGCTCAACGACGCGCCGGTCGGCACCGTCACCTCGGGCCTGCCCTATCCCTTCCTCAACGACATGGAGCTGCCGCAGCGCCTGGCCTTCTACGGCACGACCTTCGTCGGCGGGCTGGTGCTGATCCCGGTCTTCTGGGGCGTCGGCCGGCTGCGGCGCCCGGCGGCGCTTCGGGCGGAGGACCCGGCGCTCTGAGCGGCCGGCACAGCGCGGTTCTGGCGCAAATTGTTGCAGGTACGCTGCAGCAATGTTCGGCCGCGTGACTTTCCTTGCCGGGCGCCGCGGCGGGACATGCCGCGCAACCCGCGGATACCAGGTCATTTGTACTGGATATGTTTCCACCCTGATGAGCGGTATTTGCCTCGAGTGATTTGTCCGGGGCCAGCGCTCCGGCAGGGTCCACCGCAATGACAGTCCCGACATGCGGGGCCCCGGGGGGCTCCCGCGGATGGCGGATGGGGTCTCCTCGAGGTTGCAGCGCTTTCCGGCGGCCCCCGGGCTCCGGGTCGGCCGCGCCATGCCCGGGCGCGGCCGCTACCGCTGAAGCTGCGCCCCGCGGAGCCCGGCAACAGGACGAGAGGAGGACGGCATGTCGGCAACCAGCGTCACCGGACGCGGCTTCACGGGCCGCCGGTCCCGACTTCTGGCGTCGACCCCGGCGACGGCGCTCACGCTTGCGGGCGCGGCGATCCCGTGACGACGACGGATCGGGGCAATACGCCGGTGGCCACCTGCGATACCGGCACGCTGTCAGGCGGCTTCGAGACGGTGGATGCCCAGGTGGTCGATGTCTCCAGCTCGGTCAGCGGCAGCGCGGCCAGCACCCGGATCGAGCCGACCGGTTTCGCCGGGGCCTTCGCCGCGCTTGACGCCAACGAGGCGGCGCATCTCGGCGCCCTCTACGCCGCGGGGGCGCCAGAGGGGCATGTGGCCATGCTGGGCAGCCTCAACCGGGTCGCGGCGGCCGGGCATGGCGGGGCCGGCGACCGCCAGGCGCCGTCCTCGCCGGGGCCCGGCCCGGGGCTGGCGACCTGGACCAGGTGACGCTGGCCGCGAGCCGGCGCGACGGCACGCTGAGCTGCCACAGCCAAGCCGATGCGCTGTGAACCGCGAGGGCGCGCATCGGGCCTCGCCGAAGTCGCGCAGAGCGGGGCGGGCGGCCATGACGGCACCCATGTCCCGGTCGGCGGAGGGCAGAAGCGGCTGCTTGGGCAACGTGCGCTCTGAGCGCGACCGCCGCAAGGGCCGTTCCGCGACCGTGGCGATACCGGTCCTCTCGGCCTGTCGCTTGGACGGAGTTTCGGCGGCCTGGCTCTCTCGGTGCCGAGCGGCAGCTACTGCGCCTTCGAAACGGCGCGCGAGATCGAGGTGCCGGGCGCATCGGGGACGGCCCGCGGCTCGACCGATATCTGGCCCCCCGCCGGCCGGCTGCGCGGCGCCTATGCAATGTCGCCGGGCAGCGGCCATCTGCGCCCCGCGTTCGATCTCGACGCGGTCCATGTCGGCACCTCGGAATATGGCGAGCACGGCGTCGGCATCTACGACCTCGAGCGCGAGCGCCGGGCCGCCTTCATCGCCACGCCCCGGTCGCCTTCAGGCCGCGGCGCGCCTTCTCCGGCGGCTGGATGGTCCACTAGGGCAGCGGCGGCGCCCGCTTCTCCAGCGTCGACGACTGGTCGACCGGGGCTGCCTATCGCAGCGGTCCCGGTCTGGGCGGCTGCTCCTCGCGCGTGCCAATGCCCGGCCGTCTGGCCCGGGTCGCACTGGAGGGAGCCTGTTCACCGGCGCGGTTCGAGTATGGCGGCGCCTATGGCGACGATGACGAGAGCCATGGCGGCATGCTGCGCCTGTCGACGCGTCTCTGACCGCCCGCGTCCCTCTGCCCGGAAGAATGGCGGGGCCCTTGACGATTGCGGCGGCCGGGACGAAAGGCGCCGTCCGGGTCTTCCTGATGCCATCGTCCGGGGTGTTCTGCTGCGCGCAGTATCGTGACGCAGGTGGGTGTTCCGGCAGATGCGCAACGCTGGGCTCAGGATCCATGGATTTCCGCGGAGGCTGATGATTCAGCCTTCGGAAAACGAGCGCTGACATATGTGATCTCTTTTGGCCGAGCGAGGCGCAGATGGCGCGCCGGCAGCCCTACTCTCTGAAGCCCAACGGAAAGCCGCGCGTGCTGAGCGGCATTATCTTCATGAACCGCAAAGGATCACGCTGGCGGGATGCCTCGAAAGAATATGGTCCGCACAAGACACCGCATACCCGTTGGAAGCGATGGAGTGGCAAAGGCATCTTCGAGCAGATGATGGCGGGCCCGGCCGCCGAACATGGCGAAGGGCCGACGGTGACGATCGACGCAACCTGCCTGACGGCGCATCGCACCGCGTCCAGTCCGGGCGCGGAAAAGGGGGCGTGGCCGCCTGAGTGGACGGAGTCCGAAGGTCAGGAAACGGTCGGTGGGATCGCTTCCCCAAGAACGCGTGGCAGGAACCAGTGCGCGGCAGGGCATGGCAAGGCAATGTCCCGAGAGGGACCAGGCTGCATGCCCTCTGCGCCAGAAAATGCCGCCCGATCAGCTTCATCGTCTCTTCTTGGCTGGGCAGCCTGCCGAGCGTCAAATGGTTGCTCGGCGACCGAGGCTGTGGTGCTGACTGGTTCAGGGAAGCGCTCAAAGACAAAGGGATACGCGCCTGCATCGTTGGCCGAAAGCAACGCAAGACGACCATCAAAGACGACGGGCGCAGCAACCGCAACGAGATCATGTTCCGACGGCTCAAGGACTGGCGTCCCGTTGCGACCAGAAATGACCGCTGTCCCAAGGCTTTCTTCTCCGCCATCGCTTTCGCAGTGACCGTCATCTAATGGCCATGGGCCCCGAACCCAGTTTCAAGGATCTGGACCTCAACCTGCTGCTGATCTTCGACGGCATCTGCCACCGCGGCAGCATCAGCCGTGCCGTCGAGACCCTGAACATCAGCCAGCCGCCGGTCAGCAATGCGCGGAACCGGCTGCGGGTGCAGCCCGACGACCGGCGCTACATCCGCTCGGCGTGCGGAGTGCGACCGACCGCGCAGGCGATGGATATCGCCGGACCGATCTCCGAGGCGATGGCGACGCTGCGGGTCGGCATCCGGTCCGGCGCCGCCTTCGCTCCGCGCAAGAGCGAGCGCGAATTCGTCGTCGTGCTGCATGACTGCAAATTGCCGGGCATCCTGGCGCCGCTTGTGAAGGTGCTCGACGATGGCGATTCGCGCGGCACCATTCACGTGCATTCGCCGGACTGGAGCCAGCCCTGTGGCCGGCTGGTCAATGCGAGGCCGACCTGATGGTCGATGCCCATCCGCAGGAGCATGACGGCATCTCCTTCGAGGCGGTGGGATTCGTCACGCGGGTCTGCATCCCGCGGAAGGATCATCCGGTGATCGGAGACCGGGTCGCGGGCCGAGCAATTCTGCGACGCCGGCCATGCGGTTATGTCGCGCGAAGCGCAGGCGCGGCGGCAGATGGGCGGCATGGTGATGCAGGCCGGGCCGAAGCCGCCGTGCCGAATGCAGCCGACCTGGCGGCGACGGCGGCCTTCTGCCAGCTGCTGGCGCTGGGGCCGCGCCGCGATGCCCAGATGGTGGCGCCGATCGACGGGCTGCGCGTGCCTGAGCCGCCCTCCATAGCCCGAACCTACCGGTCCTTCTGTCCTGGCACGCGAAAGGGCAGGCCGATCCGGGGCATGCCTGGATGCAGGACATCATTCGCGGGATCTTCGCCGGCTCGGTCCGAAGACGCCTGAACCGCTAGGTCCCGCTTGCCAGCAGCGCGGCCAGCCCGTCGCGGTAGCCGGGATAGAGCAGGCGGACGCCCAGCTCCTCCTTGATGCGGTCGTTGCGGACGCGCTTGCTCTCGGCATAGAAGCTGCGCGCCATCGGTGTCATCTCGGCCTCGTCGAAGGGGATGGCGGGCGGCACGGGCAGGCCGAGCAGTTCCGCCGCATGGGCGATCACGTCCTCGGGCGGGGCCGGGTCGTCGTCGCAGAGGTTGTAGATGGCGCCGGGCCGGGGCTGCGCGATCGAGGCGGCCAGCACTTGGGCGATGTCCTCGACATGGATGCGGCTGAAGACCTGGTCAGGCTTGACGATCCGCCGCGCCGTGCCCTGGCGCACCTTCTCGAACGGGCCGCGGCCCGGGCCGTAGATGCCGGCCAGGCGGAAGATGTGCAGAGGCAGCCCGGCCCTGGCCGCGAGCGCCTGCCAGGCGGCCTCGGCCTCCATCCGCCACTGGCCGCGCCGGGTCGAGGGCGAAAGCGGCGTCGACTCGTCGACCCAGCCGCCCTGGTGGTCGCCATAGACGCCGGTGGTAGAGAGGTAGCCGATCCAGCGCAGGTCGCTGCCGCGCGCGGCGATCGCCCCGGCGAAATCGCGCAGCACCGGGTCGCCCTCGGCATCCGGGCCGGCCGAAACGAGGATATGGGTGGCGCGGACGATGTCGTCGCCGAGCGCCTCGCCGGGCCAGAGGCGCGGGGTGATGCCTGCCGCGGCCAGCTCTGCCGCGCGCTCCGCCTTGCGCGTGGTGCCGGTGACCTGCCAGCCCAAAGGCAGAAGCCGCCGCGCGAGCGCAGCGGCGGAATAGCCGTGTCCGAAGGAAAGCAGCGTGCCGCGCAGGGGATCAGAAGGCGAAGCTGACGCCGACATTGAGGGCATTGGTCACGATGTTGGTTTCCAGATCGCCGCCGCCGTCGAGGTCGACCTTGTTCTGCGAATAGCTGCCCTTGTACTCGCCGAAGATCTTCCAGCTGTCGTTGATCGGGTAGCTGACGCCGGCCACCCAGGAGACGGCCGGGCCGCCGAACTGGTATTCGAACGTCTTGTCGCCGGTGGTCTCGACTTCGACATGCGGCACGGCGATGCCGAGGCCGGCGCCGACATAGGGGGTCCAGTCGCGGGTCACGCCGGGGAAGCGGCGCATCACGTTGGCGGTGATGATGTTCAGGCCGTCGGTGAATTCCAGCGTCTCGAAGCCGTTGTCCTTCAGCGTGTCGTCATCCGCATAGACCTTGGCATGGGTGAACTCCAGGCCGTAGCCCAGGATGTCCGAGCGCCACCACGTGCCGCGCACGCCCCAGTAGGGCGGCATTTCGGACGAGCGGCCTTCCCAGCCGGCGGTGAAATCGAAGTCGCCGATGCCCGACGGGTCGGAGCCCTCGACCGTCGAATGCGGCGAGGTCTGCCAGCCGGAATAGACGCTGATCTCGAACTCCGCCTGGGCGGTTCCGGCGGCCATGAGGGCGCAGGTTGCTGCAAGAGCGGCTGTGATCGTGCGAAGCGTCATCGGAGTCTTCCGGATTTCTGTGGCAGGCTGAGCATGAGCTCGAAAGCATTTACAAACTATGACGTTTTCCGCGCGGCCGAAAGCCGTGTCCACGATCCGTGAACACATTTTTCTCTATGTTGCAAAATAACCCGGGAGCGTGTCTTGTTGCCTGGTTGCGGGGGGATGCAAGGCCCCTGCGTCGTTTCGACCCAACGCGCTAGATTGTCTGCTAGACGGTCTGGAGAGGAATGCATATTCACGCACCCACTACTGCAAACGGGACTCAGAAATCCGAATGTGGTGGTTCGTTAAACAGCTCGGAGATTAGTCGTGTCCCACGCAGACGATCACGAAGGTACCCGCCGCGACTTCCTATACTATGCGACCGCCGGAGCGGGTGTCGTGGCCACCGGCGCCGCGGTCTGGCCGCTCGTGAACCAGATGAACCCCAGCGCAGATGTCTCGGCACTGTCCTCCATCCGCGTCGATGTCGGCGGCATCGAGTCCGGCACGCAGCTGACCGTGCAGTGGCTCGGCAAGCCGGTCTTCATCCGGCGCCGCACCCAGGAGGACATCGACTACGCCAAGGGCGTGCCGCTGACCGACCTGGTCGACACCAATGCCCGCAACGGCAATCTCGATCCCTCCGCCGAGGCGACCGACGAGAACCGCGCCATGCCCGGCAACGAGGAATGGCTGGTGATGATGGGCGTCTGCACCCACCTGGGCTGCGTCCCGCTGGCCAATGCCGGCGACTACCACGGCTGGTTCTGCCCCTGCCACGGCTCGCATTACGATGCCGCCGGGCGGATTCGCCGCGGGCCGGCGCCCCAGAACCTTCCGGTTCCGGTCGCCGCCTTCGAAGACGAAACCACGATCAAGCTCGGGTAAGGGAGAGAGACGGGATGTCCGGAATTCCTCACGACCATTACGAGCCCAAGACCGGCGCCGAGAAGTGGGTCCATTCCCGCCTGCCGATCATCGGGCTCATCTACGACACGATCATGATCCCCACGCCCAAGAACCTGAACTGGATGTGGATCTGGGGCATCGTCCTGGCCTTCTGCCTGGCGCTGCAGATCGTGACCGGCATCGTGCTGGTGATGCACTACACGCCGCATGTCGACCTGGCCTTCGCCTCGGTCGAGCACATCATGCGCGACGTCAATGGCGGCCACATGCTGCGCTACCTGCATGCCAACGGCGCCTCCCTGTTCTTCGTCGCGGTCTACCTGCACATCTTCCGCGGCCTGTTCTACGGCTCCTACAAGTCCCCGCGCGAGATCACCTGGATCATCGGCATGCTGATCTACCTGTGCATGATGGGCACCGCCTTCATGGGCTACGTGCTGCCCTGGGGCCAGATGTCCTTCTGGGGCGCAACGGTGATCACCGGCCTCTTCGGCGCGATCCCCTTCATCGGCGAGCCGATCCAGACCTGGCTCCTCGGCGGGCCGGCCGTGGGCAATCCGACGCTGAACCGGTTCTTCTCGCTGCACTACCTGCTGCCCTTCGTGATTGCCGCGCTGGTCGTCGTCCATATCTGGGCCTTCCACCACACCGGAAACAACAACCCGTCGGGGGTTCCGGTGCGCACGACCGATAAAGACACCGTGAAGAAGGACACGCTGAGCTTCTGGCCGTATTTCGTGATCAAGGATCTCTTCGCGCTCGCCGTGGTGCTGGTGATCTTCTTCGCGATCGTCGGCTTCATGCCGAACTATCTCGGGCACCCCGACAACTACATCGAGGCCAACCCGCTGGCGACCCCCGCGCATATCGTGCCGGAATGGTACTTCCTGCCCTTCTACGCGATCCTGCGCTGCTTCACCGCCGATGTCTGGGTGGTGATCATCGCCAACAAGCTGTCCTTCGGGATCATCGACGCCAAGTTCTTCGGCGTGATCGCCATGTTCGGCGCGATCGTCGTCATGGCGCTGGTGCCGTGGCTCGACACCTCCTCGGTGCGCTCGGGCCGCTACCGGCCGATGTTCAAGGGCTTCTTCTACGTCTTCTGCGTCAACTTCGTGGTGCTGACCTGGGCCGGCGCGATGCCCGCCGAGGGCATCTACCCGATCATCGCGCTGATCGGCTCGACCTACTGGTTCGCCTATTTCCTGGTGATCCTGCCGCTGCTGGGCGTGTTCGAGAAGCCGCTGCCGCAGGTCGCGACGGTGGAGCAGGATTTCATCGACCACTACGGCAAGGTGAAGGAGCCCAAGGCGGGCCCGAAACCTGTGTCGACCCCGGCCGAATGAGAAAGGACACAGGTCTCATGATCCGGAAACTGACGCTTACCGCTGCCGCCGCGCTCCTGTCCCTCGCTGCCGGCGCCAGCCTGGCCGCCGAAGGGGGCCATGTCCATGACGTGGATTTCTCCTTCGAGGGGCCCTTCGGCAGGTTCGACCAGATGCAGCTGCAGCGCGGCCTGCAGGTCTATACCGAGGTCTGCTCGGCCTGCCACGGGCTGAAATTCGTGCCGATCCGCACCCTCGCGGACGAGGGCGGCCCCGCGCTGCCCGAGGACCAGGTGCGGGCCTATGCAGGGAATTTCGACATCTTCGATGCCGAGCTCGACGACACCCGGCCGGGCATCCCGACCGACCATTTCCCGCATTCCGCGCTGTCGAACGCGCCCGATCTCAGCCTGATGGCGAAGGCGCGGGCCGGCTTCCACGGGCCGCTCGGCACCGGCCTGAACCAGCTGGTCAACGGCATCGGCGGGCCGGAATACATCGTCGCGATCCTCACCGGCTATACCGGCGAGGAGAAGGAGCAGGCGGGCACGCTCTTCTACGAGAACACCGCCTTCCCGGGCGGCTGGATCGCCATGCCGCCGCCCCTGTCGGACGAGCTGGTGGAATTCGCGGACGGGCACCCGAACGACATCCACCACATGGCCGAGGATGTCGCCGCCTTCCTGATGTGGACGGCAGAGCCGAAGATGATGGCGCGCAAGCAGGCCGGCTTCACCGCCGTCACCTTCCTGATCGTGCTGTCGGCGCTGCTCTACCTGACCAACAAGCGGATCTGGGCGCCGCACAAGAAGGCCGCCAAGGCCGCGGCCAAGCCGGCGGAGTGATCCCCGCCCGCTTCCAGGACTACCAGGCGCGCCCTCCGGGGCGCGCTTTCGTTTTCAGGAGCCGGTTCGGGGCCGGCTGCGACGATCTGCGGGCATCCCGCGGGAGGTTCGATATGTCTTCCTGAATGCAACCGGAATTTGCATGAAGGACGTCGCCGACATGACCCGCACCGCTACCCTGCTCCTCCCGGCAGCCGCCCTGATCGCCTTGGCCAGCTGCTCCGCCGAAGAGCCCGCGGCGGCGGGCGGCGATCCCGGCGCGCTGGCCTGCCGCCAGCAGGTCGAGGCCAGCGAGGGCGTCGATATCGCCAAGATCTCGGCGCGCCCGGTCACCGCGGATGTCGCGGGCATCGGCAATTACGACGTCTTCATGGGGGCGGAGAGCTTCCGCTGCACCGTCGACCGCGGCGGCGAGGTCGTCGCGCTGACCCGGACCTGAACCTGAGCGCTCAGCCCGCCGAGGCGATCCACCAGACCGTGCCGCAGGGCCCGCGGATGCCGCCGCGGGTGTCGCCGTCGGGCTGGCGGGCCAGCGGCTTGACCACCTGTCCGCCGGCCTCGAGGGCGCGCTCCCAGGTGGCGACGGCGTCGGGGCAGTAGACATGCAGGTTGGCGTCCGTGCCTTCCTCGGCCTGGCCGAGCATGACCACCGTGTCGCCGATCCGGATCTCGGCATGCATCACGCTGCCGTCCTCGCGCCGGTGGAGGCGCAGCGGCTCGCTGCCGAAGACGGCGCGGGCGAAGCCCAGGCAGGCCTCCGCGTCGCCGACGACCAGGTAGGGCGAAAGATCGGTATATCCGTCGGGCTTGTACATGGCGTGTCTCCCTCTGCATGGCCAACGCCGGTCTGCGGCGGCGGTTCCGGCTTGAGCGGCCCGCCCGCAGCGGCTAGACCGCCGCGGAAAGGGAGCCTGCGCATGAGCCTGAACACATTCGGACATCTCTTCCGCGTCACCACCTGGGGCGAAAGCCACGGGCCGGGGCTTGGCGCGACCGTCGATGGCTGCCCGCCGGGCGTGCCGGTCACCGAGGACAGCCTGCAGGTCTGGCTCGACCAGCGCAAGCCCGGCCAGAACAAGTTCACCACCCAGCGGCGCGAGCCCGACCAGGTGGAGATCATGTCCGGCGTCTTCGAGGGGCTGTCCACCGGCACGCCGATCCAGCTGATGATCCGCAATACCGACCAGCGCTCGAAGGATTACGGCGACATCGCCGAGAAATTCCGCCCCGGCCATGCCGATATCACCTACTGGCAGAAATACGGCATCCGCGACTACCGCGGCGGCGGCCGCTCCTCGGCGCGCGAGACCGCGGCGCGGGTCGCGGCCGGCGGGGTGGCGCGGGCCGCGCTGGCCCAGCTGGTGCCGGGGCTCGAGATCTCGGGCTACATGGTGCAGATGGGACCGAAGGCGATCGACCGCGCCCGTTTCGACGCGGCCGAGATCGCGAAGAACCCGTTCTGGTGCCCCGATCCGCAGGCGGCCGAGGACTGGGCGGCCTATCTTGACGGGCTGCGCAAGTCCGGCGACAGCGTCGGCGCGCTGGTCGAGGTGACGGCCAGGGGCGTGCCCGCAGGGCTCGGCGCGCCGGTCTACGGCAAGCTCGACACCGATCTGGCGGCGGCGATGATGTCGATCAACGCGGTGAAGGGCGTCGAGATCGGCGAAGGCATGGCGGCGGCGGCGCTGACCGGGGCCGAGAATGCCGACGAGATCTCGATGGGCCCGGACGGTCCGGTCTTTTCCTCGAACCATGCCGGCGGCATCCTCGGCGGCATTTCCACCGGGCAGGAGCTGGTGGTGCGCTTCGCGGTGAAGCCGACCTCCTCGATCCTGACGACGCGCAAGACCATCACCAAGTCCGGCGAGGATGCGGAGATCATCACCAAAGGGCGCCACGATCCCTGCGTCGGCATCCGCGCCGTGCCGGTCGCCGAGGCGATGATGGCCTGCGTGATCCTCGACCACCTGCTGCTCGACCGCGGCCAGACCGGCGGGATCCGCGGCCGGATCGGCTAGCCGGCTAGGAGGGGCAGGCCCCCTCCATCCCCCGCTGGGGGTAGTCGCGGTCCAGCACCGTGTCGCGATGCCCGGCCAGCTGGCCGCCCTGCATCAGCCGCGACATGCCGATCAGGTCGTATGCCAGCACGTCCAGCTGCCAGCGGGCCCGGTCGCCGCCGCGCATGTCGGCATAGAGATCGGGGTCCTGCAGCATCCGGCGGCCGATCGTCTCCATCCGCTCGGCGGCAAGCGGGTGCTGCCCGCCGCCGGAGGGATCCTGCCAGGCCTGGAGCTGGAAATAGAGGCCGAGCCCGTCGGGCCGGTTCTGCCGCTCGGCGAAGCGGTCCATGGCGAAGCGGTCGGCAGCCAGCTCCGCAGATGGCGGAAAGCTGCCCCCTGCCGGCGCAGGGCCGGACTGCAGCACATGGCCGATCTGGTGGGCGACAAGGAAGGGCAGCGTGGAGGCCGTGACCGCGCGGACGGCAAGATCGGCAGCGAGGAAGCCGGCGCGGTCCTCGGGGGTGATGCCGAAGGCGTCGAGCGGCGGCGGCACCGTGCGGTGCCGTCCCAGCGCCCTGGCATAGCTCTGCAGCCAGCCGCGGTCGCATCCGCGGAACTCGAACATCGCGTCGAGCGCGGCGAAATCTTCGAGGAAGAGGACCGACTCGACCGGAATCACCACGATGCTGCGTGCCTGCCGCGTGCCGAAATAGAGCGGCGTCGGCCCGTCGAGCGGCACGGAGAGCGACAGGTCGCGGGCGCGGCTCTGGTCGAATTCGGGGATGGCGGCGCGGATGTCGCGGAAGATGGCGCGGACCAGCGGCGCGATGCGCGCGCTTTCCGCCTCCAGCCGGTCGGCGGGATAGAGCCCGGCGGCGGCAGGGCAGGCCAGGAGGAAGAGCGCGCAGGCCGCCTGCAGGACCCGCCCCCTGGCGGCCCGGACACGCGGCGCGGTCTGCCGGTCTCTGCTGCTCATGCGGGTTCTCCCTGGCTCGCCGAAGACTAGCGGCCGGGGCGTTAAGAATTCCCTCCCGGCTCTGCGCCCGTGCCGCGGGCGGCGAAGAAGGCGGCGATGGTCGCAGCGGCGGTGTCGAGATGGCGGCGCAGCACCCGGGTGGCGCGGGGGATGTCGCCGGCCCGGGCCGCCTCCAGCATGTCACGGTGTTCCTCCTGGGACAGGTGCGCCCGGCCATGCGCGGCCAGGTGGAAGCGCAGGTAGCGGTCGAAGGAGCTCAGCGCATTCTCGGTCAGCGCCAGCAGCTTCGGCTGTCCGGCGCGGCTGTAGAGCACCAGATGGAACCGCCGGTTCAGCTCGCCCATGCGGCCGGGATCGGCATTGAGGTCCATCTCCTCCAGCAGCTCGGCAGCGGCGGCGAGATCTTCGGGCTGCAGATGCGGGATCGAGCGCTCGAGGCAGGCCGGCTCCAGCGCCATGCGGATCGCGTAGAGATCGGCGGCGTCGGCGGCCGAGATCTCGGTCACCACCGCACCCTTGTGCGGCACGAAATCCAGAAGCGCCTGCGCCTCGAGCTGGCGCAGCGCCTCGCGCACCGGCATGCGGCTGACGCCGAAGGCCTGGGCCAGTTCCTCCTGCCGCAGGGGCGTGCCGCCGGGCAGCCGGCCCGACAGGATGGCGTCGCGCAGGGCCGCCTCGACATGCTGGGTGGCAGTGCGGTGGCGGCCGCCGCCGGCCGCTACCAGGGCGGCGAGATCGGGTTTCATCTGCATCCGATATCCAATTGCTGATTGGATCCAATTATGGCACAAGCCGGGGAAAGGTCCAGTATCCCGCAGCGAGATTTCCCATGTCCGACCCTGTTCCGGCCGCCAAGGCATCGCTTGTCCAGCCGCTCACCGCCGGCATCCTGGCGGCGATCGTCGGGTTCTCCAGCTCCTTCGCCATCGTGCTGCAGGGGCTGGCCGGGGTCGGGGCGAGCCCGGCAGAGGCCGCCTCGGGGCTCTTCGCGCTCTGCCTCCTGCAGGGAGCGCTGGCGATCTGGCTGGGGCTCTGGATGCGCCAGCCGATCAGCCTGGCCTGGTCGACCCCGGGCGCGGCGCTGCTGATCGGGGCGGGGGTGCCGGGCGGCGGCTACGGCGTGGCGGTGGCGGCCTTCCTGATCTGCGGCGCGCTGATCGTCATCGCGGGGCTCTGGCGGCCGCTGGCCCGCGCGGTCTCGGCGATCCCGCTGCCGCTGGCCGGGGCGATGCTGGCCGGGGTGCTGCTCGATCTCTGCCTGGCGCCGGTGCGCGCGGTGGAGCAGATGCCGGCGCTGGCCCTGCCGATCGTCCTGGCCTGGCTGGCCGGCTGGTGCTTCGCGCGGCGCTATGCGGTGCTGATCGCGGTGGCGGTCACGGTCGCCGTCGTGGCGCTGAGCACCTCGCTGCCCGAGGGCGCCGCCGCCTTCGCGCTGCCCGCGCCGATGCTGGTGCGGCCGGTCTTCGACCTGGTCCCGGCGCTCGGCATCGCGGTGCCGCTCTTCATCGTGACGATGGCCTCGCAGAACGTGCCCGGGCTCGCGGTGCTGCGCTCGAACGGCTACGAGCCGGCGACCTCGCGGCTCTTCGTTTCCACCGGGCTGGCGAGCATGGGGGCGGCGGCCTTCGGCGGCCATGCGCTGAACCTCGCGGCGATCACCGCTGCGCTCTGCGCCGGCCCAGAGGCGGGGCCCGACCGGTCGCGCCGCTTCCTGGCCAGCACGATCTGCGGCGTGGCCTATCTGGCGATCGCCATGGTTTCGGGCTTCGCCGCCAGCTTCATCGCCGCCTCGCCGCCCCTGCTGATCGAGGCGGTGGCGGGGCTGGCGCTGCTGACCAGCCTGGGCGGGGCGATGGTGACGGCGATCCAGGACGAGGAGCACCGGCTGGCGGCGGTGGTGACCTTCGTCACCACGGCCTCGGGGATCAGCCTCTTCGGCATCGGCGCGGCCTTCTGGGGCATGCTGGCCGGCGGGCTCCTGCTGCTGGCGGAGAAGGCCGCCTCAGGACGGGCGTGACACCCTGGGCGGCGACATCTGCACGCAGAGAATGCCCGCCGCGACCACCAGAACCCCGGCCAGATCCCACAGCGACAGCGCCTCGCCGAGCAGTGCCGCGGCCACGGCGACGCCGAAGACCGGGTTGAGGAAGTGGTAGGTGGCGGCGCGCACCGCGCCGATCCGCTGCACCAGAAGGAACCAGACGAAGGTCGCGATCAGCCCCGGCACCACGGTGGTATAGGCCAGCGCGCCGACGAGCCGCGGCGTCCAGATGACATCCCAGGTCTCGGTCAGCCCGCCGGCCACGGCCAGCGCTGCGGAGCCGACGAACATCTGCAGCCCGACGATCATCAGGAGGTTGCCGCCCGAGGAGGCGCCGCGCATCACCAGCGTGGCGATCGCCAGCGCCGCGACCCCGAGCCCGCAGAGCGCCAGCCCCGCAAGGTCGGCCCCGCCCGAGATGCGGTGGCCGAGGATCAGCGCCACGCCGGCGAGCCCTGCCGCCAGCCCGGTCCAGCCGAGCGGCGTCGGCCGCTGGCCGAGGAAGGCCCAGCCCATCAGCGCGACCAGCAGCGGCATGGTCGAAGCGGTGATCGTCGCCACCGAGGCCGGCACGGTCTGCATGGCGATGAAGTAGAGCCCCAGATAGAGCGCGTTCTGGCAGATGCCGAAGACGGCGGTCATCATCCATTGCTGGCGGCTGAGCCGGATCGTCTGGCCGAGCGAGGCGGCGATGGCCACGGCGATGGCACCGGATATGGCGAAGCGCAGCGCCAGGGACAGCATCGGCGGCGCTTCGGCAACGATGATCCGGGCCGAGCTGAAGGCCGAGGACCACATGAAGGAGAAGGCGACCCCCATGGCGACGGCCACGAGGTCGAGACGGGAGGAACTGGTCATGACTAGCGCTTTAGCAGGTCCGCAGCGCCGGTAAAGCGCGGCGGATGAGGCCAGAGCCGCCTGACGTCAGGTCCAGTCAGCGCGGACCGAGATGCTCTTCGCCCCGGGCCTTCGCCAGGGCGATCTGCTTCTGCCGCTCGCGGAAGCGCGCCTTGTCCTCCTCGGAGGTCTCGGCGACGCAGTGATGGCAGCTCACCCCGTCCTCGAATTCCGGACGCTCGCGGTCTTCGGGCAGGATCGGGCGGCGGCAGGCATGGCAGAGCACATGCGGGCCTTCCTTCAGCCCGTGCCCGACCGAAACCCGGCCGTCGAAGACGAAGCAGTCGCCGCGCCAGAGGCTGTCCTCCGCGGGGACGTCCTCGAGGTATTTCAGGATGCCGCCCTTGAGGTGGTAGACCTCCTCGATGCCCAGCCCCATCAGGTAGTTGGTCGATTTCTCGCAGCGGATGCCGCCGGTGCAGAACATCGCGATCCGCTTGTTGTGGAAGCGCTCGCGATTGGCCTCCCACCAGGCAGGGAAATCGCGGAAGCTGGCGGTCTCGGGATCGACCGCGCCCTCGAAGGTGCCGATGGCGACCTCGTAGTCGTTGCGGGTGTCGATCACCGCCACGTCGGGCGCCGAGATCAGCGCGTTCCACTCGGCGGGCTCGACATAGTGGCCGACGGCGGCGCGGGGATCGACCTGGGGCTGGCCCATGGTCACGATCTCGCGCTTCAGCCGCACCTTCATGCGCGGAAAGGGCGCCTCGGCGGCGGTGCTTTCCTTCCAGGCCAGATCGGCGCAGCCGGGCAGGGCGCGGATATGCGCCAGCACCTTGTCGATGCCCTCGCGCGGGCCGGCGATGGTGCCGTTGATGCCTTCCTGCGCCAGAAGAAGCGTGCCCTTCACGCCATTGGCGCAGCAGATCTTCGCCAGCGGGCCCTGGATGGCGGCCGGGTCGGGAAAGGGCGTGAAATGGTAGAGCGCGGCGACGGTGAACATGGGCGTTCCGATACGCCTCCGGCGCGGTGCGGGCAAGGGGCTAGCCAGCCTGGCACGGCAGGAGCGTTGACGTCCGGCCCCCGGCGGCCTTAGCCATGTGGAATTGCCAAGGAGACCTTACATGCGCCCGGACACCGACGCCCTTGTCGTCATCGACATCCAGAACGATTTCTGCCCCGGCGGCGCGCTGGCCGTGCCCGGCGGCGACGAGGTGGTCGCGCCGGTCAACGCGATGATGGAGGACTTCTCCACCGTGGTGCTCAGCCAGGACTGGCACCCGGCCGGGCACAGCTCGTTTGCCAGCAGCCATCCCGGCAAGACGCCCTTCGAGATGGTGGAGATGCCCTACGGCCCGCAGGTGCTCTGGCCCGAGCACTGCATCCAGGGCAGCGAGGGCGCGGCCTTCCATCCCGGGCTGCGCACGGACCCGGCGCAGATGATCGTCCGCAAGGGCTTCCGCCAGGGGATCGACAGCTATTCGGCCTTCTTCGAGAATGACCGCACGACGGCGACCGGGCTGCATGGCTACCTGCAGGACCGCGGCGTGACGCGGCTGGTGCTCTGCGGGCTGGCGACGGATTTCTGCGTCAACTTCTCGGCCGTGGACGCGATGCGGCTGGGCTACCAGACCGAGCTGGTGCTGAAGGCGGCGCGCGGCATCGATCTCGAGGGCTCGCTGGAGGCCGCGCTCGAGGCGATGCGCGCGGCCGGCGTGACGCTGACCTGAACGCCGTTGAGCCACCTGGCAGGGGCCGGGCGGCGCTGCGCCGGGGTGTCAGCGGCCGATCAGGGCGCCGTCGCGGCCGCAGAGCTCGGCCATTTTCAGATAGGCGGCGGTGAAGCCCCGGAGCGGCAGCTCGGCGACCAGCCGTCCACCCGTCGAGACCTTGATCGCGCTGCCCGCCGCCATGGCCGGCAGCACGGCCTCCGCGACGTCCGCGGGCACCTCCGCCCGGGCCTGCATGATCCCCTCGTCATCGAGCCCGGCCGTCGCCGGGGTGCCGGCCAGGACCGTCCCGTCGACCGAGAACTCCGCCGCCTGCCCGTCTTTCAGCGCGGTCGGGTAGTGCCGCGGCGCGCTTTCCTCCAGCCAGATCCGCGGCGTGCCGTCCCCGGGGCGCATCGACACGAAGAGCCGCGGCAGGCCGTCGCCGCCGGTCCCGGCGCTGCAGTCCGCGACCTGTCCCTCGGCGCCGATATCGACCGCCGCGCGCCAGTCGCCATAGGTCCAGGCGCGGGCGCCGGTGCCGAGGCAGAGAAGGCCGGCCAGCAGCGCGCAGAGGGGAAGGGGGCTCATGATCTGTCCTTTCGCGGTCCGAAGCCGCCGTCTTGGTTGCCGTCTTGGTTGCCGTCCGGGCGGCGGCTGCGCCAGTTTGGCCACAACCTGCGCCGGGTGCCTTGCCTAAGTCCGGGCGGCTTGCTCTAAGCTGGGGCGGGCTACCCGGAGTGACTGTGCATGGTCGATATCGCCACCCGCGTCTATAACCACAAGTGGAAGATCGACCCGATCGTCCGCTCGCTGATCGATACCGACTTCTACAAGCTCCTGATGTGCCAGACGGTCTTCGGCAAGGGGCCGCAGACGCAGGTCACGTTCAGCCTGATCAACCGCACGAAATCGCTGCGCCTCGCCGAGCTGATCGACGAGGGCGAGCTGCGCGAGCAGCTGGACCATATCCGCAGCCTCAGCCTCAGCCGCGGCGAGAGCACCTGGCTTCGGGGCAACATGTTCTACGGCAAGCGCCAGATGTTCCGCCCCGACTTCATGGAGTGGTTCGAGAACCTGCGCCTGCCGCCCTACCACCTCGAAAAGCGCGACGGGCAGTACGAGCTGACCTTCGAGGGCTCCTGGCCCGAGGTGATGCTCTGGGAGATCCCGGCGCTTTCGGTGCTGATGGAGCTGCGCGGCCGCGCCGTGCTGGAGCGGATGGGCCGGTTCGAGCTCGAGGTGCTCTATGCCCGCGCGATGACCAAGCTCTGGGAGAAGGTCGAGCGGCTGAAGACCCTGCCCGACGTGAAGATCGCCGATTTCGGCACGAGGCGGCGGCACAGCTTCCTGTGGCAGGACTGGTGCGTGCAGGCGATGCTCGAGGGGCTCGGCCCGAATTTCGTCGGCACCTCGAACTGCCTGATCGCCATGCGCCGCGAGGTCGAGGCGATCGGCACCAACGCGCATGAGCTGCCGATGGTCTATTCGGCGCTGGCCGAGGATGACGAGGCGCTGGCGGCGGCGCCGTTCAAGGTGCTGCAGGACTGGCAGGAAGAGCACGAAGGCAACCTGCTGGTGATCCTTCCCGATACCTACGGCACCAGGGAATTCCTCGACCGCGCGCCGCACTGGCTGTCGCGCTGGACCGGCATCCGCATCGACAGCGGCGATCCGGTCGGCAATGGCGAGGCGGCGATCGAGTGGTGGAAGTCGAAGGGCGAGGATCCGCGCGGCAAGCTGATGATCTTCTCCGACGGGCTCGATGTCGACGAGATCTTCCGCCTGCATGCGCATTTCGCCGGCCGGGTCCGGGCCAGCTTCGGCTGGGGGACGCTTTTGACCAACGATTTCCGCGGGCTGGTCGAGGACGACGCGCTGGCGCCCTTCTCGCTGGTCTGCAAGGCGGTCAAGGCCAATGGCCGGCCGACGGTGAAGCTGTCGGACAATCCCAACAAGGCGATGGGCCCGGAGGCCGAGGTCGCGCGCTACAAGCGCGTCTTCGGCGTCGGCGAGCAGGCGCGGCGCGAGGTCATCGTCTAGCCCCGCGCCGCCGCGCGCCTCAGCCGAACTGGGGCGCGTCGCGATGCAGGAACAGGCAGTCGAGGAAGCGCAGCGGCCGCTGCGGATGCGGCGAGTTGAGGATCGCGTAGAGCCGGAAGCCCTTCTTGTCGAGCAGCCCGACCACGTCGGCGAAGGTGTAGCCGTCGACGAAGCGGTTCATCACCGAGACCTCGCAGGCGATGAACTGCACGCGGCCCAGATGCCGCTCGAGCCCCTTGATCGCCTCCAGCTCGTGGCCCTCGATATCCAGCTTGATGCCGACGCTGGTGGCCGGGGGCAGGGTGTCGATCACCGAGTCGAGCGTGGTGATCTCCACCTTGTAGTCGCGGGTCTCGCCCTTGGCGGTCAGCTCGGTGCGCTCGTGCAGGCTGCTATGGCCCAGCCGCGCATGCAGCACCATCTCGCCCTCCGCCGCGCCGATCGCCTTGTTGATGATGATCGGGTTCTCGGGGCGGTACTTCAGCCGGGTCTCGAAGCCCCGCTGCGGGTCGATCAGCACGAGGCGGGAGGCGGGGAAGGCCTTGTAGAGATCGGGCGAGCCGGTGGCGACGCCGACATCGAGCACGTAGTCGGGCGACATCTTCAGCGCGGGCAGGAAGGTCGCCTGGCTGACCCTCGGCGCCGTCTCGGCCGCGGCCTTGCCGCCGGGGCCCTCCGCGGCCGGCGCGGGCAGATCGCCGTGCCGCATCACGCAGGCCGCCTTCCAGAGCCGGGGATGCTGTTCGCGCAAGTACTGTCCGAAGCGCTGTTTCATTGCCATGCCGTTGTCCGTTCTCCAGCCCGCAGGGCGACCTGCCCTTCACCATCACCGGTTCGTTATGACGGCTCCGGCGGCGGAAGGCGAAGCGTCCCGGCGCCGCGCCCGGGCGGTGACCAATTTGCAGGCGGATGCGGAAAAACCGGGCCGTTTGGCACGCGAGCGCTTTTCAATCGCGCCATCGCGGCTAGGGTGTGGGCAAACAGATCATCTTGGAGCTTTCCCATGGCGAACCTTTTCCTCAACCGCCGCCAGCTTCTGTCCCGGACCGCCGGGGCGGCGGCGCTTGCCGGTCTGGCCCCGGGCCTGCTGCGCGCCCAGGGCGCGGCGATCCCGGTGGCGGCCGCCTACACCGTGCCGGTGGAGCAGAAATGGGTCGGCCGCATCCATATCGCCGCCGAGGCTGCGCAGGCCCGCGGCGACATCAGCTACAAGTTCTCCGAGAACGTCTCCAACACCGACTACACCCGCGTGCTGCGCGAATATGCCGAGGGCGGCGCCAAGATGGTGATCGGCGAGGCCTTCGCGGTCGAGCAGGAGGCCCGCGAGGTCGCGGCCGACTATCCCGAGATCGCCTTCCTGATGGGCTCCTCTTTCAAGGCCGATCCGGATCTGCCGAACTTCTCGACCTTCGACAACTACATCCAGGATGCCAGCTACCTGTCGGGGATCATCGCCGGGGCGATGAGCAAGTCCGGCAATATCGGCATGGTCGGGGGCTTCCCGATCCCGGAAGTGAACCGGCTGATGAACGCCTTCATGGCCGGCGCGAAGGAGGTCAATCCCGACCTGAAATTCCAGATCGCCTTCATCGGCTCGTGGTTCGATCCGCCCAAGGCCAAGGAAACCGCCTTCGCGATGATCGAGAACGGCGCCGACCTGCTCTATGCCGAGCGCTTCGGCGTGGCCGATGCCGCCAAGGAGCGCGGGATCCTGTCGATCGGCAACGTGGTCAACACCCAGGCGGACTATCCCGAGACCGAGGTCGCCTCGGCGCTGTGGCATTTCGAGCCGACCATGGACGCCGCCACCGCCGCGGTCGCGGCCGGCGAGTTCACCGCCGCGGATTACGGCGTGTTCAGCTTCATGAAGCATGGCGGCTGCTCGCTGTCCGAACTCGGCACGTTCGAGGGCAAGGTCCCGGCCGAGACCATGGAGCTGGTCACGGCGCGCACCGCGCAGATCCTCTCGGGCGAGTTCGAGGTCGAGATCGTCGACAGCGAACCCGCCGCCTGATGGCCGAAATCCTCCGGCTGGACGGGATCACCAAGCGGTTCGGTCCCGTCCTGGCCAATGACGGCATCGGCTTCGCCCTCGCCGAGGGCGAGGTGCTCGCCCTGCTGGGCGAGAACGGCGCCGGCAAGACGACCCTGATGAACATTCTCTTCGGCCATTACGTCGCCGACGAGGGCAGCGTGCATGTCGCCGGGCGGGAACTGCCCCCCGGCCAGCCCGGCGCCGCGCTGGCGGCCGGGATCGGCATGGTGCACCAGCATTTCACCCTGGCCGAGAACCTGACCGTGCTCGACAATGTCGCGCTCGGCACCCGGCCGCTCTTCTCGCTGTCATCGGGCCGGCGCGCGGCGCGGGCGCGGCTCAGGCAGCTGTCGCAGGATTTCGGCCTGGCGGTCGATCCGTCCGCGCGGGTCGCGGACCTGTCGGTGGGCGAGCGCCAGCGGGTGGAGATCCTCAAGGCGCTCTACCGCGACGCCCGCGTGCTGATCCTCGACGAGCCGACGGCCGTTCTGACCCCGCAGGAGGTCGAGGCGCTTTTCGCGACGATCCGCAAGGCGGTCGCCAAGGGGCTGGCCGTCGTCTTCATCAGCCACAAGCTGGGCGAGGTGATGGCCGTGGCGGACCGCGTGGTGATCCTGCGCCGCGGCGCCAAGGTCGCCGAGATGAGGACCGCCGAGACCGACCGCCACCGGCTGGCCGAGGCGATGGTCGGCGCCGAGATCGTGCCGCCCGAGGTGCCTGCCGTGACGCCGGGCGAGGTGCTCTTCCGGCTCGGCGGCGTCTCGGTCGCGGGCAGTCCGGGGCTCGACGATGTCTCGCTTTCGCTGCGCGCGGGCACGATCACCGGGATCGCGGGCGTTTCGGGCAACGGCCAGCGGGCGCTGGCCGATCTGCTTTCGGGCCTCGCCGTGCCGGAGACGGGCACCGCCGAGCTGAAGGGCGCCGCGCTGGCCGCCTGGTCGCCCCGGCAGGCCGTCGCCCAGGGGATCGCGCGCATCCCCGAGGACCGCCACGCCACCGGCACGATCGCCGATTTCGACCTGACCGAGAACGCGATGCTGGAAGACTACGCCCGCCCGCCGATGTCGCGGAAGGGCTGGCTCGACTGGGGGCGGGCGCGCAAGCGCGCCGAGGCGATCATCGAGGGCTACGACGTGCGCTGCCCCGGGCCGTCGGTGCCGATCCGGCTCCTGTCGGGGGGCAACATGCAGAAGCTGATCCTCGGCCGCGTGCTGGAGGCGGGCCCGTCGATCATCCTGGCCAACCAGCCGACCCGCGGGCTCGATATCGGCGCGGTGACCTATGTCCACCGCCAGCTGCTGGCCGCGCGGGAACGCGGCGCGGCGGTGCTGCTGATCTCCGAGGATCTCGACGAGCTGCGCGCGCTGTCGGACGTGATCCATGCGATCCATGACGGCAAGCTGTCCCCGGCCTTCGCGCGGGGACAGGTGACGGTGAAGGAACTTGGCCTGTGGATGGCCGGGCAGGGAGGCCGGGATGCGGCTTGAACCCGTGGAGGCGCCCACGCTCGCGCGCCGGATCGGCTATCCGGCGGCCGCGCTCGCCGCGACCGTGCTGGTCGCCGCGGCGCTGGCCGGGATCGCCGGGGGCAATCCGCTGGCCGTGCTGGGCCAGATCGTCGACGGCGCCGTCGGCACGAAATTCGCCCGGCTGGAGACGCTGAACCGCGCCACGCCCTTGATCTTCACCGGGCTCGCCGTGGCCGTCGCCTTCCGCGCGAAGCTGTGGAATATCGGCGCCGAGGCGCAGCTCTATCTGGGCGCGGTGGCGACCGTGCTGATCGGCACGCAGTCCGGCCTGCCCGGCCCGCTGGTGATCCCGGCCATGGCCGCGGGCGCCGTGGTCGCCGGCGCGCTGATGCTGCTCGGCCCGACGCTCCTGAAGACGAAGCTCGGCGTCGACGAGGTGGTGACGACGCTGCTTCTGAATTTCGTGGTGCTGCTCTTCGTCGGCTACCTGCTCGAGGGGCCGATGAAGGACCCGATGGGCATGGGCTGGCCGAAATCGCCGTCGTTGCCGAAGGAGGCGCGGCTGCCGCGCATCGTCGAGGGGCTGCGTCTGCACTGGGGCTTCGGCATCGCGCTGATCTGCGCGCTCGGCGTCTGGCTGGTCCAGGCGAAGACGACGCTCGGCTTCGAGATGCGCGCCGTCGGGCTCAACGCCCGCGCCGCGCGCTTCGCCGGCATGCCGGTGAACGCGGTCCTCGCCAAGACCGCGCTGATCTCGGGCGGGCTGGCGGCGCTGGCGGGCTTCTCCGAGGTCGCGGGCCTCAAGGGCAACCTGACCGCCGATATCTCGCCCGGCTTCGGCTATACCGGCATCGTCGTGGCGATGCTGGCGCTGCTCAATCCGCTGGGCGTGGTGGTCTCGGCGCTGTTCGTGGCGGGCATCTTCGTCGGTGCGGACAGCATGAGCCGCTCGGCGGGCGTGCCCTCCTACATTGCCGACATCCTCCTGGCCTCGGCGCTTCTCTTCATGGTGCTGGCGCTGATGCTCAGCCGCTTCCGCGTGGTCAGGGGCTGACATGGACATCACCGACATCCTCCTCTCGGCCACCTTCTGGGCCGCGGTGCTGCGCATCGCCTCGCCGCTGATCTTCGCCACGATGGGCGAGCTGATCTGCGAGCGGGCGGGCGTGCTCAATCTCGGGATCGAGGGGATCATGGTCGCGGGCGCCTTCGCCGGCTGGATCGCGGTCTATGCCGGGCTGCCGCTCTGGGCCGGGGTGGGCTGCGCCTTCCTGACCGGGGTCTGCTTCGGGCTGATCCACGGCACGCTGACCGTGCCCTTCGGCCTGTCGCAGCACGTGGTGGGCATCGGCATCACCATGCTGGCGAGCGCGGCGACCTATTTCGCCTATCGCGTCGCCCTGCCCGAGGTCTCGTCCCCGCCGCGGATCGAGGCCTTCCAGCCGACCGGCTGGCCAATCCTCGGCAGCCAGACCGTGCTGACCTGGGCGGCGCTGGCGAGCGTGGCGATCACCGCCTGGGTGCTGTTCCGCACGCCGCTGGGCCTGGCGCTCCGCGCCGTCGGCGAGAACCCGGCGGCGGTCGAGGCGCAGGGCCTGCCGGTCCACGGCCTGCGCATGGGCGCGGTCGCTGTCGGCTCGGGGCTGATGGCGGTGGGCGGCAGCTTCCTGACGCTCTCGGCCTTCAACTCCTTCTTCTTCGACATGGTCAACGGGCGCGGCTGGATCTGCATCGCGCTGGTCGTCTTCGGCGCCTGGATGCCGGGCCGCGCGCTCCTTGGCGCGCTGCTTTTCGCCGGCTTCGACGCCTTCCAGGTGCGGCTGCAGCAGACCGAGCTGGGCGCGGGCCTGCCCTACCAGCTGTTTCTCGCCATGCCCTATCTTCTGTCGATCCTGGCGCTGATCCTGATGTCGCGCCGCGCCGAGGTGCCGGGCGCGCTGATGGTGCCGTACAACAAGGGGGAACGCTGATGTTCGACCTGATCGTCAAAGGGGGCACGCTTCCCGACGGGCGCGTTGCCGATATCGGCATCAAGGGCGACCGGATCGCCGCGGTGGAGCCGCGTCTCGAGGCGGAGGCGGGCGAGGTGATCGACGCGGCCGGCGACCTGGTCTCGCCGCCCTTCGTCGACCCGCATTTCCACATGGACGCGACGCTGAGCTACGGGCTGCCGCGGGTAAATGCCTCGGGCACGCTGCTGGAGGGCATTGGCCTCTGGGGCGAGCTGAAGGAGATCATGACGCTCGAGGGGCTGAAGGAGCGGGCGCTGGCCTATTGCGACTGGGCGGCCTCGATGGGGCTTCTGCATATCCGCAGCCATGTCGATACCTGCGACGACCGCCTGCTGGGCGTGCAGGCCATGCTCGAGGTCCGCGAGGCGGTGAAGCCCTATATCGACCTGCAGCTCGTCGCCTTCCCGCAGGACGGGGTGTTCCGCGATCCGACCGCCTGGGACAACACGGTGCGCGCGCTCGACATGGGCGTCGACGTGGTCGGCGGCATCCCGCATTTCGAGCGGACCATGGCCGAGGGCGCGCGCTCCGTCACCGCGCTCTGCGAACTGGCGGCCGAGCGCGGGCTGCCCGTGGACCTGCATTGCGACGAGACCGACGACCCGATGAGCCGCCATGTCGAGACGCTGGCGATGGAGGCGCAGCGGCTGGGGCTGCAGGGCCGCGCGGTCGGCTCGCACCTGACCTCGATGCATTCGATGGACAACTACTATGTCTCGAAGCTCCTGCCGCTGATGGCCGAGGCGGGGCTGGCCGCCATTCCCAATCCGCTGATCAACATCGTGCTGCAGGGCCGCCACGACAGCTTCCCCAAGCGGCGCGGGATGACGCGGGTGAAGGAGTTGCGGGCGATGGGCATCCCGGTGGCTTTCGGGCAGGATTGCGTGCTCGACCCGTGGTACAGCCTTGGCACGGCGGACATGCTGGATGTCGCCTTCATGGGGCTGCATGTGGCGCAGATGACCCATCCAGAGGAGATGCGCGCCTGCTTCTCGATGGTGACGGAGGAGAGCGCGAAGGTGATCGGGCTCGAGGGCTACGGTCTGGCACCGGGATGCGCGGCCTCGCTGGTCGTGCTCGATGCCGCCGATCCGGTCGACGCGCTGCGGCTGCGTCCCGCGCGGCTCGCGGTGGTGGCGAAGGGCAAGGTGGTAGCGCGGAGCCCGCGGGCCGATGCAGCGCTGTCCCTGCTGGGCCGGCCCGGATCAGTCCGGCGGCGGCGCCCGGTGCCGGGCCGGGCCTGACCCCGCCTGCCAATCCGCGAAGCCCTCGGGAAACCGGGGAAGGCCCGACCCGGCTGCCCTTCGGCCTTATTTCCCGAGGGCAGCCGAGTCGGGCCATCGCGGGCTCCGCGTCGTTGCCCGGCCGGATCAGCGGCGCAGGGGCCGGCGCATGGTGATCGAGGTCGGCCGGTCATAGCCCGGATGCGCCGTCTCGCCGGTCTTGGCGAAGCCCATCCGCGCGAAAGCGGCGTGGTTCTCGACAAGCTCGATGCGCACCTGCAGTTCCAGCCAGCCGAGCCCCGCCGCCCTGGCGCGCTCTGCCGCGAGTTCCACCAGCTGCCGGGCGAGGCCCTTGCCGCGGGCGCTCTCGGCCACGGCGAGCTTGCCGATATAGAGCGCGTCGGGCTTCGGCGTCAGCACCGCGCAGGCCTCGATCGGATCGCCGGACACCCAGAGCTCGGCCGTGGCGCAGCTGTCGCGCAGGGCCGTCTCGGTCAGCCGCAGCATCGAGGAGGGCGGGTCGATCCGCGCCTCCATATAGGCGAAGCTCGTCCGGATCAGCGCCAGCATGGCCGGAATCTCGGGGCTGGCGGCATCGAGGCGGCGGAGGGTCATGGCGCAGCTCCTTGGTCGGCCGGGACCGGGCCGGGCTTCCCGCCCGGCGCGGGATGTCGTAGCAGAGAGGCGATCGCGCGCAACGGGAAAGGGGCCGCCATGGGCTGGAGCGGGAATTTCGGGGCGCTGGCCGCCCTGCCGCAGGAGATCCGCGACGAGCTGGAGCGGCGCAGCACCGTGATGGACATCCCCGAGGGTACCACGATCTTCGCGCCCGGCATGCAGGCGGACAACCTCCTCCTGCTGCTTTCGGGCACGGTGCGGGTGCAGCAGGTCTCGGAATCGGGGCGGGAGATCGTGCTCTACCGGGTCGAGGCCGGGGAAAGCTGCGTGATGACCACCGCCTGCCTGATCGCCCATGAGGACTATGCCGCCGAGGGCATCACCGAGACGCCCTGCCGCGCGGTGGCGATCCCGCGCCAGGTCTTCGACGACCTGGCCGCGAAATCCGACGCGTTCCGGCAATTCGTCTTCACGTCCTATGCGCGGCGGATCACCGACCTTTTCGGCGTGATCGAGGCGCTGGCCTTCCAGCGGGTCGACATCCGCCTGGCGCAGCGGCTGCTGAAGCTCGCCGGGCCCGGCGGCCTGCTGGAGACCACGCACCAGAAGCTCGCCACCGAACTGGGCACCGCCCGCGAAGTGGTCAGCCGCCAGCTGCGCGAATTCCAGCGCCGCGGCTGGATCGAGCAGGCACGGGGCAGCGTCCAGCTGACCGACCGGGCGGCGCTGGAGGCGCTCTCGCAAGAGTGACGGCACGGGCGGGAAATAATCTCCTTTTCTGATCTGTCTCGGTGACAAACTCACAGACGGCGGAATATTCTTCGCGGTATCAGGGGGCCAACAGGAACTGGAGTCCGAGATGACTGCGAATATCGGAAATGTCGACCGCATCCTTCGACTGGCATTGGGTGCAATTCTCGTGCTGTTCGGCGCGCTGGGGCTAACCGGCGGTCTGCAGATCGCCTCCGTCCTCGCCGGCATCGTGCTTCTGGCGACGGCGGGGATGCGGTTCTGCCCGCTCTACCGGCTTCTGGGGGTGTCGACATGCAGGATCTGACCCCGATCGCCCCGACCCGCGAGGAGAGAACAATGACCGCCTATCCCGTCAACATGTCCGTCAGGCCCGAGGTGCGGACCTTCTTCGACAAGGCCACCTGGACTTTCACCCATGTCGTCAAGGATCCGGCATCGAATGCCTGCGCCGTGGTCGATTCCGTGATGGATATCGACTATGCGGCCGGCCGGATCACCTATGACAATGCCGACGAGGTCATCGCCTATATCAAGGAGAACGGCCTGAAGCTGGAATGGCTCCTCGAGACCCATGTCCATGCCGACCACCTGTCGGCCGCGCCCTATATCCAGCGCGAGCTGGGCGGCAAGATCGGCATCGGCGAGAAGATCACCGTCGTGCAGGACACGTTCGGCAAGATCTTCAACGAAGGCACCGAGTTCCAGCGCGACGGCAGCCAGTTCGACGCCCTCTTCAAGGACGGCGACACGTTCATGATCGGCACGATGCAGGGCTTTGCCATGCACACGCCGGGCCATACGCCGGCCTGCATGACCCATGTGATCGGCGACGCGGCCTTTGTCGGCGACACGCTCTTCATGCCCGATGGCGGCTCGGCGCGGGCGGATTTCCCCGGCGGCGATGCCGGCACGCTCTACGACTCGATCCAGAAGGTGCTGAGCCTGCCGGACGAGATGCGCATCTTCATGTGCCATGACTACGGCCCGAACGGCCGGGACATCGCGTTCCTGACCTCGGTCGGCGACGAGAAGGCGCACAACATCCATGTCGGCCAGGGCAGGACCCGCGAGGACTTCATCAAGTTCCGCACCGAGCGCGACGCCCAGCTCGACATGCCGCGGCTGATCCTGCCCTCGCTGCAGGTCAACATGCGCGCGGGCGAGATCCCGACCGACAAGGACGGCCGCCCGATGCTGAAGCTGCCGATCAACCAGCTCTGATCCGGCCAGGCGGAGGGCCGGACCACAACGGCCCCCGCCCGAGCTGCCCCCCGACTGGCTCCACGAGGATACGCATTCCATGGACATCCGCACCATCACGCCGGACTTCTCGGCGTCGCCGCAGATCCAGCCCTCCGATCTGGAGGAGATCGCGCGGCTGGGCTTCCGCTCTGTCATCTGCAACCGCCCCGACGGCGAAAGCGCCGATGCCCCGGCCTTCGCCGAGATCGCCGCCGCCGCCGAGGCGGCCGGGCTGGAGATCGTCCACCAGCCGGTGGTCTCCGGCAAGGTGGAGGATGCCGACGCCGCCGAATTCGGCCGCGTCCTGTCGCGGCTGCCGAAGCCCGCGCTCGGCTATTGCCGCACCGGCACGCGCAGCACGATCCTGTGGTCGCTGAGCCAGGCCGGCAGCAGGCCCCTGCCCGAGATCCTCGAGCGCACCAAGGCGGCAGGCTACGACATGGCGGGGGTCGTGCGGCGCATCGCCAATGGCGGCCGGACGCCGACCGACACGGGCGACGCCTCCTACGAGGTGGTGATTGTCGGCGCGGGGGCTGCGGGCATCTCGGTCGCCGCCTCGCTGAAATCGCGGATGCCCGGGCTGCAGATCGCGATCATCGACCCGGCGGATATCCACTACTACCAGCCCGGCTGGACCCTGGTCGGCGGCGGCGTCTTCGAGCCGGCGGACACGGCGCGCACCATGGGCAGCCTGATCCCCAAGGGCGTCACCTGGATCAAGTCCTTCGTCGCCGCCTTCGAACCGGACGACAATGCCGTGATCCTCGATGGCTGCCGGGTGGTGAAGTACAAGCGGCTGATCGTCTGCCCGGGGCTGAAGCTCGACTGGCAGAAGGTCGAGGGCCTGGTCGAGACGCTGGGCAAGAACGGCGTCACCTCGAACTACCGCTACGACCTGGCGCCCTATACCTGGGAGCTGGTGCAGGGGCTCAAGTCGGGCCGCGCGCTCTTCACCCAGCCGCCGATGCCGATCAAATGCGCCGGCGCGCCGCAGAAGGCGATGTACCTCTCCGCCGATCACTGGTTCCGCACGGGCGTGCTGAAGGATATCGACGTCCAGTTCATGAATGCCGGCGGCGTGCTCTTCGGCGTGAAGGACTATGTCCCCGCGCTGATGGACTACGTGGAGAAATACGGCGCCACGCTGAACTTCTTCCACACGCTGATCCGCGTCGACGGACCGGGCAGGACCGCGACCTTCAAGGTGGCGAAGCCCGACACCGCGCCGGCCGAGGTGACGGTGGCGTTCGACATGATGCATGTCTGCCCGCCGCAATCGGCGCCGGATTTCATCAAGGTCTCGCCCCTGGCGGACGCCGCGGGCTGGGTCGATGTCGACCAGATCACGCTGCGCCACAGGACCTATGACAATGTCTGGTCGCTGGGCGACGTGATGAACGCGCCCAATGCCAAGACCGCCGCGGCCGCGCGCAAGCAGGCGCCGGTGGTGGCGGCGAATGTCGTCGCCGATATCCGCGGCGGCGCGCCGACCGGCGGCTATGACGGCTACGGCTCCTGCCCGCTGACGGTGGAGCGCGGCAAGATCGTGCTGGCCGAATTCGGCTATGGCGGGACGCTGAAGCCCAGCTTTCCGAAATGGCTGGTCGACGGCACCAGGCCCACCCGCGCCGCCTGGTGGCTGAAGGAACGCGCGCTGCCGCCGATCTACTGGAAGGCGATGCTGCGCGGCAAGGAATGGATGGCGAAGCCGGAACCGGTCAGCGCCGAATGACAGACATGCGGAAGGCGGCGCCCGCCTTCCGTCCGATCCCGCGCCGCCCCGGGCCCGACCCGGGGCCTCCGCGTTCTCCGATGAAGGACACCGACCCGTGCGCCCCGATCTCAAACGCTTCTTCCCGATCCTCGACTGGGGCCGCCGCTATACGGGCGAGACCCTGACCAACGACCTCGTCGCCGCGGTGATCGTCACGATCATGCTGATCCCGCAATCGCTGGCCTATTCGCTGCTCGCCGGCCTGCCGCCCGAGATCGGCCTCTATGCCTCGGTGGCGCCCCTGGTCCTCTATGCCGTCTTCGGTACCTCGCGCGCGCTGGCCGTCGGACCGGTCGCCGTGGTCTCGCTGATGACCGGCGCCGCGATCGGCCGGCTCGGCATCACCGAACCGGCGGCGATGATCGGCGCGGCGGTCACCATGGCCTTCCTCTCCGGCGCGATCCTGCTGGCGCTCGGCGTCTTCCGGCTGGGCTTCCTGGCGAATTTCCTCAGCCATCCGGTGATCGCGGGCTTCATCACCGCCAGCGGCATCCTGATCGCCGTCAGCCAGTTGAAGCACATCCTGGGCGTCAGCGCCGGCGGCGACACGCTGCCCGATCAGCTCGAGGCGCTGTGGCACGCGCTGCCCCAGACCAATCTCTGGACGCTTGCCATCGGGCTCCTGGCGCTCGGCTTCCTCTTCTGGGGCCGCACGGGGCTGAAGCCGCTGCTGCAGAAGGCCGGGCTGCGTCCCAAGATGGCCGGGATCGCCGCCAAGGCCGGCCCGGTCGCCGCGGTGATCGCCACCACGGCGGCGGTCGCGGCGCTCAGGCTCGACGAGGCGGGCGTGCCGATCGTCGGCGACATCCCCCGCGGCTTCCCCGGCCTGGCGCTGCCGGGCTTCGATCTCGGCCAATGGGCGCAGATGGCGGTGCCGGCGCTGATGCTCTCGATCATCGGCTTCGTCGAATCCGTCTCGGTGGCGCAGACCTTCGCCGCCCGTCGCCGCCAGCGGATCGACCCGGACCAGGAGCTGGTCGCGCTCGGCATGTCGAATTTCGGCTCCTCGCTCTCGGGCGGTCTGCCGGTGACCGGGGGCTTCTCGCGCTCGGTGGTGAATTTCGACGCCGGCGCCGAGACGCCCGCGGCCGGGGCCTTCACCGCGGTCGGCATCGGCCTGGCCGTGATGTTCCTGACGCCGCTGCTCTATTTCCTGCCCAAGGCGACGCTGGCGGCGACGATCATCGTCGCGGTGCTGAGCCTGGTGGATTTCTCCATCCTGAAGAAGACCTGGTCCTACAGCCGCGCCGATTTCGCCTCGGTGCTGGCGACGATCCTGGTGACGCTGGGCCTCGGGGTCGAGGCCGGGGTCTCCGCCGGGGTGGGGCTGTCGATCGCGCTGCATCTCTTCAAGACCGCGCGGCCGCATGTGGCCGAGGTCGGATGCGTGCCGGGGACCGAGCATTTCCGCAACATCCGCCGCCACGAAGTGGCGACCGAGCCGTCCATCGTGACGATCCGCGTCGACGAGAGCCTCTACTTCGCCAATGCGCGCTTCCTCGAGGACTATGTCTACGACCGCGTGGTGAAGGACAAGGCGATCCGCCATGTCGTGCTGATGTGCCCGGCGGTGAACGACATCGACATGTCGGCGCTGGAAAGCCTGGAGGCGATCAATCACCGCCTCCACGAGATGGGCATCACGCTCCACATGAGCGAGGTGAAGGGCCCGGTGATGGACCGGCTGCAGAAGAGCCACTTCCTCGAAGAGCTCACTGGCAAGGTCTACCTGTCGCAATTCGCGGCGATGCGGGACCTTCTGCCGAAGCCTGATCGCGCTGCCGCGGCGGAATAGATCAGGGAATGACGTTCCCGATCCAGTTGCCATGCGCCCAGCCGAGCCCCCGTCCGGTAATCTGCCGGCGGGGGCCGACCCGATCGCAGGCATCGGCCTGGTCCAACTGTCCGTCGGGCACGAGGATCGCGTACCAGCCGTCCTCGCGGCCGAAGATCGTCACCTGGTCGCCGTTATGCAGCTCGCCGATCTTGGCATAGCCCGAGCCGGGACCGCTGCGCACGGCGAGGAAGCCGTCGCCTCCGGCTTTCAGCCCCATCACCGTGCCGACGCTGCAATTGGCGGCCTCGCCATCGCTTTGATATTCGTAGATCGGCACGTCTAGCGCCGCGGCGGGGAGGGGCAGGAGGAGCGCGCAGAACAGCGCTGCGCCGGGGCGGAATGTGCGGGTCATGGCAAATGGCTTTCCTGAAAGTTGCCGGGAAAGCCTGCCATGGCGCCGGGATTCGGGCAATGACGCGGGGTCAGGTGCGCGGGGTACGGGCCGCCTGGTAGGCCGGGCGCGCGGCCATCCGCTCCAGATAGGCGTCGAAGACCGGGATGCGCGGCATGATCTTCGAGGCCTTCGCCCATTCGGCGCAATGGGTGGCGAGGATGTCGGGCAGGCTCAGGTCGTCGCCGCAGAGGAAGGGCGACTTCTCCAGCCGGCGGCAGAGATGGCGGGCGGCGCGCTCGTATTCCCAGCCGAGCGTCGGCTTGAGATTGGCGACGCGCTTCTCCTCGGGCAGCACGAAGCTGTGCTTGGCCGAGGACCACAGCACGGCGTCCATCTCGTCGATGATGTAGAAGGTCAGCGCGTCCTGCCGGGCCCGCGCGATCGAGCCGGCCGGCGCGGTGAAGGCGTTGTGCCGGTCCGCGAGGAAAGTCATGATCGCCACGGAATCGGTGAGGATATCGCCGTCGACCCGCAGCGCCGGGACCTTGCCCAGCGGGTTGAGCGCGATGATCCCCTCGCTGCGCGGCGTCTCCTCGATGAAGCGGTAGGGCGCGCCCAGTTCCTCGAGCAGCCACAGAACCCGGAAGGTCCGGGTCTTGGGCGAACCGATCACCTCGTACATCAGCGCCTCCCCATCATCGCGAGTCGGATCAGTGCCCGCTCCATCACCGCCATTGGGGGGGCGGTGGCGGCGGAACGCAAGGACAGATCGGTATCAATCAGAACGGTCAGCGCCTGCTCCAGCCGCCGCAGGCCCCAGCCCTGGGCCTGGCGGGCCATGCGGTCGCGGCGCGGGCCGAAGACCGGCGGCTTGACCCGCGACAGGCCGGACTGGACGCCGCCGGGATCGGCGGCCGCGGCATGCAGCGTGCGGAAATGGCGGGTGGCGCCGATGGCGATGGCGACGGGCTGGATGCCCTGGGTCTCCAGCCGCCGCAGGAGCGGGCCGATGTCCTGGACGCGGGCCTCGGCGACGACATGCAGCAGGTCGTCGAGATCGGCCTCCTGGGTCAGCGGCGCCATGTCGGCGATTTCCTGCGGCGTGACCGGCGTCGCGTCGCCCTGCTTGTAGAGGCCGAGCTTGGCGATGACCTGGCCGAAATCTCCGGGATCGAGTGCGCGGGACAGGCCGGAGAGCGCCTCCATCGCCTCGCGGGAGAGGTCGCGCAGACCTTCGCGGGCAAGCTGTGCCTCGATCTCGGCGCGGGACGGCGGATCGTCGTAGACGCCAAGCGCCAGGGCGTTGGGATGCGATTCGAAGGCCTTGCGCAGCTTCGAGCGGGCATTCAGCGCGCCGGCGATGACGACCAGATAGGCGTCGCCCTGCGCATGATCGGCCAGCGCGGCGGCGATCGGCGCCTGCAGCCCGTCGGTCGCGTCCTCGACCAGGACGACGCGCTGGCCCGAGGCGAACATCGAGCGTTCCTTCAGCGCGTCATTGGCCAGGGACGGCTCGCGCCGGAGATCGCCTGCGGCGATCCGGGTCAGGCCCAGGTCGTTTTCCTTGCCGAGCAGCGCGGCGACGATCTCGCGCCGCTTCAGCGAGACCCGCATCGGATCGGCGCCGTAGATCAGGATGCCGGCATGGGACGGGTCGGGCCGCGCGAGATAGCCCGCGGCCTCGCGCGTGGAGAGCTTCACGCCCGATCTCCGCCGGTGTCTCCGGCCGGGACGGTAAGGAACAGCCGGTCGAGGATGCCGTCGGCGAGGATCACCATCAGCCGGCGGTAGGCGTCGCGCTCGGCGGCGAGCGTGGCGACGGTGGTGCCGGTGGCCGAATAGCTGTTGAAGCTGTCATAGCTGCCGCTGGCCACGACATCGCCGTCGAGCGTCTTCAGCACGAATTGCGCCTTGCCGACGATGTTGTAGCGCCGCGTGTCCTGGTTGCGGGTGACGGCGACGCGCTCGGTCGAGGTCTCGAGCGTCACGCTGAGCTGGTAGCGCGGCCGCTCGGCCGGGCCCAGCCGGTCCTGCAGCCGCTGGCGCAGGACGAAGCCGTTCGAGGTGTCGGGCGTGTCGAAGATCACCGCGCGGTCGAGCGCCGCGCCCGAGCCGCCGGGCGCATAGACCGGGGTGAAGCCGCAGCCGGCCGCCAGGGCGGCCAGCCCGCCGAGCAGCGCGCGGCGGGTCAGGCGAAGGGCCGGGGATGCGGGGGACCGCGCCATGCCTCAGACCACGACGTTGACGATCCGGCCCGGCACGACGATCAGCTTCTTCGGGCTGCCGCCGCCGAGCGCCTTCTGCACGGCGGCATCGGCCAGGGCGAGGGATTCGATCCCGGCCTTGTCCATGTCCGCGGGCACCTGCAGCTCGGAGCGCTTCTTGCCGTTGATCTGGATCGGCAGGGTCACGGTATCCTCGACCAGCATCGCCGGATCTGCCCGGGGCCAGTCGGCGGTGGCGGCGAGGCCCTGGCCGCCGAGCATCGACCAGACCTCTTCGGCCAGGTGCGGCGTCATCGGCGACATCAGCTGTGCCATGGCACGCATCGCGAAGCCCTTGGCCGCGGCGGAGGCCTTCGATTTCGCCACCGTGTTGGTGAAGGCGTAGAGCTTGGCCACCGAGGTGTTGAAGGCGAAGCCCTCGATCCCCGCGGTCACGTCGGCGATGGCGCGGTGGGTGGCTTTCTCCAGCGCCTTGTCCTCCTCGGGGCGGGCCTCGTCGGAGGGGCCTGCGGCCCCCGCCTCCTCGGCCCGCTGGCGGACGTCGTCCGCCAGGCGCCAGACCCGCTGCAGGTGCTTGAAGGCGGCCTCGGCGCCGGAGGCGGTCCATTCGACATCGCGTTCGGGAGGCGAGTCGGAGAGGATGAACCAGCGCGCGGTATCGGCGCCGAAATCGCGGATGATGTTCAGCGGGTCGACGACGTTGTTCTTGGACTTCGACATCTTGGCGGAGGGGATGACCTCCACCTCGGCGCCGGTCTCCTTCACGACGGTGCGGCCGTCCTTCTGCTCGACGTCTTCCGGGTAGTGGTAGACGGGCCGGCCCTCGGCGTTGCGCGTCAGGTAGATCGCATGGGTGACCATGCCCTGGGTGAAGAGCGCGTCGAAGGGCTCGCGCGCGCTATCGGGCAGGTGGCCGCAGATGTTCATCGCCCGGGCGAAGAACCGCGAATAGAGCAGGTGCAGGATCGCGTGCTCGATGCCGCCGATATACTGGTCGACATTCATCCAGTAGGCGGCCTCGGCCGGATCGGTCGGGGTGGTGGCGCGCGGCGCGGTGAAGCGGGCGTAGTACCAGGACGAGTCGACGAACGTGTCCATCGTGTCGGTCTCGCGCCGGGCCGGCTTGCCGCAGGACGGGCAGGCGCAGTCGCGCCAGGTCGGGTGGCGGTCGAGCGGGTTGCCGGGCACGTCGAAGGACACGTCGTCGGGCAGCAGGACCGGCAGGTTCGCCTTCTTCTCCGGCACCACGCCGCAGCTGTCGCAATGGACGACCGGGATCGGGCAGCCCCAGTAGCGCTGCCGCGACAGGCCCCAGTCGCGCAGGCGGTAGTTCTCGACGCCCTTGCCCCAGCCCTGCGACTCGGCGAAGCGAATCGTCGCCTCGACCGCCTCTTCGCCGGTGGCCTCGCCGATGCCGGCGAAATGGCCGGTGAAGCGGACCTTCTCGGATTTCATCGGCACCAGCGCCTCGTTGCCGACCGGCGTTTCGTCGCCGAGGGCGAAGAAGGCGTTCTTCACCGGCAGGTCGTATTTCCGGGCGAAATCGAGGTCGCGCTGGTCATGCGCCGGGCAGGCGAAGACCGCGCCGGTGCCGTAGTCCATCAGGATGAAATTGGCGATCCAGACCGGCAGTTCCCAGCTGTCGTCCAGTGGGTGGCGGACGGTCAGCCCGGTGTCGAAGCCGCGTTTCTCGGCCTTTTCCAGATCCGCCTCGGACGTGCCCATCTGTCTGCATTCATTGCAGAAATCGGCGATATCCTCGCGCTCGGTCTCGAGCTGGCGCGCCAGCGGGTGGTCGGGCGAGATGCCGACGAAGCTGGCGCCCAGAAGCGTGTCGGGACGGGTCGTGTAGACCTCGATCCCGGTGAAGTCCGCCACCGGCGCGGTCAGGGTGAAGGCGAATTGCAGGCCGCGGCTCTTGCCGATCCAGTTGGCCTGCATGGTGCGGACCTTCTCCGGCCATTTCTCCAGCCCGTCGAGCGCGGAGAGCAGCTCGTCGGAATAGTCGGAGATGCGGAAGAACCACTGGGTCAGCTCGCGGCGCTCGACCGGGGCGCCCGAGCGCCAGCCGCAGCCGTCGATCACCTGCTCGTTGGCGAGCACGGTCATGTCGACCGGGTCCCAGTTCACCACCGCGTTCTTGCGGTAGACCAGGCCCTTTTCCAGGAAGTCGAGGAACATCGCCTGCTGCTGGCCGTAGTATTCCGGGTCGCAGGTGGCGAATTCGCGGGACCAGTCGATCGACAGGCCGAGCGGCTTCATCTGGTCGCGCATCACCGCGATGTTGTTGTAGGTCCAGGTCTTCGGGTGGCCGCCGGTCGCCATGGCGGCGTTTTCGGCGGGCATGCCGAAGGCGTCCCAGCCCATCGGGTGCAGCACCGAGAAGCCCGCCGACGACTTGTAGCGCGCGATCACGTCGCCCATCGTGTAGTTGCGGACATGGCCCATGTGGATGCGCCCCGAAGGATAGGGGAACATCTCGAGCACGTAGTATTTCTGGCGCTCCGGGTCGTGGCGGGCGGTGAACACCCCTGCCTCGGCCCAGGCGGCCTGCCATCTAGGTTCGACCTCGGTGTGATCGTAGCGGGACATGGGCGACCTCTGGCTGGATGTCTGTCTCTGAACTTGGCGCGCGTGATAGAGCGGGACGGCGGCGCGGTCCAGACCCTGCCGGCCCCGCCTGCCGGCGGGGCGCCGAGCGCCCGGGGATCAGAACTTTTTGTCTTCGATCCGCATCTGCCGCGCGCGGGTGAGGATCGCGTCCTCGATCGAGCGGACGGTGTCCGGCGCCGCGGGGCCGGCGCTGGTGGCCAGCGCGAGGTTCAGCGACCGCGCGTCGAGCGCGGGGTCCTTCACGTGCACGGTCGCGCGGTAGGCGGTGCTGCCGCCCGGGGGACGGCCGTAGTCGAAGACGATCAGGCCCGAGAACGGATCCGCGGCCTTCACCGGCATGAAGGAGAGCACTTCCAGCGAGGCGTCCCAGATATAGCGGTTCACCTCCAGCGTGACGTTGGGATCGTCGTAGTTGCTGAAGAGGCCGAAGAGGTTCTGCTTGTCGGTAAGCGGTTCGCCCGTGCGGACATCTGTATTGTGCGGCCCGGTTTGGTTGCCGGAGCACCCTGCCAGTACGATCGCGCTAAGCGCGGCGGCGAAACTCTTTGCTGCCCAGCTCATGGGACCTCCACAATAGGAAGGGGGACCCGTGTCCCCGCCCGTCGCGCCGTGTCTACCGGATGACGCGCCGGCCGACAAGCTTGCTGTCCCGGCGCGGGCGGAAGCTGTCCCAAGGGCATGCAATGCGCGCCGCGGACGGGCGGACGGGACCATGTGAACGAACTGTGGCATCGGTGCACCAATCCTTGTCCGAGTTTTCAACCGCCGCTCAGCGATTGTTGTAATCAGCCCTCTTCGGCGTGAGATAGGGGCAACTCAATCGGGTCCTCCCGCTTGAGGACCACCTGTAACCTACGAGGGATGACATGAAAAAGATCCTCCTTGCTTCGAGCGCGCTGGTCCTGGTTGGCGGTGCTGCTGCAGCAGAAGTGACCCTGTCCGGCACCGCGTCCATGGGCCTCTATGGCGGCGAAACCAAAATCGACGGCAGCACTGTTGCAACCGTTCCCAGCACCACCGACGACGATCCGCAGTTCTGGACTGACCTCGACGTCACCTTCGACCTGTCGGGCGAGACCGACGGCGGCGTGACCTTCGGCGCCTCCATCGACCTGTCCGACGTCACCGAGAACGGCGGCATCCAGAACGATCGTGACTCCGACTTCGCCGTCTTCGTGTCGGGCGACTTCGGCACCTTCACCATGGGCGACACCGACGGTGCGTTCGACTGGGCGATGCAGGACACCAACTTCGGCCTGTCCGGCACCCTGAACGACAACGAAGAGCACCTCGGCTACCAGGGCATGAACCTGCTGGACGGCTTCTACGACGGTCAGATCGCTCGCTACGACTACGCATTCGACGCTTTCGCAATCGGCGTGTCGGCTGAGATCGACGACGACGCTGGCGAAACCGGCGACGACGGCGGCTACGACGATCCGATGCTCGGCATCGGCGCCAAGTACACCCTGGACCTGGCTTCCGGCTCGATCAACTTCGGTGCCGCCTACCAGGGCGTCAACGACGACGTCTACGTCGCTGGTCTGTCCGCAGCTGCCACCTTCGGCGGCCTGAGCGCTGGCCTGGCCTACTTCGCAGGTGAAGTGAACGGCTTCGGTCTCGAGCTGAACGACGCCGGCACCCAGTACGAGCTGACCGCGTCCAACGACGCAGCTGGCGACGACACCGTCGACATCGAGTACATCGGCGGCTCGCTGGCGTACACCTTCGACGCAATCACCGTCGGCGCCAACGCCGGTACCTACGACGTCGATGGCCTGGACGACCTCTGGGGCGCCGGTCTCGTCGCAGCCTACGACCTGGGCGGCGGCCTGGAGCTGCAAGCCGGCTACGGCTACGGCGAAGCCAAGAACGACGACGGCGTGAAGCTGGAGAACTCCTCCTACTCGTTCGGCGTTGCCATGGAATTCTGATCCCTCGCGGATTGGATTTTTCAGAGAGCGGACCCTCGGGTCCGCTCTTTTCTTTTGCGCGCACGCATGGTCAAACCGCGTCAGCAGACGGAGGGTTTGACCCATGGCACTGGCAGAGATCCTGGAACGCATCCGCGCCGCCGAAAAGCGCGCCGGCCGGCCCGAGGGCGCGGCGAAGCTGATCGCGGTGTCGAAAGTGCAGCCGCTGGAGCGGGTCGAGGCCGTGCTCCAGGCCGGGCAGCGCGTCTTCGGCGAGAACCGCGTGCAGGAGGCGCAGGGCAAATGGCCCGCCTTCCGCGAGCGCTTCGAGGGGATCGAGCTGCATCTGCTGGGCCCGCTGCAGACCAACAAGGTGAAGCCCGCCTTCGACATGTTCGACGCGATCCATTCGCTCGACCGCGAGAAGCTGGCGCGCAAGCTCGCCGAGCTGGCGCAATCCGAGGGCCGCTGCCCCGAGCTGTTCATCCAGGTCAATACCGGCGAGGAGCCGCAGAAGGCCGGCGTGCTGCCCGAGGCGGTCGACGCCTTCGTCGGGCTCTGCCGGCAGCTCGACCTGCCGCTGGCCGGGCTGATGTGCATCCCCCCGGTCGACGAGGAGCCGAGCCTGCATTTCGCGCTCCTGCGCAAGATGGCGGAACGCAACGGGCTGACCGGCCTGTCGATGGGGATGAGCGCGGATTTCGAGAAGGCGGTGGCGATGGGCGCGACGCATGTCCGCGTCGGCTCTGCGATCTTCGGCGAGCGCGTGCCGGCCCCGGCCGAGGGCTGACGGTCAGCCCTTTACGATCAGCCGCG
This sequence comes from Poseidonocella sp. HB161398, assembly GCF_005870025.1. Lineage (GTDB taxonomy): Bacteria > Pseudomonadota > Alphaproteobacteria > Rhodobacterales > Rhodobacteraceae > Mangrovicoccus. Next base: position 126,356 of record NZ_VATA01000009.1, read on the forward strand.
TGCCCGGGCGGGCGCGCGCGATCAGCCACAGGAAGTCGTCGCGCGAGAAGGCCACGCAGCCTTCGGTCGGAAAGCGCGGCCGCCGCCACAGATGCAGGAAGATCGCCGAACCGCGCCCCGGCTCCGCCAGCGGATAGTTCCAGTCGGTCACCAGCACCGCGTCATAGAGCGGATCGGCCCGGCGCAGCGCCTCGTGGCTGAACGGGTAGGGCGCGCGGACGGCGTGGTTGTAATCCGGCTGGCCGGGATCGTCGGACCACAGATCGCCGGGCAGGATCGGCTCGGCCCAGGGCGCGGGCTGCGCCATCCGGTCGGGACGGTAGAGCAGCCCGGCGATATGATGCACCCCGAGCGGCGTCGCGCCGTCGCCCTCGCGCTTGGTCCCGGTCAGCCCGCCCTTGCCGATCGCGGCGGGCAGGCGGCGGCCGAAGGCGCGCACGCCCCAGCGGGTGACGACGATATCTTCCGCGCTCACAGCAGATGCCCCGATTTCGCCGCCTTGGTGTCGAGATAGGCCGAGTTCAGCGGGTTCCGCCCGACTTTCAGCGGCACGCGCTCCGTGACCTCGATGCCGTTTGCCGCCAGCATCTTCATCTTGTTCGGATTGTTGGTCATCAGCCGCGCCTTGGAGAAGCCCAGCGTCCGCAGCAGCTGCGCGCCCAGGCGGAAGTCGCGCTCGTCATCCTCGAAACCCAGCCGGTGGTTCGCCTCCACCGTGTCGAAGCCCTGGTCCTGCAGCGAATAGGCCCGCATCTTGTTCGCCAGCCCGATGCCGCGGCCCTCCTGGTTGAGATAGAGCAGCACGCCCTGGCCCTCGGTCCCCATCTGCGCCAGCGCGCCGCGCAGCTGCGGGCCGCAATCGCATTTCAGCGAGCCCAGCAGGTCGCCGGTGAAGCACGCCGAATGCAGCCGCGCCAGAACCGGCTCGGCGCGGTCGGGGCGGCCGATCTCGACCGCGTAATGCTCCTCGCCGCCATCTTCGGGGCGGAAGACATGGACCCGCCCGGCCTCGGAGACGGCCAGCGGCACCCGCGCCGAGATCACCGGGCCGAAGACCGGCGCCCGGGCGATCCGGGCCAGCGCGGCGGTGGCGTCGAGCCGGGTCAGCATCGCCGGGACATCGGCATCCGCGACCTCGACCAGAACGGCCGCGGGCAGGATCCGCGCCGCCTTGCACAGATGGATTGCCGCGCGATGCGCCAGCGAGGGGCCCTCGCGCTCGGCCCGCAGCGGGCCCTTCATCGGCACGCGCAGGTCGTCGGCGGGATCGGCCACCGCCTTGATCCAGTCCGGACCGGCCTCCCGCGGCAGGAGGATCCGCGCCAGGTCGCCGTCATAGGGGATCGCCTTGAGCGTCTCGGCGCGGCGCGCGGTCAGCGCGACGACCGGCCGGCCCAGATCCTTCATCGACGCGAGCCGCGCGTCGGGCAGGGTCTCGGCGGCCAGCGCCAGCCAGCTGCGCCCGTCATGCGACAGCACGATGCCCGCCCCCATGCGCAGATCCGCCCGGGCACGTGCGATCTCTTCGTCGAGGGTCAGGATCAGGGACATGGGCGGGCTCCGGAATATGTTTCACGCACATAGCGGTTCGCACGGGGAATTGAAACATAGCGCAGGCTGGAGACACGCCTCCGTGAGAAGATTGCAGCAAAACTTGCATCGACCGTGAGCACTAGCATCTGCCATGCAGAAAGACGGAGGCAAAGATGGCCGCATTGAAGAAAATTCTGCTGGTGGATGACGAGGACGACCTGCGCGAGGCGCTGTCCGAGCAGCTGGTGATGACCGAGGAATTCGACGTGTTCGAGGCCGCGACCGGCCAGGAGGCGCTGTCCAAGGTCCGCGAGGGTCTCTACGACCTCGTGATCCTCGATGTCGGCCTGCCCGATACCGACGGGCGCGAGCTGTGCCGGGTGATGCGCAAGCAGGGGATCAAGTGCCCGATCCTGATGCTGACCGGTCACGATACCGACAGCGACACGATCCTCGGCCTTGATGCCGGCGCCAATGACTATGTGACCAAGCCGTTCAAGCTGCCGGTCCTGCTGGCGCGGATCCGCGCGCAGCTGCGCCAGCACGAGCAGTCCGAGGACGCCGTGTTCCAGCTCGGGCCGTACACGTTCAAGCCGGCGATGAAGATGCTGGTCGACGATGCCGACAAGAAGATCCGGCTGACCGAGAAGGAAACGAACATCCTGAAATTCCTCTACCGCGCGGCCGACGGCGTGGTGGCACGCGACGTGCTTCTCCACGAAGTGTGGGGCTACAATGCGGGCGTCACGACACATACGCTGGAGACGCATATCTACCGCCTCCGCCAGAAGATCGAGCCGGATCCCTCCAATGCCCGGCTGCTGGTGACCGAAAGCGGCGGATACCGGCTCGTGGCCTGAGCGGCCGCGGCGGGAAAAGTGGACGACGGGCGGGAACCGTGACAGAGTTAAATGGTTCTCCCCCGCTGAAATCCCTCGCACCGGGGTTATGGTGCACCTCCCTGTTGGACTGCCCGGGCATTTGCCCGGGCTTTTTTTTCGTTCCGCAACGGCAGGTTGCGCCTGTCCGGGCTGTGTCGGATATGCGACGCGCGGCGTGTCGGATTTCCGCCCCCGCGGCGCCGCGACGCGGGCTGAATGCGTTAGACCTCTCCCCCGACATGCGCTATGAGCGGGAACATGACCCGTCGATCCGCCTTCCGTTCCGCTTCCCTGCCGCTCCTGGCCGCGCTGATGGCGCTCGGGGCCTGTGCCTCTTCGGACGAGGCGCCGGATCTGATGCGCTTCCGCAACAACAGCACCCATCCCGACGAATTCGTGGTGGTGCCGTCGAAGCCGCTGCAGACGCCCGACACGAACACCCTTCCGGTGCCGACCCCGGGCAGCGCCAACCGCGCGGACCAGACCCCGGTCGCGGATGCGGTCGCCGCCCTCGGCGGATCCCCCGCGGCGCTCGGCCGTTCGGGCATCCCGTCCTCGGACAGCGCGGTCCTGGCTTATGCCGGGCGCAGCGGCGTCGATCCGCAGATCCGCGACACGCTGGAGCAGGAGGACATCGACTGGCGCAAGCGCAACAACCTGCGCCCGGTCGAGCGGATCCTGAATATCGACGGCTACTACGACGCCTACGAGACGATGCAGCTCGACCAGCAGGCAGAGCTGGAGCGGATGCGCGCCCGCGGCGTGATCGTGCCGGCCGCCCCGCCCGCGGTGCTGAAGCCCGAATAGGGCACGCTCGCCTTCCGTCACAATTTCGCGGGACAGGCAGGCGCTGCTTGATCCCGCCGGATGCCACCGTAGGTTGGGCGCATGAACATGCTGTCCCCTTTGAGGGCCGTCTGGCCCCTGAGCATCGCCCTTGCCGCCGCCCTTCCGGCCGCCGCGCAGGAGGTGACGACCTTCACTCTCGAGAACGGGCTCGACGTCGTGGTGATCGAGGATCACCGCGCCCCGGCCGTCACCCAGATGGTCTGGTACAAGGTCGGTTCGGCGGACGAGCCGGCCGGCAAGAACGGCATCGCGCACTATCTCGAGCATCTGATGTTCAAGGGCACGGACCTTCTGGAGCCGGGCGAGTTCTCGCGCGTGGTCTCCGCCAATGGCGGCAATGACAACGCCTTCACCTCCTTCGACCAGACCGCCTATTTCCAGCATGTCGCCGCCAGCCGGCTGGATCTGATGATGCAGATGGAAGCCAGCCGGATGACCGGGCTGAAGCTGACCGAGGACGTGGTCAAGCCCGAGCTGGGCGTCATCATCGAGGAGCGCAACCAGCGCACCGACAGCGATCCCGGCGCGCTCTTCGGCGAACAGCGCCGCGCCGCGCAGTTCCTGCACCACCCCTATGGCAACCCGATCATCGGCTGGCCCGCCGAAATGAGCGCGCTGACGCTGCAGGATGCCGTCTCCTTCTATCACGACCACTACGCGCCGAATAACGCGATCCTGGTGGTCGCGGGCGATGTCGCGCCGGACGAGGTCCGGAGGCTCGCCGAGAAGAACTACGGCCCAATCCCGGCCAATCCCGATATCGCCGAGCGGCAGCGCGTGCAGGAGCCGCCGCAGCTGGCCGCGCGCCATCTCGACTTCCGCGATCCGCGGGTGGCCCAGCCCTATCTTGTGCGCAGCTACCTCGCGCCCGAGCGCGACAGCGGCGCCCAGGAAGAGGCGGCCGCGCTGGTGCTGCTGTCGGACCTGCTGGGCGGCGAGCCGAACAGCTCGGTGCTGGGGCGGGCGCTGCAATTCGACCGCAAGGTGGCGATCTACAGCTCGGCCTCCTATGACGCGACCTCGCTCGACGACTCGACCTTCACCCTCAGCGTGGTGCCCGTTCCCGGCGTGACGCTGGAAGAGGCCGAGGTCGCGCTCGACGAGGTGCTGCAGGCCTTTCTGGACGCGCCGGTGGATGCAGGGAAGCTTGCCACGCTGAAGCGGCAGTACCGCGCCTCGGAAATCTACAAGCGCGACTCGGCCGATGCGGTGGCGCGCCAGTACGGCCAGGCGCTGACCTCGGGGCTGACCGTCGAGGATGTCGCCGCCTGGCCGCAGATCGTCCAGGACGTCACCGCAGAGGACATCAAGGCCGCCGCCGCCAAGGTCTTCGACGCGCGCAAGTCCGTCACCGGCTACCTGCGCCCCGCCGCCCCCGAAGAAGCTGCCGCCGAGGTGTCCCAATGATCCGCGCCGCCCTGACCTCCGCCGCCATCCTGCTGGCAGTTCCCGCCTTCGCCGAGGTCGATGTCCAGACGCTGGAAAGCCCCGGCGGCATCCATGCCTGGCTGGTCGAAGAGCATTCCATCCCCTTCGTCGCGCTGGAGATCGGCTTCCGCGGCGGCACCTCGCTCGACGCGCCGGAGAAGCAGGGCGCGACCAACCTGATGACCGCGCTGCTCGAAGAGGGCGCGGGCGACATGGATGCCCAGGATTTCGCGAAGGCGCGGGACGACCTGGCAATGTCCGCCAGCTTCAGAAGCTGGGATGACGGGGTCAGCGTCTCGGCGCGGTTCCTGACCGAGACGATGGAGCCGGCCGGCGACCTGCTGCGCACGGTGCTGGCCGACCCGGCCTTCGACGCGGAGGCGGTCGAGCGGGTGCGCGGCCAGGTGCTGGCCTCGATCCGCTCGGACAGCGAGGATCCGCAGGCGATCGCGGGCCAGGCGCTGGCAGAGGCGATCTATGGTAACCATCCCTATGCGCGCCCGGGCGACGGCACCGAGGAGACGGTCTCGGCCCTGACCCGCGACGACATCGTCGCCGCCTGGAAGGGCGCGATGGCCCGCGACCGGGTCTATGTCTCGGCGGTGGGCGACATCACGCCGGACCAGCTGACGGCGCTGATCGACAAGGTGCTGGGCGGGCTGCCCGAGACCGGCGCGCCGCTGCCCGGCCCCGCGGACCTGTCCTTTGCCGGCGGGGTGCAGGTGATCGACTATCCGACGCCGCAGGCGGTGATCCGCTTCGCCCAGCCGGGCATCTCCCGCGACGACCCGGATTTCTTCGCCGCCTACGTGATGAACCAGGTGCTCGGCGCGGGCAGCTTCGAGTCCCGCCTGATGGACGAGATCCGCGAGAAGCGCGGCCTGACCTACGGCGTCGCGGCCTACCTGTCGGCCAAGGACCGCTCCGACCTGCTGGCGGGCGGCATGGCGACCGCCAATGCCAGCGTCGCCGAGAGCATCGGGCTGATCCGGCAGGAATGGCAGAAGATGAAGGACGAGGGCGTCACCCAGGACGAGCTTGACCGCGCCAAGACCTACCTGACCGGCGCCTATCCGCTGCGCTTCGACGGCAATGGCCGGATCGCCAGCATCCTGATGGGGATGCAGATGGACGGCATGGACCCCGACTACATCGCCACCCGCAACGCCAAGGTGGAGGCGGTGACGCTGGAGGATGTCCGCCGCGTGGCCGGCGAGCTGCTCGATCCCGCGAAGCTGAGCTTCGTGGTGGTGGGACAACCGGAAGGCGCGCTGAACTGAGCCGCGGCCGCGGCGGGGTGACGCAAGCCCTTCCGCGGCGGCACGGCCGGTCGTCAAAACCGGCTTTGACGTATGGACACCGGAACCGCTGCACCTGTAGGTCGAAGGGACGTTGGGGAATGACGTCATGCCGACCACGCAGCAGAGAATCTGGGGCTGGTACGCCTTCGATTGGGCGAGCCAGCCGTATCATACTTTAATCCTGACCTTCATTTTCGGTCCCTACTTCATCAATGTTGTCGGCGATCCGGTCGAGGCGCAGACCCTCTGGGCGCATGCGCTGACCGCGACCGGGCTGGTAACGGCGCTGCTGGCGCCGGCCCTCGGCGCGCTCGGCGACCAGTCGGGGCACCTGGTGCGCTGGGTCGGCTGGCTCTCGGCGGTCTACGTGGCGGCCTCGGCCGCGCTCTGGCTCGCCGTGCCGGGATCGGCGCATGTCATCGCCATCCTCTTCGCCTTCGGCGCGGGCCTGGTCGCGACCGAGCTGGCCGTCGTCGTCACCAATGCCTTCCTGCCGAGCCTGGCGCCGCTCGAGGAGACCGGCCGGCTCTCGGGGACGGGCTATGCCATCGGCTATGCCGGCGGGCTGATCGCGCTGATCCTGATGCTGCTCTTCTTCGCCGAGGGCGAGAACGGCCGCGCGCTTCTGGGCCTGCCGCCGGTCTTCGGCCTCGATCCGGCGAGTTTCGAGGGCACGCGTCTCGTCGGCCCGTTCTGCGCAGCCTGGTTCGCGATCTCGATGATCCCCTTCTTCGCCTGGGTGAAGGACCCGGTGCGCGACGCCCCCGACCTGAGCTTCGCCGAGGCGGCGCGGCGCGCGGTGCAGGACATCCGCGCCATGTGGGGACGGGCGCTGAAGCGGCCGAGCCTGCTGGCCTTCCTGTTCTCGTCGATGTTCTACCGCGACGCCCTGGTCGGGCTCTACGCATTCGGCGGTCTCTACGCGAAGGGCGTGCTCGGCCTGTCGGTCAAGGCGATCGGCGCCTTCGGCATTCTCGGCGTGGCGATGGCGATGCTGGCCTGCTGGGCGGCGGGCATCTACGAAACCCGCAATGACGGGCCGAAGCCGGTGATCGGCCTGTCGATCGCCGTGCTGGTCGCGGTCAGCACGCTTCTTGTCGGACTGACCCGCGAAAGCCTCTTCGGCGTGGCGCTGCCCGCGGGATCGGCGCTGCCCGACATCCTGTTCTATGCCTGCGGCGCGCTGATCGGCGCGGCGGGGGGCGTGCTGCAATCCGCCTCGCGCTCGATGATGGTGCGCCACGCCGATCCGCGTCACCCGACCGAGGCCTTCGGGCTCTACGCGCTGACCGGCAAGGCGACCGCTTTCCTCGCGCCCTTCCTGATCGGCCTGGCCACGATCGCCACCGGCGATCAGAGAATGGGGGTGTCGCCCCTGATATTCCTTTTTCTTCTGGGCCTCGTTCTGCTATTTTGGGTCAAAAGTGACGGCGATATCTGAGCAGGAGGCGCGCCGATGAAGAGCCCGAAGACCCGGCTTTGGCCGGCTATGGCACTGGTAGCGCTGGCGCTTGGCGCCTGCGGCGGCGGATCTACCGGAACAAGTTCCACATCCGGTGCGGCAGAGGACGAAGGCGTCTCGGTCACCATGCTGAGCGCGGCCGAGCTTTCGGGACCGAAGGCCTGGGCGCTGTTCGGCGCGGAATCGCGGCCCTCGGGCGGGGCGTCGCGCTCTTACGGCAGCTATGCCAAGGGCTGCGCCTCGGGGCTGGTCGAGCTGCCCGAGACCGGGCCGACCTGGCAGGCGATGCGGCTGTCGCGCAACCGCAACTGGGGCCATCCGCAGACGGTGTCCTTCATCGAGGATCTCTCCGCGCAGGCGGCGAAGCAGCCGGGCTGGGCCGGGCTCTATGTCGGCGATATCGGCCAGCCGCGCGGCGGCCCGATGAAATCCGGCCATGCCAGCCACCAGATGGGGCTGGATGTCGATATCTGGATGCTGCCGCCGAAGCGGCTCGATCTCAGCGCCCCGCAGCGCGAGTCGATCTCCTCGATCTCGGTGAAATCCTCCGACCAGCGCCATGTCAGCGGCAACTGGAGCCCGCAGCATGCCGCCGTGCTGGAAGCCGCGGCGCGCGATCCGCGCGTCGACCGCATTTTCGTCACCGCCCCGGCCAAGATCGCCATGTGCCAGAACGCCAAGCCCTCTGACACGGCCTGGCTGCAGAAGATCCGGCCCTATTGGAGCCATGACTACCATTTCCATGTCCGGCTGAAATGCCCGGCGGATTCGCCCGGCTGCGTCACCCAGCGGCCGACCGTGGCAGAGCTGTCGAAGGGCGGCAATGGCTGCGACGAGACGCTGACCTGGTGGGTCACCGACGCGCTGGCGCCGCCGAAGCCCTCGGACAAGCCGGTCGAGCCGGCGCCGAGAAAGCGCGGCGCGCGCGACTATGTCCTGGCCGAGCTGCCGGCCCAGTGCCGAGGGGTTCTCTCCGCTCCATGACCCGAAGCCTCCTGGCCGCCTGCCTGGCGGTCCTCCTGCCGCTGGGCGCCGGATCGGCGGCAGTCGCCTCCTCTCTGGAATTCGTCGGAAAGTACATCTGGAAGACCCCCGCGGCGGGCGGGCTCTCGGGGCTCGAGATCTCCGAGGATGGCAGCGAGTTCATCGCCATCTCCGACCGGGGCAGCCGGGTCGACGGGCATATCCTGCGCGAGCATGGCCGGATCACCGGGCTGGACGCGCTGCCCCCGGTCCCGCTGCGCAAGATGGACGGCACGCCGGCCACCGGAAACGCCATGGATGCCGAGGGCCTGGCCTGCCGCAAGGTGGAGATCGGCGCCGACTGCAATGTCTCCTTCGAGATGATCCACCGCGTCGTGCATTACGACGGTCCAGACGCGGCGGCGGTCAACCGGCCCCGGCCGCTGGAATTCCGCAACCTGCAGCACAATTCCGGGCTCGAGGCGCTGGCGATCGACAGCCGCGGCCGCCTCCTGGCGATCCCGGAGCGCTCCGGCGCGCTCGACCGGCCGTTTCCGGTCTACCGGCTGGAGAACGGCCGCTGGAGCGTGCCCTTCAGCCTGCGCCGCGAACCGCCCTTCCTGCCGGTGGGCGCCGATTTCGGCCCGGACGGCAAGCTCTACATCCTCGAGCGGCATTTCACCGGCTTCGCCTTCCAGAGCCGGGTGCGGCGGCTGACCATCGTCGACGATGTCATCACCCGCGAGGAGACGCTGCTGTCCACCTTCCCGTTCCAGTTCGACAATCTCGAGGGCATCTCGGTCTGGCAGGACGAGGCGGGCGACATCCGGATCACGATGATCTCGGACGACAACCAGAACATCTTCCAGAAGACCGAACTGGTCGAGTACCGCGTGGCACCCTGATGCCGGCCGGCCGCGGGCCGGCGGTTTCCGCACCGGTTTCCGCGCCAGATGTTTCACCTCGGGGCCGAAAGGCACTAGGAAGGGGAGGCAGTTCAGCGGGGACGGCGGCATGCTACAGGTGACGGACAAGATCGCGATCCAGGACTGGGAGATGACCGAGGTCTTCTCCCGCGCCTCGGGGCCGGGCGGTCAGAACGTGAACAAGGTCTCCACCGCGGTCGACCTTCGCTTCGAGGCGGCGCGCAGCCCGTCGCTGCCCGGGCCGGTCAAGGCGCGGCTGAAGCGGCTGGCGGGCCGGCGCTGGACGCTCGACGGCGCGATCATCATCCGGGTGGAGGACACCCGCAGCCAGGCGCGCAACCGCGAGATCGCGCGGGAGCGCCTCGCCGAGCTGATCGAGAAGGCCACCCATGTGCCGAAGCGGCGGATCCCGACCAAGCCCACCAAGGGCAGCCAGCGGCGGCGGATGGACGCCAAGACCGCGCGCGGCCAGGTGAAGAGCCTGCGCGGAAAGGTGTCCGGCGATGACTGAGACCCTGGCAGAACGCCGCGCGCGGCTGATGGGACCGGATGTCCCGACCTTCTACGACGACCCGGTGCATGTCATGCGCGGCGAGGGCGTCTGGCTCTGGGACGTGCACGGGCGGCGCTATCTCGACTGCTACAACAACGTGCCCCATGTCGGGCACGGCCATCCGAAGGTGGTGGAGGCGATCGCCCGCCAGTCGGCACGGCTGAACACCCATACCCGCTATCACCATGCGCTGATCCTCGACTATATCGAGCGGCTCACCGCCACGATGGGCCACGGGCTGAGCCAGATGATCCTGACCTGCACCGGCTCCGAGGCGAATGACGTGGCGCTGCGGATGGCGCAGGCCGTCACCGGCAAGCGCGGCATCGTCGCGACCGACAACACCTATCACGGCAACACAGTGGCGACCTCGCAGCTGTCCACCCGGCGGCCGCCGATCGGCGGCTATCCCGATCACGTCCGGCTGGTGCCCGCGCCCAGCTCGCTCGAGCCGCTGGGCGGCTCGGCGGAGGCGCAGCCGCAGGCCTTTGCCGACGGCATCGCCCGGGCGATTGCCGAGCTCGAGGCGGCGGGCCACGGCTTTTCCGGCATGATGTTCTGCCCGGCCTTCGCCAATGAGGGGCTGCCCGCCGTCGATCCGGACTTCTTCGATCCCGCGGCGGAGGTGATCCGCAAGGCCGGCGGGCTGGTCCTGGCGGACGAGGTGCAGCCGGGCTTCGGCCGGCTCGGCAGCCATTTCTGGGGCCATGACCGACTGGGCGTCGCGCCCGACGTGGTGACGATGGGCAAGCCGATGGGTAACGGCTATCCGGTGGCCGGCGTCGCGGCGCGCCCCGAGATCATGGCCGCCTTCCGCGGCGCCTTCGGCTATTTCAACACCTTCGGCGGCAATCCGGTCGCCTGCGCGGCGGGGATGGCGGTGCTCGACGTGATCGAGGACGAACGGCTGATGGCCAATGCCGTCGCCGCCGGGGCGCATGCGCTCGAACGGCTGGAGGAGCTCTCGCATCCGCTGATCGCCGAGGCGCGCGGCACCGGGCTCTTCCTCGGGCTGGAGCTTGTCGGCGCCGACGGCCGGCCGGCGACGGAGGCGGCGCGGCGCGTCGCCGAGGAGATGCGCGCCCGCGGCGTGCTGCTGAACCGGGCGGGCCGGGCGATGAACATCCTGAAGATCCGCCCGCCGATGCCCTTCACCGCCGAGCATGCCGATATCGCGGTCAATGTGCTGGGCGAGGTGCTGGCCGGGCTGCCCGATGACGGCTGAGCTCGGGGCGCTGGCCCGGGCGGCGGGCGCGGCCTGGGGCGGGCTGCTGGGGCGGCCGGTCCTGGTGCAGGCGCGCGAGAACGCGGTCTTCCGCGCGCAGCTTGCCGATGGCACGGCGGTCGCGCTGCGGCTGCACCGGGCGGGCTATAACAGCGCCCGCGGGATCGAGGCGGAGCTGCTTCTCTGCGAAAGGCTGGCCGATGCGGGATTTGCCTGTCCCTGGCCCTGGCGGACCCGGGCAGGGGGCTTCACCGCGCCGCTGCCGGACGGGCGCTGCGCCAGCATCGTCTCCTGGGTGGCGGGACGGCCGCTGGGATCGGTGCCCGCGACCGAGCTGCCGCTGGCGCCGCGCTGGCGCGCGGTGGGCGCGCTGCTGGCGGATTTCCATGCCAGCGCCGATGCGGTGGCGCCGGAGCTGCCGGACCGTCCCGACTGGGGCGCGGCGGCGCTGACCGGGACCGGGATCTGGGGCGATCCGCTGGCCGATCCGGGGCTGGCTGCCGAGGACCGTGCGCTGCTGGCGCGGGCCCGGGCGGCGGCGGCCGATATGCTGGCGGGGTTCGGCGGCGGAGATCTGGGCGTGATCCATGGCGATCCGCTGGCTGACAACATGCTGTCGACCGAAGCGGGGCTGGTGCTGATCGATTTCGACGATTGCGGCCCGGGCTTCCGCGCCTACGACCTGGCGACGGCACTGATCGGGCTGGCGGGCAGCCCGGATCTGGCGCCTGCGGCCGGGGCGCTGGCCGACGGCTACCGCGCGGCGGGCGGCCCGGCATCGGAGGCCGCTCTGGAGGCGCTGCCGCTTTTCGCGATGCTCCGCGCGCAGGCCTCGTCGGCCTGGGCGCAGAGCCGCTGCCCCCAGGGCGATGCGCGCCGCGCGGCCTATCGCAGCCGCGCGCTGGCGCTCAGCCGCGCCTGGCTTGGCGGGGGACGATTCCCTCCACCTTCAGCCGCTGTCCCGAGCCGGTGAGGAAGAACGTGTCGTAGACATTGCGCACATAGGTGTCGCAGCGGTTGCCGCCCTTGTCGAAATGGACGCAGACCATGCCGTCGGGGCGGAACCTGTAGGTGCCGGTAATGCCGGGCGCCTCGGCGGTCTTCTGGTAGATATAGGTGCCGTCGCGCAGATAGGTGGCCTGCGAGCCGTCCCTGTAGAGCACGGTCTGGTTGCGCAACTTCACTTCCAGCCCGTCGCGGGTGAAGACGGAATCGAAATCCCGCATCCCCGGATACCTGATGTCGCCAGCCGTGGCAGGGGCTGCCAGACCGGCGGTGGCTACGAGAAAGATGGCGGCGAGCGCCTTGGAGACTTTGGGCGTCAACATCGGATGTCCCTCGGGTCAGCGCCCCCCACGCCGCGACCCTAGCAGCGATTCCCTGCCCGAAGCCGAAGGAATCCCGGCGGGTTTTACGGCGTTTCGCGTCGAACTTGCGCGATCGAGACCGCGCGCCCGGGACCGGAGGGCGGTGCCTGCGGGCGCCGGGGAGCCTCCGGATCGGGGTCCGGAGGGGGACAGGGCCTGTGGCGGCGGCTCAGGCGACCATCGCGGCGGCGCGCTTGAGGTCGACCGAGACGAGCTGCGACACGCCCTGCTCCTGCATGGTGACGCCGAAGAGCCGGTCCATCCGCGACATGGTCACGGCATGGTGGGTGATGACCAGGAAGCGCGTCTGGGTGCGGCGGGTCATCTCGTCCATCATGTCGCAGAACCGGGTCACGTTGGCGTCGTCGAGCGGCGCGTCGACCTCGTCGAGCACGCAGATCGGCGCCGGATTGGCGAGGAAGACCGCGAAGATCAGCGCCAGCGCGGTCAGCGTCTGCTCGCCGCCCGAGAGGAGCGACAGGGTGGAGAGCTTCTTGCCCGGCGGCTGGCACATGATCTCGAGCCCCGCCTCCAGCGGGTCGTCGCTCTCGACCAGCACCAGGTTGGCCTCGCCGCCGCGGAAGAGATGGGTGAAAAGCGTGCGGAAATTCGCGTTCACCTCCTCGAAGGCGGTCAGCAGCCGCTCGCGCCCCTCGCGGTTGAGGCTCTGGATGCCGGAGCGCAGCTTGGAGATCGCCTCTTCGAGGTCGATCTTCTCGCGCTTGAGCGTGTCATGCTCTTCCTGCACGGCGCGGGCGTCTTCCTCGGCGCGCAGGTTCACCGCGCCGAGCGCATCGCGCGAGCGGCGCAGGCGCAGCACGGTGGCCTCGACCTGCTCGGCATCGGGGAGCTGCGCGGGGTCGATCTGCAATTCCTCGAGCAGCGCCTGCGGGGTCAGTTCCAGCGCCTCCTCGATCCGCGCCTCGGCCTCGGCCAGGCTCTCCTCGGCGGAGGAGACCACGGCCTCGGCGCGGGCCCGGGTCTCGCGCGCCTCGGACGCGGCGCGCTCGGCGGCGCGCTCGGCCTCGGCGGCGGCGCGCAGCGCGCCCTCGGCGGCGGAGACGGCGTCGGAGGCGCGGGACTTGCGGGCCTCGGCCTCCTGCACGGCCTCGGCGATGCGCTCCGCCTCTTCCTCGAGCGCGGCGGGCACGTCCTGCGCCATGGCCAGCTTGTCCTCGGTCTCGGCGCGGCGGCGCGCCAGGTCGCCGCGGCGGGCGGCGGCAGAGGCGACGCGGGCCTGCCAGTCGGACTGCTCGCGGGCAACCTGGGCGGCGCGCTTGTCGCGGGCCTCGCCGTCGCGGCGGATCTCGTCATGGGCGGTGCGGCGCGCCAGCATCGCCAGCCGCGCGGCCTCGACCACGGTCTTCTGCGCCTCGGCGCGGGCGCGGGCGGCGTCCAGATCCTCGAGCGCGGCCTGGGTCTCCTCGGCGCGGCGCAGCTCGGCTTCGGCGGCGCCGGCGGCCTCGCGGTGGCGGCTGGCGGCGAGGCCGAGCGCCTCGACCTTGGAGGCGGCGAGGTTGCGGTCCGCCTCGGCGCGGGTCAGCGCGCGGGTCGCTTCGGACAGCTGGGTCTCGGCGCGCTTGCGGGCCTCGCGGGCGGCCGCCTCGCGCGAGGTCGCCTCGCGCAGCGCCTCGCGGGTGGCCTCGTGGCCGGCCCCGGCCTCGTCGGCGCGGGCCTCGGCCTCTTCGAGATCGGCGGAAAGCGCGGCCAGGCGGTTCTGCTGCTCCAGCCGGAGCGCGGCAGCCGAGGGCGCATCCGCCGCCGCGGCGACCAGGCCGTCCCAGCGCCAGAGATCGCCCTCGCGCGAGACCAGCCGCTGGCCGGGCATCAGGAGCGGCTGCAGCGCGGCGCCCTCGGCGGCATCGACAACGCCGACCTGGGCCAGGCGGCGGGCCAGCAGCTCGCAGCCGGTGACATGCGCCGAGAGCGGCGCGGCGCCGGCGGGCAGGGGCTGCGGATCGGCGTAATCCTCGAGCGCGGCCCAGCCGGAGGCCAGGCCGCCGGCCAGGCGCGGTGCCTTCAGGTCATCGGCCAGCGCGGCGCCGAGCGCGCGCTCGTAGCCCGGTGCGGCGGCAAGCTCGTCGAGGATCTGCCCGCCCTTGCCGCTGTCGCGCGCGACCAGCCGTTCGAGCCCGGTCACCTCGGCGCGCAGCGCCTTGGCCTCGCCCTGCGCCTCGCTGGCAGCCCCGCGGGCGACGGCCTCGGCGCCCTGCGCCTCGCTGCGCAACTCTTCGGCGCCCTGGGCCTCGTCTTCCGCCAGGGCCAATGCCTCCTGCGCGGCCTCGGCCGCCTCGGCCGCGGTCTCGCAGGCCTCCGCACCGGCGTCGGCGCGGGCCGCGGCCTCGTCCACCGCCGCTTCGGCGCGGGCGGCTTCGGCGGTCTCGCGCTCCAGCACCTTGCGGCTGTCGGAGACCAGCCGTGCCACGGCCTGGTGGCGCGCGGCCAGCGCGGCGACGGCCTCGGTCAGGCCCTGCATCGCCTCTTCGCGCTCGGCCAGCGCCTCGGCGGCGGCTTCGGCCTGCTCTGCGGCCAGTTCGAGCTTCTCGTCATGGCCCTCGGCGGCTTCGGCCAGCGCCTCGGCCTCGTCGAGGAGCCGCGCCTGCATCGCCTCGGCATCCTCGCTGAGCCCGGCCTCGCGGTCAGCCTCATGGGCGTAGTCGGCCAGCCGCGCATCGAGCCGGGCGATCTCCGCCTCGGCGGCCTTGCGCCGCTCGGCCAGGGAGTCCCGCTCGACCAGCGCGCGCTGCAGCACGGCGGCGGCGATCGCCTCTTCCTCGCGCAGCCCGGGCAGCTGGTCCTCGGCGCCGGTGCGCGCGGTCTCGGCGGTCCGCGCCCCGGCCTCGGCGCGGGCGGCGGTGGTCACCCGCTCGGTCAGCGCCTGGCGCGCGGCCATCAGCGCCCGGTCGGCATCCTGCCAGCGGCGGAACAGCAGCAGCCCCTCGGCCGCGCGCAGCTGCTCGCCGATCTCGCGGTAGCGCGCCGCCTGCTTGGCCTGGCGGTTGAGCTGCGCCAGCTGCGAGGCGAGCTGTTCGACCACGTCCTCGACCCGCTCCAGATTGGTCTCGGTCGATTTCAGCTTCAGCTCCGCCTCGTGGCGCCGCTGGTAGAGCCCCGAGATCCCGGCGGCTTCCTCCAGCACGCGTCGGCGGCTCTTCGGCTTGGCGTTGATCAGCTCGCTGATCTGGCCCTGGCGCACCAGCGCGGGCGAGGTGGAGCCGGTCGAGGCATCGGCGAAGAGCATCTGCACGTCGCGGGCGCGGACCTCCTTGCCGTTGGCCTTGTAGGCGGAGCCCGCGTCGCGGGTGATCCGGCGCACCACCTCGACCAGGTCGCGGTCGTTCAGCGCGGGCGGGGCCAGCCGGTCGGAATTGTCGATATGCAGCGTCACTTCGGCGAAGTTGCGGGCATTGCGGGTGGCCGCGCCGGCGAAGATCACGTCCTCCATGCCGCCGCCACGCATCGCCGAGGGCCGGGTCTCGCCCATCACCCAGCGCAGCGCCTCAAGCAGGTTCGACTTGCCGCAGCCATTGGGACCGACCACCCCGGTCAGGCCGGGGGCGATGACAAGGTCCGTGGGATCCACGAAGCTCTTGAACCCGTTGAGGCGGAGACGCGTGAACTGCACCCTGGTTCCTTTCGAAGAGACCGTCCCGGAATGATCATGGCTCCGCGTCCCCAAGTCAATCGCTTCGCGAATATGTTGGAGGCGCGGAGGGCTTTCTTACCAGATATGGCGGTGAAGTCGACATCTTGGCGCGCTTTTCCGCAGGGCGGCGCTTTCCGGCTGACAAGGGCGCGCGGCCGGGCTAGCGTCCCGCGGCATCGGACGGAACGGAGGCGCAAGGCGGCCATGGCAGAGGGCATCACGATCGGGATCGAGACCCCGCTGGACCCGGACGGGCTGGCGCTGATCGCGGAGAGCCAGGCGGCGCTTCTGGAGATCTCGCCGCCCGAGGAGATCTTCTCGCTCGACCCCGCAGAGCTGGCCGCGCCAGGCATCGCCTTCTTCGTGGCACGGCTCGACGGGGCGGCGGCGGGCTGCGTGGCGCTGGCCGAAAAGGACGGCTATGCCGAGGTGAAGCGGCTCTTCCTGCGTCCGGGCCATCGCGGCCGGGGCATTGCCGATGCGCTGATGGCGGCGCTCGAGGCGCATGCGGCGGCGCGCGGGGTCCCGGAAATCCGCCTGGAGAGCAGCACCGACCTGAAGGCGGCGGAGCGGTTCTACCGCCGGATCGGCTACGCGGACTGCCCGCCTTTCGGCGGCTATCCGGTGCTGTCGCACAGCCTGTTCCTGGCGCGCCGCCCCGGCGCCTGAGCGGGCGCTAGCCCGGCGGGCGGGCGATGGCGGGACGGTGGGTGAGGACCGGCTGGATGGTCTGCGGCACGCCGCCGGGGCAGTCCAGATAGGCCTCCGCCAGGGTCCAGTCGCCATAGAGCGTGCCGGGCAGGACCTTGCAGCCCGAGGCGGCCTCGATCGCGGCGAGGGCGCGGGCCAGGATCGTCATCCGGTCGGGATGCGCCTCGGCCGAGATGCGGGTGGCTTCGGCGCGGGTGTCGGTATGGCGGACCAGGAAGACCGAGCCGCCGGAGGCGATGCGCACCGGCCTGGCGCCATGGAGCGGCGGCGAATGGGCGATGCAGGAGGCCAGCCCGATAACTGCCATGCCCGCCAATGCCGCTGATTTCATGAGAACGCTCCGCCCGGATGGACGGATTTCGCCGGAAACTGGTTAACATCCGGTTTCGGCGGGCCCCGGCCGCAGCGGGCCGGGGGAGGCGGGCCCGGGGACAGGCCCCGGGCGCCGCGGTCAGCTGCGCTTCTTCAGCTCGGCGGTCAGCTTCGACATGCTGCCGCCCTGCTGGTCGAGCAGCGAGGTGATCTCGGTCCGCTCGGTGGTCAGGAGGTTGATGCCCTCGAGCACGACGTTGAACACCTTGCCCGAGCGGTCCGAGACGTGGAACTCCACCGCCACGGCCGACTGGCCCTTCGGCACGGCGCGGGCATTGACGATCACCGCGCGCTTGTCGGTGCGGGCGCCCTGCACCCGGATGTCGCCGCCGATGAATTCGCGGAAGCGCGACCCGTATTTCTTCGACAGGTAGCCGCGGAAGGCCGCGGTATAGGCCGACATGTCGCCGGACGAGGCGGTGCGCGCCGCCGGGCCGAGCGCGAAGCGGGCGATCACGTCCATGTCGGCATACTTGTTCAGGAGCTTCTCGAACTCCTGGAACATCTGCGCGTCGGACCGGCCGGAATTGATGGTCTTCTCGATATCCGCGGCCATGCCCTTGACGAAGGTGACGGCCTGGTCCTCGGTCAGGGCAAGGGCGGGCCCGGCCAGGAGGGCGAGGGCGGCCGTGCCGGCAAGCCCGGACAGGACCGTGCGGCGGGAAAGATCATTCACCGTAGAGCTCCTCGTAGGGGTCGATGACGCCCCCATCGTCTGCGCCCCCGCTGCCGGGGGACATTCCAAGTTCGAACCGCCGCGCATCGAGAAAGATGACGCGCGTGGTGGCGTAGCTGTCGGCGCTGTTGTCCAGCACGTCGTTCAGCGTATCCCTGTATGTATATCGATAGTTCGCATATTCACCCACCGTCGAGCCCGGCGGCGCGTAGCTTTCCGGTGGGGAAAGCACGTATCCGAGCGGATTGGTGACCAGATCGACGATGTCGCCGGCAAGATCCCGCTGGGTCGAGGGACCGAAGAAGGGCACGGCCAGATAGGCTCCCTCGCCGACGCCCCAGACATGCAGGGTCTCGCCGAAATCGGCGTCCCGGGACTCGACGCCCAGCGAGGTCGCCGGATCGAGCACGCCCAGAAGGCCGAAAGTGGCGTTGGTGGCGAAACGGAAGCTGTTATGCAGTGCATCCTCGGCCTTGCCCTGCAGGATGTCGTTGACGATCCGGCGGGGCAGGTCGGTGAATTCGGAAAAATTGTCGACGCCGCGGCGCACCGGCTGCGGAAGCACGGTGCCATAGGCGTTGGAAACGGGACGGTAGACCGCACGGTCTACCGCAGTGTTGAAATTGTGGATCCGGCGATTGGTCTGTTCATAGGGGTCGTTGAATTCCCCGGGTCCGGCCGGCTGGCCGGTCGTGCAGCCCGCGATTCCGGACAGCACCAGGATAGCGGCAGGCAGGGAACTCGTTAACTTTCGCGCAATCGGAGGCCGGATGGCGCCATCTTGGCTGGGTTGCACGTCGCACCTCAATCTATTCTTCGCACTTGGGAACACATAGTATAGGACCGTCGCGAAAGCCATTGCGCGGTTTGACTAACATGGCCCGGCCCGGGCGTGTTTTCCAGAGCTGCACGGGAATTACGAGGGGGACGCCATGGACCGGACCAGGGAAGAAGGTCTCAAGGAACTGCGTGCGGCGCGCGCCGAGAGCCGGGGCCTCTTCGCCTTTGTCGGAATCTTCAGCGTCTTCGTGAACATGCTGATGCTGACCGGCCCGCTTTTCATGCTGCAGGTCTATGACCGGGTGCTGGGCAGCCGCTCGGAGGCGACGCTGGTCGCGCTGGCGGCGCTGGTGGCGTTCCTCTACCTGATGATGGGCATCCTCGACTTCGTCCGCGGCCGGGTGCTGGCGCGGATCGGCGCGCGGTTCCAGGCCAAGCTGGACCGGCGGGTTTTCGCCGCCGCGCTGGAGGATGCCGCCACCAAGGACCGCGGCGCCGCCGCGGCCGGGGTGCGCGACCTGGAGACGGTGCAGCGATTCCTCGCCTCGCCGATCCTCGGTTCGCTCTTCGACCTGCCCTTCACCCCGGTCTTCCTGGCGGGGATCTTCTTCTTCCATCCCTGGCTGGGGATGATGGCGATCTTCGGCGGCGCCGTGCTGGTGCTGCTGACCTTCCTCAACCAGCGGATCACCAAGACGCCGCAGCTCGCGGCCAGCCAGGCGGCGGCCACCGCCGACATGATGTCCGAACGGCTCAAGGGCGATGCCGGCATGGTCCAGGCGCTCGGCATGCGCGGCGCGGCCTTCACCCGCTGGCAGCAGGTGCGCGGCAAGTCGCTGGGCCTGTCGCTGGCGGCGGCGGATGCGGCCGGGGGCTTCACCGCCTCGACCAAGACCTTCCGGCTGTTCCTGCAATCGGCGATGCTCGGGCTCGGCGCCTATCTGGTGCTGCAGATGGAGATGACCGCCGGGGCGATGATCGCGGGCTCGATTCTGCTCGGCCGCGCTCTGGCGCCGATCGAGATGGCGGTCGGGCAGTGGTCGCTGGTGCAGTCGGCGATGAAGAGCTGGGACAACCTCGCGGATCTGCTCGGCACCGTGCCGCCGCCGCGTCCGCGCACCCAGCTGCCGCGGCCGCGCGCGCTTCTGGACGTGCAGCAGGCCACGGTGATTCCGCCGGGGCATCAGCAGGCGGCGCTGCGGCTGGTGAATTTCCGGCTGGAGCCGGGCAAGGCGCTTGGCGTGATCGGGCCCTCGGGGGCGGGCAAATCCACCCTGGCGCGGGCGCTGACCGGCGTCTGGCGCGCCGCGGGCGGCAAGATCCGGCTCGATGGCGCGACGATCGACCAGTACGAGGCCGACGCGCTGGGGCGCTATGTCGGCTACCTGCCACAGCAGGTGACGCTGTTCGACGGCACGCTGGCCGAGAACATCGCCCGCCTGGAACCCAATGCCCGGGACGAGGACATCATCAAGGCGGCCAAGAAGGCGGCGGCGCATGACATGATCCTGCGCCTGCCCGACGGCTACAACACCCGCGTCAGCGCAGCCGGGGCGCAGCTGTCCGGCGGGCAGATCCAGCGGGTCGGACTGGCGCGCGCGCTCTATGGCGATCCGGTTATCCTGGTGCTCGACGAGCCGAATTCCAATCTCGACAACGAGGGCAGCCAGGCGCTGAACCAGGCGATCCGCTCGATGAAGGAAGAGGGCAAGTCGGTGCTGATCATGGCGCACCGCCCGGCCGCGATCCAGGAATGCGACATGCTGCTGGTGCTTGATGGCGGCAGCGTCAAGGCCTTCGGACCGCGCGACGAGGTGCTGGGCAAGATGGTCAAGAACGCGAATGAAATCAGGGCCTCGCAAAGCCCGGGAGGCGTGGCATGAGCGAAGAACCCAAAGTCCCGGCCGCGCCGCGGGCCGCAAGCCCGGCCGCCGCGTCCAAGCCCGGCGCGCCCGCTCCCGCATCTTCGGGCCCCGCATCGCCCGGGGCGGGTTCTGCCGGTCCGGCATCCCTGGGGCCGATGCTCTCGACCGCGCCCGAGGCGCCGTCGAATTTCTCCGCACGCAGCTACCTGACGATCGGCATTCTGGTGCTGGTCCTGCTGGTCGGCGGGCTGGGCGGCTGGGCGGCCTTCACCCGGATCGCCGGGGCGATCGTCGCCTCCGGCCAGATCGAGGTGGAGCGCAACCGCCAGGTCGTGCAGCATCCCGATGGCGGCGTGGTCTCCGAGATCCTCGTGAACGAGGGCGACGAGGTCCAGGCCGAGCAGGTGCTGATCCGGCTCGACGGCACGCTGCTGCAGTCGCAGCTGAACATCGTCGAGAACCAGTATTTCGAGCTTCTCGCCCGCCGCGGCCGGCTGGAGGCGGAGGAGAACGGGCTGGAGGATATCGACTACGATCCGGACCTGCTGGAGGCGGCCTCGGCCAATCCCGAGATCGCCGAGCTGGTCGAAGGGCAGAACCGGCTTTTCGAGGCGCGCAATCTCAGCCAGTCGCAGGAGGCCGAGCAGCTCGGCAAGCGCCGCGCGCAGATCGCCAACCAGATCGACGGGATCACCGCCCAGCAGGATGCGCTCGGCACCCAGCTGTCGCTGATCCGCGACGAGCTGTCCGACCAGACCGACCTTCTGAACAAGGGGCTGGCGCAGCGCGCCCGGGTGCTGGCGCTGCAGCGCGAGGAGGCCTCGCTGGCCGGCGAGCTGGGCGAGCTGGTCGCCTCCGAGGCGGAAAGCGAAGGGCGGGTCACCGAGATCGACATCGAGATCCTGAAGCTCGAGACCTCGCGCCGCGAGGAGGCCACGACCACGCTGCGCGACCTGCGCTACCGCGAGCTCGAGCTTTTCGAGCAGCGCCAGTCGCTGCGCGAGCAGCTTGCGCGGCTCGACATCAAGGCGCCGGTCTCGGGCATCGTCTACGGCATGACCGTCTATGCCGAGCGCTCGGTGATCCGCGCCGCCGACCCGGTGCTCTACATCGTGCCGCAGGACCGGCCGCTGATCATCGCCACCCGGGTCGAGACGATCCATATCGATCAGGTCTATCCGGGGCAGCACGTGATGCTGCGCTTCCCGGCCTTCGACTCGCGCACCACGCCCGAGCTCGAGGGCGAGGTGACGGTGGTCTCGGCGGATGCCTTCCAGGACGAGAACAGCGGCGCCAGCTACTACCGCGCCGAGGTGAAGCTGGAAGAGGGCGAGGCGGAGAAGCTGCCCGGCCATGTGGCGCTGCTGCCGGGCATGCCGGTGGAGGCCTATATGCGCACCAGCGACCGCAGCCCGCTGGCCTATCTGCTCAAGCCCTTCGCCGATTATTTCAACCGGGCCTTCCGCGAGAGCTGAGCGGACCGGACAGGGACAGGAAAAAGGCGCCGGAGGATCCCTCCGGCGCCTTTTTCATTGCGGGGATGGCGGGTTCAGCCCTTGCGCGGCGGCGACAGGATCAGCCCGGCGGCGCCGAGGAAGACGCCGATATCCGCCACGTTGAACGTGTAGGGATTGACGATCCCGCAGCAGGACATGTTGAGGAAATCGGCCACCGCGCCATGCAGCACGCGGTCGATCACGTTCCCCAGCGCGCCGCCGATCAGCAGGCCGGTGGAGATCGCCACGCCGGGACGCGGATCGCGCCGCGCCCAGACGAACGCCCATCCGCAGATCCCCAGCGCGAGCGCGATCAGGATCCAGCGCGCGTCGGCGCCCGAGCCGAGGCCGAAATTGATGCCGGTATTCCAGCCCATGCGGAAGACCAGATAGGGGGGCAGGACCGGGATCGAGCCCTGCTCGATCAGGCCGAGGCCCCAGACCACGGCGTATTTGCTGGCCTGGTCGAGAGCCAGCATCAGGATCGCGGTAATCGCGAGAAGGCGCATGTCGTGCTGTATCCGGTGAGAGAGGGAGGCCCCGCCGCGGAGGGCGGGGCGGGACAGGGCTCAGTGCCGGAAGTGGCGCATGCCGGTCAGGACCATGGCGAGGCCCCGCTCGTCGGCTGCGGCGATCACTTCGTCGTCGCGGATCGAGCCGCCCGGCTGGATGATCGCGGTCGCCCCGGCCTCGGCCGCGGTGATCAGCCCGTCGGCAAAGGGGAAGAACGCGTCGGAGGCGACGACCGAGCCCTTGGTGGTCGGCTCGGAGAGCCCCAGCGCCTCGGCCATGTCCTGCGACTTGCGCGCGGCGATGCGGGTGCTGTCCACGCGGCTCATCTGGCCGGCGCCGACGCCGACCGTGGCGCTGTCCTTGGCGTAGATCACCGCGTTCGACTTCACGTGCTTGGCGACGCGCCAGGCGAAGAGCATGTCGCGCAGCTCGTCCTGGGTCGGCGCGCGCTTGGTGACGACCTTCAGGTCCCCGAGCGCGATATGGCCATTGTCCTTGCCCTGGAACAGGAGCCCGCTGGAGACCTGGCGGACGGTCATCGAGGCGGCTTTCGGATCGGGCAGGCCGCCGGTGACAAGGAGGCGCAGGTTCTTCTTGGCGGCGAAGATGGCGCGGGCCTCCTCGTCGGCCTCGGGGGCGATGACGACCTCGGTGAAGATCTCGGCAATCTTGGCGGCGGTGGCGCCGTCCAGCGCCTGGTTCAGCGCGATGATGCCGCCGAAGGCCGAGGTGCGGTCGCAGTCGAAGGCGCGCTCATAGGCGTCGGCCAGGGTCGCGCCGGTGGCGACGCCGCAGGGATTGGCGTGCTTGATGATCGCGCAGGCCGGGCCCTGTTCGGGGGAGAATTCCGAGACCAGCTCGAAGGCCGCGTCGGTGTCGTTGATGTTGTTGTAGCTCAGCGCCTTGCCCTGCAGCTGGTAGGCGGTGGCGACACCGGGACGGTTGGTGCCGTCGACATAGAAGGCGGCTTCCTGGTGCGGGTTCTCGCCATAGCGCAGCGTCTGCGCCAGGTAGCCCGCCACGGCGCGGCGGCGCGGCGCGGGCTCTTCGAGCGCCTGGGCGAACCAGTTCGACACGGCGGCGTCATAGGCGGCGGTGCGGCCATAGGCGGTCAGCGCCAGGCGCTTGCGGAACTCGAAGCTGGTGGTGCCGCCGGCGCTGTCCATCTCGGCCAGCAGCGCCGGATAGTCCTCGGTATCGACCACGACGGCGACGCCGGCATGGTTTTTCGCCGCCGCGCGGATCATCGCCGGGCCGCCGATGTCGATATTCTCGACGCATTCGTCATAGGGGGCGTTCTTGGCGACCGTGGCCTCGAACGGGTAGAGGTTGACGACCAGCAGGTCGATCGCGCCGATGCCGTGGGCCTCCATCGCCGCCAGGTGGTCGGCATTGTCGCGCAGCGCCAGCAGCCCGCCATGGACCTTCGGATGCAGCGTCTTCACGCGGCCGTCCATCATTTCGGGGAAGCCGGTCACTTCGGAGACGTCGGTCACCTCGTAGCCCGCCTCGCGCAGCGCCTTGGCGGTGCCGCCGGTGGAGAGGAACCGCACCCCGTGACGGGCGAGGCCTGCGGCAAGGTCGGTCAGGCCGGACTTGTCGGACACCGAGATCAGGGCGGTGCGGATCGGCTGGGCGGCGGTCATGTGGGCTCCTTCGGCTCTGTGGCGCGCTGGCAGGTCAGGTAATCGACATGTCGTCCCGGTACAGGTCGCGCGTGCCGTCCGTGCCCTGGGACACGCGCGACAGGCTCCAGCGGATGGTCGCTCCGGAGCCGGCCGCCCTGGCGTCCAGCACGATCTGGCGGGTCGGTGTCGGTTGGGGGCGGGTTTTCTCCAGATAGACGCTGGGGTCAAGGCTCATCCGCGCCGGGCTGGCATGCCGGAACTGCCAGACCTCGCCGGATTTGAGCAGGAGCGTGACCGACAGCCCGTCCTCGCCCTGCTGGGCGGCGACATCCGGATGCAGGTGGAAGCGGATGGTGAAGCCGGTGCCCTCCTCGTCGAGTTCGGCACCGTCCAGGGGCAGCAGGCTGTCCTCGCCATGCAGCGACATGCCGTCCTCGCCGAGGTCCAGCTGGCGCTGGTGGATCAGCCCGTGCCGCGCGGCGAAGCCGTCATGGCTGGCCGAGAGCGAGGCCGGGCCATGGCCGGGGACCGGACCGCAATCGACCTCGCGCGGGCCCGCGGCCAGCACGGTGCGGCCCTGGCGCAGCTCGCGCAGCACCGAGGAGCCCTCGCCGTCGGGGGTCAGCGCGGAATGCGCGGGCGTGGCGCGCGCGGCGAGTTCCCAGTCGCGGCCGAAGCTGAGGCCCGAGCCGCAATTGACCACGATCGGCCGCCGCCCGGCGGTCAGCTCGAAGGCCAGCGTCGAGGCATGGCCGGTCGCGGCGGCGGCGGCGCCCTGCGGCGGGCGGGCGGCGTCGAGGATCACCGTGGCGCGGCCGCGGGCGAGCCGGGCGAAGCCCATGGCCAGCCCCTCGGGCGGGCCGCTGCGCACCCGGCTGGCGGCCAGCGCGGCATCCAGACGGCCCTCGAGCCCGCGGCCGCCGCCATGGAAGCGGGCGAGCCCGCCATCGGCATGGCGCAGCGCGCGCAGCACCGGCGCGATCCGGGCGATGGCGGCCTGGTGCTGCGGCTGCGCCGCCAGCCCGGCATCCGCCAGCGCGGAGTCGCACCAGACCAGCAGGCAGAAGAGCTCCAGCAGTTCCTCGGGATTGCGCCCGGGCAGGCCGCCATCCTCGCCGATCTCCTCGCGGCAGAGCCGTTCCAGCACCTTCACCGCCGGGCGGATGCGGGCGTCCATGCCACGCAGCGCCAGCCCGGCCTGGACCAGCCCGCAGACCGCCTCGAAGGTGGGCAGGCCGCGCGGCGCGCCGCGCCAGCCCTGGGCGACGAAGACGGCATGGCGGGCGATCGAGCGGCGGAAGCGCTGCGCCTCCGCCTCGGGGACGCCCGCGGCCAGCATCTCGGCATGGTTGATCCAGCGCACCAGCCGCCGCGCGGCGATATCGGCGCGCCAGCCGGGGCCGCTGCCGCTGTCGTAGCGCGCCAGCCAGTCCGCCAGCCAGCGCCGCGCCTGGGCCTGGGCGCGGCTGGTGCCCGCGGCAGCGAGATCGTCGAGCCAGGCGAAGCCGTGCCGGTCGAGATCGGCCCGCGGCGGCAGCGGGCGCAGGTCCCAGAGGCTGGTTTCGGGGTCGAGCGCGCGGCGCCGCCCGCCGAGCTGGATCTCGCCCAGGCAGATCGCCCGTCCGATCGCGGCCGAGCCGATGCTGCGCGGTTCCGGGGGCATCGCGAATTCGGCCGGGCGCAGGCCCAGCCCGGCGCGCCACAGGCGGAACCGGGTCGCCGTCTCGCGGCTCTGCGGGGGCATGGCTTCGGCACGGGTCACGCGGCAACTCCCTTGCGGCCGCGGGTGCGGCATGTCTGGCGGATCGCGGCGGAGCTTACGCCGGGCGCCGCCCGCTGTCATCCGGGCGCGGGGCGCAGCCGCGCCCGCGTTCCGCGAAAGTCACAGCGGCGCGAGATGCAGCCGGGCGATGAAGAACCCGTCCATCCCCCCCTGGTCCTTCAGGAAATCCGGCCGCAGCCGCAGACCGCCCGGCACGGCGGCCGCGGCGGGCAGGCCGAATTCCGCCGGGTCGAGCGGATCGGCAACGAGCCCGGGGTGGCGCGCCAGCGCGGCGGCGATCTGCGCCTCGCCCTCTTCGGGCAGGAGCGAGCAGGTGCAGAAGACCAGCCGCCCGCCCGGGGCGAGCCATCCGAGCGCCCGGTCGAGCATCGCCGCCTGCAGCGCCGCCAGCTCCGCGGTAGCGGCGGCGGTCTTGGCGAAGGGCAGGTCGGGATGGCGCCTGAGCGTGCCGGTCGCGGTGCAGGGCGCGTCGAGCAGGATGCCGTCGAAGGGCATCTCCGGCGCCCAGTCCATCGCATCGGCGACGACCGTCTGCGCGGCGAGCCCGGTGCGCGCGAGGTTCTCGGCCACCCGCGCCATCCGCGCGGGCGAGATGTCGAGCGCGGTGACCTCGGCCCCGGCGGCGGCCATCTGCTGGGTCTTGCCGCCCGGCGCGGCGCAGAGATCGAGCACCCGCGCGCCCTTTGCCGGGGCGAGGACCCGCGCCGGGACCGCGGCGGCGGCGTCCTGCACCCACCACTGCCCCTCGGCATAGCCGGGCAGGGCGGAGACCTGGCCCGCCTCGGCCAGCCGGACCGAGCCCGTCGGCAGCGCCGTTCCGCCGAGCGCCCCGGCCAGCGCGGCGGCATCGCCGTCCTTCGGCGTCAGGTCGAGCGGCGGCTGCGCGGCGAAGACCGCTTCCATCGCCGCGACGGCCTCGCCGCCATAGGCCTTGCGGAAGGGTTTCCGCAGCCAGTCGGGCAGGCGCGAGGGCGGCAGGCTGTCCCAGCCGGGCGCCAGCTCTTCGGAGGCGCGGCGCAGCACGGCATTGACCAGCCCGGCCAGGTGGCGGGTCTTGGGATGGGCGCGCACCAGCGTCACCCAGCCATTGACCACGCCATGGGCGGCCGAGCGGTCCTCGCAGAGCTCGACCACGGCGAGATGCAGCACCATCCGGACCCGCGCGGGCGGCGCCTTCTCGAGGAAGGGCGAGAGCGCCTTGTCGATCCGCTGGGCATGGCGCAGCGCCTGCGCGGCCAGCCGCTGGGCGCGGGCGCGCTCGGGCGGGGAGAGCACGGCCAGCGGTCCCTCCTCCGTATCGGTCAGCTCGGCCAGCAGCCGGCCATCGCGGCGCACGGCCTGGACCAGCGCCAGCGCGGCGCGGCGCGGTTCCAGCCCCGGCTGCGGCGGGCGCGGCTTGCGGGGACCGGAGGATCTGGGGGCGCGGGATTTCTTGTTCTCAGCCATCGGCGGCGTATACCATGGGCGGGAACCGAAACAAGGAGTCCGTGCGCCATGAGCGATACCGGGAAGACCCGCGACCTGTCCGACCTGCCGCCCGCCGCGCGCCGCGCGCTGGAAGAGGCCGAGGCCCGCCGCAAGGCCGCGCTGGAGGCGGAGAAGGCGCTGCCGAAGGAGCTGGGCGGGCGCGACGGGCCCGAGCCCGTGCGCTATGGCGACTGGGAGAAGAAGGGCATCGCCATCGACTTCTGAGCGCCGCCCGCGCCGGAAACGCGGAACGCGCGGAAGTTTCCTTCCGCGCGCTCGGATTTTCGGGGCCCGGGCCGGGCTCAGGCGGTCTGGGCCGCCTTCTGCTTGGCCGGATCGCCCGCGCGGAAGAGCACGTAGTAGCCGAGCACGCCCGAGAAGATCGAGCCGAGCAGCACGCCCAGCCGCACCTCGTTCATCGTGTCGTAGTCGGTGAAGGCCAGCCCGCCGATGAACAGGCTCATGGTGAAGCCGACGCCGGTCAGGCAGGTCAGGCCGTAGACCTGCATCCAGTTCACCCCGCGGGGCATCCGCGTCAGCCCGAGCTTGGTCAGGCCGAACATCACCGCGAAGACGCCGATCTGCTTGCCCAGGAACAGCCCCGCGGCGATGCCCAGCGGCACCGGCGAGAAGAGCATGTTCAGCGTGATCCCCGACAGGTCGATGCCGGCATTGGCGAAGGCGAAGATCGGCAGGATAAGGAAGCTGACCCAGACATGCAGCCCGTGCTCCAGCTTGGGCGCCAGGCCCTCGCTGCCGTCGGGCTTGGTCAAGGGCACGGTCAGCGCGATCAGCACCCCGGCCAGCGTCGCATGCACGCCGGATTTCAGCACGCAGACCCAGACGAAGATCAGGCAGGCGACATAGGGGAAGGTGCGGTTCACCCCCGCGCGGTTCAGCACCACCGCCGCGGCCACGCCGATCGCCGCGGTGCCGAGCGCCAGAACCGACATGTCCTCGCTGTAGAACAGGGCGATGATGATGATCGCGCCGAGATCGTCGATGATGGCGATGGCCAGCAGCAGGATCTTCAGCGCCACCGGCGCGCGGCTGCCCACCAGCGCCAGGATGCCGAGCGCGAAGGCGATGTCGGTCGCTGCCGGGATCGCCCAGCCGGCCACGGTCTCGGGGCTGCCGATATTGGTGGCGTAGTAGATCAGCGCCGGCCCGGCCATCCCGCCGATCGCGGCGAGCAGCGGCAGCAGCGCCTTGTCCACGCTGGACAGCTCTCCCTGGACCAGCTCGCGCTTGATCTCGAGCCCGACCAGGAAGAAGAAGATGGCCATCAGCCCGTCATTGATCCAGTGGCTCAGTCCCTTGTCGATGACGAGGTCGCCGACCTGGATGCTCATGTGCATGTGCAGGAAGCTGTCATAGGCCCCTGCCAGCGGCGAATTGCTGGCCACCAGGGCCAGGACGGTCGCAATGATCAGCACGATGCCCGCGCTGGTCTCCTTGTGCAGAAAATTGTCTAGGCGTTGCATCGCCTTGTTCACGGCCATTCTCCCAATGCTTGGCAATTTCAGGGGCGCCATGGTCGCCCGGCGCCCGTCTGTCCGCACGATATCGTGTCTCGGCAGCGGCAAATCAATTTGGCGGCCCTCCGAAACGGGCCGGTTCCGCGGCTTCGCGACATTCTGACCCTTTCTGGCACGGTTTTCGGCCGATTGCACGCGGCGCGGCCTTGTCTTCGGGCCGCCGAGCGGGCATCTCCGCCCCCTGACCGCCGCCGCCGAGGTCCTGCCGATGACCAAGTTCGTTCCGGGCACCGCGCCCTACGACCCGCCGACCGATCCGCTGAACATCCTGCATCACGATGCCCATGTGCTGGTGGTGGAGAAGCCCTCGGGGCTCCTGTCCGTGCCGGGCCGGGGCGAGCATCTGGCCGACTGCCTGATCTCGCGGCTGCAGGGCATCTTCCCCGAGGTTCTGCTGGTCCACCGGCTCGACCGCGACACGTCGGGGGTGATGGTCTTCGCGCTCAGCCGCCACGGCCAGCGCCATCTGGGGCTGCAATTCGAGAAGCGGCAGGTGAAGAAGGCCTATGTCGCCCGCGTCTGGGGCGAGATGGCAGAGGCCGAAGGCACGGTCGACCTGCCGCTGATCGTCGACTGGCCGAACCGCCCGCTGCAGAAGATCTGCCACGAGACCGGCCGCAAGGCGGTCACCGAATGGAAGCGCGTCAAGGCGGGCAATGGCGAAAGCCGCGTGCGGCTGAACCCGCTGACCGGGCGCAGCCACCAGCTGCGCGTGCACATGCTGGCGCTCGGCCATCCGATCCTGGGCGACCCCTTCTATGCCGAGGGCGCGGCGGCGGAGTTCCCGCGGCTGATGCTCCATGCCGAGCGGCTGCGCTTCCGCAATCCCGAAGGCGGCGAGGGGATGAGCTTCTCGGTGCCCGCGCCGTTCTGATCCCGGCGGAAATGTTCCGATCCTGTTCACCCTGCCGCTAGGACAGGGCTTTTGCGCGCGCCGAACGCCCGGTAGGGGAAAAACCGGGTGTCTTTCGAAGGGTGTAGGGTATGAGCCGCGTTCTGGTTCTGGCGTTTCTCGGGCTGTCTGTGTGCAGCGGTCCGCAGGGGGAGGTGCCCGGCTATGACCGGGCGGCGTTCGGCGGCTGGGTGGATGCCGACCATGACTGCCAGGATACCCGCGGCGAGCTCTTGATCGACGATTCCGCGGCGAAGGTCACGCTGACCGGCACCGGCTGCGCCGTGGCCAGCGGGAAATGGACCGATCCCTATTCCGGCCAGGTCTTCACCGAGGCGCGCGACGTGCAGATCGACCATCTGGTGCCGCTGAAATGGGCCTGGGAGCATGGCGCCTGGCGCTGGAGCGCGTCGCGCCGCGAGGGTTTCGCGCTCGATCCCGAGAACCTGCTGATCGTCAGCGGATCGCTCAATGCCTCGAAGGGGGCGCGCGGGCCGCTCGACTGGATGCCGCCGGATGCCGCCTATCACTGCAGCTACCTGCGCGGCTTCTCGGAGATCGTCGCCTCCTACCGGCTGGAGGTCGGCGAGGCCTGGACGCGCGAGATGGCGCGGCGGACCCGGGCGGCCTGCAGCACCAGCGGCCCGGCCTGAGGCGCAAGGGCGCGCCCCTCTTGCCCTTGCGGCGGCGCAGGCACATGTTGGCGCCGAACCGTCAAGACAGGAGCCGACACATGGGTCTGCGCATCAACGACACCGTTCCCGATTTCACCGCCCAGACCAGCCAGGGAGAGATCACCTTCCATGACTGGATCGGCGACAGCTGGGCGATCCTGTTCAGCCATCCCAAGGACTTCACCCCGGTCTGCACCACCGAATTCGGCGCTGTCGCGCAGCTTTCGAAGGAATGGGAGAAGCGCGGCACCAAGGTCATCGGCGTCTCGGTCGACGGCGTCGACGAGCACCTGAAATGGATCGGCGACATCGAGAAGGTGGCGGGCTGCCGCGTGCCCTTCCCGATCATCGCCGACGAGGGTCTGGCCGTGTCGAAGGCCTTCGACATGCTGCCCGCCGAGGCCTACCTGCCCGACGGGCGCACCCCGGCCGACACCGCGACCGTGCGCTCGGTCTACATCATCAGCCCGGACAAGAAGCTCCAGCTGTCGATGACCTACCCGATGTCGGTCGGCCGCAACTTCGCCGAGGTGCTGCGTGCGCTCGACGCGCTGCAGGCCACCTATGGCGCGCCGATCGCCACCCCGGCCAACTGGACCGTGGGCCAGGACGTGATCGTCGCGCTCAGCCTCGACAATGACGCGGCCAAGGCGAAATTCGGCGAGCTGGACATGGTGCTGCCCTATCTGCGCAAGGCGAAATACCCGGCCTGATCCGCAGGACCCGGCAGCCGGAGCGGGCCGTCAGGCCCGTTCCACCGACGCGGCGAAGCAGCCCGGCCCGGCATAGTGCAGATGCAGGTAGCGGATGCGCGCGTCGCCGAACGCCTCCGTGATCGCCGGGGCCAGGTCCCGGCCTCCGGCCAGCGCCGCGCCGGCCATCATGTGGCGGTCGTCGAAGCTCCGGACCGACAGCATGCGGTGCAGGAAAAGCTGCGGGATCTCGCCCGGCTCCGGACGGGCCTCTGCCACGCCCTCCCGCACGAAGATCGCATGGCTCGCCCGGTAGGGCGTCTCCTCGGGCAGGTGGCAGTAATTCACCAGAAGGACGGTTTCGCCGGGCTCGGCATCCTCCAGGCTGACGCGGCAGGGCGTGCCGGGCTTGGCGGTGGCGGTCATCCGGCAGGCATTGCGCGCGGCAAGCTCGCGGTCGGTGAGGGAGAAGAGCCCGGCGAAGGGTTCGGGGGCGAGGGCGCGGATGCGGAAGGTCATGGCTGCTCCGTATGGGGGGTGCCGCCCGACCCTGCCGCCCGCCAGTCCCGCTTGCGAACCGGTTCCTGCGCATTGCGCCCGGGGGCTCAGCCCGCGACGGCCTGAAGCGCGACCGCCCCGGCATAGATCCCGAGGATCGCGACGCTTTCCAGCCCGATGCCCGCAGGCCCGTCCTTCTGCCGGTAGAGCTGCCCCAGCAGCAGCACGCCGGTCATCGCCAGCCCCGTGCCCAGCCAGAACAGGTCGCCGCGGCCGATCGCATGGTAGAGCGAGCCGTCGCGGTAGCCGATATCCGACAGCGTCAGGAAGAGCGTGTCGAAGGTGTTGCCGCCGATGATCCCGCCAAGCGCCAGCTGCAGCGCGCCGCGGCGCACCGCGGCCAGCGTCGTGACCAGCTCGGGCAGGGAAGTCAGCACGGCGGTCAGGAGCGCGCCGACCAGCGAGGCAGAGACGCCCGTCCGGTCGGCCAGCTCGCCGGCAAGCTGCGCGATCGCGTAGCCTGCCAGCCCCATCACCGCCATCAGCAGCCCGAAGGTCAGGAACAGCCGCGATGTCGGCGTGGTGTCGCTGGCGTCCTCCTCGTCGGCATCCTCGCGGGTCTCGGCGGTCTTCACCGGTTGCCACATCGGCGCCTGGCGGCTGCGATGCGTGCCGATCAGGCCGAGCGCGTAGAGCACCGGCAGCAGGAGCGAGACGGGATGGACGGCGAAGACGCTGATATCCGGCCCGCCATAGGCCAGCACCGGCAGGGCGAGCAGCAGGAGGAGCAGCGCGCTCTGGAACAGGTTGGCCAGCTCGGCCGCGGCATGTTCGAGATTGGCGCGGCGCCACAGCAGGTCCGCCAGCGCCAGGAAGGCGGTCTGCGCCGCGATCCCGCCCACGGAATTGGAGAAGGCCAGCGAGGCGCGCCCGTCGAGCGCGGCGGAGAGCGAGACTACGACGCCCGAGAGCGAGGTCGCCGCCCCGAGCAGCGCGCCGCCGACCAGCGCCTCGCCCAGCCCGGTGCGGTCGGCGATGCGGTCGGCCAGGCCGGTCATCCGCAGCCCGCCCGCCAGGATCACCCCCGCGGCAAGCCCGAGTCCGAGGATCAGGGCGGCGAAGGGCAGCTGGGAAGCGTCGGGCAAGGGGCGGTCTCCTGTCGGTGCGGTCCGACCGTCAACGGGAGCCGCGGGCCAGGGTTCCGGCCAGATCCCTGTCCGCAAACGAAAACACCCGCCAGATTGGCGGGTGTCGGAATTCGCGGTATGTCAGCGGGTCAGCGGCGCAGGCCGAGACGCGAGATCAGCGACTTGTAGCGCGCCGGATCCTTGGCGTTGACGTAGTCCAGCAGCTTGCGGCGCTGTGCGACGAGCTTCAGCAGGCCGCGGCGCGAATGGTTGTCCTTCGCGTGGGTCTTGAAGTGCTCGGTCAGGGTCGCGATGCGCGAGCTGAGGATGGCAACCTGCACCTCGGGGGAGCCGGTATCGCCTTCCTTGGTGCCGTATTCCTTGATCAGGCGGTCTTTTTCTTCGGGCGTAATCGACATCGGGTGTCTCCTTCGCATCTGGAGTGAACGGCGCGAGCCGGGATGTCGTCCAGCAAGGCCTTTGAGTGAGCCGCGCCATTACGCCATTCCCGGGCGAAAGGGAAGCCGATTCGTCCCCTGGCCCGGTTTTCAGCCGCGTGCGCAGAGCCAGTCGAGCGGCCGCTGCGGCAGGGCCCGCCGCAGGATCCAGGCCAGCCTGGTCGGCCAGGTGACCCGGTATTTCGCCCTGGGCCGCGGGCTTTCCAGCGCATGGACCAGCGCCCGGGTCACCGCCTCGGGGCCGAGTTCGCCCGGGGTCGGCGCCGGCGGCTCGACATAGAGCCGCTTGAGCAGGCTGCCGCGGTACTGCTCCGCCCGGGGCGAGGCCTCCCAGTCGATCCAGCGCTCGAAGGGCGCGCGGGAGTTGCGGCGGATCTCGGTGGCGATCGGGCCGGGCTGGATCAGCACGATCCGGATCGGCGTGTCCGCCATCTCCAGCCGCAGGACGTCGGTCAGCCCCTCGAGCGCGTGCTTGGTCGAGACATAGGCGCCGCGCCATTTCGCCGGGACGAAGCCGAGGATCGACGAGCACATGACGATCCGCCCGTGCCCCTGCGCCCGCATCAGCGGGATCACCCGCCGCGCCAGGTCGTGCCAGCCGAAGACATTGGCCTCGTAGATTTCGCGCAGGGCGCCGCGGGGCAGGTCCTCCACCGCGCCGGGGATCGCGTAGGCGCCGTTGTTGAAGAGCGCGTCGAGCCCGCCCCTTGCCGCGACCTCCGCCATGGCGCGGTCGAGCGAGGCCTCGTCGGAATGGTCGAGCTGGAAGCTGTCCAAGCCTTCGGCGCGGAGCCGCTCGCAATCGGCCTCCTGGCGGCAGGTGGCATAGACGGTCCAGCCGCGCGCCTTGAGGGTGCGCGCGGCATCAAGGCCGATCCCCGAGGAGCAGCCGGTGATCAGGATGCGGCCGGGGCCGCTGTCAGATGGGGTCAATTGGCGATCCGGTCCAGATAGGCAGAGGACATGTACATGTCGCCGTCATAGCGCGGATGGCGGACCAAAGCCCAGCCCGGCGCGGGTTCGGACACCCATTCCACGCGCTCGCCCTCGCGGGCGCGGCCGACCACCGGATCAGAGGTGGAGGGGCCCGCGCGCATGTTGACAGTCGAGCCGGTCACCTGCGCCAGCGAGGCGCCGCCGGTGGCGTTGGCGGCCTCTGCCGCGGCCTCGCGGCGCTCGCGGAAGGCGTCGAGCCCCGAGACCGAGGAGGGCGACACGCCCGGTTTCAGCGTCAGCGCGGCGGACAGCTCGCCCACCGAGGCGGAGGCGTCGATCACCGCCATGTCGAGCGCGGTCTGCGCCTCGTCCTCGTGCGCGGGCAGCGTCGCCCCCTCGGGCAGGGCGGTGGCGACGGCCGGCTCGGCCACGGGAATGGCGGCGGCTGCGGCGGCCTGCGTGGCGGACGGGGCGGGAAGCCTGGTGGCGCTGGCAGCGGCAAGCCGCGGCTGCGCTGCGGCGGCCATCGGCGTGTCGAGCGGTTCGACAGTGCTCATGATGACGGTATCGGGCCTGGCATCGGGAAATTCCGCGAACGGGCTCTGCGTCAAGTCCTTGCCGCCGAACTGCAGCACGGCGAAAATGATCATCAGGAGGATTGCGCTGAGCCGGATTGCCATGTTCATTCTCCGAATGCTTGTATCCAGGATAAGCGACTCACTTTAAGGCAGCACTGATTCTACCGTGTAATAAGCCACTTTACCCTTGACGCTGGCTTGAGTACCACAGGGTTCATGTCCGACACGACCATGCCTCACGACAGTTCCGAACCGCTGCGCCGCGCCATCGGCGAGCGCTATCTGCAATATGCGCTCTCGACGATCATGCACCGCGCGCTGCCAGATGCCCGGGACGGGCTGAAGCCAGTGCATCGCCGTATCCTCTATGCAATGCGCGAACTTCGGCTGAGTTCCGCCGGCGGCTTCCGAAAAAGTGCAAAAATTTCGGGCGATGTCATGGGGAACTACCACCCCCATGGCGATGCGGCGATCTATGACGCGCTCGCCCGCCTGGCGCAGGATTTCAACGTCCGCTACCCGCTGGTCGACGGCCAGGGCAATTTCGGCAATATCGACGGCGACAACCCGGCGGCCTCGCGCTACACCGAGGCGCGGATGACCGCCGCGGCCGAGGCGCTGCTCGAAGGGCTGAACGAGAACGCGGTCGATTTCCGCGACAACTACGATGGCACGCTGCAGGAACCGGTCGTCCTGCCCGCCGCCTTCCCGAACCTGCTGGCCAACGGATCGTCGGGCATCGCGGTCGGCATGGCGACGAACATCCCGCCGCACAATATCGACGAGCTGGTCTCGGCCTGCCTGCAT
This sequence comes from Poseidonocella sp. HB161398, assembly GCF_005870025.1. GTDB lineage: Bacteria > Pseudomonadota > Alphaproteobacteria > Rhodobacterales > Rhodobacteraceae > Mangrovicoccus. The sequence continues at coordinate 161,981 of NZ_VATA01000009.1, forward strand.
CTCATCAAGTCGCCGAATGCGCGCGACGAGACGCTGATCGACCACATCCCCGGCCCGGACTTCCCCACCGGCGGCGTCATCGTCGAGCCGCGCGAGTCGATCATCGAGACCTACCGCACCGGCCGCGGCGCCTTCCGCCTGCGCGCCCGCTGGCAGGTCGAGGATCTGGGCCGCGGACAGTGGCAGGTCGTGGTCACCGAGATCCCCTACCAGGTGCAGAAGTCGAAGCTGATCGAGAAGCTCGCCGACCTGATCCAGTCGAAGCGCGTGCCGATCCTCGCCGATGTCCGCGACGAGAGCGCCGAGGACATCCGCATCGTGCTGGAGCCGCGCGCGCGAACGGTCGAGCCCGAGATGCTGATGGGCACGCTGTTCCGCCTCAGCGACCTTGAGATCCGCTTCTCGCTGAACATGAACGTGCTGATCGACGGGCGCACGCCCAAGGTCTGCTCGCTCAAGGAGGTGCTGCGCGCCTTCCTCGACCACCGCCGCGAGGTGCTGCAGCGCCGCTCGCAGCACCGGCTCGACAAGATCGCGCACCGGCTGGAAGTGCTCGAGGGCTACATCATCGCCTTCCTCAATCTCGACCGGGTGATCGAGATCATCCGCACCGAGGACGAGCCAAAGCCGGTGATGATGGCCGAGTTCCAGCTCAGCGACGTGCAGGCCGAGGCGATCCTCAACATGCGGCTGCGGTCGCTGCGCCGTCTCGAGGAAATGGAGCTGCGCAAGGAGCGCGACGACCTGATCGCCGAGCAGGAAGGCCTGGTCGGGCTCCTCGCCTCCGAGGACCTGCAGTGGAAGAAGATCTCCGAAGAGCTGCGCGCGGTCCGCAAGCAGTTCGGCCGCCATACCGTGTTCGGCGAGCGGCGCTCCGGCTTCTCCGAGGCGGTTGAAGTGGCCGAGGTCAGCCTCGAGGACATGATCGAGAAGGAGCCGATCACCGTGGTCTGCTCCAAGATGGGCTGGATCCGGGCGATGAAGGGCCATGTCGACCTGTCCCAGCCGGTCAAGTACAAGGACGGGGACGAGGGGCGGTTCCTGTTCCACGCCCACACCACCGACAAGCTGCTGCTGCTCGACAGCAACGGCCGCGCCTACACGATCTCGGCGAACAACCTGCCCGGCGGGCGGGGCATGGGCGAGCCGGTGCGGCTGATGATCGACCTGCCCAACGAGGTCGAGATGATGACGCTCTTCCCGCATGTGCCGGGGCGCAAGCGGCTGCTGGCCTCCTCGGCCGGGGACGGCTTCATCGTGCTCGAGGACGATCTGGTCGCCTCGCAGAAGGGCGGCAAGCAGGTGCTGAACGTCAAGGCCCCGGACCGGCTGGCGGTCTGCCGTCCGGTCGATGGCGACCATGTCGCCGTGGTCGGCCAGAACCGCAAGATGCTGGTCTTCGCCATCGAGGAGCTGCCCGAGATGTCCCGCGGCAAGGGCGTGCGGCTGCAGAAGTACAAGGATGGCGGCCTGTCGGACGCGACCACCTTCACCCGCGCGGTGGGGCTGAGCTGGCCCTTCGGCGATGGCAAGACCCGCACCGTGGCCGATCCCGAGCTGGGCGAATGGATCGCCAAGCGCGCGGGCTCGGGCCGGATGGCGCCGCGCGGCTTCCCGCGCGACAACCGCTTCCCCTGACCCGGACGCCCCCGGCAGGGGGCTGTCCGCCCGCTCCCGCGGGGTCCGGTCGCTGGCGGCATGACAGGGACAGACCGCGCCGCCCTGCGCCCTGCCATGACGGGGCGCGCCTTCGGCACGATGACGGCAAGCGTGCCTGCGGGGCGTTTTCGGCAGGCGTGCCGCGCGCCGGGGCGGGTCCGCGCTGTCGGCGACATGGCCGGAGAAACGCGCCTTTGGCGATATGGTCACGGGGGCGCAGCTTCGGCGCGGCGATCGGGAAACGCGTCTCTGGCGGGGCGATCGGAAAAGCCTGCCCGAGGCGCGATGCCCGGATAAATCGCGCCTATTTCGCAGGGGCAGGGATACGCGCCTCCGGCGCTGTGGTCGGGAAAACGCGCCTTGGGCGCAGCGATTGGGAAGACGCGCCTCTGGCGTCATGACGGAGAACGCGCCCCCGGCGCTGTGATTGGGAAGACGCGCCTCTGGCGCAATAAACGGAAAGCGCGTCGGCGGCGCGATGACGGAGAACGGGATGGCAACGGAACCGGAGGCGGGCAGCCCCCTGCAGGGGCGCTATTCGGGCAGTGCCTCCGCGCTTTTCTGGCTGGCGCTGCGCACAGGGCTGCTGACCGTCGCGACGCTCGGCCTCTACCGGTTCTGGGCCAAGACGCGGATCCGCCGCAAGCTGTGGTCCTCGATCGATCCCGGCGGCGACGCGCTGGAATATACCGGCACCGGCACCGAGAAATTCTTGGGCTTCCTGATCGCCGTGGTGGTGCTGGGCAGCCTCGCAGCGGTCCTCGCCGTCGTGCTCTCCTTCCTCGGATTCGCACTCTTCCGCCCCGAGGCGCCGGGCGGGCTGACCGCGCTGAACCTAGTGCTGCAGAATGCCGGGGCGATCTTCGCGCCGCTCTATTTCTTCGCCGCCTACCGGGCGCGGCGCTACCTGCTGTCGCGCACCACCTGGCGGGGCATCCGCTTCGGGATGGAGCCGGGCGCCTGGGGCTATGCCTGGCGCGGCTGCCTCTATGCCGCCCTGACCGGTGCGAGCCTGGGCCTGCTCTGGCCGCTGATGACCTTCCGGCTGGAGGCCTATCTGTGCGATCGCAGCTGGTTCGGCGATGCCCGGCTCCGCCAGGGCGGCCGCTGGACGATGCTCTACAAGGCGATGACGCCGCTGCTGCTTTCGGTGCCGGCGCTCGCGCTGGCGGTCCCGGCCTGGGTGGCCGGGCTGCCCTTCAGCAGTCTCCTGCTCCTCGGCGCGGGCGGGGTCTTCGCCTACGGGCTGGTCCACTACCGGGTCGAGAGTTTCGCGATCATGGCCCGGCACAAGACCGCGGGGCAGGGCATCCGGCTGGGCGCGGCGCCGCGGCCGCGGGTAGTGGCGCTGCGCTACTATGGCGGCTGGGCGGCGGTCGCCGCGGTGATCGGCCTCTGCGGCCTCGCGCTTCTGGCGGGCTTCGCGCGCATCGTGCCGATGCCCGACCTCGACGACACGGCCGGAGCGGCGGCCTTGGTGCCGCTCCTTGCCGGCGGGCTGGCGCTCTACGGGCTGGTCTCGCCCCTGAGGCTGGTCTTCGTCACCCAGCCGGTGCTGGCGCATCTGGTGCGCCACGCCTGGGTGGAGACGCCGATCCTGCTGACCTCGGTCGGGCAGCGGCCGGGCGACGCGATGGCCGATGCCGACGGCTTCGCCGATGCGCTGGATCTCGGCGGCGCGTTCTGATGGCGCATCGCGGCTGGTATCTCGACGGCGAACGCGCCGGGCGCTTTGCCGCCCGGGTCACGGCCGCGGAAGGGATGCTGGAGATCGCGCTCGAGGATGCCGACGAGACGCTGCGCTGGCCGCTGGAAGAGATCCGGGCGCTAGGCGACACGGCGGCCGGGCAGGAGCGGCTGGTGCTGCGCCTGCCGGGACAGGATCCTCGGCTGGTGCTCGAAGACGCAGGGACCGTCGCCTGGGCGCGGAGCGCCTGTCCGAAGCTGACGGCCCGGAGCCGCGATCCGGCCGGGCTGCGCCGCGTGCTTCTCTGGAGCGGCGGCGCAGCGGCGGTGCTGGCGCTTCTTCTCTTCGCGGCGATCCCGCTGCTGTCGAACCGGATGGCGCGCTGGATCCCGCCGGCGGCGGAGGCGCGGCTTGGCGCGGCGATCCGCGACCAGGCGGGGCTCTTCTTCGACGCGCCCGAGGGCGAGGCGCGCTGGTGCAGCGACCGTGCCGGGCTGGCCGCGCTCGGCAAGATGGCGGACCGGCTGACCCGCGGCGCCGATCTGCCCTATCCGCTGGAGATCGCGGTGCTGAACGCGCCGGCCGTCAACGCCTTTGCCGCGCCGGGCGGCCATGTGGTGGTGATGCGCGGGCTTCTCGACGGGGCGGAGAGCGCCGAGGAGGTCGCCGCGGTGCTTGCCCACGAGCTCGGCCATGTGGCGCATCGCGATCCGGCGCGGCTGGCGCTGCGCTCGGCCGGGACGGCGGCGGTGCTGGGCCTGGCGGCGGGCGACGTGATGGGCGCGGCGGCCATCGCCGCGGCGGCCCGGGCGCTGAGCGACGCGCATTACGCCCGCGATGCCGAGACCGCCGCCGATGCCTATGCCGCCGAGCGGCTGGCCGCGGCCGGGGTCTCGCCCGCCGCGCTCGCCAGCTTCTTCGACCGGATGGCGGCGGAGGCGGGCGGAGGCTCGCGCCTGGCCGCGCTCTTCGCCTCGCATCCGGCCCTGGGGGAGCGCAGCCGGGCCGCGCGCGAGGCGGCCGCCCATTCCGCGGACCGCCCCGTGCTGAGCCCGGCGGAATGGGCGGCACTGCAGCAGGTCTGCCGCCGCACCCGCGCCCGGCCGTGACCCCGCGGCGGCGAGGCGTTTGCCAAGCCGCGCGCCCCCTGCTAACCGGGGGGGCATTGCCTCGGGAGCCTGACGATGAACCGCCGTACCGCCCTTGCCCTGGCCGCGAGCCTCGCCCTGATGGGCTGCACCACCAATATCGCCCCCGAGATCGAGGGGCGCGCCCTCGGCGATTTCAGCCTGCAGCACCTGGTGGTGATCGTCGACGACCCGCAGAAGGGGCCGATGTCGCGCGGCATGGATGACGAGGCGCTGAAAGCGGCCGTCTCCGGGGCCGTCGAGACGCGCTTCCGCCGCTTCCAGGGCAGCGGCCAGTATTCCATCGGCATCAAGGTGGTCGCCTATGCGCTCGCCGCGCCGGGGATCCCGGTGCTGCTGGCGCCGCGCTCTCTGCTGGGGATGAATGTCGCGGTCTTCGATGCCGACCAGAATCGCATCAGCGGCGACTGGAAGCAGATGGTGGTCTGGGAAGATGCCGGCGGCGACACCGTGCTCGGCTCGGGCTACACCCAGAGCGCCGAGGAGCAGCTCGCCGAACTGGCCGACAATGCCGCGGTCGAGATCGAGAAATGGCTGCGCGAGAACGAGGACTGGTTCGCCCCCGCGGCCCCGGTCGCCGCCGCCGGAACGGCCGAGCCCGGCGCCTGAGCGCCGCCCGGCCCGCCTGCGGGCCCGCACCCCTGACCGAATTCCGCCGAAACGGTGCCGTCCGGCCGCAATCCGCGTCCGGAACGGCGCGAAAGGCTTGACTCTCCTGCGGCGCTTCCGTACCCGGCTGCCGTTGATGACCAAGGGCGGGCGGACCGCCCCCAGAAAAGGCGCCCGAAGACATGGCAAAGGCAAAGTTTGAGCGTACGAAGCCGCACGTGAACATCGGCACGATCGGTCACGTCGACCACGGCAAGACCACGCTGACCGCAGC
>NZ_VATA01000090.1 GCF_005870025.1 Poseidonocella sp. HB161398
TATACGCTTGCCAATTGGTGGTCTTGCAGGTCGGCTTCGGAGGTCTGCTCATGCAGCCCGGCTAGCATGCTGGGTTCACAAGATGAATCCCACCAGTTTTGCGCAACAACGCCCGGCGCGGCGACCCATGTTCTGGCCGACCGCCTCTGCGCTCTTCGCCAGTCGTGGAGGTTTCCCGCGACGGACTGCAATGCGGGGGGCACGACGGGCAGAGGGATCGTCCAGGTAGCCCGCGTAGGTGCGACATTCCGGGTTCCTGCTGTGTCGCGATAGGCTGAGTTATGAAAGAATTTGTTCGGTATGCTTGACGTGGCGGTCGCGGTTGGCCTCAAGAAGCCGACCGCAGTGTTTTGTGGGGCAGAGGCGGACAATAGCTCGCACTTTCCCATGTGGCTCACTTCTGCTGGTCCCTCTCAGGCAAGCCCCTTCTCTTCTGCAAGCCAGCGGGGTACCGTAGCCATCACTGTGCAATCGGTGCCGACCCCAGTTTCCAGCCTGAGCCTGTTGCGAGGCAATCAGATAGGGGGCCCTCCGGCTGCCGAGACACGCAGCGCGTCGTCCCTCTCTTCATGAATTGCGACTTCGACCTCGACCGGTTCGACATCGCTGATCATGCAGCTTCCACCCCTTCAAGGCGGCACGCCGGACGGCGGCCTTGGCTGCGGCACGACGGAGATGGCACGTCGGAGGAGCCAGGCTCTGCGCCCGGTTCATGGCGTTTTACGGAGGAGAACTCCGCTTCCGGGCGCACCATGACATGAACGGGACCGCGGAGACAGCTCCTTGCCTTGAGACTGCGCCAAGTTCGGGCGCGGACACTATCCATCCCGGAGCACTTGCTGATTGTCGTCGCGACTTTGCCCGGGAAAACTTCACGCTTTGCAGGCAATCAATGGCACGGTTCCCTCGGAGGGCAGCACATCTTCTGTGCAGGTGCCCGGGGCATAGACAATTCCTCCGGCTCTAGCGCGGGGTATTTGATTGCTCCACTTGACAGGACTGCCTGCAGTCTCACCGATAGCCGCGACGACCGCTGAGGTGCGTCCCCGTGGGGGCGGGGTTGACCGTAGCCCGTCGCCGCGACCATGCAGCCAGTGCCAGAACTCTGGCAAGCGCTCATTCCGAAGGACGGAGAAACACCATCAAGTCCGGAGCACTTGATGCATATCTCCACAGTCTGGATTTCTCAATCATTCCTCAGCGGACCGCGAGAATTCGCCAGATCCTGCCGAGTAGCGCTCGACGCCGATGACGATACAGGCAAATCCCCGGCAACCGGAAGGAATTCCCGGCTTCATCCGTGGACATAACCGAGGTTGCGGTACCCTGCCCGCCGTCGGCTTGCCATCCGGGACAGGACCGGCACGTTGCCATCGATATAGTCGAACACGATGACATCCGTCTTGTGCTCGTGCCGACGGTGAATGCGGCCGACGTACTGGGCAAGCGTGCCTTTCCAGGAAATGGGCATTGTCAGGAAGAGCGTATCGAGGCGCGGGTCGTCAAAACCTTCGCCGATATACCTTCCCGTGGCCAGTACCAGCCGTTCCTGATCGCCGGGAACGGCGAGCGCCTCGGCCGATGCAGCGCGCTCCGCAGCTGACATGCCGCCGCGCAGCACTGCCAGGTTCCGGACGAATGGCCGGAAGCGAGCTTCCAGTTCGGCCAGGTGGTCCTTTCTCTCCGTAAGGACGACCGGCGACCGGCCGTTTTCGAGCGACGTCAGGACGTCGTCGAAGATCATGGCGTTCCTGCGCTCGTCCTCCGCCAGTGCCGCATAGATCGCGGGCATCGCGGGGCGCTCTGCCATGGCCAGCGGAAACGGCAGCTGAAATTGCGTCGGCCGCTCCCTGAGAATGAACTTCATGCCCTGCTCGGTGGCGTGCTCGCGGGCATCGACGCGGTGCCGCACCGGACCGCATTGCATGAAGATGATGGGATGGTGGCCGTCCTTCCGCGCCACGGTGGCGGACAGCCCGAGCACATATCGAGCCTTCGCGCGCCGGGCAGCGAGTTCGAAGCTTGCCGCCGAAATATGATGGCATTCGTCGACGACAAGATGGCCATAGTCTGCGACAAGGTCCGACACCTCGCCATTCCTGACGAGGCTCTGGACAAGGGCGATATCGATCACGCCGCTCGGCTTCTTCCGGCCGCCGCGGATCACGCCGATCTGCTTCGCGTCGATCGCGAGAAAGGTCCTCAACCGATCCTGCCATTGCTCGAGCAATTCTCGGCGATGGACTAGGACGAGCGTGTTGCAGCCCCGATGTGCAATCAGGGCTGCGGCAAGGACAGTCTTGCCGAAGGCAGTTGTTGCGGCCAGCACGCCGTGGTCATGCCGGACCAGGCTTTCGAAAGCCCTCGATTGCGCCGGACGCAGCTCCCCCAGAAACTGCGGATTGTCCGGCAGCGGGATTCCAGGCTGTCGGAGATCTTTCAGATCTGTCCGGATGCCGAGGGACTCCAGCAGCTCTACGGCTTCGTCGAGGCATCCCCGCGGCAGCGACACATGCCGGGGATGGAACTCCGCGCAGGACAGGATGCGCGGCTTCCCGTATGTGGACAGCCGCATCGCCTGGGCGCGGTAGAATTCCGGGTTCTGGAATGCAGCAAGGCGAACGAGATGTGCGGTCACCTTCGGAGGCAGTGCAGTCCGGTCGACATGGACCTGGTCCGCCAGAACCAAGCTCACTCGCTCAGGTAGCCCGCCCGGCATCCTGACCGGCCCCGGGCGCCGCGAGGGCGGCAAGCGCCACGGCTCGTCCGAGTGCTCGTCCTCGACCGGCATCCGCACTGAGAGGATGCGTCCCGCCGCCTCGGCCGCATCAACAATCGCACTGACCAAATTGGGGCCTGCGCGTGTCAGCGACGAGAGATAGGCCCATTGATCCTCGTGAGGTTCGAGATTGTCGTCGACGAAGACGCTGTTGCCATTCAGCCGTGCCCGCCCCTGCAGCGGCAGCGCGATCAGATTGCCGAAACCGCCAGCAGGCATGCTGTCCTGATTGGGGAAGAGCCGGTCGTAGGAGGCAAAGCCGATCTCGGGCCGGCGCTCCATTGTCTCCGTGATGAGCGCCGTTCCAAGCTGGCGAGCCTGCCGGGCGGGAAGCGGCTCGGAAAAGAAGACCCAGACATGCCCGCCCTGCCCTGATCGGGACCGTTCAAGCGCCGCAGGTATCCCGTTCCCGTGGCATGTCGCCAACAATGCACGCGCGTCTTCGGCCCAGCTCTCCTTGTCGAAATCCGCGGCCAGGAACCAGCAGGTGTCGTCCTGCAGAAGCGGGTAGACGCCCGCCACGAAATCCATGCTGTCCCCTCCCCGCAGGTGCCGCTCGATGATGTCATCCGAGACCGGAACGAGGACCCGATGAAGACAGTCGCTGCATTTCATCTGGGGTTTTCCGCAGACTCCCCGCACCCATTCATTCGCACAGGCGGGAGCATAGCCCGACCGGCCGGATCTACGGCTTTCCCAGCGGGTAGGGAAAACGTCTGGCCGCCCGGAAAAGAGACTGCGGAACAAGGCGATTTTTTCGGCGGCAGGCGACGAACGCGTCACCGATGCCGCATTAGTGGCAGGCCTGGCGAGCAACTCCGACAGTTCGGAAAGCCGGACCTCCAGTCCGGCTTGCTCCCTTCTCAGGAGCGATAGACGTTCGTTGATGAGACGGATTTCCCGTCGAGCTTCTTCATCCCGCAAGAGCGCGCTTCCATCCAGCTGCTCCAGCATGCTACCCAGATGCCCGCGCTGTCGGCAAGTTCCGGTGCGGCCGCAATCATTTGGCCATCCCAAGAGTGGTTGGATCGGCTGGACTGGCCGCCTGGGAAGCGGACAGGAGGTTACCTATCATTGCGTGCCGCAACTGCTCGACGCCCTCGCTAGGGGCAACTATCGCAACGCGCGGGTGCCCAAGGCTGTGACCCAGCATCGGTGGCAGCCCTCCCTTGGCGTGACCAGGGGAATAGCCCGCTCTCCAAGCATCCGCGCCATCGGAGCACAGGTATTGAATTCAAGACCATTGCGTTCTGTGCAAAACGAAACGCCAATGGTATATGACTTTATCAATTTGACAAACTTCTCTTGCGTACTCGTCCCCACAAGCACCAAGGATGTTGAAATCAATTTAGGAAAGGTGGTGCAACCGGGGTAGAGGGACCGTCCTGAAGCCCTTCCCAAGGATCGGGGATCCCGCTGAAATCTTCCCCGGTTGCACTGCTTCAGCTAGCGTTTTCGCGTTCTTTATCCAGAGAATAGTTTGAATGTCTCGACCCTGCGACGTTGCAGAACACGGAAAATGCTGGCGGTGCCAACGGTAAACAATATAGTACTTGATGCTCAACCGTGTGCCTTGCGTCAACCGCCGGACCGGGACGGCCTGAGCTCGGCAGTGCGTGGACGGCCCCGGAAAAGACATGCTCCAAGATGGCTCCCCGCCATGCTATCAATTCCCCATGGACGCCGACGAGGACAAGATCGACGATGCGGTGCTGGCACTTCTCTGGCTCACGCTCCACGACGAGTGCCGGGCATGGAAGGGGCTGGACTGGGCCGCCCTTGACCGGCTGCACCGGAAGGGCCTGATCCAGGATCCCGTCAACCGGAATAAGTCGGTCGTGCTTTCCAGCGAGGGTCTGCAGCGGTCGGAGGCCTTGTTCAGGAAGCTGTTCGGGAAACCGCGATGACGGTCCTGGACCAGGGCCCGGACAAGCGGGGCTTGACAGATGCCTGAACCGCTAGCCCCTGCAGGTCCGCCGCAATCTGATTGCGTTCCGCCATGCAGGTACCTGGACCGGTTGCACCACGCAGGACGTTTAGCCAAGCTTGCGGCAGGGAAAGCCGAAGTCAGAGTAAAAAATCGCGCGCCGAAACACAGCCCGGCTACACTTCGCCCATGCATGCCCTGCCTAGCGGGCTCCTAGGGACCGGGGGCGGCACTCTGCCCTATCCCGGCAGAACCTGCTACCGTGACAACATCCCATCCGCCACATCAGGAGCCGATCCATGCCCAGTAGCACCATGACCTATCGAGGCTACGATGCCCGCGTGGCATATGATGATGATTACGGGCTGTTCCTTGGCCGCGTCGCGGGCATCAGCGACGGCATCAGTTTCGAGGGCGGCAGCGTCGAAGAGCTGCGCGCCAGCTTCCGCAAAGCCGTGGACTCCTACATCTCCGTCTGCGCCGAAGATGGCGTCGAGCCCGAGGTGCCCTATTCCGGGATAGTGTCGCTGCGGATGGCCGCAGAGCTGCACAAGGCCGTCGACGAGGCGGCTGCCATGGCTGGCCAGAGCATGAGCCAGTGGCTGGCGGATGCGGCAGTCCTGCGCCTGCACAGGGACGGCAGGGACTCAGCCTCTGCAGCCTGACCTCCTGTCTTGCCGCCATTGCATGAGCATTCCAGGCTAGGGGCCAGGATGAAGTCTCTCCGCCGGAGGCCGGGACCACCGGCTGACCACATTCGGTTTTCGATGAGCAATTGGGCAGTGACCAGATCTTGAGGAAATTGCTACACTTTCAACTTTGAGGAGATTCCAGCCTCAGCCTATATTTCGGGCACGAAGCTTGATTCGGAGAGTGGCCATGGCAACGTATATCACCGAAACTGATGACGCTGGTAACGTGATTCATGTCTGGGTCAAGGACACTGAATCTCATTACGCGAGACCGATTTCGCATCGGAACAAGCACGTGGACAGGGCCCCTGTTTGCAAATGCCATGGCGCCTCCGAGGAAGCGATCATGGCTTGGCTGATGGCCGACGCCTGAGCCAAGACCGATATTGCCCGATCACGCCTAGGCACTTACGCGCTCGGTGCTGGCCATCGGTTCAGATGCGCGGCAAGCCGCGTGAACTCCTGGTCGCGGAAAAATGTCCAGAGGTGCGCCGTGGCCATGCCACCCTTGGCCAGGCGAGGAGCCGTCGTTTCATCTTCATGCGGCCTTTCTGAGGCCAGGGCATGGGCGCGGATCAGCTGGTGAACGGGCTTTGGCACTGCCGCGCAGTCCCCCAGTTGATCGGCGAGGGTCTAGACCCGCGGCCGCTGCACGGAAATCTAGGTAGTGGTAGCCAACGGCCGACGCGGTTTTCGGGATTGACCGGCGGCCGTTCCGAATTCAGAAAACGGAATTTGGAACTGGATTCGAGCGGGCCCTGAAGCTAGCCTTCCGCCACGGAAGAAAACTACCGGAGCGGGAAAGTATGACCGCAGACGCAGGTGCAGAGGGCGATGTTTTTTCCGGCAGGCTCGGCGAGGCGGCCGGCTTCGGCATCCTGGCCTATGTCTTCGCCGTCCTTGCGGGTTTCGACGACGCGGTCTTCGTCAAGAACGGACCGGCCCTGCAGGCCAGCTTCGGGGTGGAGGTGCCGCTGGGCTCGATCTCGCTGCCGGCCGTCAGCTATCCGGTGTCGGTGCTGGAATTCTTCGCAATCGCGCCACTGGTCGTTCTGGCGGTCCACGCGCTCCTCCTCCAGCAGCTGCGGCAGCGGCTGCTGGAGGGCCGGATGCGCCCGAGTACCGACATGGTGCTGATCCCGGCCACCGCCTTTTCCGCTCCCGTGCTGATCCTCGCAATCCAGGGCACCTATGCGCCCTTTGCGCGGCTGCCGCCGCCGGGAACGCCGACCGCTGGCTGGCTGGTTGCCTATCACTGCCTGTGCCTTGCCGCTGCCGCCACGCTGACCATCCGGGCACTGATTGCCGACGGGCGCAGCCGCACGGCCCGGCCGCGGATGTCCCCGGATCTCAGGGCCGGGCTCCTTGCCGCCACCACCGCCTGCTGCGTTCTGGCGGCCCTCCGGGTGCTGCGGTGCCTGAGCGCGCCGGCGACCGCGCTTGAAGCGCTCGGCCCTGGCGCCCCGCTGCATGTCCTGCTTGGGCTCGCCTTTCTGTGCCCCCTGCCCGTCCTTGCCCTCGGCAGCCGCCTTTTCCCGTTCACGACACTTCAAAGGAGCCTTCCGATGCCGTTCCGCATCTTCCTGCTGACGCTCTTCGCCGCCGCCGCCGCCAATCTGGCCGCGGCCCGCGGCATCGACCTCTCCGGCCAGACATTGATGCGGCGGCTGCCCAGCGAGCAGATGATCGGCCGCTACATGGCCAGGTCAGGCGACCTGGACGGTCTTCGCGGCGCCTGGCTGCGGGCGCATCTGGACTTCGGGCGCGAGCTGGACCTCGCTGGCTGGAACCTCGCCGGCGCCCGGTTCCGGAACGCTGTCCTTTTGCGCACCAATTTTTCGGGAGCCACGCTGACCGGCGCGAATTTCGCCGGCGCGGAACTGGCGGGTACGGTGTTCGACAATGCCGGTCTCGCCGGTGCCCGGTTCGAGCAAGCACGCTTCTACAGGCTGCCCCTGCCGGCCAGCCCCTATGTCCTCGCCGCCAGCGAGCAGCCCCCGGACCAGCCCTCCGCACCCATGTCGGGCGTGAGCTTCAGGAACGCGGATCTGACCCGCGCGGTCTTCACCTCCGAGGCCGCGCCCGAAGACGGCCGGGCCTGGAAGGATTTCTGCGCAGCGGCCTTCGCGGGCTCCGAGGCGAGCCCCTGGCTGCAGGGCGCCGATTTCGAAGGCGCAACGCTCGAAGGCGCCGTACTGCAGGGGCTCGATGCGACCAATGTCAGGAATCTGGCCAAGGCGGCGACGCTGGCCAACGCAAAGCTCAATTGCGCCAATCTGCAGTGCTTCGACTTCAGCGCCTTCTCGGCGGATCAGCTAAAGGGCATCGAGCTCAACGGCGCCGACCTGCGCGGCGCAACGCCGGCGCTTGACGAAATCCCGACGAATCTGGAGGGCGCCAGCTTGATCGACGCCATCCTCTACGGAAACCCGGATCAGCCCTGCCTGGCGTCCGGAGGATAGAAATGCCGGATCCAGCTCCGAGGAACCATGAATTCCGGCGCCCTCCTTTTCCCGGCGAGAGCCGCGGCACCGGAAGCTGCCCTCGCCAGGGATGGGCAGGTCCGGCGGCATTCGCCGCGGCTCTGGCCTACGGAGCGGTGGCGGTCTTCGCCATCGACGCCCTTTCCGAGACGGCGGTTCGCAGAGCAGACTTGGCCGGTTTCGTCCTGCTTCAGGCTGCAGCGGCCACCGCCGGCGTCATCCTCGTCAGAGGACCCGACCTCTGGAAGCCCGCTGGGTCTTCCGACATAGAGAGCCCCGGCGCCTTCCGGACGCCGCTTCGGCTGAGCTTGCCCCTGCTTTCCGGATATCTGCTTCTCTTTGCGCTGCTGATGTTGTTCCTCTCCTGGCTGTTCGGACAGCCTTCCGACGTGTTCGTTGCAGATGAGGTCCCCGACTCGCTGCCCGCCCCGGTCTCGGTTTTCCTGCTGGCCAGCCTTGCCACGACGTTCGCGCTCGGGGCCGCCGCGGCGACGCTCCGCCGCTCCGGAGAACCGGCCAAGGCGTTGCCGGTTGCGGGCGGAAGCAGTGCGGAAGAGATGGAAATACTCGCAGCCAAGGCCGACCGCCTCGCGAAACGCATGCACGATCTGGAGGCGCGGGTGCTGGACCGGACGGAAACCATCCTCGATCAGGAGGCCGCCGAAAGGGCGCTCGAGGCCCGGCGGCAACGCCTCGACTCACGGTTGAACGCGCTGGAACAGGACATCGCGAGAGCGGCGGAGCCGCACCCGCCCGCGGGGGCCGCAGGAAACCGGTGAGCGCCGCCTCCCGCCCCGGCCAACTGCATCCGGGACAGGAAATCCGTCCCGGCTTTCCGCGCATCCAAGATACCCGACGGGGCAGCGCCAGTCCGGGCGGTTGCGGCGGACCCTGCCTATCGGCGAAAAGCGCAGGACGCGGCCGATAGCAGGCAAGTTCTGTCGGGGTTCGAGTAGAGACTTCGTTCCCCAAACAGCCATTTTCTGCCGGTCGCGACGGCGCAGCGCTCGCGGGGCCTGCGGTGGAGATCTTGATGCCTGGGCGGTGTTTGGCCGTCGCGTCCGGGTTCAGTGGACGTCTGGCACTAGCCTGCGGGGCGTCGTGTCCCCGGCGAAGTCCTTGGGCCGTTTCTGCCTCTTGCCGAGATCCGGCTTCACGAACTGGGCCGGCTCATAAGGGATCGAATTGAGGATGTGCGAGATGCAGTTGATCCGCGCTTTCTTCTTGTTGTCCGACGGGACGATCCACCAGGGCGCGTGGCTGCTGTCCGTTGCCGAGATCATCTCGCTGTAGGCGCGGGTGAAGTCCCACCAGCGGCGGTAGCTCTCGACATCCATCGGGCTGAGCTTCCATTGCCGCACCGGATCGTCGATGCGCTGGCGGAAGCGGCGCTCCTGCTCCTCTTCGCTGACATCGAGGAAATACTTGAGCAGGATGATGCCGTTCTCGACAATGACACGCTCGAAGGCGGGCGTGAGCAGGAGGAAATTCTTCACCGTTTCCTCCGGCGCGAAGCCCATGACCCGCTCGACGCCTGCCCGGTTGTACCAGGACCGATCGAATATCACGACTTCCCCGGCCGCCGGCATGTGTGCCATGTAGCGCTGGACATACATCTGGGACTTCTCCCGCTCGGTGGGCGCCGGCAGGGCGATGACCCGGAAGACGCGCGGACTGACCCGCTCGACCAGCCGCTTGATCACGCCGCCCTTGCCTGCGGCGTCGCGCCCCTCGAAGACGATGACGATGCGCGCACCGGTCTTCGCCACCCAGTCCTGGAGGTGGGAGATTTCTATCTGGAGCCTTCTCAGGGCGTCGTCATAGCTTTCCTTGACCTCGCCGGGCTTCCCGGCCTTCTTCTTGCCCATGTCATTCTCCTCCATCTGAATGGGCGGCGGGCGTGACCTTCCCGTTCCGCGGTGACCCGAGGCCTGTCCCGGCAGCCGACCGCGGCGATGCCTGGGGCCGCGCGCCGTAGCTGGGGGTTTCACTGGAGAACATATTCCGAGTTTGACATGACGTGCCAGAGCGGAAGGCTCGTCGCGAAAGGTTTCACAGGTGCATCCTGAAAGTGCTGCGCGGATCAACAACCTCCGAAAAGCTGGCGAAACGGGAGTCCGCTTGATTCCGACGCCGAAGGAGTGGCCGAACGTCCGCTCTTTCTGCTGTAGCCCAGCTTCACTCCGGTCAGGCGGCTGCGCTACGTCGCTGCAGGCGAACGCAGCACGGAACCGGAGGGTCTCTCATCAGCCTTGCGGCGGCGTCGAATGATGGACGCCGCGCCAATAGTTCATCGGATGTGATCATGCCGGGCTGTGGGGAAGACCCCGGTGCTCGCTCAAGGTGCCTCGCGAGTCTCCACCCAACCCTTTTGCTGCGGATCACTTCCTGCCGAAAGGATTTTGCCGGGTCCGCTGACGTGGCACGACGCTCTCAAGAAACATCTATCCGGACGGTGATGGAGCTTAGCGTCAATTTCTCCGTTTCCAGTCGCCTACCGCGATTGAGACCTGAGGCACTGACGCGCACAGCTGTGTTGGAACTCGGGCTTTGTTGGACTTGCGCGGATTGCAGGAGTCTTGGTTCGTGCTTCGTCTCACCCCGTGGATGATCTTGCGTGTTAACCGGCGAGCATTTTTTGGATGCCGATTTGAACTGCAGGATTCGATGCCGTTCGGCGGGAGCCTCCCGTCGCAGTCGACTTTCCATCCGGTGATGTGCTCCAATACCGCAGACTGAGTCTGGTTGTCTGGATGAACTGGTGTTGACGTTTCTCGTTTTCTTGACCGCGATGGTGCTGATCGTCTGTTCGTCCGGGATGCTATCCGTAGTCATCGGCGCCAAGGGTTGGTTCATCGGAGGTGTTGCTGCATTGGCGTTTGCGGCATGGATCGCGATACACGTGGGCATCGCTCCCGTGATTGTTATTGCCGGACTGATTTTCCTTGCGCCCTCAGCGTTCCTCGCCGCCATTGCCATCGTCCGCAGCGCCAAGAACCGGAGGCTCCCGCCTCAGGAACACAAGTCCTTCGGCGAAGTGGCGAAGGCCGCCCTGCGGCAAGCTATGCTGTAGCCATAACCCATTCACGGACATTCCTCTGGTCTCGATGCCAAAAAGTTGTCCCATGGACTCGACTTTGAGGATCGCAACGGACCATAGGAACTCAGCCGGAAGTTGTTGCAGAGAGCCGAATGTTTACGGCATTGATGGTTCTGCTGGCGTGGCATTCTTCGAGGCAGAGTCCTTGTAGCCGTCGAATCCTGGTCGGCGGCGGCCGCGTTGATCTGAGACCGGGCTATTGAAGTCCAAGTCTGCACCGCACCATAGGTCTTGTCCTTGCCGAGCTCGGACCAGAGCCTTGTCGGTCCGAAGGAGCCGGAGAATTTCCCCCAGACACCGGGCGGACTGCCCGGCGGGCCGGACTGGGCCGGGGCCGGAGCGACGGCGAAGGCGGTAAGCCCTAGAACGGGCAAGGTCAGGAATGGGTGCAAAGGTTTCTCCCGTCTGGCGCGCGGGACGGTCACGGCCCGCAGGGACGGCGTCGGGAGAAAGCGACCGCTTTCGGCAAAGAACGCGACCCGGATCGTTCACATTCCAGACACGGAAACGCGATCGGCCCTGCGGGCGCGGAAAGACTGTCCTGCGGTAAAAGTGCGGGCTCCTTGTTCCTGGCATCGGGAGCTCCGGTATGCCGCTGGCCGCGGGGTCGCAGAAGCCCTCTTGGCGATCGCTGTCCGACACACCGCAAGATCCGCAGATTTGGAACCGCCATGGCCCTGTCACCGGCGTCGACGACAGGCAGCCCTCCGGCGACAGCTCGGGAAGGCGGGGCGGAAGTCCGCCCGGACCGGAAAATATCGGTCTCCAGGCACCTTGCGACGGCGAGGCCGGCCTTCCAGATATCCGGGGTCGAATTGACCTGCGCCACGAGAAACGGACATCGCGATGGAAACCTGGATGCCGCTGCTGGGCGGCCTGATCCTGCTGGTTGCGGGGGGCGAGCTGCTGGTGCGCGGAGCCGTGCAGGCCGCAGGGCGCATCGGCATATCGCCTCTGGTGATCGGCCTTACTCTCGTGGGATTCGGTACCTCGATGCCCGAACTCGTGACCTCGGTCCAGGCAGGGCTGAACGGATCGCCCGGCATCGCCTACGGCAACGTGGTGGGCTCCAACATCGCGAACATCCTCCTGATTGCCGGTGTTTCGGCCTTGATCTGCCCGGTCATCGTGGCGCGCTCCGCCTTGCGCAGGGACGCCGCCGTGATGCTCGCGGTCGCGGCAGGCTTTGCGGCGCTGGCCTGGCTGGCACCCTTCGGACGGATTGCCGGCGCGGGGCTTGTCGTTCTGCTGGTCGGGTACATAGGGTTCGTAATCCGTCAGGAACGGGCCGCCGCGGACGGCGGAGCGCTGCATGACAAGAGCCTGGCCCTGGCAGAGGCCGACCCCGGGCTTGCGCGGCCTCATGCCGCGAAGCGTCTGACAGTACCGCTGCTGACAGCCCTCGCGGGCCTGATCCTTGTCGTTGCGGGCGGATCTCTCCTCGTCAGCGGAGCCGTCGCGCTTGCACGGGGCTTCGGAGTGTCGGAGACCGTGATCGGCCTGACGATCGTGGCTGTCGGCACGTCCATGCCGGAGCTGGTCACCTCCGTCATCGCCGCTCTGAGACGCCAGGGGGATGTGGCCTTCGGCAACGTCGTGGGATCGAACATCTACAACATTCTCGGCATCGGCGGTGCGACAGCGCTCATTGCGCCATCGCATGTCCCCACCGAGATCGTGGAATTCGATGCGCCCTTGATGGTGGCGGTGTCTCTCCTCTTGGTGCTGTTCGCCGCGACCGGCCTGCGGATCGGCAGGCGGGAAGGCGCGGTGCTCGTGACCGGGTATGTCGTCTATCTCTGGATGCTCTGGCCCTGACCCGGACGCCGCTCCGGCGATCCGGATCGCTTGATCGCGGCACCGGTCCTTCCATGCCACGCGGAGCCCGCATGGAAGCTGTCAAAAGTAGTGGGCTTGCGGCTCCGCGGCGGAGTCTCAATGACAAATCTGCAAAAGCGGCCGTCACATCGGTCCGGCGGTTGAACGGTGCCGATCTGGTCGGCCTGCCCGGTCCAGCCGGTCGCGGCAAACCTCCGCTACTGGCGAAGAGCGCAGAAAGCAGACGCGAGATTTTGGCTCGGTGGAGGTGGGAAGTCGCCAAGACACCTTTCCTCTCGGCCATTTTCCGCCTCGGCTTGTTTCACTATGCTTCCCCGCAGCCTAAATTCGGAAAAAATGTTTGATTTATATTCGGTTGTCGCCTTGTCTGGATAAATCCAAAGGTGGCTTTTGAGTCGTCCCTCACGGGACCTACAGCCTATTGAAGACTTGAATTTCGATCTGCCCCCGCAGAGGAGAAGACTCTCATGGCTCGACGCATCTGTTCCATTGCATTCGCCGCTTCCCTATCCGCAGCCCCGCTCGCCGCGCAGGTGACCACCGATGCGGGCACCATTACCGGAGAGAAGATCGAACGCTTCTTCAACCAGCCGGGGTACTCGCCCTACGCGGGCCGCAGCTACCCGACCCGGCCTCTGTGGGGGGAGCAGCACCTGCATACCTCGTGGTCGCCCGATGCCTTTGGCGGCGGTACGCGCGTCGGGCCCGATGAGGCGCTTCAATACGCCAAGGGCGGCGAGATCACGTCGAGCACCGGCCAGCAGGTCAAGCTGTCCCGCCCCTATGACTGGATGGTGGTCGCCGATCACTCGGACGCGCTCGGCGTCGTGGCGAGCATCTATGAAGGCGATCCGGCCTTCATGTCCGATCCGACGTTGAAGCGGTGGCATGACGACATGCGCAAGGGCGGAGAGGCAGCGACTGCCGTGGTCATGGAAATGATTACGTTGCAGGGCGAGGGGAACGTACCTCCCGCGATGACCGATCAAACCACGCAGTTGGACATGTGGCAGAAGATGACCGAGATCGTCGAGGGCCATAACGAGCCCGGC
The DNA here is from genome assembly GCF_005870025.1 of Poseidonocella sp. HB161398. Taxonomy (GTDB): domain Bacteria; phylum Pseudomonadota; class Alphaproteobacteria; order Rhodobacterales; family Rhodobacteraceae; genus Mangrovicoccus. Next base: position 13,873 of record NZ_VATA01000090.1, read on the forward strand.
GTTTTCACGGCTCTGATCGGCTACGAGTGGACGTCGAACTACGGCGGCGGCAACAACCTGCATCGCAACATCATCTACCGCGACGGCAAGAACCTTGCGGACATGGTCCGGCCCCTCACCACGTTCGACACGGAGATACCGAACAAACTCTGGGACTGGATGGAGAGCTACGAGGCCGAGACCGGTGGCCGCGTGCTGGCGATCCCCCACAACGGCAACCTGTCCAACGGCCTGATGTTCGCGACCGAGACCCCGGACGGCAAGCCGATCGACGCCGAATGGGCCAAGAATCGCGCCCGCTGGGAGCCGCTCTACGAGGTCACGCAGGGCAAGGGCACCTCGGAGCAGCACCCGTCGCTGGCGCCTTCCGATGAATTCGCGGACTTCGAAATCTGGGACAAGGGCAACCTGAACGTGGTGCCCAAGGAACCCGGGATGCTCGATTATGAATACGCCCGCGAGGCGCTGAAGCGCGGCCTCAAACTGGAGGACGAGTTCGGTACGAACCCATTCAAGTTCGGCCTGCTCGGCTCCACCGACGCGCACACCGGCATTTCCTCCACCGAGGAGAACAACTTCTTCGGCAAGTTTCCGGCCTCCGAGCCGGGCGTTGAGCGCTCCACCGGCAACGCCTTCGACTTCGATGGCCGCACCGTGAAGGACTGGAAACTCGGTGCCTCGGGGCTGACTGCCGTCTGGGCGGCCGAGAACACCCGCGCCGCGATCTGGGACGCCATGAAGCGCAAGGAGGTCTACGGCACCACCGGCACGCGGATCGGCGTGCGCTTCTTCGGCGGATGGGACTTCGTGGAAGAGGACGCGCTTGGCCGCAACCCCGGGGCCATCGGCTATGGCAAGGGCGTACCCATGGGGGCCGACATGCCCCCCGCCCCGGACGAGGCCGAGGCGCCCAGCTTCCTCGTTGCCGCGATCAAGGATCCCTATTCCGGCAACCTCGACCGGATCCAGATCATCAAGGGCTGGGTCGATGCCGCTGGCGAGATGCAGGAGAAGATCTTCGACGTGGCCTGGTCCGGTGACCGGGTACCCGGCGCGGATGGCAAGCTGCCCTCCGTCGGCGACAGCGTGAACGTCGAGAAGGCCACATGGACCAACACCATCGGCGCGCCCGAGCTGATCACCGCCTGGACCGACCCGGAGTTCGATCCGATGCTCGACGCCTTCTACTACGCCCGGGTGATCGAGATCCCGACGCCGCGCTGGACCGCCTATGACGCTGCCTATTTCGAGGACAGCACCTTCACCGACGACGTGCCCATGACCGTGACAGAGCGCGCCTATACCTCGCCGATCTGGTATTCGGCAGGGCAGTGATCCATGGCCGACTTCGGAACTGCCATCCCGCTCGACCGCCCCTTTGACGAGGCGGTCGAGACGGTGGCCGCGGCGTTGGCGAAGGAAGGCTTCGGGATCATTTCCCGGATCGACCTCGACAAGGCTTTTGCCGAGAAGCTGGGCCAGAGTTTTCGGCGCTACGCGATCCTCGGAGCCTGCAATCCGGGCCTCGCACACCGCGCCGCCACGGCCCGCCCCGACGTGGGTCTGCTGCTGCCCTGCGACGTTGCGGTCGAGGAAGCCTCCGACGGGGCCCTCGTGCGGCTGGTGGATGCCGCGCAGATGATGGCCATGGGCGATCTGGGAGAAACGCCCGAAATCGCGGAATTGGCCGAAGACGCGGGCGCGCGGCTCGGGCGCGTCGCCGCTGGGCTTCGGGACACGTGACGAGGCATAGATGGCTTTTACCGACGCACTCAGCGCCACGCTGCGCTCGCCTCTCGTGCATTTCTTCATGCTCGGTGGGCTGGTCTTTGCTCTCTACGGACTGACCGCCGAGCCCGGTGTCGCCCCGCGCCTTGACGATGTCATCACCCTGACAGACGCCGAGGCCGACCGCCTCGCCGATGATTTCCATGCCGGCTGGGGCCGTGCGCCCACGCGGGAGGAGGCCCGCGCACTGGTGCGGGACTGGGCCATCGAGGAGGCCATGGTCCGCGAGGCGCGCGCTCTCGGGCTGGACCAGGGCGACGCGATGATCCGCAACCGCCTGCGCGCCAAGGTCGAGTTCCTCGCCGAGGCCTCTGCCGCCACGCTGGAGCCCGATGCCGCCACCCTTGCCGCCTACTACGAGGTCAACGCCGCCGACTATGCCGAACCCGCCCGGATCAGCCTGACGCAGGTGCTGCTGCCTGCCGCCGTCTCGGAGGCCGAGGCCGGAGCGCTGGTCGCGGAATTGCGCGACGGGGCCGATCCGCAGGACCTGGGCCGCGCCACGCAGCTGCCGCCCCGGATCGAGGCCATGGCTCTGCCCGCGCTCGATCGGGTCTTCGGCGCGGGCTTCGCCGCCGAGGTCGCCAGGCTGGCCCCCGGGACATGGACCGGCCCGCTCACCAGCGCCTATGGCCCGCACCTGCTTCGGCTCGACGCCTTCACGCCGGGTGCGGTGCCGCCGCTCGACAGCTTGCGGGAGAAGGTGCTGGCGGACTGGCGCTACGACGAGGCCCGCCGGATGCGGGACCGCTACACCGAGGAGCTGATGAGCCGCTATCGCCTCGTCCTGCCCGGAATGGCGGAGGTGGCAGAGTGAGACGGCTCGCCTCCCTGCTGCTCCTGCTGCTCGTGGCGCTCGTGCCGCGCGATGCCGCGGCCCATGCCCTTGATCCCGGATACCTCGAGCTTTCCGCCATGGGCGACAGCCGTTGGCGGGTGAGCTGGCGGATGCCCGACGTGAATGGCCGCCCGATGCCGATCGCGCCGCGGCTGCCCCTGGGCTGCGAGACCACCCCCGCCGCCGCGCCCGGCTTCGACGGGCGGGCCTGGGTGTCCTCCTTCATGGCGCAATGCCCCGCTGGCCTCGCCGGGGGCGAGATCGCCATCGACGGGCTCAGCCGCACGCGCACCGATGTGCTGGTGCGCTACGAGCCAACGCCCGGCGCGGCCCAGACCCGGCGGCTGACCGCGACCACACCGGCCTTCACCGTGCCCGCCGCGCCGGGCCAGGGCGAAGTCTTCGCCAGCTACGTGGCGCTCGGCTTCACCCATATCCTCGAAGGTCTCGACCACCTGCTCTTCGTCCTCGCTTTGCTGCTCCTGGTGCGCCAGCCACGCCGGCTTTTCTTCGCGATCACCGCCTTCACGCTGGCCCACAGCGTCACCCTCGCGGCGGCCACCTTCGGATGGCTCCGCCTGCCCCCTGCGCCGGTCGAGGTGGTCATCGCGCTCTCCATCGTCTTCCTCGCCTTCGAACTGGCAAAGCCGCCTGCGCGCCGCGACCCGGTGGCGGAACGCCTTCCGGCGGTGGTCTCCTTCGGCTTCGGGCTGGTCCACGGCCTCGGCTTCGCGGGCGCCCTGAACGAAATCGGCCTGCCGCAGGGCGATGTCCCGCTGGCACTGCTGGCCTTCAATCTTGGCGTCGAACTGGGCCAGCTGGCCTTCATCGCGGCGCTGCTTTCCCTTTGGGCGGTGGCACGGAAGGTACTGCCGGCTCTCACGCATCATGGTGTCTGGCTTGGCCGAGCCAGTAGCTACGTGATCGGCTCCATCGCCGCCTTCTGGGTCATCCAGCGTGTAACCGGGTTCTAGGCGAAAAGAGATGTGACCTTCGAGCACCACCAGAAGCGAACCCGAGATTCGTCGTGATGGACCGCCACAGCGGAGCATACCCCGGGAGTACGAAGTATCCGGGCTTGAGTGACCCACGGCTCTGGGGCGCTCACCGGCCGTGCGCCAGCGCGGAAGCCTGGCGCTGGCGCCGAAGGTTCATCGGATGTCGTCGTGCCAGGCCGAGGGGCGGAACCTGCCGGTCGCGCCGGATCTTCCGGGCGCCCGCGCTCCAGCACTTTGCGGTAGCTCGCCACGGCGCCGAGCTCGCGGCACCTGGGACGGCCAGCCACGGGAAGCGGACTTGCGGCGCTGCGGCAGAGCAGCCCGGCAAAATCAGCCGAAGCGAATAGCGCCGACCTCCCTCGCCGGGGCTCTCGGTGCCTTGCAACTTTTCGCCTCCGTTCCGTCCACATCGTCACCCGGAACAACTGCGCCATCCCGGCCGCCGCGCGGCCACCTCCGCAGGGAGCGGCGGCCAAAGCGCGCATTGATCCAACCTGTTCTTCGAGTTTAACCGTGAATTAATTAACTTTAATGCGAATCTAGCCAGGCAGGCGCAGAAGCCTTCCGTAGCGAACAGGATATTCCATGACGACAGAGTACATTGTCACCGATGAGACCATTGACCTGCTGACCGGCAGCCTCTCCTCCGTAGAATTGAGAACCGACTACGGCTCGGTCGTACTGGCGGATGGCACCATCGTGCATATCTGCACAACGCGGATCGATGGCAGTTACGCACTCTCGGCACTGATCCGGCCCGCGGGAGGGACCTGGGCGGACAGCTTCACGGAGCTCGTTGCGGAATCCTCGACCTCCAGCCTCCCCATGTCCGTCGAGGCGACGGCCCTCTCGGGCGGCGGCTTCTTCGTGACCTGGAACAGCCGCGATTCCGGGACCGGGCTCTATTCGCTGACCGGCCAGGCCTTCAACGCCGATGGCAGCGCGGCAGCGGATCCCGTGGTGATCGGCGCCTCCTCCGAGAGTATCTGGAACAATGCCGATCTCGAGGAACTGTCAGACGGGCGGCTGGTCGCGGCTTGGCATACCGGTGGCAGCCAGCATGACGACCGCTATGGCGCCTACGGCCGGATCCTCGAGGCGGACGGAACTCCGTCCGGGGACAGCTTCGAGATCGACGCCTTCAACGACGACACGGGCACGGAGACCATCGGCTACAACGACCGCATTTTCGATCCCGATCTGGTGGCGCTGGAGGACGGGACCTTCCTGGCCACATGGTGGGAAATCGACAGCGCCACCTCTGGAGGCTACTACAGCAACGATGACAACATCCATGCCCAGCTCTTCGCGGCCGATGGCAGCCAGGTCGGCGGCGATATCGAGATCATGGACGGCAGAGACATCATGCTGAACAGCGACACGGGCATTAGCGACACGGACATTGTCGAACCCGTCTCCGCCTCGCAGGACGATGGCGGGATGATGATCGTGGCGCGGCAGGCCTTCAATTACTATGCCCGCTTCCGCGCTTCTGACGGCACGCTCTCGGACTACATGCTGCTCGACGATTTCTACGATTCCGACACGCGGCACACCGATATGCTGGAGGATATCACCGTCGCGGCGCTCAGCGACGGGCGCTATCTTGCCGCTTGGACGCGCTACGAGACCGATGACCGGGAACGCGTGGTCAACTCGCTGATCCAGGGGCAGTATTTCTCGTCCGACGGGACGCGCGAAGGCAGCATCGTAACGCTGGCTGAGGGCAGCTACACCCATCGCGACACGAACTACTGGTACAGTCGTCCCGAGATCGAAGCGCTGCCCGGCGGCGGTTTCGTTCTGGACCTCTTCGCTCCGATCAACGATGTCGAGCCGGTCTATGTCTTCGATGTCGACGACACGATCATTACCGGCACGCCGGAGGCGGACGTGCTGCAGGGCGGCTGGAAATCCGAGACCTACTAC
>NZ_VATA01000091.1 GCF_005870025.1 Poseidonocella sp. HB161398
AAATGGCACCTTTCCGACCGATCAACCCTTTGATTTTCCAAGATCAGCCCGCGCGGGCGGGCCAGATTCCGGCTTCCAACTGTCGAAGTCCGGGGGCCCAGGAGCTCAAATTGCGAAATAACCTTAGCGCATGCCATAAGGCATGCTCTTAGACGGGCGTCACAGACCTCGGAAGACGGCCCTCACCGCAGGGATACCGAGCAGTGCACCCGAGGAAGCTCCAGAGGTCTGACAGACCGGCTTGGCTGGCATCCAGGACCTGCTTGAAGGGGGCGCCCCAGGGCCGACCTTCGCGCCTGGAGAAGCGGATGGCCGGTCCCAGCACATTAAGGATTAACGGATCGAAGGTCGGAATATAGCCCAGATGAGTATGGCATATAGGCCGCGCATGCGGAAAGCATGCCGACTTCGTTTTCCGGACGTCAATTCTTGAAGAAAAAAATTTTAGCGCTTTGAAGGTGTGGAATTTGAACGTAAATCGATATAGAGTTCATTAGAAACCCTACCATCGACAAACTCGGAAAAGGCTTTTTCCTTCTGAGCGTCCGAAATAACCTTATGACTTTTGGGGGCCGCAGTTTCGCGACGCCTGTAGGTCTTAGGGTTATTTTTAACCACTTTCATCCTTCGCTCTTCAATACTCTTCTTATTACAGCTGTTGTCATGGACGCCTTACAGTGCGCTTTTTTTCTGCGAGTGGCGCCATTCTTCGTAGTGGTAAACTCTGTCGAGCCATCGCCTGCTATTCGGAAACGTTTTTCCGTTTCACCCTCGTGGCGAACCCAAGACCGTCCGCCTGCTTCTACCACATAGGTCCAGTCCAAGCAGTCTTCAACGTCAGCCAAAGCGTTCGCGACCTCAAGCGCGGAGCGGTAGCGGTCGTCGGGATCCGTGGACAAGCATGTCACAACAACCCTTCGTAGTCTATCCGGAATGTGTTCAGGAAAGCTTGACTTGTCTGGGTAGGTCCCGTCTCTGAGCGCTTGGGCAAGATGTAGAAGAAAGTTGTTGGGATCCAGCTGCCCAAGCTGATTGCGTAGGCTACCTTCGCCGCAACACATACGGTAAAGAACCAAGCCAAATTGATAGATGTCAAATCTTAAATCGTAAGGTCCGCCACCGTTCACAACCTCGGGGGCTGTGATGGGCAAATAGAGTCGGCTTTGCTCTGCTTGCCCCAAGTGCATTTGTTTAGCCAGTCCGAAATCAGACAGCAACGCCTCGCCTCTGGCGGAAAGTAAAACATTATCTGGCTTGATGTCGAAGTGGATAAGGCCTTTGGAGTGTATATTATGAATGCCAGACAGGAGCTGGCAGGAGGTTCTGACAATCTCACGGACCGTGAGATTCCGTTCCTGCATCAAATATTTTAGAGACCCATTTTTGAAATACGGCAATGCAATGAAAACGTGCTCTGCATCTTCGCAGGCATATATGACAGGGACCACATTTTGATGACTGGAAGCGTAAAGAGTTCGAGCCTCTTGGAAATATTCTTCTGGGGATGCTATACTTTTCTTCTCGATGCGCTTCATGACTATTTGCGCGTCAAGTTGTAAATCTTGAACTATGTAAGCCGTAGAGTTTCGCCCCTCTTGGCCAATCTCCGCTATAGTCTCAAATTTGACTTCAGCAACATTGTGAGGTTTAAGCATTTTCAGCACCCATCGCACAGAGAACCGCTTCTCTCTGCTCTTTTTTCAATTCCAACCAGTTTTCCACCGCCGGGATCTTGTCTCCGTCAATCATTGGCTTGAAATCTTTTCTTTCCATTTTCAAGCGCGCGCTGATTGATGACACATGGCCAATGTAGTATGATTTAAGCGAACTGCTCGCGAAAGCTTCGAGAATAACGCCTTCAACTTGAATTCTGGTTATATTGGCAGACTGCGCATTGGGTTCTGTTGTTCTAACACCAGCTGCTTGAACATTGTATTCACGCAGTATGTCGAGAAGATTGCTTCTGACATATTTCAGTGCGTCCGGAGCAGCGAAAGCTGTCGGGATTTTTATCTCATCGACCGTGATGATACTTTGATCTTCAGCGTCATAAATGGCGAAAATTACTTTCTTGGGAGTGGCCCGAATACCTATTGCAAACAATGTGATGCCCCAACATTCTAAACATTCAACCGCATATCAACCTTTAGAACCCCGATTGTAAACCGCCTATGGGGTTTTCCTCCTAACCTTGCGCGATTTGCGCGCTACAGCCGTTCGTCCAAGATGCAGCGAACGACCGCTGTCCAACCTTCTCGACCAATGCTGCAAGGCGCACGAGCGCTCGAAGTGGGGCTCCTCTCCGGCCTTGCGGCGGCGCGGAAGCCCGGCTTGGGTGTCGATGGTTCACCAGGAATCACCATACTGGGCCGAGGGCCGGAACCAGCCGGTCGCCCACATCACCCCGTGCGCCTCATGCCAGCCCTTTCCTGCCGCTCGCGATGGTGCCGGGCCAGAGAGGCCAGCTGCGACCGGCCAAGGGAAGCGGACTTGCGGCGGCGCGGCGGAGCCCAAGCAGTGAAATCGCAAAAGCGGCCGGTCCCGACGAAGAGGATGATGCTCGCACCGTCGCGGCCGGGCTCCCCAAGTCCCGCCGTTCATCTTCCTCTGCCGTACTGGGGAAGAGCGCAGTTTCCGGCCGGTGGCGAACAGGTGTTGCCAAGCCATGGCGCGCGCCTCCGTTCCCCAGACCGGTCATTCAGAATCCAGCGCCGCCGCGCTGCGGCTTCCCTTGCAGCGGTCACTCGGCCCGGCCTGCAGCATTCCCGGCTCGCTGGCCGACGGAGGTGCGCACCTTTCAGTCGTTCGACAGCGGGAGGCCAAATCACCGTAGGAATCGGAAGCGGCCGTTCGGGCATCCCGCGGCGAATGCATACTTTGAACCCCAAACTACCGTATGCCGCTAGCGCAGCATTTCGCGGGTGCAGAAGGGTCATGCCATCGACGAAGGCCCAGAGCGGACCTTCGCGCGAGGCGCTGCCAAAGACCGAGAAGATCGCGCGTCTGGCCAGCAACCTTTCCGCTTCCGAGTTCATCCTGAACGGGGAGGAGATCGCCCGGAGCGACGCGCTGGCGGGCTCGGATGGACGCATCGTGTCGCCGGAAGGGGTGGTGCCGGACTGGGACCGAATGGCCCTCCTTTGATGGCGTCCGATCCGACAACTCCGGGTCGGACAGGTCCAGCAGTGCCTGGAGATAGAGGGATCAGAAGCCCTCGGCCCCCGTCATGCTGGTGACCACATGTTCCGAGAACAGGCTCAACCGCGCCGGGATGCGTTCCAGCGGGGGGTAATACAGCGTCAGCCACAGTTGCGGGGGACACCAGTCCGGCAAGAGTTGCACCAGGCTGCCGCTCGCCAGATCCGCCTCAACGATATATCGGGGCAGCAGGGCGATCCCTTCGCCGCAGCGCACAAGTTCGGACATCAGGCCCGCGTTGTTGGCCGCCAGCACGCCGCCCGCGCGGTGCCGGTAGGTCTCGCCGCTGCCGGTCTCCAGCTCCCACGTCTCGCTGCGGCCCTGTGCGTCATGCGCGATGCAGACATGGCCTGCCAGATCGCGAGCATGGTCCGGCTGGCCATGGGCCTTCAGATAGGTGGGAGAGGCCACCAGCACCCTGTCGATCCGGCAGATCTTGCGCCAGATGCTGGACACGTCCCGCGGGGCCTGGCTGATCCGGATCGCCATGTCGAAACTGTCGTCCACGCTGGCCACGAAACTGTCGCTCAGCACGATCGAGAAGTTCACCTGCGGGTGCAGGATCCGGAACTGCGCGATGATCCCGGGCAGCGTCTGCGTCCCGAAGGCCAGCGGCGCGTTGAGCCGGATCAGGCCGGCCGTATCCCCGTGACGCTCGCGCAATGTCTCGGTCGCGCGGCCAAGGCTCTGCAGCAGCGGGTCGACCTCGGCGGCATAATCGGCGCCTGCCGGTGTCAGGGACACCCGGCGCGTGGTGCGGATGAAGAGCTGCAGGCCCAGCCGATCCTCCAGCGCGGCGATGGAGCGTGTGACCGACGGCGGCGGCAGGCCAAGCGCGCGCGCCGCGCCGACAAAGCTCTGCTCCTCGGCCACGGCCAGGAAGACCCGCAGTTCCTCGATCTCGCCCACAGCGTCCGCTCCTGTCCCGATCGTTCAATACCCGCCGACGGGGATCGGCAGAATAGACGCATCATTACCTGTGTTGGGTGCAATAGTGAATAACAAATTATGCGTATTCAGTGAAATGATGTCAGGCCGCATATTCCGGTGAAAGCGAAACAAGGAGAGAGACAATGTCCCTTCCGATCAACGGTCTGCACCACGTCACCTCGCTGGCCTCCGATGCCCGCGTGAACAATGCATTCTTCACCGATACGCTCGGCCTGCGCCGGGTGAAGAAGACGGTGAACTTCGACGCGCCCGATACCTATCACCTGTATTACGGCGATGCCGCCGGCACCCCCGGCAGCGTGATGACCTATTTCCCCTTCGCCAACATGATGCCCGGCCGTGCCGGGGTGGGCGAAGTGGGCGAGACGGTCTTTGCCGTGCCCGAGGGGAGCCTGGACTACTGGGCCGACCGCCTTGGCAGCACCGACAAGGTCACCCGCTTCGGTGAAACGCACCTGCGCTTTGCCGGGCCCGACGGCGACCGCTTCTCGCTGGTCGAAAGCGCGGATGAGCGGCAAGGCTGGACCGGACCGGTCGGCGCGGATGAAGCGATCCGCGGCTTCAAGGGCGCCTCGCTCAAGTTGCGCGATGGCGGGGCCACGGGTGAGCTCTTGCGCTTCATGGGCTACGAGGCCGAGGCGACTGAAGGCGCGACCACCCGCTACCGGGTGCCTGACGGCAACGGCGCCGATATCGTCGATATCGAGGTCCTGCCGGGGGCGCCGCTGGCACGGCAAGGCAGCGGCTCTGTCCACCACATCGCTTTTTCGGTCCCCGACCGGGCCGCGCAGGACGTGGTGCGCAAGGCCATCGCCGAAACCGGCTACCAGATCACGCCGCCGATCGACCGCGATTACTTCTGGGCGGTCTACTTCCGCACGCCCGGCGGGGTGCTGTTCGAGGTGGCGACGGCCGAGCCCGGTTTCGACCGTGACGAGGCGCCGGACCATCTGGGCGAGGCGCTGAAGTTGCCGAGCCAGCACGAACGCTACCGTGCGGCAATCGAGGCCCACCTTGACCCGATCGGGGCCTGACATGCAGGCGCTGATCACCAGGGGCAGCCCGCTGATCTTTGCCTTTCACGGCACGGGCGGCGATGAACACCAGTTTGCCGGGCTGACGGCCCAGCTCTGGCCCGGGGCGGGCCTCGTCTCGCCCCGCGGCACGGTCAGCGAGCATGGCGCGAACCGCTTCTTCCGCCGCAAGGCGGAAGGTGTCTACGACATGGCGGACCTGGCGCAGCGGACGGAGGAGATGATCGCCTTTGTGCGCGACCATCAGGTCCCCGGCGTGCCGAGCTATGCCTACGGCTATTCCAACGGGGCGAACATCCTGGCCGCGATGAGCTTTCGCGCGCCGGAGCTCTTCGACCGGCTGGCGCTGCTGCATCCGCTGATCCCCTTCACGCCTCCGGCCCAGCCGGGACTGGCGGGGCAGCGGGTGCTGATCACCGGCGGTCGACGCGATCCCATCGCGCCGCTGGCCGCGACCGAGGCGCTGGCGGCCTACTACCGCAATCAGGGGGCCAATGTGTCGACCACCCTGCACGGCGGCGGGCACGAGCTGCGCCCCGAGGAAATCACGGCCCTTCAGACGGCTTTTTCCGCCTGAAGGGGACATCCCCCAACGCCTGACACCCAAGGAGGGCAGAGCCATGAACATGATTCACGAGAACATGACCCGCGGGCTGACCCGCAAGGGCTGGGCCGAGGCGCGCCATACCTTTTCCTTCGGCACCTTCCTCGATCCGACGCGCATGGGATTTGCCCGGCTGCGCGTGCTGAACGAGGACTGGATCGTCCCCGGCGCGGGCTTTGCGCCGCATGATCACGCCGACATGGACATCCTGACGCTGGTCCTGTCGGGCCGCATCCGCCACGAGGACAGCCTGGGCAACCGGGCCGAGATCACCCCCGGCGAGGTCCAGCTGATGCGCGCGGGCCACGGCATCTCCCATTCCGAGGTCAATGCCTCGGACAAGGAGACCGCGCATGTGCTGCAGATCTGGCTGATCCCGGACCGGCGTGGCGGTGTGCCGGGCTACCAGTCCACGCCGCTGACCCCCGGCCTGCTGGCGGGGCCGGACGGGCCGCTGATGCTCGGGTCCGACAGCACGCTGCGCTACCTGCGCCCCATCGAGGGCGAGGAAACCGCGATCGAGGTGGCCCCCGGACGGGCCGTCTTTGTCCAGATCCTCGACGGTTTCGCAGTGATCGACGGCGAGCGCGTGACCGCCGGCGACGGGCTGCAAATCACCACGACCCCGCCCGCCCTGCACTGGCAGAGCGACGGGGCCGCCCTGATCTTTGACATGCCTGCCTGAAGGAGGCCCCCATGACCACCCCCACCCCCCAGGGCGCAAGCGCCTGGAGCCCGTTCCGCCAGAAGGCCTATCTCGTTCTCTGGGGCGCGACGGTGGTCTCGAACATCGGGACATGGATGAACGACGTGGGCGCCGGTTGGCTGATGACCGACCTGGCGCCCTCGCCCCAGATCGTGGCAGCCGTGCAGGCGGCGACCACGCTGCCGGTGTTCCTGTTTGCCGTGCTGGCGGGCGCGGTGGCCGACATCGTCGACCGGCGCCGCCTGCTGCTGGTCGTGAACCTGATGCTGTCGGCCGTCGCCATGGTGCTGGCGCTGGTCGTGCAGGCCCAGGCGATGACGCCGGTGCTGCTGCTGATCTTCACCTTCCTGCTGGGGTCCGGCGCGGCCTTCATCGCGCCCGCCTGGCAGGCCATTGTGCCCAAGCTGGTCCCGCGTGAGGATCTGACTGCCGCCGTGGCGCTGAACTCGATGGGCATCAACATCAGCCGGGCCATCGGCCCTGCCGTGGCAGGGATGCTGATCGCGGCCTTCGGGCTGGTCTGGCCCTTTGCGCTGAACGCCGTGTCGACACTGGTCGTCATCGCCGCGCTGATCTGGTGGAAGCCCGCGAAAGAACCCGCCCGAAGCCTGCCGCCCGAACATGTTTTCGGCGCGATGGTGGCCGGGCTGCGCTTTGCCATCTTCACCGGCGGGCTGCGCCTGGTGCTGCTGCGCGCGGCCGGGTTCTTCCTCTTTGCCTCGGCCTTCTGGTCGATGCTGCCGCTCTTTGCCCGTGAAAGCCTGGGCGGCGGCGCGGGGCTTTACGGCGCGCTGCTGGCCTCTGTCGGGGTCGGCGCGGTGGGCGGGGCGCTGGTCCTGCCGCGTGTCCGTGGCCAGCTGGGGCCGGACCGCACCGTCCAGCTGGGCACTGCGGGCATGGCGCTGTCGCTGGGTCTGGCCGCGCTGGTGCCTGCCGTGCCCTCGGGTCTTCTGGCCGGTCTGCTGACCGGGGCCGCCTGGATCGCCGTGCTGTCCAGCCTGAATGTCGCCGCGCAGGCCGTCCTGCCCGACTGGGTCCGGGCACGTGGTCTGGCCCTGTTCCTGACCGTCTTTTCCGGCGCCATGGCGCTTGGCAGTCTGGGCTGGGGCACCGTTGCCGCGCAGGCCTCCATCGGGACCGCGCAACTGGCGGCGGCCATCGGTCTGCTGCTGGCGATCCCGCTGACCGCCTGGGCGCGGCTGTCGGGGTTGACCGGCGACCAGAGCCCGGCCAACCATTGGCCCGAAACCGGGATCGCCCTGCCTGAGCACGAAGACGGCCCCGCGACGATCTGGATTGCCTATGATGTGCCGCCCGCCAACCGCGATGCTTTCCTCACCCTGATGCCGCAGCAGCGCCGCAGCCGGCGCGCCCATGGTGGCTATGGCTGGGTCCTGCGCGAGGATGCGAGCGCGCCGGGGCGCCTGGTCGAAAGCTGGCACGAAGCCTCGTGGCTGTCCCACATGCGCCACCATGCCCATGTCACTCAGGCCGAGGCCGCGATGCAGGCGCAGATCCGCGCGCTTCTGACGACCCCGCCCGAAATCCATCACCTCATCACCCCGACGAAAGGCTGACCCCATGAGCTGGAACCCCACCCAGGCCCCCGACTGCCCCGATGCCCTGCCCGAAAGCCTCGATGCGATCGAGACGCTGATCATCCCGCGCACCCGCGACCTTGGCGGGTTCGAGGTCCGCCGCGCGCTGCCCGCGCCGAAACGGCAGATGGTCGGGCCCTTCATCTTCTTCGACCAGATGGGCCCGGCCGAATTCCTCACGGGGGGCGGCATCGACGTGCGCCCGCATCCCCATATTGGCCTCGCTACCGTGACCTACCTCTACAAGGGCGAATTCCATCACCGCGACAGCACTGGGGCCGACCAGATGGTCTACCCGGGCGAGGTGAACTGGATGATCGCCGGGGAAGGCGTGACCCACTCCGAGCGCACCAGCGAGGAGATGCGCACCAAGCCCGGCGCACTGTTCGGCATTCAGACCTGGGTCGCCCTGCCGGAAGAGGCCGAGGATCGCGGTGCGTCCTTCGAACATCACGGCAAGGAGGCGCTGCCCTTCCTCGACGAGGGAGGCAAGCAGGTGCGGCTGATCCTGGGCGAGGCCTGGGGCGAGCGGTCTCCGGTCAAGACCTTTACCGAGACCTTCTATGCAGACGTGGTTCTGGCGGCGGGGGCAAAGCTGCCGCTGCCCGACGGGCAGGAAGATCGCGGACTCTATGTCACGCAAGGCTCGATCACCGTGGCGGGCGAGACCTTCCCCGAGGGCCGGATGATGGTCTTCCGCCCCGGCGACCGCATCAGCGTCACGGCGGGCGCGCAGGGCGCGCGGCTGATGGTGCTGGGGGGCGCTACGATGAACGGGCCGCGCTACATCAGCTGGAACTTCGTCGCCTCCTCGCAAGAGCGGATCGAGGCAGCGAAGGAGGCGTGGAAGCAGGGCGATTTCACCCATGGCCGGTTCCACCTGCCGCCGGGCGACACGTCCGAATTCACGCCGCTGCCCGACGGGCTGTAAGGCTCACGCGGCCTTGCGCCAGCGCCCGGGGCTGATGCCCTGGGCGCGCTTGAACATGCGGGTGAAATGGCTCTGGTCCGAGAAACCGCAGGACAGGGCGATATCCACCAGTGGCAGATCCGTCAGGCGCAGCAGCAGGCGGGTCTGTTCCAGCCGTTCGGAGAGCAGCCACTGATAGGGCGAGGTGCCGGTGGTTTCGCGGAAGCAGCGGAAGAAGGTGTTGCGCGTCAGGTCAAGAGCATTGGCGACATCGTCGAGATGCAGACCCTCGAACTCCACTGACATCAGCATCTCCTTGGCGCGCGCAACCTGTGTCGGCGAGAGCCTCGTGCGCGCCCGGGGACGGCGCACCATCGCGTGGTTGGCCTCCAGATGCAACATGAGCCGCGCGCCCAGCTCGTCGGTCTCCAGCGGGTCGTGCAGATGCGGTGCCGCCAGCCAGTCCAGCATCCCCTCGGCCATCCTCCCCAGCACTGGATCGATCGCGTCGTTGGTCGGGCGCAGCCGCAGGCTGGCGTCGAGCGGCAGTTCGATCAGCAGGAAGTCCAAGGCGCCCTCGGCGGTGGCGGCATAGTCGACGTTGAACTCGCGGATGTACAGCGAATGGCGATCGAAGACTCGATCGAGTCGGCGCGCGCCCTCGCGAATCCGCCGCCGGTGGCCCGGCAGCAGCGACATGCCCAGGATCATGCCGCGCTCCTGCGCCGGGGTGCCGATCTTGGAGCGCATGATCCCGCCGACGGCTTTGCGCATCACTGTCAGCTCGCCCGCGCGAGCTGAGTGGTTATAGCGCAGCATCTTGAGCGAAAAGCCGAGGTTGTCCCTCGATGCTTTCAACTCTCTCTCAATGCTAGCGATCGCATCCGACGCAATGTAACTCATAGCCCCACCCGACGTTCTTCAGGTGCCACCACGATCTCCTTCCTCATTTCAGCCCGTCCCGGCGACGGTCAACACCCTGTTCTTAATTGGCAAGAGCGCTCCGGAGAAGTAAGACGCGGCTGCTGGGATTGCCAATTTAGCACTTCAGACAAATTGCAGAATTCGGGGTGCCGCGGCCGCCGTCAATCATCGTGTCACCTATCTCGGAAGCCGACCTGCACCCGCGCTGCTCTTGGTCAATGACGCTACGAAGCGCGACGACTGCGCGGAGACATTTGCACGGGAATTTCGATCCCGAGGACCGAACAGCCGACAACCCTGGCAGCACTCGCTCAGACCGCCCAGCAGGCGCAGCCGAGCGCGCCCCAGAAGCCCTTCAGATCCGACACCGGCAGGCCCGCGCCCCAAGCCTGCGCATGGTCATGACCATGCACACCGCAGGCAGAGGCGCAACCGCAACTGCGCGCGACATGCGGGGGCAAGGCCGTTTGGGCCTGTCCCCAGCCACCATAGCCGCCGAATTGCCGCACCGGCGACCAGTCCGGCATCGCAGGCGGGATGTTCGTCTCGTCCAGGTCCGCGTAGTCGCCCTTGGCGAAGACCACACGCCCGCCGACCATGGTCATGTCGCTAGTGATGTCGGGGATGTCCGCCTCGGGGCAGGCAAAGAAGTCGCGGTCGGGCAAGAACGCATCGGCCAGATACCCGGGTGCGATCCGCCCGCGCCGCCCCTCGTCATTGCTGAACCAGGCGACCTTTTCGGTCCACATCCTGAGCGCGATTTCGCGGTCGAGGCAGTCGCGTTCCGGCGTGACGCGCAGCCCACCTACGGTGCGCCCGGTGATCAGCCAGGACAGGCCGACCCATGGGTTGTAGGAGGCGACGCGGGTCGCATCCGTCCCGGCAGAGGTCTTCACCCCCATCTCGAGCATCCGGGCCACCGGCGGCGTCGCCTCGGCCGCGCGGGGGCCGTAGCGTTCGACGAAGAACTCGCCCTGATAGGCCATGCGGTGCTGCACCGCGACACCGCCGCCAAGCGCGGCAATCCGGTCGATCGAGCGTTCCGAGATCGTCTCGGCATGGTCGAAGAACCAGTTGATGCCGTCGAGCGGGATGTCGCGATTGACCTTCTCGAAGACATCGAGCGCGCGGGAGATCGTCTCGTCATAGGTCGCGTGCATCCGCCAGGGCCAGCGGTTCTCGGCCAGGATGCGGACCACGCCTTCCAGCTCGTCCTCCATGCCGGGATCGAGATCGGGGCGCGGTTCGCGGAAGTCCTCGAAATCGGCGGCGGAGAAGACCAGCATCTCGCCCGCGCCATTGTGGCGGAAGTAGTCGTCGCCCTGCCGGTAGGTGACGGATTTCGTCCAGCGCAGGAAGTCCTCCTTCTCCTCCTTCGGCTTCTGGGTGAAGAGGTTGTAGGCCAGCCGCACCGTCAGCAGGTCATCATCGGCCAGCTTCTGGATGACCTCGTAATCCTCGGGGTAGTTCTGCATGCCGCCACCCGCGTCGATGACGCCGGTCACGCCCAGGCGGTTCAACTCGCGCATGAAATGACGGGTCGAATTCATCTGGTATTCGGCAGGTAGCTTGGGCCCGCGTGCCAGCGTTGCGTAAAGGATACCTGCGTTGGGTTTCGCCAGCAGCAGGCCTGTCGGGTTGCCCTTGGCATCGCGCTGGATCTCTCCGCCCGGCGGGTTCGGCGTGTTCTTGTCATAGCCCACAGCGCGGAGGGCCGCGCCGTTGAGCAGGGCGCGGTCATAGAGGTGCAGCAGGAAGACCGGCGTGTCCGGGGCAATCGCGTTGATCTCCTCCAGCGTCGGCAGGCGCTTTTCATCGAACTGGTGCTCGGTAAACCCGCCGACCACGCGGACCCATTGCGGCGGCGGCGTGACCTCGACCTGGCAGCGCAGCATGGCCATGGCGTCCGACAGCGAGCGTACGCCGTCCCACCGCAGTTCCATGTTGTAGTTCAGCCCGCCGCGCACGACGTGGGTGTGGTTGTCGATCAGGCCCGGCAGCAGGCGCCGCTTGCCCAGCCCCATCAGCCGCGTGCCGGGACCGGCCAGCGCCAGGATCTCTTCGTCCGTGCCGACCGCCGTGAACCGGCCATCGTGGATGGCAGCCGCCTGGGCCACCGGCATCGAGGGGTCCAGCGTCGAAATCGTCGCGTTGTGCAGGATCAGCGAGGGATGCATCAGGTCTTCTTTCCTTCGGTCGCGTCGCCTTGCGGGGGGCGGATGTGTGCGCTTGGCATTTCGCCAAACAGATGGTGATGGGCGCTTTCGATCCCGCGGCTGCCGACCAGCCAGCGATAGACCGGGACGGCCTGCTCCCCGATCAGGATGCCCAGCAGGCCGATCAGAGCGACGACGGGCGGTGCAGGCGAGCGGACATGCAGCAGGCTGTAGATCACACCGACCAGCAGGCCCGTGCCAAGTGAAATTAGGTAGATCTTCATCCGCTGTCTCCGAAAATCGGCGTGGGGAGGACACGCCGTCCCCATACTGCCAGTCCGGCGCGCGCCGATATTGAAGGTTCGTCCCATGGACATCTGTGCCATCGCGCTGCCGCCGGGGCCGGCTGATCCCGGTCGATCCTTCAATATCGCCACCCTCAAATCAGCGATGCTGGGCCCCGGTTGTGATCGCCTTCTCCCCATGGCGCGGGCCAATCATTACCTAAAATGGAATTATGAAGTGAATATTGTTGCGATTATCATCCGTTCGATGCCGCGGCATAGTCGGCTGACAGACATCATCCCCGACCAGAGGAACCAAGACAATGACCGGCAAACTCGATCTCCTGACCCCCTCCAACAGCCAGATCATCTTTATCGATCACCAGCCACAGATGGCCTTTGGCGTGCAGTCCATCGACCGCCAGGTGCTGAAGAACAACACCGTCGCCCTGGCCAAGGCGGCCAAGGTTTTCGACATTCCCGCGACGCTCACCACCGTCGAGACCGACAGCTTCTCGGGCAAGACCTATCCCGAGCTGCTGGACGTCTTCCCCGAGGCGCCGCTGCTGGAACGTACCTCCATGAACTCCTGGGATGACCAGAAGGTGCGCGATGCGCTGGCCGCTGCCGCAGCCCAGGGGCGCAAGAAGATCGTCGTCTCGGGCCTGTGGACCGAGGTCTGCAACACGTCCTTCGCGCTCTCCTCCATGGCGGACACGGATTACGAGATCTACATGGTTTCGGACGCCTCCGGCGGTACCAGCAAGGAAGCCCATGACATGGCGATGATGCGCATGGTGCAGGCGGGCGTCATCCCCGTCACCTGGCAGCAGATCATGCTGGAATGGCAGCGCGACTGGGCCAAGCGCGACACCTACAACGCCGTCATGGATATCGTGCGCGAACATTCGGGCGCCTACGGCATGGGCGTCGATTACGCCTACACGATGGTGCATGGCGCGTCGCATCGCAGCGCACATACCGGCGAAACCCTCGCCCCGGTTCCGGCCTGACCCGGATGCCGGACGTCTCCGCCCAGCCGAACCGCCGCGACGTGTTGATCGCGGCGGCCGGTGCAATCTCCCTCGCAACCCTTTCTCCGTCTTCCCAGGCCCAGGCGGCCGAGATTGACCAAACAGGACCCATGACCATGAGCTTTGTGACCACTTCCGACGGCGTCGACATTTTCTACAAGGACTGGGGGCCGAAGGACGCCCAGCCCATCGTCTTCCACCACGGCTGGCCGCTCTCTTCCGACGACTGGGACGCGCAGATGCTGTTCTTCGTCTCCAAGGGCTACCGCGTGATCGCCCATGACCGGCGCGGCCACGGCCGTTCTTCGCAGGTATCGGATGGCCACGATATGGAGCACTATGCCGCCGATGCCTTCGCCGTGGCCGAGGCGCTGGACCTGCGCAATGCCGTGCACATCGGCCATTCGACGGGGGGCGGCGAGGTCGCGCGCTATGTCGCCAAATTCGGCCAGCCCGCCGGACGCGTCGCCAAGGCCGTGCTCGTCTCGGCGGTGCCGCCCTTGATGGTGAAGACCGAGGCCAATCCCGAGGGCCTGCCGATCGAGGTCTTCGACGGCTTTCGCGCGGCGCTGGCCGCCAACCGCGCGCAATTCTTCCGCGACGTACCAGCGGGCCCCTTCTACGGCTTCAACCGCGAGGGCACCGAAGTGCATGAGGGCGTGATCCAGAACTGGTGGCGGCAAGGGATGATGGGCTCTGCCAAGGCGCATTACGAGGGGATCAAGGCCTTTTCGGAAACCGACCAGACCGAGGATCTGAAGGCGATAATCGTGCCCACGCTGGTACTGCATGGCGAGGATGACCAGATCGTGCCGATCGCCGATGCGGCGCTGAAGTCGATCGAGCTGCTGCCCAACGGCACGCTGAAGACCTATCCCCGCTTCTCGCACGGAATGCTCACAGTGAATGCCGATGTGCTGAACGCCGACCTGCTTGGCTTCATCGCAAGCTGAAAAGGACTACCTCACCGGCCTCGGCGCGTCACCCCGCGTCGCGGCCGAACGCTTCGGACAGGAAATCGACGAAGGCCCGGATACGGCTCGCCAGATGCGGGTGGCCTGCGAAGACCGCGTGGATCTCCTCCGGCTCGGGCGGCTGCCAGTCGGCCAGCACCTCGACCAGCCGGCCCTGCGCGAGATCCTCGGCCACCACGACGTCACCAGTCCACATAAGGCCGGTCCCTGCGAGGCAGACGTGCCGCAGGATCGTTCCGTCGCTGGCCGAGAACGGCCCGCAGACCCGCTGCAGCACGCGCGCCCCCGTTGCCGGATCACGGAACGGCCAGTCGTCGGGGCGGAAATTGTAGCGCAGGCAGTCGTGACCGATCAGATCCCCCGGCACAACCGGCACCCCGCGCCGCGCGAGGTAATCGGGCGCGCCGACCACAACCCGCCGCATCCGGGCCACCCGCCGCGCCTTCAGAGCGGAATCGCGCAATGTACCGGAGCGGATCGCCAGATCGACCCGTTCCTGCCAGAGGTCGATCACCCCGTCGGTCAGCGTCAGGTCCAGATCGATTCCCGAATGCGCCTCAAGAAACCGCGGCACCAGCGGCAGCACCGCCTGCGCGCCGAACCCCACCGTCGCGCTTACCCGCAAGGGACCGCGCGGGGTCGCGCCCTGCGCCATCCGCGCCTCCATCTCGGCCAGTCGGTCGAGGATCTCGCGCGCCTCTGCCAGATAGGCCTCGCCCTCGGGCGTGGGCACCAGCGCGCGGGTCGAGCGCACCAAGAGCCTCGCCTGCAGCCGGTCCTCGAGCCGCGAGACCACCCGGCTCACCGCCGAGGGCGTCATCCCCAACGCGCGCCCTGCGGCCGAGAAGCTGCCCTCGCTGACCGCGCGCACGAAGGTCTCCATCTCGCCGAAACGGTTGTCCATACGCCACCTTTGATTTTGCGGAACAGTAGATAGTCCGATTGAAGAGATTATCCGCGCGACGCCGCAAGGGCAAATCGGTCGGGACAGAAACAGGAGCCCTCCCATGCCCCCCGCCCTGATAGCCTTAACGATCGCGGCCTATGCGACCGGCACTACGGAAGAATTCCTCATCGTGGGCCTTCTGCCCACCGTCGCCACCGAGCTCGGGATCGCCCTGCTGCTCGCCGGGCTGATCGTCAGCGTCTATGCGTTCGGCGCGCCGAAGGTGACCGCGCTGACCGGCCGGATGCCGCGCAAGGCGCTGCTACTGGGCCAGATGGCGCTGTTCATCGCCGTCAATGTGCTGGCAGCGCTCGCGCTCTCCTACCCGGTGTTGCTGGCGGGCCGGGTGCTGTCGGTCTTCACCTTCAACCTCGGGCTCGCGGTCGGTGGCTGGGTCGGCGGGCTCGTCGTCAGCCCGCTCAGCCTCGGCACCACGCCGCTCGTTGGCGCGGCCCTTGTCGCACTGGCCTTCCTCGCCACCCTGCGCCGCGCTCGACCGGCCGCGCCGCTTTCCGCTTGAAAGGATGGCCATGCAAACCATAACCACCAACGGCGCAGAAATCCCCGCGCTCGGCTTCGGCACCTTCCGCATGGACGCTCGCGAGGTGGCGGCCGTCCTGCCCCAAGCCCTACGTCGCGGGTTTCGACATGTCGACACTGCGCAAATCCACTGTAACGAAGAGGCAGTCGGTGCCGCCATCGCCGCCTCGGGCGTCCCTCGCGACGAGATCTTCCTGACCACCAAGATCTGGGTCGACAAGGTCTCGCCCGAGGACTTCCTGCCCTCGGTCCACGACAGCCTGCGCAAGCTGGGTACCGACCATGTCGATCTTCTCCTGTTGCACTGGCCGGATGGCAGCGACATCCCGCGCGAGGTGCAGATCGGCGAACTGAACGACGTGCGCGACGCAGGCCTCACGCGCCACATCGGAATCAGCAATTACAGCGCCGCGCAGATGCGCGAGGCCGCGGGCTTGAGCGGGGCGCCGCTGGTCACCAACCAGGTCGAGTATCACCCTTGGCTCTCGCAAGCTCCGGTGCTGGCGGCTGCGAGCGACCTCGGGATGGCGCTGACCGGATATTACGCGATGGCCGACGGGCGTGCGCCGACGGATCCGGTGCTGGCGCGCATCGGCACGCGCCATGGCAAGTCCGCGGCGCAGGTGGCGCTCCGCTGGCAGATTCAGCACGGCATCATCGTCCTGTCGAAGACCGCGCGGATCGAGCGGCTTGCTGAAAACCTCGCGATATTCGACTTCACCCTCTCACCCGAGGAAATGACCGAGATCCACGGCTTGGCCGCGCCGAACGGGCGTATTGTCGATCCCGAAGGACTGGCGCCCGCTTGGGACTGACGAAGCGCGCCGGTGGCGGGCACCCGCCCGCCACCGGCGCGCGGGTTTACTTCTGGATGACGTCGGCCCAGTCGGGGTGGCGCAGTGCCTGCGAACGCACAAAGGGGCAGAGCGGAACGATCCGCTGCCCCTTCGCCCGAGCCTCGGCGACCAGCCGGTCCGCCAGCGCTACCGCGACGCCCTGACCGCGCATGCTGGCCGGCACATGAGTATGGTCCGCGATGATGAGAACGTCCGAGACCTTCGAGATCGTCAGCTCGCCCTCGCCCTGGAGACCGTCGATGCGCGCGACATAGCGCCCCTTCGTCTCGCCATCCTCGTATGTGATGTGGATCGTCTTGTCGGCCACTGGTCACCTCCTGATTGCGGCACCGGGCAAAGATCGCTCAGGCATAGAACCGCTGAGAGGGAGACTGGTCGGGCAAGGCGGAGCAGTCTTGAAGGTTTGTCCCAAGGGGACATGATGTCAGGGCGACTGATCGCATCGTATCAACTGGCGGGGTTTGCTGCGCCCCGCACGAGCGGCAGATTTATGCGCAGGCTGTGTGAAAACACGCCCGATATCACGCTGACTCTGCTATACTTTCCGCAAAACGGGGAGGCAGGGCATGGCGGGTTTCGTCGAAGGAGCGGGGCGGCAGCAGGCGATGCTCTTTCCGGAAACGCTGGACGACTATGTCGGAGAGGCCAATCCGGTCCGGGTGGTCGATGCCTTCGTGGAGATGCTCGATCTGGCCGCCCTCGGCTTCAGGACAGCAGCGAAGGAGACCGGCCGCCCGGGATATCATCCCGGGCTGATGCTGCGCATCTACGTCTATGGCTATCTCAACCGCATCCAGTCCTCACGTCGGCTCGAAACCGAATGCGGCCGGAACCTGGAACTGATCTGGCTCACCTCCAGACTGCAGCCGGACTTCAAGACCATCGCGAATTTCCGGAAGGAGAACGGCCCGGCGATCCGAAAGGTCTGCAGGCAGTTCGTCCTGTTCTGCCGCGACATGAGCCTGCTCGACGCCGACACGGTCGCCGTAGACGGCAGCCGGTTCAAGGCCGTGAATGCCAAATCGAAGAGCTTCACGCTGGAAAAGCTTCGGCGCAAGACGAAGGACATCGACGCCGGCATTGCCCGTTACATGGCCGAGTTGGTCCGCGCTGACGCCGCCGAGGCGGAAGGCGGCCAGCCCTTGCCGAAGGGGCGGCTGGAACGGCTGGCGCGCAAGCTGAGCTTCCTGGTCCGCGAGGCCGAGGAGACCCGCGCGATGCAGGCGCGCATGGAAGCCTCGGGCGAGACCCAGGTGTCGCTGACCGACCCGGATGCCCGGTCGATGACGACGACGGCGCGGCATCCGCGGGTGATCGGGTATAATGTTCAGAGCGTTGTCGATGCGGAGCATCACCTGATCGTCGCCCATGAGGTGACAATGCAGGGCTTCGACCGGGGCGCTCTGTCCGGCATGGCCATCGCGGCGCAGGAGGTCATGACCACGGACGATCTCCACGCCGTAGCGGACAAGGGATACTACAGCAGCGAACAGCTTCTGGCCTGCGAGCGGGCCGGGATCACCGCGACCGTGCCGAAGCCGAATACATCGGGCGCCGGCGCGCGCGGGCAATACGACAGGGCCGACTTCGTCTACGATGCCGAAAGCGATACCTATGCCTGCCCAGCGGGCAAGGCGCTGACATATCGCTATGCCCGCGCGGAAGACGGGCTGCAGATGCGCCGCTACTGGACCAATGCCTGTCCGGGCTGCCCGCTGAAATCCATGTGTACGACGGGGACCGAGCGGCGGATGCGCCGCTGGGAACACGAGGACGTGCTGGAGCGGGTCCAGCAGCGGATTGCCGACGACCCCCTGATCATGCGGATTAGGCGGCAGACGGTCGAGCATCCGTTCGGCACGATCAAGGCCTGGATGGGCGCCACGCATTTCACGATGAAGCGCCTGAAGAACGTGGCAACGGAAATGGCGCTGCACGTCCTCGCCTACAACATGAAGCGGGTGATGAAGATCCTCGGGGTTCCGGCCATGCTGGCGGCGCTGCAAGCCAGCACCGCCCCCGCGAGACCCGCTGCCTGGTGAGACGGGAAACCGGCCAAAGCTGTTCTGGCACGCCGCGATATGTCGGCACAACACGAGTTTTCACACAGCCTGTGCGCTGAACCGCCGGACAGGGCTGTCCCGGAGAGGGGCAGGAAAGCGGGAGCGAACTCCTGTCGCTTCGGCTCGCCACGGCGGCCACCCGCCGCGAGCGGCAGCTCTTGTGCTTTCACCCCTTCAGTTCCGCCGCGGCGCCGCAAGTCCGCTCCTCGTGGTCGACCTCGCCAGGTGCTCCGAACTCGGTGCCGCCTCCATTGGCAGGAAAGGGGCTGCCAAGGGGCGTACGGGCGGCTGGGGATGACCGGCAGGTTCCGCCTCTCAGCCGGGTATGGTGACATCCGATGAACCATCGGCGCCAGCGCCGTGGTACGCAAGCTCAGACGCTTTTCACCCAGCTCACGATATCTGCACTTCGTTGGGCGCCCGACTGGCGGCGGCATTCCTTGCCTCTGGCGAAGGCGACCATTGTCGGGATACCCCGGATGCCGTATTTTGCTCCAGCGGCCTGATGCTCTTGGGTATTCAGCTTCACCAGTCGC
>NZ_VATA01000092.1 GCF_005870025.1 Poseidonocella sp. HB161398
CTGGCCAAGGTCGCGCCGCAGGTGATGCTGACGGGCGGGATCGCCTCGGCCTACCAGGCGGGCAAGGCGCGGTTCCAGGGCCGCAACGCGGTCACGCCGGTGCTCGAGACCGAAAGCGCGGGGCGCGAGGCCTCGCCGAACCTCTACGAGACCGATGCGGACTCGTACCTGCAGGACCACGCCCTGGGCGAGGAGGTCTTCGGCCCGCTCGGCCTCGTGATCCGCACCGACACGGCGGAGCAGATGGTGGTGCTGGCGAAGGGCTTCGAGGGCCAGCTGACGGCGACGCTGCACATGGACGAGGGCGACGCGGCCCTGGCGCGGCAGCTCCTGCCGGTGCTGGAGCGCAAGGCGGGCCGCGTGATGGCCAACAACTTCCCCACCGGGGTCGAGGTCAGCGACGCGATGGTCCACGGCGGGCCCTATCCGGCCTCGACCAATTTCGGCGCGACCTCCGTCGGCACCCTCTCGATCCGCCGCTTCCTGCGCCCGGTCTGCTTCCAGAACATCCCGTCCTCGGTCCTGCCCGAAGACCTCGCTTGAACTTGGAGCGCCCCCAAGGGGCGCACCGAACCCTTTTCATCGTTTCACAGACACTCCTGGCGGTCCCGAAGGCATTGAAGCTCCTATATCTGTCAATGGATTTGTCACGTTAAACCGTGCGCGTTGACACGAGTGATTCGCAGATCGGTTCAGGCGATGTCGGCTGCCGATTTCCAGGCATCGAAGGCTTCCATCCGGTGGTAGCGGATCGCCAGGGCATTCCGGCGGCGGGCGGGGACGGAGAAGCTGTTGCGGATGGCGGAGTGGATGGAGACGAAACGTTGCAGGGCGCCGGGTGATCGGTACCCCTGCATGGTGCGCTCCCGCTTCCGGAATGGCAGATGGCAGTACTCGGCCCGGTCGTTGAGGCCCTTGTGCGACCGGTGGCCGAGGCCGGGCGCAACCTCGCGCTTCTCCTCCTTGCAGCCCGGGCTTGCAGAGCCTTGGCGCGAACTTCGTTGCGAGCAGGTAGCCAGCTGCCCACAGGTGGGGCGCAGCGGCCGCATCGCCGTGCGCCGCCAGCCGGGGGCGCCAAGTGCCGGGCGTGTCTCCAAGCCCTGAGGAGATGGCGTTGTAGGCCGCGACCGGGGATTGGAGTGCCTTGGCTTCGGTCGTGTGTTCGGGCGCCATCAACGCGCCCTCGCCGACGAAGGACGGGATCCACTGGTGGGGATCGATGAAGCGCGGGCCGATGTTGAGCGCGGTGAGGTATCCATCTAGGGTCTGCGGATCGGTGGCGGGCGGACTGGGGCGCTGCGCACGGAGGAAGTCGAAGGCTAATCTGAACCCGAACCGGTGTCGCAACCGGGTTAGAACTCACCCGACGCATGTCCGCGAATGGGGGACTGGCTACAGCATGGCTTGCCGCAGGGCAGCCTTCGCCACTTCGCCGAACGTCTTGTGTTCCTGGGGCGGGAGCTTCCGGTTCCTGGCGTTGTAGACGATTGCAATTGCCGCAAGGAACACGGAGGGCGCGAGGAAAATCAGTCCGGCAATAACGGCCAAGGGGGCGATGCCGACGTGCGTCGCGACCCAACCCGCAAATGCCAATGCCGCAACACCGCCGATGAACCAAGCCTTGGGTCCAATCACCACGGACAGCATCCCGGACGAACAGACGATCAGCACCATCGCGGTCAAGAAAACAAGAAACGTCAGCACAAGTTCATCTAGGAAATCAGACTCAGTCTACGGTATTGGAGCACATCGCCGGGCGCGGAGTCGACAGCGACAGGAGGCTTCCATGCAGCCGCATGACCGCGACAGGCCCGTCCCGCTTGGCCAGACTTCCAGCGGCGGCAGCCCGTTCCTCAGGCTTCTCGCTGTCGCCGTGTTCTGGGGCTTTGTCGTGCTCCTGGTGCAGCTGGCAATGGCGGTGCGGGGCCTCGACTGGGCGGCCTGGCTCGGAATGCAGCTCAGGTGGTCCCCGGTTTCCAGACACATTTTCGGCGGCTCTAAGCTTGCCTGTTGATCATGCCGCCGAAATGCGCTGGCCATCCGCTACCACCGGATGGAAGCCATCGATGCCTGGAGATCGGCGGGCGGCATCGTCTCAGCCGGTCTGGGAGACCCTCGAGCGGTGGCCCCATGTTAACGTGACAACTCCGCCGCGAGGCGGGAGCGGTTCCGCAAGATGCATGCCAGGGAAGGGTTTCTCGAGGCGCATGGCCGCCGGTCCCCCGCAGCACTTGCATCCCGGCGGAAGCGTTTTACGCTCGGCCAGGCGGCGCCTGCCGCCGAACCGGATGTCCGGAAAGGAGCCTCACATGAAAGCCTGGAGTTTCACTGGCACGCACGATCCCCTCGTCGCCGTGGAGAAACCCGAACCGGTGGCCAGCGGCAACCGCGTCAAGATCGCGGTCAAGGCAGCCGGGCTGTGCCATACCGACGTGGGCGTGCTCGAGGACGAAAAGTGGCTGGCCAATATCGCCCGGCTGCCAATCACCATGGGTCACGAAGTGGCCGGCGAGATCGAGGAGATCGGGCCGGACGTGAAGAATTTCAAGGTGGGCGACCGCGTGGCAATCTGGCCGATGCTGGAGACCCCGGGCTTCGCCATCGACGGCGGCTTCGGCGAGAAGATCGTGACGACCGAGGACGCGCTCGTTCCCGTTCCCGAGGGCATGC
Source organism: Poseidonocella sp. HB161398 (assembly GCF_005870025.1). Classification (GTDB taxonomy): domain Bacteria; phylum Pseudomonadota; class Alphaproteobacteria; order Rhodobacterales; family Rhodobacteraceae; genus Mangrovicoccus. The sequence goes on from NZ_VATA01000092.1 coordinate 2,671, forward strand.
CCATCGAACGCGCGGCCGCGGCCACCGACGCCGGAATGACGTCGCAGGGCGCCCTTGTGCGGGGCGGGATCCAGCCGGGAGAGAAGGTGGGCATCGTGGGGCTGGGCGGCCTCGGCCAGTTCGCTGCCCAGCTGGTGGTGCTGAACGGGGCCGAGCTCTACGTCGCCGAGATCAAGGAAGAGAACTGGGATTACGCCCGGAGCCTCGGTGCGAAAAAGGTCGTGAAGGACGTGACCGAGCTGACGGACGAGGGGCTCAGCCTGATCGTCGATTTCGCCGGTTTCGGCACCACGACCGCCGGTGCGATCGAGGCCGTGGCGCCCGGCGGCCGCGTGGTGCTGGTCGGCATGGGCAAGCTGGAAGCGGTCATCAACACCTACCCCATGATCATCAAGAAGGTGGACCTGCGCGGCAGCAACGGGGGCAGCAAGGAAGACATTGCCACGGTCCTCGACTGGATGGCACAGGGCAAGCTGGTGCCCAAGCTCGAAACGATTTCCTGGGAGGAAATCCCCGCGGGCCTCGAGCGGCTCGCAAAGGGCGAGGTCGACGGGCGTCTCGTCTGCGTCTACTGACGCCACGCAGGTTCGCGGGGGCTGCCCGGCAACGGACCCCAATGGCAGCGGCGGCATGGAATGCTGGTGCGGCAGGAGCTCCAGCCAGGCCGCAAAGTCTCCGCCGCGATTGAACCCGGCCATGTCCGGCGCGGAGGCCTCCCCGGGCGCCGCCGACGTGCCGGCGTCTGGAAGGGTCTCCTGGTACCGGGCCGCAATCAGCCCAGGCGGTCGCTGTCGCGGCAGCTCTCCTCCTCGATCCTGTCGTACTCCCTGGCTTCCGCCGCGGCCATCTGCAGGCCGTACTTGTCCGCCAGCGTGACGAAGAGGCGGATGTATTCGCAGCCGTAGGAGGTCTGGGGCGGCATCCATTCGTCGGGACCCCGGTCGCCCTTGCTCTGGTTCGCGGAATCCTCGACGGCCAGCAAGTTCTGGTTGTCATTCGCGAAGCGGCTCCGCATCTCGGGCGACCAGCGCCAGGCCCCGTGTTCCCACGCCCATTTCTTCGGAATGACGTGGTCGATGTCGATGTCGATGTCGATGTCGTCGTTATCCGTATAGGTCCGGCCCGTATAGGGGTCGAGCCAGCGCCCGGTGTCCACGGTGCAGCGGCTGCCCTCGCGGTCATATGTTACCGGCACAGTGGATGACGTGCGAAGGATCTCGGCCCGCTTGTTGCCGCATCCGTCGTCAGCGCCGGACCAGTCGGCGAACTGGGCGCTTCCGGGATACGGGGTGTAGGCGGCATCCGGGGCAGTCAGTTGCGGCGCCTCGCAGGCGGAAAGCAGGGTGAGCGTGGTCAGGACGGCCGGGAGCCAGCGCATGTAGATCGTCTCCGGAGCAGGTGGTTTCGGCCCCTATGGGGTCTGATGCCGTGGAGTGCAGGATCCTACGCTAAGCGGACAGCGCCTCCTGCGCGCAGCAGCTCCCTCGTGTAGTCATCCTTGGGATTGGCGATTATGTCGGCTGGCGGCCCCGTCTCGACGAACGCGCCGCAACGCATGACGACAATGCGATCGCTCATCGCCTCGACGAGAGCGAGGTCATGAGAGATTAACAGGTAGGCGCAGTTGGTTTCGTGCTGCAGCTCGGCCAGCAATCCGAGGATTTGCGCCTGGATCGAGACGTCCAGGGCCGTGGTTGGCTCGTCGAGGACAACGAGATCAGGGCGCGAGACGAAGGCCCGGGCCAGGGCGACCCGCTGCTTTTCGCCACCGCTAAGATCAGCTGGACGCCGATGCAGGAAGTGTTCGGAAGACAAGGATACGGCGTCCAGCATCCGCTTGGTCCGCTCGAGAGCTTCGGAGCGCTGCAGCCCCTGGCAGACGAGCGGGCGCGAGACCAGCTCGCCGATATTATGATAGGGGTTCAGCGAGCTTGCCGGGTTCTGGAAAACCATCTGGACTCGGCTGCGAAACCGCTGGAGATCGCCGCCGCCGAGGGGGCCGACCTCCTTTCCTTCCCAGCTCAGCGTGCCGCTGGTGTATTGGGACAGACGCATGAGGCTTCGCGCGATCGACGACTTGCCCGATCCGCTCTCGCCGACAATTGCCAGGGTCTCTCCGGGATAGATGTCGAAGTCGACGCCCCGGACCGCAAGGAAGCTCTTGGACGCCCGACTGCGGAACATCCCCGGACGATCGTATCGAACGGCAAGGCCCCGGGCGGAGATCAGGGGGGCTGCCGAGCCATCCGGCTTTCGGAGGGTCTTGTGCTCGGCGGGGCGGGGGACACGAAGCATCTCGGTATCGGTGAAATGGCAGCGGACCTCGCGACTGCCGACTTTGCGCAGGTCCGGGCGCTCGGACCGGCAGCGGTCCTGCACCATCGGGCAGCGAGTGCAGAAGACGCAGCGCGAGAACCGTTCGGGGCTCCGATCAACCTGACCGGGGATCGGCCGCGGCAGTCCTGCGGTTCCGAGATGCGGCACCGCGGCTAGCAGCCCGGACGTGTAGGGGTGGCCAGGAATGTCGCAGAGGGCAGCCAGCGGACCGGTTTCCACCTGCTCGCCCGAGTAGAGGACGCAGATGCGGTCAGAGACTGCGTTCACCACGGTGAAGTCATGGGTCACGAAGAGCATCGCGAAGCCACGCTTGGCCTGGAGCTCCTTGAGGATGCGGAGCAGAGCGTCCTGCACCAGCGCATCCAGACCTGTCGTGGGCTCGTCGAGCAGAAGAAGGTCGGGCTGGCCGGCCAGCGCCAGCGCAATCGACGCGCGCTGCCGCATCCCGCCACTGAGGTTGTGCGGATAGCTCGAGAAGACGCGGCCCGGATCAGGGAATTGCATCAGTTGCAGCAGGTCCAGCGCCTCGGCCCTTCTCGCAGCCGGTCCCGATAGCCTGAGATGGCGTTGCACCACGTCGAGGAGTTGATCACCGATGGTCATCGTCGGGTTCAGCGCCGCCGTGGGATCCTGGAACACCATGGCGATGCGGCGGCCGCGGATTTCCCGCATCTCGCTGGCGGGCAGCTCGAGCAGGTCGCGTCCTTCGAAAAGGACCTTTCCCGAGGTGATCTGGGCATTCGCCGCAAGGCCCTGGGCCAGCGTAAAGAGCGCTGTACTCTTCGCCGAGCCGCTCTCGCCCATCAGGGTCACGGTCTCGCCGCGGTGGATCGAGAGCGAGAGATTGCGAAGCGCCGTATGCAGTCCCCGCGGGGTGCGGAAGGAGACCGAAATGTCCTGGACATCGAGCAGCGGATCAGACATGTGCCTTCTCCTTGGAAATGCCCGCACGGTCCTGAAGGCTGTCCCCCGCAAGGTTCACGCCGAGGATTACCATGACGATCGGAAGTGCGGCTCCAATGATCGGCCAGACCGAACTGCGGACGCTGTCCCAGCTTTGCTTGATCATCACGCCCCAATCGGCCGCTGGTGGCTGAGTGCCGAGCCCGAGATAGCTGAGCGTGGCCCCGGCAGTGATCGAGAAGCCGATGAAGATACTGCCCTCGACGATGACCGGAGGCATGATGTTGGGCAGCATTTCGCGGAACATGACGTAGCTCGTCCGTTCACCGCGGATGCGGGCGGCGGCCACGAATTCCTCGATCGCTACGCGCGTCGCGGCGGCATGGGCGATGCGAAGGAACTTGGGCATGATGGCAACGGCGATGGCGATGACCGCATTCATCAGGCTGGCACCGAGTCCCACGATGATGAGCAGCGTCAAGATGAGCGTCGGGATCGAGAGGACGGCATCATTGAGGCGCAGCAAAGCCTGCTCGAACCAGCCGCCCTTCAGTGCCGCAAGCAGCGAGAGCGGCACGGCCACGACGAGCGCCAGTGCCGGTCCGCCGATCCCCATTGCAAGGCTTCTCCAGCCACCGGCCATGACCCGGCTCAGTACGTCGCGGCCGTAAAGGTCTGTGCCCAAGGGATGCGGGCCACTTGGCGCGGCATAACGGTGGGCGAGATCCATCGCATTGGGGTCATGCGGCAGCCACAGGAGGCCGAGCAGAGCCAGCATCACCGGCGGGACAAGCAGGATCAGCCCGGTTGCGAGGCGGGGATCGAAACGCAGGACGGTCATGCCTGGCGCTCCGCGATGCGCGGATCCAACCATCCCTGGACAAGGTCGGCCACAAGGTTTGCGAAGATGTAGATCGTGCCGATCAACAGGGTGCAGGCCTGCACGAGCTGCAGGTCGCGGCTGGATATCGAGAAGAGCATGAGGCGTCCCAGGCCTGGATAGGCAAAGATCTGTTCGACAACGACCACGCTGCCCATGAGATAGCCGATGTCGAGCGCAAGCACGGCAACGGCGGTGGTCAGCGCGTTCGGCAGGATGTAGCGCAGCGTGACGCGGCCTGGCGGCAGTCCGTGCAGGCGGGCGGCGCGGATATACTCCGACTGGCTGACGGCCAGGACGCCGGACCGGGTCTGGCGCACGACATGGGCGATGAGGACGGCGCAAAGCGTAGCGGTCGGCAGGATCATGTGGCGTAGCCAGTCCCCGGGTCCCTCCGAGAAGGACACGGCACCGCTGGACGGCAGCAATTGCAGCGGGGGCGATGCGAAGATGAGGATCAGCAGCGGCCCGAGGACGAATTCTGGCACCGAAATGCCGCCATAGGCCACCGTCAGGACTGCCCAATCAGTCTTCCTGCCGTGGGCGAGCGCGGCCGCAACCCCCATCGCGATGCCGAGAACGGCAACCGAAACGAAAGCGATGCCCGCAAGTTGCAGCGAGGCCAGGAATGGCGGCCAGACCAGCGCGGAGACGGACTGGTTCAGCGCCATCGAGCGGCCGAAGTCGCCCTGCAGCGCATTCCCCAGCCAGCTGAGGTACTGGACCGGCAGGGGCCGGTCCAGTCCGAGTTGGCGCCGCACTTCCTCAAGCGCCTGATCCGTGGCGGTGTCCCCCAGAAGCACGGTGGCGGCATCACCCGGAAGCAGCTGAGTGCACAGGAAAATCACCACAGTCAGCACAAGAAGGCTGGTCACGCCGAAAGCGACCCGGCGCAGGAAGAAGCGAACCGGCATGATCTTACCCCCGGCTCGGTGCGCCGTCCGCGAGCGTCACCTTGGCCAGCGGCATGTCGAGACCGATCCGGTGAACCGGGAAGCCGATCACGTAGTCATTGTTTGCGGCGAGATTGTTGTAGAATGCCGAGATGATGAAGGGGCCGTCGTTCTTGGCCATCTCCTGGAACTGCGCGTAGAGCTCAGAGCGCTTGGCCTCGTCGGTCGTGGCGCGGGCCTCCTCGAGGATCGCGTTGGATTCCGGTGTGGCCCAACGGCCTTCATCGATGCCAAGTTCGGCGTGGTAGAGCTTGGTCAGGATAAGGTCCGCGGTCGGCCGGGTCACGTAGTTGCCGACGTAGCTTTCCGTTCCCTTGTTCCAGACGGTGCTGAGGAAGCGCGAGTTGTCCATCTTCTCGATCGTGAAATTAATGCCGATCTGCTGGGCCATGGCCTGCACCAGGACCGCCAGCTTCTCGCGCGCGGGCGGGTTGGCGCCAACGACGATCTTGTGCTCGAAGCCGTCGGGGTATCCCGCTTCGACGAGCAGGGCCTTGGCCTTCTCGAGGTCTGGCGTGCGCATCGGCAGGTCCGCGTCGAAGTACCTGTAGACCTCGGAGACCGGGTGGTCGTTGGCGACGACACCGGCGCTCTCGGTCAGCACGTCGGCAAGCGCTTCTCGATCAATGCAGAGTTTCAGGGCCTCGCGTACACGGTTGTCGCTGAAAGGCGGGCGGTCGGCCAGCAGCACAAGGTTGTTGAAGTTGCCGCCGGGCACCTCCTGGACCTCGACCCCTTCGTAGCTGGCAAGATCAATTGCGGTGCTGCCGTCAAGGTCGGCGATTGCGTCGACTTCCTTATTGCGAAGCGCGGTGATCTGCGCGGTGGTGTCGGGAAGCAGGCGAATGAGGATGCGGTCAAGTTCCGGACGACCATCGAAATAGTCGGGGTTCGCCTCCAGTTCGAGCCGGTCGTTCGGCGTGAAGGAGACCAGACGGAACGGGCCGGTGCCGTAAGGTTTGACAGTGATGTTCTCGAAATCCGCGATGCCGCGAGCCGAGATGATCTTGGCGGTCGAAGTGGCCAGAGTGCTGGGCAGATCCGCGAAGGGTGCGGAAAGGTGGAAGATCACCGTCAATTCGTCCGGCGCGTCGACCGAGGTGATCGGCCCCATTTCGGCTCGGTAAGGTGCCGAGGTCTCGGGATCGAGCATCTTGTCGAAGGTGGCCTTGACGTCGGCCGAGGTGAAGGCCTCCCCATCGTGGAAGAGCACGCCCTCGCGCAGGGTGAAGGTCCAGCTCTGCGTCTCGGCATCCGCTTCCCAGCTTGTCGCGAGGTCGGGTTGCACCGTGCCGTCGGCATCAAATCGGGTCAGCCCGTTGTAGAGGTTCGGTGATACCCGCCAGCTGTTCGCGGTGAAGCGGACCATCGGGTCGAGAGAGGGCATGTCGCCGGCCATCGAGACAATCAGCGTGCTTGTCCCGGCCGCGCGGGCGACGGAGGGCAGGCCGAATGCAAGCCCCCCGGCGGCGGCGGCAGAGGTCCTGAGGAGGCTGCGGCGCGAGAGCGCCTGGGGGCGGTACGTGGAATTTGGCTTTGTCATCTGGTTTTCCTGTCGGTGAAAAGGCCGGACGTGCCGGACGGGGAAGAGGGCAGGTTTGTCCCGCTCTTTCTGAGTTTGTCGGGGGGGCGTGTTCGGAAGGCACTCCGGCCCGGTTGATGGCCTTGGGGTTGCAGAGATTATCTGCTGCACGCGGCTCGAGCACGGCGAGCATTGCTGAAACGACTGCCGTGCCGTTCGCCAGGAATGCACCTTGTGAGCCGCCGCACACATGCGCGGCCACTACGGTGTCGGGGCTCGTAAGCAAGGGCGTATCGCGAGACTGCGGCTCCTGCTGGAAGGTGTCGATCGCGGCGCCGGCGATGGTGACAGACTCCAGAGGGGTGGCGAGCGACTCGTCGTTGACGAGCACCTCGCGCACTCTGTTGGCAAGGATGCCTTCAGGCCCGAGCCGCGACGGCAGCGCCGCGTTAGTGTGGGTACCTTTGCGCCGTGAAGTGACGTGGAGCGATAGCACGCCGGCCCAATCGCAGAGCGCCGCAAGATCGGGAAGCTCCACCACATCGAGCTCCGTCAGTTCCGGGAGCATCGCTTGGTGGGAAAAGACGCCGAACTCCATGTCGAAGACGACACCCACCCGGACGGCCCGGCGGGCCATTTGTCCGCTTCCCCGAAGTCCGAGCCTGCGGCCCGCGAGATCGGTCGCTCCCGTCCGCTGCCGAAAGTCGTAGTCGCTAGGACGCAGGGCCGCATCGGCGCCGGACACCAATTTCGTCATCCCGCGCAGCAGGGCAAACGTCTGTTCCGCCACCGTGTCGGCATTCGCTTCGGGCGTGTCAACGACTTGAATGCCTAATTCGGTGGCATGGACGCGATCGACAGCGCTGGTTCCACCGCCATGGGCGCCAATCACCTTCAAGTTCGAAGCAAGTTCCATCCACCCGCCGCGAAATCCCAGATTGCGCGTGATCACCACGTCAATGTCGGCAAGAAGCCCGGGCACGGCGTCGGGCATGCGGGACGCGGCCTCGGCCGAAATGACGGTGACATCCGCGGCGTGCACGCGGTCCATTGCCCGTTCCGCTATAGGCTGAAAGATCAGGCAGCAGGTCATCCGTGATGTCTCTTGCAAAAGGCCAGAAGCACTTCGGCTGCAATATTGAAGTCGGCTTCGGACATGTGCTCGTCAGGATTGTGGCTGCCGTTACGGTTGCGGATGAACAGCATTGCCGAGGGCACGGCGGCAGCACAGAAGGCGGCGGCATCGTGCCCCGCACCGCTTGCCATGAGGTGACAGGGGGCGCCGCTCGCTCGCGCTGCCTCCGTTAGACCTTGTACCAATTCGGTGGAGAGCACGGCCGGATCGCTTCCGGTTCGCTCGCCGAGGTCGAACCGCACCCTATGGCTGCTCTCGATCTCGGACACGAGCCGGAGCAAATCTGCGTGGACGCGCTCGAGCGTGTCGTCCGAGGCGCTGCGGACATCGAGACAGAAGCTTGCCTCGCCCGCGACCTTGCTGAATGCATGGTGACGCGGGTCGCTCTCGAAGCGCCCGAAGGTCACCGTGAGGTCATGCCCCTCGTTTTCGAGGTGTTCCCAAAGCTCGTCCATCGTGGCGACGAGCCGGGCGGTCGCGGCGATTGAATCCTGGCGGACGTCGCGCGGCGTCGCCCCGGAGTGCGCGTAAGCGCCCAAGCAGCGCGCAGAGCGATACCGAAAGCTGCCACGAATGCCTGTCACTGCCGCGACGGGCATGTTTTCGGCAATGAGGGCGGGGCCTTGTTCGATATGGGGTTCGATGAACCCGGTGATGCTGCCGAGATCGATCTGAGGTGCACGGCGCACCAACGGCGCAAGGGTCCCGCCGCTTTCGACGATGGCGTCGCCGAGAGATTGTCCACTGTCCGCGCGCACGACCTGAGTCAGCTCTTCGGGCGCGAGAACACCCAGCGCGGCCCGGCTGCCGATGTAGGACGCGTTGAACCAAGTGCTTTCTTCTGCACGGATCGCCATCACGGTGATCGAGACGGGAGGGCGCGTGTCCGACGCGATGAAACCGCCGAGCACCGCCAGACCGAGCGCAACGCCGGCGGCGCCGTCGAAATTGCCGCCTGTTGGCACAGAGTCGAGATGCGAGCCGATAATAAGCTGGCGCGACGGGTCCTGTCCTTCAATCCGCGCGTAGCTGTTGCAGGCCGCATCCTGACGCCAGGTGGCTCCGAGCGACACAGCGGTCTCACGGAATATCCTGTGAGCGCGGTTCTCGCCCTCACCGTAGGAATCGCGCCTTACCCCACCGTCCACATCTCTGATTTTTGCCAGTTCTGCCAGAAATGCCTGTGCAACCTGCAGGTCCGGGCGTTTGGGAAGGTCGGTCATTCCGGACTGGGACACTTGGGCTCTCCTGGTTTGGGCATGTGCTTGAGACCTGCAGGTCTGCGTCATGGTCTAGAACTGGTATACCAGACATCAACCAATAGCACACACGACGGCATGGCAAGACCTAAAAAGTAAAGCAGGAGCCCCTTTGCGCGTGCTCCTGCGCTTGATGCATAGGATATTGCAGATTTTCCGTTCGCCGCTGCCGCTGCCGCTGCCGCTGCCGCTGCTTTCGCAAGCTGCGAAGGGCGATGTGAGCGACGCCCGGCGGTCGGCTCGCTAGCGCAAGGCCGCAGGGCGGATCCGAGGGGCGCTGTGAATGATAGTCTTGTCAGACGGTCAGGGCAGGGGGCTGCCGAGCACGCGACGTCCGGCACGCCGCGCGATGAGCGATCGCACTGTGCGCCGCACGTGGGAAACGCGGTTCGGGCCCGCGGCGTTTGCTTATGTGAGGCGCTGGCTCAGCGCTGGCTGGCACCTGTCAGGTGGTCGAGAATGCTCTGACGGACATTCGCCAAGTGGGTGTTCGTCGCGGCCCGGGCCGCCTCGGGGTCGCGCGCCTTCAGCGCTTCGAGGATGCGCAAGTGCTCTTCAAATGTGGCGGCGCGACGGTTTGGCAGACTCTTAAGGTCAAAGATCTGCGTCTGCAGGCGCAGTCCCTGAATGATGCGCCAAATCTGGGGATTGCCGGATCCCATTGCGATCATTTTATGCAGCGCCTCATCTGTGGCGCGTAGCTCCGTGCGCGCAGGTTCTCCCGGAGCGTCGATCAGGGCCCGGATGCGGATCCCGATCGCCTCGATATCAGCCAGGTCGAGACGCGTGGCCGCGAGGCGCGCCGCCTCTGGTTCGAGCATCTGGCGGATCTGGATGTTGTCGAGATAATCCCGTGTATCCATATGCTTGACTTGCAGCGTGCGGGGTGCGCTTCGGACTAGAAGCCCCTCGTTTTCAAGCATGATCAAGGCATCGCGCACCGGCGTGCGGGACACGCCAATCTCAGCAGTCAAACGCCGCTCCTGGATCACCGAGCCTGCGGCCAGTTCACCTGTGAGAATCTTGTGAAGGAGTACTTCGTAAGCAATCATCGAGCGTCGCTGAGCGCCGCTGCTCTCTTCGTTACCCGACATTTGGACCTTTCAAGACCGTGGAGCAATCCTCTGGTTGACAACTGGTATTCCATTTGGAGACCAAAAACCAGAACGATGTTGCGGAGGGCTAAGCCGAGCGGCCCAATCGCCGCTTCTGCCTTTCCGGTCTTGGTTAGCATGCCGTTACGCCGGGCGATGCTTTGCACCGTGCCCGGAAGCATTCTGTGACGATTGCACTGCAAATATCGCGATTTCAACAAGCTTTGTCGGCCGCGCGCGTGCGCGGGCAGTCGCTCGGTGGCCAGCAGCCGGGCCAGAGCTTCCGGGTAATCTCCTGCCGCTGCACCCCGCCGCCGACTGGCGCCTTCTCTCAGGTCGCGCTTATGCCATGGATGTCGGCTTGTTCTGCGTGAAATTTAGGCGCTCTGGCTTTATGTCAGGCCGACGCCGAGTTTTTGAATTCTAATGGTTGACGATTGGTATACCACCGCGACATTGGATTGATGCGACAGTAGAACAAAGGCTGCGGCAGGGGTGCGAGGCTCCCAGGTCGTCGCCAAAGGAGAACGGAAGTGTCCGAAGCATTCGTCGGTTTTGATCTTGGGGAATATGCGTCAAGACAGGACGCCGTCCGGCGCCGCATGGAGGAAAGTGCCCTCGATGCTCTCATCGTCAGCGCGCCGGAGAACATCTATTACCTCTCCGGGTATCAAACCAAGGCGGTCTTCACGTTCCAATTCCTGCTGATGACTAGGCAGAACGGGCTGCAGGTCTTCACCCGGCAGATGGAGCATGTCAACGCGCGCAACGCGGTGGCCGTCGGCGCTCTGTCCGGCTATTCCGTCTATCAGGATGACGAAGATCCGATCGCCAGCGCGAGCGCTTTCCTGGATGCGCAGCTTCCCGACGGCGCAACGGTAGGTCTCGAGCTCGGCAGCTGGGCCATGCCCGCGCAACGGTACAAGGATATCGTCGCGGGCGTGTCCGGGCGCAGCTGGCGGGACGCGTCGACAATGGTCGACCGCCTTCGCCTGGTGAAATCCCCGGCAGAGCTGGCCGTGCTCCGAGAGGCAGGGCGGATTGGCGACAAGGTTGCGGACAATCTGTTTGAGGCGGTAAGGGCCGGGGCGAGCGAGAACGATCTTGCCGCTCAGACGCTGACCGATCTCGTGGCGTTCGGTTCCGAATATCCCGCCAGCTGGCCGAACATCATGTCCGGCGCGCGGACCGGCCTCATCCACGCCACATGGGAAGGCAACCGGATCGACGAGAATGACCACGTGGTCATGGAAATCACCGGCGTGAAGGGGCGCTATCACGCGCCTTCGATGCGTACCATCCTAGTGGGCGACGCCGATGATGCGGTTGTGCGCGGGGCCGAGGCGCTGGTTGAGGCGCAAGCCGCCGCCGTCGCGGCGATCGAGCCCGGCGCACCGCTCAGCGCGATCAACGACGCGGCCATGGCGGTGCTCGACCGGCGAAACCACGGGCTGACGCTGGCGCGTCGCTCTGGCTACTCGCTCGGCATCGGTTTTCCGCCCTCTTGGGGTGCCCAATGGCAGGTCGGGCTGAACTCGGTTGTGAAGGACCCGCTCGAGGTCGGAATGGCATTCCACGTCGTCTGCGTGGGCCACCTCGCGGACGGCCGGGCGGTGAACATCGGATGCACCGTTGCGCTGGAAGACAGTGGACCGGTGAAGCTGACCCGGGGCGGTCTGTTCCGGTCCGGCCAGAACTAAACCACCAGCAACAGGGAAATATGAAATGACACAAGAACTGTCCAAATCGACCCGCAAGCGTGGCATCTCTCGCCGCCGCTTCCTCGCCACAACCGCAGCCGCACTGCCGGCCGCCGCAGTCATCACGCGGCCCGGCAATGCCCTTGCACAGTCGAACCAGGTCATCATCCGGACCAGCTCGGGCGGCTCGTACGGCGATGCCATGGAGCGGGCCGTCTACGCGCCCTTCACCGAAGCGACGGGTATCGAGGTGGTCAAGACGCCGAGCGACATGGCTCCGCTGATCGCATCGGTCAAGAACAGCCAGCCGCTCGTCGACGTGGTCGACACCAGCGAGGGCCTGCTCCAGACATTGGCGGCGCAGGATGTGCTGGAACCCATCGACTACAGGGCCTTCACCCTGTTCACAAAGGACGACATCGGCGCAGATTCGGCGCAGGACCTCATGGTGCGGCGCATGGTCTACGCGCGCTTGCTGGGATACAAGGGCTCGGCCTTTTCGGATGCCGCCCCGAGCAGCTGGGCGGATTTCTGGAACGTCGAGGCCTTCCCAGCGCCGCGTGCTATTTCCGGTCTCGAACTGAACATGCCGGATCTCGAGTTCGCGCTCCTCGCTGACGGCGTGCCGATGGACGAGCTCTATCCGCTCGACATCGAACGCGCCCTGGCGGCCTATGCGCGCATCCGCGAAGATATCGTCAGCTTCTATGGCACGGACGCAATTTCCGCCAATCTGCTGTCCACCGGCGAAGTTGACCTGCTTGCCATCGCCAATGGCCGCATTCAGCCGATGATCGACGAAGGCGGGGATTACGCCATCGAGTGGAACGAGCACATGAAGGTTCCTTCCGCATACGCCATTCTGAAAGAGCCGACAAACCTGGAAAATGCGCATAAGTTCATTGACTTCGCGCTCTCGCCCGAAACTCAGGCGCGCTTCGCCGCCGAAATTCCCTACGGTCCCACCAACAAGAAAGCCTTTGACCTCATCGCGCCCGAGGTTGCTGCCAAGTTGCCGACCAACCCCGAATGGAATGACAAGGGCTTCACGCAGAATGTCGCCTGGTGGGGCGAGAACACCGCCGAGGTGACCAAAGCCTGGAACGTCTGGGCGTCCCAGTGAAACGGACAGATCCGATGACGATGACCAGTGAGGCAGCGACGCGGGTGAGCAATTCCGCGTCCGTCCACCTCGAAGCGATATCCAAGTCGATTGGAGGCACCCGCATTCTTGCGGGTGTCGACCTCGATGTGAATGCCGGGGAGTTCGTCACCTTGCTCGGTCCGTCGGGCTCGGGCAAGACGTCGACCCTTATGGCGATTGCCGGTTTTGTGACACCCGATTCCGGGCGGATCACAGTCCGGGGGCGGGATGTAACCGTACTCCCTCCCGGCCGCGAGCGCGACATGGGCATCGTATTCCAGAACTACGCCTTGTTCCCTCACATGACGGTCGCGGAAAATGTAGCATATCCCCTGAAGGTTCGCAGACTGCCGCGGCGCGAGATCGAGACACGGGTGGCGGACGTTCTCAAGCTGGTGCAACTGGACGCCCTTGCCGACCGCAAGCCGGCACGGCTGTCTGGCGGCCAGCAGCAGCGCGTCGCGCTGGCGCGGGCCCTGGTGTTCGAGCCGTCGGTCCTGTTAATGGACGAACCGATGGGCGCGCTGGACGTGCGCCTCAAGGAAGAGCTGCAGCTCGAATTGCGTCGTCTCCAGAAAGAGATCGGGGCCACGGTAATTTACGTCACCCACGACCAGAACGAAGCCATGCTCATGTCCGATCGGGTGGCGCTTATGCGCGACGGTCAGATCGAACAATACGGTCCGGGGCAGGAGCTTTACCGCCATCCTCGAAGCCTGTTCGCTGCGCGGTTCCTGGGGGACTCGAACCTTCTCAAGGGCATGGTTCGCGATGGCTGGCTTGATGTCGGCGGGCTTCGGATCGCACTGCCCACGGGAACTTTGGCGGCCACCGGAGAACGTCAGGCCGCACTGCTGCGCCCCGAGACGCTTACCGTGCGCGAGGGCGCGACAGGCGCGCTCATGTCCGAGGATGGCGCCTGCCTGTACGGGACCGTGCGCGACGCGGCCTTCGTCGGCCAGGCGATGCGCTACGAGATCGACGTGCCCGGACTTCCGGAGCCGCTTCTCGTGCACCAGGTAGCCTGCGCAGCGCACGCGCAATTGGCCATCGGGATGCCCGCGCAGATCACCTGGGACCGCGACGATATCCACCTCATCGCACTGGGGGACCAGGATGAGTAGCGCATCTGCCATCCCTGCCGGTTTGCGTGCGCGCCGCTCCGTTGCGGACCTGCAATGGCTTTCAGTCGCGGTCATTCTGCTGTTCCTCGGAGCAACCTTTCTCGCGCCGCTCTTCGAGGTTCTGGCGCTCAGCCTGACCGACGCCGACGGCACGTTCTCGTTAGCGCAGTTCCGCGAACTGGCCGACTCGTCCAGCCTGCGGCCCGTGCTCCTCCAGACCACAATCACCGCTTTGGAAGTGACACTTGCCTGCATTGTCATTGGCTATCCGGCGGCGATCTACCTGTCGCGGCTGGAAGGGTGGAAGGCGAGCCTGACAAGCGTCGCGATCCTGTTTCCGTTCCTGACCAGCTCGCTCGTGCGGACCTTCGTGTTCATCGTGCTACTGGGGCGCAACGGAGTTCTCAACAACGCGCTGGTCTGGCTCGGAGTGCCGGGCGCCCCGTTCAAGCTTCTGTTCAATCAGACCGGCGTGGTGATCGGCATGACCTATGTGCTTCTGCCCTACATGCTGCTGTCATTGATCGGGACAATGCGCAAGATCGACGGCACCTTGCTGGACGCCGCGCGCAGCATGGGTGCCAGCCGCGCGCGCGTGTTCTGGACCGTCTACTTGCCCCTGAGCCTGCCCGGTGTGGCGGCTGGTGCGATCATCACCACGATCCTCGGATTTGGATACTTCGTGACGCCCGCCCTGATGGGAGGGCCCGGCGAGAAGATGATCGCGCAGATGGTCGAGCAACGCATCGTGACGCTCTATGATCTTCCCGGAGCCGCCGCGATCTCGGTCGTCATGCTGACCATCGTGCTGATGGCCTACGCTGCCGCTGCGCGCTGGCTCGGGCTGTCCCGACTGATGAGGCCGCAAGGATGAGCACGAAACCAATTTCATCTCCCTGGCTCGCCGGCTACGCTTGGGTGCTGCTGGCGCTGCTCCTCATTCCGCTCATCGCGCTCGTGCCCATCTCCTTCGGCGACAGCGCAACCATGAGTGCCTTGCCAGACAAGCTGTCGCTGCGCTGGTACCGGGAGGTTCTAGGGGGACAGGAATGGCGGAACGCCTTTTCCTGGAGCCTGCTGACCACCAGCGTTGCTACCCTCCTGGCCACCTCGGTAGGGTATCTGGCAGCCTATGCGATCGTGCATTCGAGGACGCGCTTCAAAGCTATTCTCGAGATCCTGATGCTGATGCCGATGATGGTGCCGACGGTAATCGTTGCCTTCTCGACATACATTCTGGCGACGTGGATGCCGGCGAATGCGACCTGGCTCATGATCGCCATCGGGCAGGCGCTGCTGGCCTTGCCGGTGGCAACTTTGATCATGGCAGCAAGCCTTCGGGGCATTGACCCCACGATCCTGCGCGCGGCGGTCAGCCTCGGCGGGCAGCGGGCACAGGTGTTCCGGATGGTAACGCTCCCAATAGCCATGCACGGGATCCTCTCGGCGGCCGCGCTCAGCTTCCTGATCGCCTTCGACGAACTGCTCATCGCCGTCTTCCTGACCAAGCCAGGGCTCGAGACCCTGCCGGTGCGCATTTACGATTCGGTTACTTACGAGTTGACTCCTGCCATCGCCGTGGTGAGCGTGTTCTTGATGGGGCTGATCAGCCTTGCAATGATCGCCGGCGCGTTGATCCGCCGTTTCGTGGCGGCAGCGGCCTCGAATCCCGCTAGCCGGTAGCGCGCCTATCACAGTGAATTGCCTCTGCGGGTCGAGAAGCTGCGGTCCGCAGAGCCCCGGAATATCGGGGTGGGCATTGCCAACTTGTCCGAAAAGTCTGTGTCGGCTAGGCATCCGGCATGAAAGCACCGTTCGCACTGCCGCGCTTGAAAGGCTATCGCTTCCCCCGCGAGATCATTGCCTACGCGGTCTGGGCATACCATCGGTTCGCACTGAGCACGGCGGATGTCGAAGACCTGCTCGCGGAGCGCGGCGTGATCGTCAGCCGGGAAACGGTCCGCAAATGGGTCAACCGATTTGGGCGCTATTTTGCTTCCTGCATCAAGCGCGATAGGCCCGGCGTCCGCAGCAAATGGCACCTCGATGAGGTCGTC
>NZ_VATA01000093.1 GCF_005870025.1 Poseidonocella sp. HB161398
AGTTCGCGGCAAAGAAGGGGCTGGCAATGCGCGCCGCGTAGGCCCAAGATCCAACTTGCGGACTCTCCGCTAATTCGGAGGATTGTCGGGGCTCAGGTCAGTCCCGGGACAGGAACTCTCGGTTGTCCTGCCACTGCGCCTCGTCCAGACCGGCATGCTTGCGGAAGCCGTCCGTGATCCAAGCGTCGAAGTTGACGTTCGCGCCCATGCTTTCGTCGCCCTATTGGGCAATGGCGTCTTCGATGAACTCAAGGTCTTCCGTCAGGGCGGGGATCATGCGCAGGTGCAGACCCTTATTGTTCAGCCGTTCCTCGAACTGGGCCTGAACGGACCTGAACTAGTCTCGCACCATGCGGCGCATTTCGTCATGCCTCAGCTTCGCCAACCGTTCGTCGCCCCGGATCAGCCGCCCGTGGCTCGCAAGATACCGGGCGAGGTCGCCAGCAGCATGAGGACAGCGAGTGCCTAAAGATATCCGAACGGTGCCGCGCTGCCGGCCGTCGATGCGCGGCAGGGCCAGCGGAAGCGGAAAATCCCATGGCTGGACTGCGACAGGTATGAAGCGAGCTTCACGCGTGTGCTCCACTCTGTGCCGCACCTGCATGCCCTAAGCTCCAAGTCATTGATTTTAGGGTATATGGCGGAGAGACAGGGATTCGAACCCTGGAGACGGTTACCCGCCTACACACTTTCCAGGCGTGCGCCTTCGACCACTCGGCCACCTCTCCGTGGAGCGCCTCTTAGCCCGGGCGCGAAGGGGAGCGCAAGAGGCCGTGACGAAGAAAAATCAACTTCACCGCAAAAAAGAAAGCGGCCCAGGCTGAGCCCGGGCCGCGACCTCCGACAGGCGGGAAAATTGGGGATGACCCCGCCCATTCCGGAAAGAGCATGCCGGGACCACTCGCGGCTGCTCCGTTCTGTCCCGGTGCCTGGCCGCAGGAATTTCGGCCGACCCCGGCGTTCCCTGGCAAAAAGCCACCAGCAAGCGGGAACCTTTAAACTTTGACCATTTACGAAGGTAAAAGACAGTAGGGATTTCCTGACCGCTACGGAAGGCTCCGAGCGCCATGCGGTCATTTTCCGGTCACGAACCGGGCAGTTATGCCTCGATGACGAAGATCTGGTTCTGGAAGGAGGCCTTGAGCACCGCCTGCGCCGTGGTCTCGACATCAAGCGCCTCGCGCGCCAGGCGCAGGTGCTTCTCGATCGTCGCGGCCGTCAGCCCCATGATCGTCGCGATGTCCTGCGTCGTCTTGCCGTCGCCCACCCATTCCAGCGTCTCGCGCTGGCGCTTGGTCAGGCTGCGCTTGGTATGGGTGAAGGGCAGGTCGATGATCTTGAGATGGGCGACATTGTTCATCAGCACGATCTCGCGGCCATGCTCGGCCCACATCGCGTCGAGCTCGGCCTGGCTGGTGCCGCGCTTGCCGGTCAGCGCGATCGCCCCCTTGGAGCGGCGCGAGGAATTGTTGAAGCTGACCGAATAGCCCGCGGTGACGCCTTGCGAGCGGTTGAACTCGACCACTTTCAGCTCCGACGGCGTCATCCCGTCGATCGCCTCGGCGATCCAGCCCCAGCTGCAGGCGCCGACATTCTCCGAGGCCCATTTCACCATCGGCGCGTGGAAGTACATGCCCTCGCCGATGAAGCGGTCGGTATAGGCCGCCTCGTGGTTGGTCAGGATCAGCAGATCCTCCGGCGCGCCGAAGGAATTGGCGGTGCGGAACCGGGTGAAGCCGTAGATCAGCCGGTCGAAGCCGTATTCCGCCATCGCATCCACATGGATCTGCCAGACCTGCTCCATGCTCTGGGCGCCGGTGACGGATTCTATGTAGTCGAGTATGTCCATCTTATTGCTTGCTCCTCAAATGTTGGGCGAGGGCCCGCAGCGCCAGCGGGTAGCCGGCCGGGCCGAAGCCGCAGATCTGGCCGAGCGCGACGCGGCCGATATAGGTCTTGTGGCGGAATTCCTCGCGGGCATGGATGTTCGAGACATGCAGCTCGACCACCGGCAGCTCGACCGAGGCGATGGCATCCATCAGCGCCAGCGAAGTGTGGGTATAGGCGCCGGCATTCAGGACGATCCCGTCGATCGTGCCCTTGGCGGCGTGGATATGGTCGATCAGCACGCCCTCGTGGTTCGACTGCGCGCAGGTGATCTCGGCGTCGAGCTCGCCCTCGAGCGCCTTGCACATCGCCTCGACCTCGGCGAGCGTCGTCGAGCCGTAGACCTCGGGCTGGCGGGTGCCGAGCAGGTTGAGGTTCGGGCCGTTGAGGACGAGAAGGCGAAGCATGGACATGGTCTCCAGTAGGGGCGCCCGCGGCGTGGCCGGGGCTGCAAATCGCGGCATGACTACGCCGAAACCGCGATTGACGCCAGAGAAAGACGGTCAGCCGGGCCCGGCTGCGGCGGCAAGGACCTCGACCTCGACGACGAATTCCGGCCGGGTGAAGCCCGAGACGATGACCAGCGTCGAGGCGGGCAGGCGGCCGGTTCCGGCCAGCCAGGCATCGCGGGCGGCCATGTAGCCCGGCATGTGCTCGCGCCCGGTGACGAAGGCGTTGATGCGGATCGCGTCGCCCGGGCCCATGCCGGCCTCGGCGAGGATCGCGGTGACATTGGCAAAGCAGATCCGCGCCTGCGCCTCGGCGCCCTCGGGGATGCTGCCATCGGCGGCCAGGCCGAGCTGTCCCGAGGTCGCGGCCAGGCGCGCGCCGGGGGGCACCTCCACGCCATGGGCGTAGCGGGCGAAGGGCGGGGCGATGCTGGGCGGCGTGAGGACTCGCATGCGCAGTTGCTGGCGCGGCGGGGGCCGCTTTGCAAGCGCGCGTGACCGGTCTGTTGGCATTTGACTATACTTTAAGCAGATTTTCCCGCCTGCCGCCACGGGAGCAGCGCCAGGAGGCGGATTTCCGCACGGCGCTCTTCCGCCGCGGCCGGGCTCGGGCAAGGTACGGCAGAAAAGAGGCACTATCGGACCACGGGGAGATCCGGAAACATGAGCAAGACATTCCTGACCGGCTGCGCCGTCCTGGCGATCCTGGCCACCGGCGCCCAGGCGCAGGAGCTGACCAAGGTGAGCTTCGGCACCAACTGGGTCGCGCAGGCCGAACATGGCGGCTACTACCAGGCCGTGGCCGACGGCACCTATGCGGATTGCGGGATCGACGTGACCATCGTTCCGGGCGGCCCGCAGGTGAATGGCCGCGCCATGCTGATGGCCGGCAAGCTCGATTTCTACATGGGCGGCAATATGCTGCTGGCCTTCAACGCGGTGAAGGAGGGCATCCCGCTGGTCGTCGTCGCGGCGCATTTCCAGAAGGACCCGCAGGTGCTGATGACCCATCCGGGCAAGGTCTCGAGCTTCGAGGAGATCAAGGACCTCGACAAGATGATCATCGGCGACAACGGCTTCCAGTCCTACTACCAGATGCTGGCGACCGAATACGGCTTCGACCCGGGCAAGCGCGTGCCCTACACCTTCAACGCCGCGCCCTTCATCGCCGACGAGAATTCCGCGCAGCAGGGCTACATCACCTCCGAACCCTATGCGGTCGAGAAGGAGGGCGGCTTCGTCCCCGATATCTGGCTGCTGGCCGATTACGGCTTCACCACCTACGCGACCACGGTGGAGACCATGCGCCCGACCATCGAGGCATCCCCCGAGATGGTGAAATGCTTCGTCGAGGGGTCCTCGATCGGCTGGGCGAACTTCCTCTACGGCGACAATGCCGCCGCGATCGAGGCGATCAAGGCCGACAATCCCGACATGACCGACGAGCAGATCGCCTTCTCGATCGACAAGCTGAAGGAATACGGGATCGTCGATTCCGGCGATGCCGAAGAGCTGGGGATCGGCGCGATGACGGACGCGCACAATCTGGGCTTCTACGAGAAGATGGTCGCCTCGGGCGTGATCGAGGACGGGATCGACATCGCCTCGTCCTACACGACCGAGTTCTCCAATACCGGCGCGGCGCTGCCGGTCGTGGCGGAGCTGAAGGGAAAGTGACCGCTCTGGCTGCCAGCCGCGCTTCCGCTGATGCGGGCGCGCGGCCGCCGCTCCTGTCGGTGTCCCATGTGGACAAGGTCTTCGGCCGCGACGTGGTCGCGCTCAGCGACATGAACCTCGAGGTCGGGCAGGGCGATTTCATCTCCCTGCTCGGGCCGTCGGGCTGCGGCAAGTCGACGGCGCTGCGGCTGATCGCGGGGCTGTCGCATCCCAGCAGCGGGACGATCCGCTGGGCGCAGGAGCGCAAGGACGGCGACCTTTCGGTCGTGCTGCAGGAACCGACGCTGATGCCCTGGGCGACCGTGGCGCAGAATGTCTTCCTGCCGTTCCGGCTGCAGGGACGGCGCTACCGCGCGGTGCGCGACGAGATCCTCGAGGCGCTGAAGCTGGTCGGGCTGGAGAAGTTCCAGAATGCCTATCCGCGCGAGCTGTCGGGGGGCATGAAGATGCGCGTCTCGATCGCCCGGGCGCTGGTGACGCGGCCGCGGCTGATGCTGATGGACGAGCCTTTCGCCGCGCTCGACGAGATCACCCGCTTCAAGCTCAACAACGACATCCTGGCGATGCGCGAGAAGATCGGCTGCACGGTGATTTTCGTCACCCATTCGGTCTTCGAGTCGGTCTTCCTGTCGGACCGCATCGTCATCATGGCGGCGCGGCCCGGGCGGGTGATCCGCGAGCTGGCCGTGGCCGAGCCCTATCCGCGCAGCGAGGCGTTCCGCACCTCGCCCGACTATGCCGCGCAGTGCCGTGCGGCCTCCGAGGCGCTGAAGGAGGCGATGGGGGCCCATGACGATCACTGAGGATACCCGGTTGCAGGATGCAACCACCCCTGCCGCGCTCCCGGCCGATGCCGAGGAGCTGGCGCGGATGCGCCGCCGCCGCGCCGAGAAGATCGGCCAGTGGCTGTTGCCGACGCTGGTCGTGCTGCTCAGCCTTGTCGCCTGGGACCGGATCGTGGTGATCAACGAGATCCCGCATTACATCCTGCCGCGTCCCGGTCTGGTGGCGAAGACGCTGGTCGAGGATTGGCCGATCCTCTTCGACTCGCTCCTGGTCACGCTGCAGATCACCATGGGGGCGCTGGCCATCGCGGTGCTGGGGGGCGTCGGGCTCGCCGTGCTCTTCACCCAGTCGCGCTGGATCGAGATGAGCTTCTTCCCCTATGCGGTGATCCTTCAGGTGACGCCGATCGTCTCGGTGGCGCCGCTGATCTTCATCTATGTCGACAGCAAGATCGCCGGGCTCCTGATCTGCGCCTGGATCGTCGCCTTCTTCCCGATCCTGTCGAACACCACGCTGGGGCTACGCTCGGCCGACCACAACCTGCGCGACCTCTTCAATGTGTACGGCGCCACCCGCTGGCAGCGGCTGCGCTTCCTGCAGCTGCCCTCGGCCTTGCCCTATTTCCTCGGCGGGCTGCGCATCGCCGGGGGGCTGTCGCTGATCGGCGCGGTCGTCGCGGAATACGTCGCCGGCACGGGGGGCATCGGCTCGGGCCTCGCCTTCCGCATCCTCGAGGCAGGCTACCGGCTGAACATCCCGCGGATGTTCGCGGCGCTCCTGCTGATCGCCCTGACGGGCATCGTCATCTTCGCTTCGCTCTCCTTCCTCAGCCACATGCTGCTGAGAAAATGGCACGAGAGCGCGATCAAGAGAGAAACATGAACGCCTTCAAGACATTGCCGGACGGTCCGCTGACACTGCGCGACGTGACCGTGCCCGGTTGCATTCTGCAACTGCCCCAGGATCTGGTCCGGACCGACCTGCATATCGCCGATGGGCGCCTGAGCGAGACCCCCGGACAGGTGGTGGACATGGCCGGCGCCATGGTCTTCCCCTGCTTCATCGACATGCACACGCATCTCGACAAGGGCCATATCTGGCCACGCAGCCCGAACCCCGACGGCACCTTCATGGGCGCCCTGACCACCGTCGGGCGCGACCGCGTCGCGCGCTGGAGCGCCGAAGATGTCCGCCGCCGCATGGAGTTCTCGCTGCGCTGCGCCTATGCCCATGGCACGCGGGCGATCCGCACCCATCTCGACAGCCTCGCGCCGCAGGACGAGATCAGCTGGCCGGTCTTCGCCGAGATGCGCGAGGCCTGGAAGGGACGGATCGAGCTGCAGGCGGCGAACCTGGTGGCTGTCGACACCGCCGATCTGGAGGGCCGTTTCCTCCGCACGCTGGAGCTCGTCGCCGCGGCGGGCGGTGTCCTCGGCATGGTGACCTTTCCCTGCGCGCATCTGGAACCGCAGCTGCGCACGTTCCTGAAACTAGCCGAAATCAACGGTCTGGACGTCGACTTTCATGTGGACGAGACGATGGATCCAGAGGTCGACTCGCTGCGCGCAATCGCCGAGGCGGTGATCGAGACCGGCTTCCCCGGCAAGGTGACGGTCGGCCATTGCTGCTCGCTCTCGACCCAGGAAGAGGCCAAGGCCGCCCGGATCATGGATCTGGTGGCCGAGGCGGGGCTGCATGTGGTCAGCCTGCCGATGTGCAATCTCTATCTGCAGGATCGCGGCTCCGGCACGCCGCGGCGGCGCGGCATCACCCTTGTCCACGAGCTGAAGGCGCGCGGCGTCAATGTCAGCTTCGCCTCCGACAACACCCGCGATCCGTTCTATGCCTATGGCGATCTCGACATGATCGAGGTGATGCGCCAGGCGACCCGGATCGGCCATCTCGACCATAGCGCCACGGACTGGACCGATGCTTTCCTGGCCAACCCGGCCCGTGCTTGCGGGTTGCAACCACCCTCGCTTGCGCCCGGCGCCCCGGCGGATCTGGTGATCTGCAAGGGGCGCGACTGGACGGAGCTGTTCTCCCGCCCGCAATCCGACCGGATCGTGCTGCGCAACGGCCGCGCGATCGACACGACCCTGCCTGACTATTCCGAACTGGACGACCTGATGGAGCCCGCATGACCCCGAATATCGCAGCCGCGAAGGCCGCGCTGTCGCATCTGGAGACCGAGACGCGCGAGGCCACGATCCGCTCGATGAGCCGGGATTTCTTCTGGTACTCGCCGGTGCTGAAAACCCGGCTGGACCATGTCGTTGCGGATTTCGTAGTCTACCCGAAGTCCGAGGCGGAAGTCCTTGAAATCCTTTCAACCTGTTATCGGCACGACTGTCCGGTGACGACCCGTGGTGCGGGCACCGGGAATTACGGCCAGGCGATGCCCCTGGCCGGCGGCTGCGTCATGTCGCTGAAGCATCTCAACCGCGTCAAGGAGGTCCTGCCGGGACGCGTGATCGCCGAGCCGGGCTGCCTGCTGAAGGACCTCGATGCGGCCTGCAAAGCGGCCACGGGGCAGGAGCTGCGCATGTTCTCCTCGACCTGGGCTACCGCGACGATTGGTGGATTCATCGCCGGCGGGTCCGGTGGCGTGGGCTCCTGCACCTGGGGAGCGCTGCGCGATCTGGGCAATATCATCCGGTTGCGAGTTGCAACCATGGAGGCGGAACCGCGGATCCTGGAGTTTCGTGGCGAGGAGCTGGCCCGTGTCAGCCATGCCTATGGGACGAACGGCATCATCACCGAGCTGGAGATGCCTCTGGCTCCGGCCTATGACTGGGTCGACATCTTCGTCGCCACGGACAGCTTTCCCGAAGCGGCGGCCTTCGCCAACGACCTGGCCAATGAGGACGGGATCCTCATCAAGCTGGCCAGCGTCTACGAAGCGCCGATCGCGCATGACTATTTCCAGCGGGTGAAGCCTCATGTGACGCCGGAGACGCATCTGGTCGGGCTGATGGTGACGCCGCATGCGATGGACGCCTTCCTGACTTTCCTCGGTCGCCGGCCGGGGGCGACGCTGATCTACCGCTCGGACGCCTCCGACTGGGACCGCACGCCGGGGCCGGTCTTCGAATATGGCTGGAACCACACGACGCTGCGCGCGCTGAAGGTCGATCCGTCGATCACCTATCTGCAGATCCGCTATGGCGCGCCGAACCATCTGGAGAAGGTGGAGGCCATGCGCGCCGCTTTCCCGAAAGGCGAGGTGATGCAGCATCTGGAGGTCATGCGCGAAAACGGAAAGTCAATCTTTGCAGGACTTTCCATGGTAAAATTCGCGTCAGAGGAGCGGCTGGACGAAATCATCCGCATCCATGAAGAGGCGGGCTGCCTTATCTTCAATCCGCATCGCTACACGCTGGAAGAAGGCGGTCGGCAGACCGTGGATGACCGCCAGCTGGCTTTCAAGCGCGAAGCGGATCCGAAAGGGCTGCTCAACCCGGGCAAGATGATTTCCTGGGACGTGCCGGACTGGGGCTACGAGCGCATATATTCGTACAAGAATATCCAACCTGTAGAGTAACTTGTAGAGCGTTTTTAAAGTAAGACCATGACGGAGAACCTGACATGAGCCGGGCACTGGTGCTGTTCGCCCATCCCTGTCCCGAGAGCTTTTCCGCCTCGCTGCATGGGCAGGTGCTGGAGAGTCTCGGCAAGGGCGGCTGGGAGGTCGACGACTGCGACCTGAACGCCGAGGGGTTCAGCCCGGTCCTGACCGAGGCGGAACGCCGGACCTATCACGAGACGGAGAGCGACCGCAGCGCCGTTCAGCCCTATATCGATCGCCTGATGGCGGCCGAGGCGCTGGTCCTGGTCTTCCCGGTCTGGAATTTCGGCTATCCGGCGATCCTGAAGGGTTTCCTCGACCGGGTGTTCCTGCCGGGCGTGTCCTTCCGGCTGGAGAACGGCAAGGTGAAGCCGAACCTCACCCATATCCGCCGCCTTGCCGCCGTGACCACCTATGGCGGCACGCGCTGGCGGGCGATCGGCGCGGGCGACCCGCCGCGCAAATGCGTGACGCGCGCCGTCTGGCATGTGACGCGCCCCGAGAAGATGCGCTACCTGGCGCTTTACGACATGAATCGCGCCGATGACGCGAAACGCGGTCAGTTCCTCCAGAGGGTGGGCCGGGAAATGGAGACCCTCTGAATGCGTGCCCTGGTCGTCTATTGCCACCCGAAACCGGACAGTTTCACCGCCGGGATCCTGGAGCTCGTGCTGGAAAAGCTCGCGGCGGCCGGGGCGGAGGTGCGGATGAGCGATCTCTATGCCGAGGCGTTCCATCCGGTGCTCTCGGCGGGCGAACTCGACGCCTATCTGGACTGTCCCGGCAATGTCGGTCCGGTGGCGGAGGAGGTGGAGAAGGTGCGCTGGTGCGACACGCTGATCTTCGTCTATCCGACCTGGTGGTACGGGCTGCCGGCCATGCTGAAGGGCTGGCTCGACCGGGTGCTGCTGCCCGATGTCGCCTTCCTGATGCCCGACCGGCAGAATTCGACGATCCGGCCCGGGCTGACCCATATCACGCGGCTCGGCGTCTTCACCACCTGCGGGGCGAGCTGGCGGCTGACGCGCTTCGTCGGCGCGCCGGGGCGGCGGACATTGCTGCGGGGGGTGCGGATCCTCTGCGCCAGGCGCTGCAAGACGGCCTTCGCCGCGCATTACCTGATGGACAGCTCCACCGGGACCAGCCGGGAGGCGCATCTGGCCCGGGTGGCCGGCAAGCTGGACAAGCTGCTGGGGATTAAGGGCGAGCGCGCGCAAAGCTCGGCGGTTTCTGTTTGAAACCGCCCTGCGAGAGGCAGGTTGCAACCTGCAACCTCCGTTCTGCAAAGCACCGGGGCAATCCCGAAAGGAGACAGACATGAGACGGCTGGACTGGGCGGAGTACCGCTTTGCGGAATTCCGCGAGGCCGATCCCGAGACCGCGATCGCGATCCTGCCCACGGCGGCGATCGAGCAGCACGGGCCGCATCTGCCGGTGGGCACTGACATGATGATCGCGGAGGGCATGCTGGCGCGGCTGCGCGCCGCCTGTCCCGCGGATCTGGATATCCGCATCCTGCCGGTGCAGGCGGTGGGCAAGTCGAACGAGCATCTGCACGCGACCGGCACGCTGACGCTGAGCGCCGAGACCGCGCTGCGGGCCTGGACGGAGATCGGGCTGTCCGTGGCGCGGGCGGGGATCCGCAAGATCGTCATCGCCAATTCCCATGGCGGCAATCTCGACCTGGTCTCGATCCTGTCGCGCGAGCTGCGCGTGCGGGCGGCGATGCTGGCGGTGAAGACGCAATGGATGAGCTTCGGCCATCCCGAGGGGATGTTCACCGAAACCGAGCGGCGCTTCGGCATCCATGGCGGCGATGTCGAGACCTCGCTGATGCTGGCGTTCCGGCCGCAGACTGTCGATATGGGCGCGGCGCGCAATTTCCGCTCGAGTGCGGAAGGAACGGCGATCCCGCCGATCGGGCCGACCTCCTATGGCTGGGTGGCGACCGATCTGAACCCCGAGGGCACGGTCGGCGATGCCAGCCTTGCGACGGCGGAGAAGGGCGCGGCGATGGCCGACCACGCGGTGGCGGGCTTCATCGAGCTCCTGCGCCATGTGCGCGACACGCCGCTGCCGCCGCAAGTGCAGGTCGCGGGGCCGGGCATCTAGGCCCGAAGGCCCTGACCGGAAACGGAAAAGGGCCGCCATGGGCGGCCCTGTCCGATCCAGCGCGATGGCGCTGCGTTCAGAACGGGATCTCGTCGTCGAGATCGCGCCCGCCGCCGCCACCGCCGCCGAAGCCGCCGCCCGAGGAGGACCCGCCCGAGCCGCCGCCATAACCGCCGCCGCCGGAGGAGGACCCGCCGCCGCCGAAGCTGCCGCCACCGCCCGAGCCGCCGCCATAGCCGCCCTCGTCGTAGCCGCCGCCATAGCCGCCGCCGCCACCGCCCGAGCCGCCTTCGCCGCGGCCGTCAAGCAGGGTCAGCTCGCCGCGGAACGGGCGCAGCACGACCTCGGTCGAATAGCGGTCCTGGCCGGACTGGTCCTGCCATTTGCGGGTCTCGAGCTGGCCTTCGAGATAGACCTTCGACCCTTTGCGCAGATACTGCTCGGCGATCTTGGCGAGCGGCTCGGAGAAAATGGCCACCGAATGCCATTCCGTGCGCTCGCGGTTCTCGCCGGTATTGCGGTCGCGCCAGCGCTCGGAAGTCGCAATCCGCAGGTTGCAGACCTTGCCGCCATTCTGGAAGGTCCGCACCTCCGGGTCGCGACCCAGATTGCCGACCAGAATGACCTTGTTCACAGACCCCGCCATGGGTTCTCCCTTCCTCGTCTTGGCTGCGGCGATCTTGTTACAAGAGCCTGCGCAGCGCCACAAGCCGCGAGCGGAAACTTGCGCGAAGTTCCGGCGCCCCGCCGCGCAGGTTCCCCCAATTTTCTGGCTTTTGAGCAAAAGTGACCTTATAGTGCGGCCAAGAAAAACGGCAGGGGTGTTGTGTATGCAGGCAGGATTGCGGGCGAGCGCGGCTGCAGCGCTCGTGGCAGGTATTGTCATTGTCTTCGGCGGCAGCGTCCAGGCGCAGTCCGTCTCTTCGGACCGGACGCAACTGTTCCGGCAGCAGACCAGTTTCCTCGACAAGCGCGGGGCGACCCAATACGCCTATTCCGAGCGGCTGATGCCGCCTTCGACCTGGGACGGCACGCTCTCGCTGCCGCCTGCGCGCGGCGGGAACGCGAAATACCGCAAGATCTACATGCCCTTGGCCTCCGATGCGGCGCGGCGGCACGGGATCCCCGAAAGCCTCTTCACCCGGCTGGTGCAGCAGGAGAGCGGCTGGAATCCCAATGTCGTGTCGCACAAGGGCGCGATCGGCCTGGCGCAGCTGATGCCCGGCACGGCGCGGCTGATGGGGGTCGATCCGACCGATCCGCAGCAGAACCTGGAGGGCGGGGCGCGCTACCTGCGCCAGCAGTACAACCGCTTCGGCTCCTGGCGCCTGGCGCTGGCGGCCTACAATGCGGGTCCCGAAGCCGTGAGTCGCCATAACGGCGTTCCGCCCTATAGCGAGACCCAGAAATACGTGAAGGCGATCCTGGCCGGGCTCGGCTAGGGCGCCCTCCGGCGGACCGGCGCGGCGCCGGTCCTGCCGCGGATTGCAGCGCCGGCGCGCCTTCGGGTCCTGCGCAGGGCAGAGCCTGCAGCCTTCCGCGAAAATACTGTCTTGGACTTCAGTCGGCTTGACAGGGTGCAGAGCCGCGGCGACGCTAGGAGAAGGAGCATCGCCAGCGCCTCATGCGCAGCAGTCAGGGAGGACCGAATGCAAGTCGGACAGATTCTCAAGTCCAAGGCCCTGGAGGGCATCATCACCGTGACGCCGGACCAGACCGTCGGTTCGGTGGCAGAGCTGCTTTCGGCGAAGAAGATCGGGGCGGTGATCGTCTCGGCCGACGGGCGCAGCGTCGACGGCATCCTGTCAGAGCGCGACATCGTGCGCGAGCTCGGCCGCCGCGGCGCCGTCTGCCTGGAGGACCGGGCGCAGCAGATCATGACGCCGAACCCGGTCAGCTGCGGCATCGGCGAGAACAGCGACGAGATCTTCGGCAAGATGACCGAGGGCCGCTTCCGTCACATGCCGGTCGTGGATGGCGACGAGATGGTCGGGCTGATCTCGATCGGCGACGTGGTCAAGGCGCGGCTCTCCGAGCTTGCGATGGAGAAGACCGCGCTTGAAGGGATGATCATGGGCTTCTGATCCGGGACGCCCGGGCGCGGCTCAGCCCCGGCCCGGCGCCTTGACGAGGACGAAGACCCAGAGCGCGAAGAGACCGGCCGAGATGATGGCGTTGTAATTCGCCATGGTCAGGCCGAAGAGCTCCCAGGCGATCTCGTCGCAGCGCACCAGCGGCGCGGCCATGATCTGCTCCATCAGCTGGTCCGGGCTGAGATTGCCGATCGGCCCGGAGGTGCAGGTATCGGGCCCCTGCCACCAGCCGCGCTCCACCCCGGAATGGAAGAGGCCAAGCCCGGTGCTGACCGCCATGGCGGCGGCACCGAGCAGGGCGGCCGGGCGCAGCCGACCGAGGATCAGCGCGGCCAGCGCCAGCAGCGCGGCAATGGCATGCGGCCAGCGCTGCCAGAGGCACATCGGGCAGGGGCTGATCCCGCCGATATGCTGGAAGGCGAAGGCGCCGAGCAGCAGCGCGAGGGATCCGGCACCGGCAGCCAGGGCGGCGAGGCGGGGAAGGGAATGCGTCATCAGGTCGTCCAGCTGGTCTTCACAGGTACTTCACTAGGGCGAAACCGCCCAGGAGGAGAACGCAAAAGATGGTGAACATCAGCCCCAGCCGCTTTTCGATGAAATCGCGGATCGGCGGGCCGAATTTCCAAAGGAGCGCGGCCACCAGGAAGAAGCGCAGGCCGCGCGCGATCACCGCCGAGGCGAAGAAGACTGGCAGCGACAGGCCGGTTGCGCCCGAGGTGATGGTGATGACCTTGAACGGGAAGGGCGTGACCCCGGCGATCAGCACCGCCCAGGCACCCCAGTCGTTGTAGCGCGCCTTGAAGGCGTCGAAATACTCGAGCTTGCCGTAGAATTCGAGCACCGGGCGGCCGACCGTCTCGAAGAGCCCGAAGCCGATATAGTAGCCGAAGAGCCCGCCCAGAACCGAGGCGAGGGTGCAGACGCCCGCGATCCGCCAGGCGCGCTGCGGCGCGGCGATGATCATCGGGATCATGAGGATGTCGGGCGGGATCGGGAAGACCGAGCTTTCGGCGAAGGAGACTGCGGCCAGCGCCCAGAGCGCGTAGCGGGTTTCAGCCAGTCCCAGGGTCCAGTCATAGAGCTTGCGGATCATACTCGGCACCATACGCGATGATCTCCGTCATGCCCGGCTGCGGCCCCGGGGTCAATCGCCGGGGTTGCGCGCCGCTGTCGCAGAGCGGGCGCGCGGGGCTGCGCAAGCCGGTTGACCTGCCTCTTGCGCCGTCGTAATTCCGGATCTCTGGGCCCGAGTGGCGGAATGGTAGACGCAGGGGATTCAAAATCCCCCTCCGAAAGGAATGTCGGTTCGAGTCCGACCTCGGGTACCAATGTGAAAACAACGGGTTGGCAGATTTCTCTGCTGGCCCGTTTTCGTTTCAAAGTGTGACTCGCAGACGTGACTCACAGGGTCCCGTTTTGTTTTTGTTCCGTTCCTCACGGCTGTTCCCTCCGGAGCTGGGCGTTCCGGCTCATGATCTTCCGGCTCGCGCGGGAGCGGTAGTATGCGACAATCTCGGCGCTCTGGTTCGTGATGGCCTGGATCTCGGCATCGCTGCACCCGGCCTCGGCGAGCTGCACGATTGCCAGCTTGCGGAGTCCGTGGAGGCTGAACGGCGCGGCGCGCTCGCCGAGCGACTTCCGCCACGTCCTGAACTGCTTCTCGACGGCGTCGTAGCCCAGCGGCTCGGTCAGGTTCTTGGCCAGCACGAAGATGCCGCTGCGCGGCGCGGCCGCAAGGTAGTCGGCGAGGCTCGGCGGGCAGAAGACCTCGATCTCGGTGTCGGTCTTTTCGTCTCGGACGACCATCCACTCGCCGGAGAAATCATCCCAGCGGGTCGCGATGGCCGCGCTTGGCCGCTCGCCCTTGCCAAGGATCAGCCTGGCCGCGGTGCGAACGGCCTGGGGGGCGGTGTCCAGTTTGTCGACCATCCAAGCGGGCCATGGCTCGAAGGGCCGCTGCACGCCGTAGAAGTCCCAGCCGCTGGCCGGGTTGGGCCCGAGCGGCCAGCACAGCTTCCGCAGAGCGTAGTTCCACAGAAGCGACACCACCTGAACCAGCTTGTCGGCCTTGCGAGGGGTAGCCGCCATGGAGGCATGGGCGCGCTGCAGGCCGCGCCGGGTCATGGCGCTCACCGCCTTGTCGCCGTTTTTCTCCATGAGCAGATCCATCTCGACGCGGTAGCTCCGTCGCGTGGCGTCGCTGAGCCGCTTCTTTCCGGGCTTCGGGTCTTTCCGCCACGCGATGATCAGTTCCCGCCAGGTGCGCTTCGCCTGCGGCTGCTGTCGCTCGTGCTGGCCGGATTCGACACGCCAATATTCGGCATCAAGGCGCTGTAGATCTTCCTGCCAGTCGAGCCGGATGGACCTGGATTTCTGCTTTCCGTTTTCAGTCCAAGTGACCCGGTGATACGGATCAAGCCCGCCGCGGCGGTTCTTGATCCATGTGAGGTGGCGCTTCCGTGGCATCCTGTCCCGGCGCATGTCAGAACTCGATATCCTGCGACAGCTCCGGCAGCGCGGCAGAGCCCGATATGACAGCTTCTAGCTGCGAGACACTCCAGCGATCCGCGCCCCCGATTCGAGGCATCACCGGTCTGGGCAGTGCCCCGCAATTGACCAGCCGACGAAATTCCGCGCGCGGCATATCCAGCAGCTCGGCCGCGGCCTTCTCTCGGACGGCAAGCGGTTGGGTTCGGGCGGTCATTCCGAGTCCCTCCAGAGCAGCTCGAACGGATAGCCGTCGCTCGTGCATATGCGCGGCAGGTCTTCGGCGGCCTTCGCAGGTTCGACCGGCTGTTTCGCCGGCCGGAGGCGGGCGAGGTGGGCGGTCTCGGTGTGGCGGATCATTGGCTGCGGGCCTTTCTGGCGGGGACGAGCCCGGCGCGGCTCAGGGCCTCGATGTCGCGCAGGATCGTGGTCAGCGGGGTGCCGAGCTGGTCGCGCAGCTCGGTCGGCGTGGTGGCGGGGGCGGCGCGGAGCGCCTCGAGGACGGCCTTGCGGCGGGCCGTGCGCTCGAGGTCGCCGCCGCCGGTCGCGCGGCGCAGCGCGTCCGGGGTCGGGCTCTGGCGCGGGATCCGGCCGCAGCGGCGGTCATGCTCGGCGATCGTGCGGCGCTGCAGGTCCTGGGGCGTCTCGCTGGCCAGCGGGTCCGCGGGGAGGGCCGGGCGGTGCCAGATCGTGGCGCGCTCGAGCTCGGCCAGGAACGCGCGGATCGGTGTCGCTCCGGCCATCACGCCAGGCCCTTCTCGATCGCCAGCCGCTCGCCGATCGCCATGACGGCGAGGCCGCCCTGGCTGCGGCTCTCGATCCGCACCGAGCTGCGGCGCAGCTGGACGGCATCGCGCCGGTCGCCGCTGGTGCTGACCCAGATATGCGTGGCGGTGCTCTTGTGGATCTGGATGTCGATTTCGATCGTGTCGGCCGTCATGCGGCGCTCCTTTCTCTCTCAGTGCCTCATTGCGCGGCCATCGCCTCGGCGACGCCCTCGAAGGTGCGGCTGCGGAATTTCCAGCGGTCGGGCCCCGGCGGGGCGCGGTGGATGGCGGACCAGCGCTTGTGCTCGGCGGTGCCGGGCTTCGGCGGCGCCAGCCGGTTCGACGCGGCGAGCGGCGGCAGGCCGCGGAGATAGAGGCCGGTCGCCTTGAAGGCCTCCTCGCCGAACCACCAGGGCTGGACGATCTGCGGCTTCGGCACGCCGGCTGGCAGGCGCTCGCGGGCATAGCGGTGCATCACCGGGTTCTCGAGGCAGGCGCGCGGCACCGGCGCGTTCCAGAGATCGGCGAAGAGCTGCACGCCGTCCTCGAGCGCGGCCCACATCTCGGCCAGGCTGCGGCCGCGCGGCGGGCGGTGCAGCCAGCGGACGCCGGAATTGCAGAGCCTTGCGCAGGGCGGATGCGCGACCATCAGCAGGTCCCAGCCCAGATGCAGCACCTCGCGCGCGTCGCAGCGGAAATGGGTGTTGGCGCCGTTCTCGGCCGGGAGCAGGTCGCAGGACCAGGCGTCATGCCCGTGCCGGGCGAAGGCGCGGCGGACGACGCCCGAGGTCTCGCAGGCGATCAGCACGCGCATCAGGCCGCCCTCAAGACGGCGGCCAGCCACAGGATCAGGACAAGCAGGATCGGCCCGCGGAAGGCGAGGGAAGCGAGGGGCATGATTTTCTCCGAGGGTGGGGCTGTCGCGCCCCGGGCAGGGAGGAGGAGGGCCCGGGGCGCGCGCGCTCCGCCGCGATGCTGGCCGCAGCGGAAGGGGGTCAGCCGGGCTCGCCGGTGGTCATGACGCCGGAGCGCAGCCGGTCGAGCCGGGCCTGTCCGAGCTGGTCGGTGCTGGCGGTGTTGACGACGAGCCAGTCGAGCGAGGCGGCGCGGGTGCGCGCGTCCCGGTGGGCATCGCAGGCGATGGCGAGATGGAAGCGGTAACTGCTCCGGGCCTTCGCGGGATCGTGTCCCCGGATCAGCTCGATTGCGGCGTCGCGGACCAGCTGCGGCGTGTCTGCTCGCAGGGCCCCGCGGGCGTGGTGAAGGGGGCGGGGAATGTCCTTGAAAGAGGGAGGGATGGCTTTCCCTACGGTATTATTTTCCGATAGAACACATTGTGAACACTGATCAATTGATGGCATGGTGACCTCCTTTGATGCGGACACCATATTGCCATGTAAGATGGCCATTCGGCCATTAAATGCCATGAAATATGGCATTACGTTTCTCGAGGGGGGGGGTATGGGCGGCAAGCGGGAAGCTGAAGAACGCGAAATCGACCACCTGCTAGAGATGGCCGAGCGGAGCGGTAAGTCAGTCGGTGAGGTCGTTCAGGAGCTCAGGCGGGAACGCCAGGCTTCAAGTAGCGCTAGTGGAAGGGCTTCATCCCTCCCGCGATAAATAAAGTCGAGGGTAAGTCCATATCGATCCGAGAGCGCGAGTGCAAAGTCAACAGACGGCCTCTGAAGTCCGAGCTCCCAATTCGAGATCTGACTACGTTTTGCTCCTATGCTCTTTGCGTAGGCGTCCTGGTTGAGGCCAGTAAGTGTGCGATGCCAGCGCACGCGTTGTGCTACGTCTGGATAAGGTGCTGTCTCTGCCATATTGGGCAGACTATAATGACATATCATATGGCGTAAGCTTGTATCGGTTGGCTTGACAAATGCCATACTACATGGTAAATCCGAAAAATGTCGAAGAGCTCAGCTCACGAGATCACGGATAAGTTGTGCCAACAGGATCTGTGCCTGCAGCTTGGCGTGAAACCGAGATCAATCCGCATGGCCCGGGAGAACAGAGTCTTTCCCGCTCGTTGGTGGGTCGTAGTTTCAGAGATGTGCGCGGAGGCAGGACTCGAATGCCCTATCGAGGCCTTCAATTGGCAGCTTCCGTCAGGCCGGGAGGCAGAAGAGTGAAGGCGGTTAGGATTGGCAACGAGCGCTTGCATGAAGTCCTTTCTGCTTTCGTTCTTGGAAGGATGTTTGCGACTGCTTCGAACCGGGGCGATGAGGGGATCATCCCGCCATTGTGCTCCGTACGACAGCTAGCGGTTTCGATCGTGTCGCGGCTACCGCAGGACCGCTTTCAGTGCGGCCTTCATCGCCGGTCCGAAGGTCCTGCGCTGGTCGGGCGGGAGCTTCCGGTTGCCGATGGTCAGCGAGATGGCGACCGCCGCGGTGAACCCGGCTGGCGCGAGGAAGAAAAGGCCGAGGCCGACGACCAGCGGCGCGATGCCGGCGACCTTCGAGAACCAGGCTGCGAAGCACAGGGCGCCAATGGCGCCGAGGAGCCATGCCCGGGCGCCGATCGCGACCGACAGCATGCCTGCCGAGCAGAGGATCAGAACCATTGCAGTCAAGAAAACAAGGTAGTCCATCGCCGGTTCGTCTCGCCCATTCGAATCTTGCATGGCGATATGCGCATACATCTTGAGGTAGAGTCGACGCTGACGCGAGGTGACCCGTGAGCTGGGATCACGCGCCGTTGATCGCCGCCTGTTTCGGCGCCTGCGGCAATCTCTTCGTCCTGCGCCGCCTCTCTGGCTGCCTGCACGAACTGCGGCTGGCGCGGGCGAAGTTGGCGCGGCTGAGGGCATCAAGGCCGCCACCGCCCGGGTCCTGTCCACGACCTGGCAGCGCTGCGTTCGGCATCGGTCTCGAACCGATGGCGACCAATGCCT
>NZ_VATA01000094.1 GCF_005870025.1 Poseidonocella sp. HB161398
TTCCGGTGAATAGGCCACTTGCCATCCTGTCATGCCCGCCTCGCTGCATAGTTTCAGATCGGAGGTCGGTGACAACAACCCTGCACGAGGGGGCGGGCGGCTTGGGAAAACATCGAAGATGGGACGGCGCGACATCCGACGGTTGCTCATCACTGGTGCGATGGCGGTGGTCCAGGGGGGCGATGAAACGCGGTGCGCCCGAGGGGTCGTGGCTGGAGCG
The DNA here is from genome assembly GCF_005870025.1 of Poseidonocella sp. HB161398. Taxonomy (GTDB): domain Bacteria; phylum Pseudomonadota; class Alphaproteobacteria; order Rhodobacterales; family Rhodobacteraceae; genus Mangrovicoccus. The sequence continues at coordinate 221 of NZ_VATA01000094.1, forward strand.
CATGCTGAGGAAGAAACGCGGATGCTCGTCGCGGTCGCGTTCGCCAAAAAGATGGCGCGCGGCCTCTGGGCGATGATGACGAAACAACAGGACTACGGGAATCCGGCGGCGATAGCGGCCTGACCATTCAGATCGGGAAGTTGCGTTCCGGTACGTCGGCGGTGTGAGGAGGTCGACGAACAGTAGGGGCAAACGATCGGCAAGATCGGAATCGGACGAAACAGGGTCACACAAGGAGCCAGCGAGCTCGCGAATTTGATCTGTCTCCGATGCACGCATCGCCATACCGGCCCGCGGCCATGATTTGATCAGTGCTGCATCTGGAGGCCTGACACATGACGTATCCGATCACATGCTTGAACCGTTCAGAAATCTCTTGCACCGACGGGGGCATCCACACATGACGTATCAGGAATCTCGACGCCGGATCCTATCTGCTGACGGGCGTCGGGTTCGGACGGGAAATTCCCGCCTGATCTGTGTGGCGTTAACGGCGCAGCACGTCGAGACGGGCAAGCAGCCCCGCAAGATCCGCCTGACGCGCCACGCCTGTCTTGGCAAACACCGCCTTCAGCTGCGTGCGGGAGGTGTTCAGGCTCACCCGGCGCGATGACGAGGCTTGCGCAAGCGTCTGACCGCCGCCGAGGGCCAGCGCCAGCTCCGCTTCGGCGGGGCTGAGATCGAACAGCGACTGGAGAAGTGCGCGATCCGCTGCAGAGGGGCCGGTCCCGTTCCGGAGCGCGATCAGGGCCAGCTGTCCCCTCTGCGGCAGTCCGACGGTGCAGGCCCGGTTTTCAGGGAGCGGCGATGCAATCATCCAGGTGGGCTCTGCTCCGTCGACGCCAAGCGCCGTGCTGCCGCCGATGCCGTGCCGGAGCGCGCCATAAAGTGCCGTCATCCGGTCCCGGTCTGGAGCGGATTGCGCTGCGAGACGACCCCAGGACACCGTCAGATGCGCGCTGACGCGCAGCTCCGTCTCGGCGGCTCGGTTGGCATGGACGATCCGGCCAGCACGGGACAGGTCGACGACAAGCAGCGGCAGAGCCAACCTGTCTAGCGCATCCTCGCACAGGCCGGATCGCAGCCGCGATCCGGCCAGGCGGCCCTGCAGCTTCATGGCGCGGCGCAGGTGCGGCGACAGGACGGCCGCGATCCGGCGCGACTGGGCGCCGTGGCTGCCATCCTCGCCGGGGCGGAAGAAGGCAAGCGAGGCCACCCCGCCCCTGTCCCGGTCGAAGAGGATGCCAAGGCACTGGTGCAGCCCTGCGGGCTTCCAGACCTCCTCGTAAAGCGCGAGCCCGCGCCATTCCTCTCGGCGGACCAGATCCGTGTCGCAGGTCGGATCGTCAACCTGCACCAAGTGCATCCGGTGCGCGAGCAGGTTCTGGTGCATGTACGCCGCCATCGGCGCATCATAGGCGGGATCGATGCCCCAGAAATGCTCAGTTCCCCGCCCGTCGGCCCCGCGGCGGCAGAGGATTGCGCTCGGGCTCCGGGTGGCGGCGCAGAGCCGCTCCAGCAAGCGCGGCAGGCCATCTTCCTCGAACACGGTTTCGTAGATATCGCCTATGACCTCGTCGAGCCCCGGAAACGGGGACAAATCATGCGGATTGTCCATGTCTGTCTGCCTTCCCCCGGTGCCGGTTGCACGCAGTCCGCGCCGGAGGCGCAGGAGCAGCGGTGCAAAGATACCCCGAGTCGGCCGACGGACAAAGCCCCGGGTTCCCGCGCATCACCCGTCCGCGGGATGCGGGGAGGATGGCCCTGCCGCAGGCTCTCAGGATGCCCGCAACATCGAGGAGACATGGCATGGATGACTTCCTGTCCTGCTGGACCGGCGCGGAGGATGCCGCGGCCGGCTCCGGGGACGAGCCCGTTCCGCAGTTCGAGCTGACCTAAGAGGATGGCGCTGTCGCCCTGGCTGTCACGGTCGACTGGGTGGTCCTGACAGCGGCGGTGGTGATTTGAGATGCGCGGGGCCGGCAATCCGGCCTTTGGGGTTTCGCAGCGAAAGCTCAGAGGTCGTCGAAGAGGCCCGGCACCAGCTCTTCCCAGAAGGCCGACATCGTCCGCGCGTTCAGCGCCGAGGCCCAGCCCAGCCGCTCGAAATCGCCGCGCTCCAGCGGATCGGAGAGCCGCGACAGGAAGAGCCGCCGGTCGGCATCGCGCTGGGTCGGCGTCCGCGACGCCACCGCCTGGCGGATCCGCTCCATCCGCGCCGCACGCGCCCGCCGCTCCGCCTCCAGGACGCCCTCTCGCGCCGCTTCCGCCTCGGCCCGGGCCTCCGCCTCGAGCTGGCGGGCCGCCGCCGCGCGGGCATCCTCCGCCTCCGCGGCAGGCGCCGGGGCCGCCCGCCCGCCATAGCCCTCGCGGATCGCCGCCGAGAGATAGCGCAGCGGGCTCTTCACCCCGTCCTGCCCGGCGACGAAATCCAGCCGCTCGGCGACATAGTCTTCGCCATGCTCGGCGATCCACTGCCGCGCCAGCCGGTCCTGCACGCCCAGATCCCGCAGCCGCTGGTAGGTCCCGCCCTGGCGCAGCCCCTCGCCGTCGTCGATATCCAGCATGGCAAGCTGCGGGTTCTCCTTGATCAGGAACCGGATATCCGTCACCGCGCGGCCCTGCTTGCGGACCTCGGGCGTCACCAGGATGTTCGAGGTCTTGTTCACCTCGGCCACGGCCGGCTTGATGATCTTGGCGTTGAGCTGCTTGTAGACCTCGTAATAGGCGCTGCCGTCGACCCCCATCAGGCGGCGGAAGAGATCGAGCGGCCACCAGCCGGTGGAGCCCGTCCGCACGAAGCGGTAGCAGTTCTCGTAGAGCGCCAGCGCATGGCCCGAGGTGAAGCGCTTCTGGATGTTCAGGTTGATCAGCGCGAAGACCTTCGGATCGTGCAGCTTCGCCGCCAGCGCCGGGGAATAGGCGTATTCGCAGACCCCGCCCTTCAGCTTGGCATAGGACAGGAGCGCCGAGACCCCCCATTCATGCTCGCCGTCCTCGGCCAGCATGTCCCATTCCGCCACCGTCTCGGCGAGCCCGCGCAGCGAGGATTTCAGCGTGTCCATGTCATTGGAGTTGTAGCCGATCATCAGGCACAGCGTCTTGGCATCGATCCGGTGGGTCTGCGCCGTGGTCAGCGTGTCATAGGCATTGAGCAGCAGCACGTTCGACAGCTTGCGCTGCAGCAGCGTCAGCTTGCCCGAGACATGGATCGCCGCCACGTTCTTCTTCACCGAATCCCGCCGGAGCGATCCGGTCAGCCTGGTCCGGTCGGGGGTCGGGTCTGCCTGTGCCATCTGCAACTCGCGAGTCTCACTGCCTGTCGCGCCAAGGTATCGCAGCCAGGCACCCGGACCAAGCCCTTCCTCAGGTACCCGTCCGCAGGAGCGGCAGAGCCCCCTGCCCTGCCGTCCCGGATCCGGGCACCTTTGGCGGATCCGCCCTCCCGTATCCGGGTCCCCTACCCCCTCCGGAGCCCACCGTATCCGGGCACCTTTGGCCCGAAAACAGTCCCCAGAGCCCTGTGGATAGCTGTTTTCGGGCCTTCCCGCAGCCGGATGCCCCTCTGCCCGGGAATCGGCACTCCTCGTCCCGCAGACGGGCACCCTTTATCCCGCATGACGGTCCCCCTCCTCCCGTATCCGGGCACCCGGACCTGTCTTAGTCCCTGGAATCACGTCGATTTCCAGAGCCAAAGACTCCAAACCTAATCAAAGAATCTACAGCTTTACGGTCCCGTTCCCGGGTTCCAGCCGGGGGATTTCGCCGCGAAACCTTGTCCAGATCCGGTTTCGCACCCGCCTGTGCGCAAACCGGATCCGGATTTTCGCGAATCCGTTCCGCAGTTTGCCGAGAAGCCGCCCGGAAGAGCCCCCCGAGGCACCCGGTTTCCCCGCGGCGGGAGGTGCCCGAAGCCTCAGGTGCCCGGATACGGGAGTCCGCGACACCAAGGATTTCCATGAAGGGCGGCATGTGCGATATTAGCCGCAAATCGCGCGAAACGGCGCACATCCCGAGGCAGACGAGACAGATGGCCAGAAAGCCCGATCTTCCGCCCCCGCCCTATCTGGGACTCGACCCGGAGGCCGCGGCGGCGAAGCTCCCCCACCCTACCGACACCTCGCGCTTTGCCAAGGCTGCCGCCTTCGCGGCCCGCGGCCGGGACGACCTGGCCCGGCGCGGCTATGCGCCAGACGGCAAGAAGCGGCTGCGGAAATTTTCCACCTGGGAGATCACCCGCTACCTGATCCCGGTCGCCCCGGCGCATCTGCGCCGCGTGCTGAAGAACAATCCCGACCTGCCCCAGGGCGAGGGCATCGGCGGCTCCAAGTGGTTCACGCTGGAGGAGGTGCTGCAGCTGCGCGCCCATCTGGCCGAGGCCGGGACCAAGGACTACCTGCCCTTCCGCCCCGAGGGGCTGCCCGCCAAGGTCGTGGCCGTCGCCAACTTCAAGGGCGGCGTCGGCAAGACGTCGACCGCGGCGCATCTGGCGATGTCGGCCGCACTCGACGGCTACAAGGTGCTGGTGATCGACCTCGACAGCCAGGGCTCGATGACCTCGATCATGGGCGGCCAGGTGCCCGACGAATGGAAGACGGTCTTCCCGCTCGTCGCCCGCGACTATGCCCGCTCGGTGGCGCAGGAGAACGCCGTGCGCGAGGCCCGCGGCGAGCCCCCCCTGCCCCTCGACGAGACGCTCTCGGCGGCGATGGAGACGAAGGCCGAGGACGTCATCCAGCCGACGCACTGGCCGAATATCGACCTGATCGGCGCGCAGCTGAACCTCTACTGGGCCGAATTCCAGATCCCCGTCTGGCGGATGGCGCTGCGGCAATGGCCGCTCTGGGACGCGCTGGGGAATTTCCTGGCCGAGGACGGCATCCTCGACCGCTACGACATCATCATGCTCGATACCCCCCCTGCCCTCGGCTACCTGACGATCAACGCGCTGGCGGCGGCCGACATCCTGCTGGTGCCGCTGGGGGCGAGCTTCCTCGAATTCGACTCCACGGGCCGGTTCTTCGACATGCTCTACTCCACCTTCGCCTCGATCGAGGATGGCGAGAACTCGGCGCGCCGCGCGGCCGGGCTCGACGAGGTGAAGTTCGAATGGGACGTGGTGCGGACGCTGATCACCCGCTTCGACACCGGCCAGCAGGCCGATCTGGCCAATGTCATCCAGGCCTATTTCGGCGATTTCATGAATGCCCACCGGCAGGATTTCACCGCGCTCGTGGGCCAGGCGGGCGAGCAGGTGAACGGCATCTACGAGGCCGATTACCGCCAGTTCAACCGCGAGACCTATGTCCGCGGCCGCGAGGCCTTCGACCGGACCTATGCCGAGCTCAAGGAGATCCTGATCGGCTCCTGGTGGCGGGATGCGCAACTGGCCCGCGCGGCCGAGTGACGGAGATTTAGCAGATGGCAAAACGGACGAGACTCACCGCCCCCTCCGCCGCCGAGCTTTCCGAGCTCGAGGCGGGTTTCGCGGCGAAACCGGCGGCCCCGGCCGCGGCGCGGGGCCCGGGCATGATGCCCCCGATCGCCCAGGTCGCGGCGGATGCCGCCGCCCTGACCGAGACCCAGCCCGCCGAGGAGCGCGCCGAGCGCGCCCGCGACCGCAAGGATGCCGACAGCTACCGCGAGGCCGCCGCCCAGGGCCGGGTGCTGGTCTCGATCCCGACCCGCGAGATCATCGCCGACGAGCTGACCCGCGACCGGATGCAGCTCGACCCCGAGGAGATGGCCGAGCTCAAGGCCTCGATCCGCGCCAGCGGCCTGCGCCTGCCGGTCGAGGTGTTCGAGCTCTCCGAACCCGACCCGTCCGGCGCCCGCTTCGGCCTGCTCTCGGGCTTCCGCCGCCTGGCCGCGATCCGGGCGCTGGAGGCCGAGACCGGCGATCCGGCCCATGCCGCGATTAAGGCGATCGTCCGCGAGCCCGGCACCGCCGCCCGGGCCTATCTGGCGATGGTCGAGGAGAACGAGATCCGCGCCGATCTGAGCCCCTACGAGCGCGGCCGGGTCGCCGTCCTGGCGGTCAGCCATGGCGCCTTCGAACGGGTCGAGGAGGCCGTCGACGGGCTCTTCCACGCCGCCTCCAAGGCCAAGCGCTCGAAGATCCGCTCTTTCGCGCTGGTCCATGAGGAACTGGGCGACCTGCTGGTCTATCCCGAGGCGCTGACCGAGCGGGCCGGGCTGCGGCTGGCGAATGCGCTGCGTGCCGGGCTGGGGCCGCAGCTGCGCCAGGCGGCCGGGCAGGGCGGGGCCGCGGATGCGGCCGGGGAATGGGCCGCGCTGGAGCCCTGGTGCCTGGAGGCCGAGGCCCAGACCAAGGATCCGCGCCGCGGCGGCCGGCCCAAGGCGGCGCGCCCCGCACGCCCGAAGGAGGACAGCTTCGGCATCCGCCACCTGGAGAACGGCGTCACGCTGCGCCGCCATTCGGACGCCAAGGGCTACTACATCCGCTTCGAGGGCCGCCATGTCGATGCCGAGCTGCTGGAACGGGCGATGGACGAGCTGGCCCGGCTCCTCGGACCGGCGTGACCGGCTTGCGGTTTCGCCGCGAAACCGGTAGCCCGGTCCCCCTGCGGCGCCCGCGTCGTTTACCAATAAGCAAGAACCTGCTAGCCAGCGCAGGCATAAATTTTCCGAGTCCCATGCCGTCCAGATCTCTCTTCGCCGCGATTTCCGTCCTGCTTCTTCTGCTGCCCGGCGCGGCAGCGGCGGTCGGATTCGAAATGGCGGAGCTGCCGCCCCCCGAGGGTTCGGACGCGCCGGCCATGCGGGTCGGCATCTGGTACCCGTCGGACGCCCCTCCGCCCGAGAGCGCGACGCTTTTCGGCACGCATCTCAGCCTCGGCACCGAGATCGCCGACGGCAAGCACCCGCTGGTGGTCATCAGCCATGGCGAGGGCGGCCAGATGGCGGCGCATGCCGATACCGCGATGGCGCTGGCCGAGGACGGGATCATCGCCGTCGTGCCCGAGCATCGCGGCGACAGCCGCTTCGACGAGAGCGCGCGCCCGGCCGAGTGGATGGTCTCGCGCCCGACCGACCTGCGCGAAGTGATCGATTTCATGACCGGCGGCTGGAAGGACGCAGCCGAGGTCGATGGCAGCCGGATCGGCGTCTACGGCTTCTCGGCGGGCGGCTATACCGCGCTGGTCGCGGCCGGGGCGCTGCCCGATATCGGCCTGGCGAAATCCTTCTGCGCGGGCAATCCAAAGGAATACGCCTGCCGCAACGGATTCCTCGACGGGGTCGAGGCCGGGCAGGTGGCCCCGGCGCTGGAGCAGGTGGCCGGGGACAGCCGCATCGGCGCGATCGCCGCGGCGGCGCCGTCGCTGGGCTTCGCCTTCGGCGCGCTCGACCTCGCGGGGATCGACATCCCGGTGCAGATCTGGTCCGGCGCGCTCGACCTGCGGGCGCCGCACAACACCAATGGCGCGCTGGTCGCGGCGGGGCTGCCGATGGCGCCCGAGGTCCATGTCGTCGAGCGCGCCGGGCATTTCGCCTTTCTTGCGCCCTGCGACCAGCGGATGGAGACCGCAAGGCCGGCCGACTGGGCGATGTACTGCGTCGACCCCGAGGGCTTCGACCGCAAGGCGTTCCACAAGGAGCTGAATGCCGAGCTGGTGCGGTTCTTCGACAAGGCGCTGAATCGCTAGCCCGCGGGCATATTACCGGACATGATGGCCGCGGGCAGGGCGCGGCGCTTGCCTCGTCCTTTCCCGACGTCAAGCGCCGCTAGCGCGCGAAGGGCGGCGGGTCGACGGCGTGGACCAGCGTGGCGCCCGCCTCGTACCAGGCCGAGAGCGGCTTGCGGAAGGGCTCCGCATGGGCGCGGCAGACGGGCAGGGGGAAGGCCCCGGGTCCGTCTCCGGCCAGGGCGGCCGCCGCGGCGCGGCCGAAGACCGTGCCCGGGGCGATGCCGCGGCCGGAATAGCCGAAGACCGCATAGCCGCCCGGCCCCAGTTCCAGCACTTTCGGCACATGGTCGGCGGTCATCGCGATGCGGCCCTGCCAGCGATGGACGAAGGGCAGCGCGCCGAGCGCCGGGTAGAGGCGGCGCAGCTTGCGCCGGGCCCAGCCGTCATGCACCGCCCGGCCCGGCCCGCCGGCGTCGCCCATGCCGCCGAGGATCAGCCGCCCGGCGCTGTCGGTGCGGATCGAGGACATCACCATCGCCGTGTCCCAGCAGCCCTCGCCGCCGGGCAGGATCTGCGCGCGCAGCGCCGCGGGCAGGGGAGCGGTGGCGTACTGGCTGTAGGCGACGACCGCATGCTGCGGCGCGGCCATCCCGGCGGCCGGGCGGTGATAGGCATTGGTCGCGATCAGGAGCGCGCCGGCGCGGATCTCGTGGCCATTGGCGGCAAGGCGCCAGCCGCCGCCGGGCAGCGCCGCGACCGAGGTCACCGGCGACGCCTCGTGCAGCCGGGCGCCGGCCGCGATCGCGGCGCGGGCGAGTCCGGTGCAATAGGCGCGGGGCTGCACCGTCCCGGCGCGGGGGTCCAGCAGGGCGCCGTGGAAGGCGCGGCTGCCGGTGCGCGCCCCGGTCTCCGCCCGGTCGAGCAGCGCCAGCGGCGCGCCATGGCGCAGCCCCTGCGCCAGCCGGTCGCCGAGATCGCGCAGCCCGGCCGGGGAATGCGCCAGATGCAGCGTGCCGGCGCGGCGGGGCTCGCAATCGATGCCATGGCGTTCGATCAGCGCGAACACCTCCTGCGGCCCGGCGGCGAGCGCGGTGATCAGGCGGCGGCCCGCGGCCTCGCCCATCTGCGCCAGCACCGTGTCGGGCGGCAGCCAGAGCCCGGCATTGACCAGCCCGACATTGCGCCCCGAGCCGCCATCGGAAATCCGCCCGGCCTCGAGCAGGATGACGTTCAGCCCGCGCCCGGCCGCCTCCAGCGCCGCCGCGCAGCCGGTGAAGCCCGCGCCGACGATCGCCAGATCCGCCGTGGTGGGGGCATCGAGCGGCGCGCCGGAGGCCGTCTCGCGGCAGGAGTCGTGCCAGAGCGCCGCCTGCGGCTCGCGCGCCCCGGTCATGGCCGGTCCCCGGCGAGGGTTGAGGAAAGCTCCAAGCAGGCGGTCAGGGGGCGGCGGATCCGGGACATGGCATCTGGTCTTCTTGTCGTTGCAGGCTTGTGCCATCTTGGCGGGGCGCCGCGCAGGCGCAAAGCGAGATGATTTCACCATGCTTGGAGAAAACGGAACATGAGCATTCCCCGGCGCTTCCTGCCCTCGATCAGCTGCCTGTTGGCGCTGGAGGCGGTGGACCGGCTGGGCTCGGCCGTGGCGGCGGCGGCGGATCTGTCGCTGACCCATTCCGCGGTGAGCCGCCAGCTCAAGGCGCTGGAGGAGCAGATGGGCGTGCCTCTGCTGGTGCGCGACGGCAAGGGGCTGAAGCTGACCGCGGCGGGGGCGGGCTATGCGCGGGCGGTGCGGGGCTGCCTCGGCACGCTCGCCGAAGCCAGCCTGCGGCTGCGGGCGGCGGGGGCGGCCGACAGCCTGAGCCTGGCGCTGCCGCCCGCATTCGGCGAGCACTGGATGGCGCCGCGGCTCTTCGCCTTCATGCGCCGCCATCCCGGGCTGGCGGTGCACCAGCGCACCCGCAGCGGGCCGGTCGACGTGGCGGGCGAGCGGCTCGACGCGGCGGTGCAGCGCGGCGCGGGCGGCTGGCCGGGGCTGCGCGAGCTGGCGCTGGCGGAGGACCGCCTGGTGCCGGTGGGCGCGCCGGAGCTGCTGCCTGCGGGGGTGCCCGCGCCCGCCGCGCTGCTGGCGCTGCCGCTTCTGCATCTGGAGGGCCGTCCGGGCGCCTGGGAAAGCTGGTTCCAGCAGCAGGGCGTGGCGCCGGGGCGGCTGCGCGGGCCGCTCTTCGACCGGTTCGGCGCGCTGGCGGCGGCGGCTGCGGCGGGACTGGGGCTGGCGCTGCTGCCGGATTTCCTGGCGGACAAGGAGATCGCGGCGGGGCGGCTGGCCGCGGCGGGGGCGGGCTGGAGCGATCCGGCCTCGCGCTACTGGCTGGTCTGGCCGCGCGAGGCCGAGCCGGGCCCGGCGCTGCGGCTGCTGCTGGCGCATCTGCGGCGGCCGGAGGGGTGAGCTCGGGGGCATGGGCGCGGCAGCGTGACGGTGGCAGCGGGCGGGGCGGCGCGCTAGCTTCCGGGGCATGAGCGGCGATGCGATCCCTGCGCGCGGCGTCCTTCTGGACATCGCGGGCGTGCTCCTCTCGGGGCGCGCGGCCCTGCCCGGGGCGGCGGAGGCGGTGGCGCGGCTGCGCGAGGCCGGGACCGCGCTGCGCTTCGTGACCAACACGACGAGCCGTCCGCGCCGGGTGCTGCTGGCCGAGCTGCAGGCGGCGGGGATCGGCGCGGCGCCGGACGAGCTCTTCACCCCCGCTGCCGCGGCCCGCGCCTGGCTGGCGCGCGAGGGCTGCCGTCCGGAGCTCCTGGCCGTGCCGGAGCTGGAAGAGGATTTCGCCGGGCTCGACCCTGCCGGCCCGCCCGCGCTGGTCGTCGGCGATGCCGGGACGGACTTCACCTATGACCGGCTGAACGCCGCGCTGCGCCTGCTGCTGGAGGGCGCGCCCTTTCTGGCGCTGGCGATGAACCGCCGCTTCGCCGATGCACAGGGCCGCGCGGTGCTCGATGCCGGGGCCTTCGTCGCCGCACTTGCCCATGGCAGCGGGCGGGAGCCGCGCCTCTTCGGCAAGCCGGCGCCGGAGTATTTCCGCGCCGCCTGCCGCGACATGGGCGTCGCGCCGGGCGAGGCTGCGATGATCGGCGACGATGCCGAGGCGGATGTGGCCGGCGCGCGCGCGGCCGGGATCGGCCGGGCGCTGCTGGTCGAGACCGGCAAGTACCGCGCGGGCGATGCGGCGGCGGCGGGCCTGCCCGACGATGTCCTGGCCGCGGATATCGGCGCGGCCGTCGCGCGGCTGCTGGGCCCGCAATGACCTTCCGGAAGGAGCTTCGGACATGTTCGACCTGATCCTGCGCGGCGCGCAGCTCGACGGCGCGGAGGGGCTGCGCGATCTCGGCCTGAAGGACGGGCGCATCGCCGCGATCGAGCCGCATCTGGCGGCCGCGGCGCCGGAGAGCCAGGCCCACGGCCTTTTCCTTTCGCCCGGGCTCTGCGACGCGCATGTCCATCTCGACAAGGCCTGCATCCTCGACCGCTGCACGCTCTGCGAGGGGACGCTGGCCGAGGCGGTGCGGCTGACCGCGGCCGCCAAGCCCGGCTTCACCGAAGAGGACGTCCATGCCCGCGGCCGCCGCGTCCTGGAGCAGGCGGTGCTGCACGGCACCCAGCGGATGCGCAGCTTCGTCGAGGTCGATCCCCGCGCCGGGTTGCGCAGCTTCGCCGCGCTCCTGCGGCTGAAGGCGGAGTTCGCCTGGGCGATCGACCTGCAGATCTGCGCCTTCGCCCAGGAGGGGCTGACCCAGGAGATGGCGACCTTTGACCTGCTGGAGGAGGCCTGCCGCCAGGGCGCCGACATGGTGGGCGGCTGTCCCTATACCGATCCCGACCCGGCGCGGCATGTGGCGCTGATCTTCGATCTGGCCGAGCGCCACGGGATGCGCGCGGATTTCCACCTGGATTTCGACCTCGATCCCGGCGTGACCAGCCTGCCCGAGGTGCTGCGCCAGACCACGGCGCGGGGGATGCAGGGGCAGGTCTCGATCGGCCATGCGACGCGGCTCTCGGCGCTGCCGCCCGCGGAGCTCGCGCAGGCGGCGGAGGCGCTGCGCGAAGCGGGGGTGGCGCTGACCGTGCTGCCCGCGACCGACCTCTTCCTGATGGGGCGGGGGGCTGACCGGCTGGTGCCGCGCGGCGTGGTGCCGGCACACCGGCTGGAGGGCGTCGCGGCGTCGCTGGCGACGAATAACGTGCTGAACCCGTTCACGCCCTATGGCGATGCCTCGCTGATGCGGATGGCCAATCTCTATGCCAATGTCGCCCAGGCGGCGAGCGCGGCCGAGATGGCGCGGGTCTACCGGATGATCGCGCAGGACGCGGCGGCGGCGATGGGCGCGCGGGCCGAGATCGCGGTGGGCGCCCCGGCCGATCTGGTGCTCTTCGACGCGCCCTCGGCCGAGGCGGCGCTGCGCCAGGCGTCCCCGGCGCTGGCGGGCTGGAAAGCCGGCCGCCCGAGCTTCCGCCGCCCTCGCGGAGAGCTGCTGCCGCCGAGCTAGCCGGGCCGCCTCCGTGCCGAAGGCCGGTCGCGGATGAGGGGGCGGAGAGCGTCGCGCCCTGCCTGCCTCCGCCCGTTGACCGTGCTTTCCCCGGGTCCGGCCGGGTCGGAACCGGGCTCGCCTCGCTCCGGCTGCATGCCCATGCGCCTGCGGGCCGGGGAGACCTGGGCAGGCGCCGCAGGGCGTCTGGTCCGCTCGGACATGGTCAAGGCGTTGTCGGGGTGGACTCGCACCCGGTCCCGCGCGGAAGGACGGCCTTCGCCCCGCCACTGCTCCGTCGCTTGCGGGGGGCCAACAGGGTGCCGAAAAAAGGATGCCTGCGCGGCGCCGTGGGGGGAATTGATCCGGCTTTGGTCGAGACCGCTCCTCGAATGAGGAAGTCAGGTCGTTTTCCGGACCATTTTCCTGGTTCAGCCCTCAGTCTTCGTGGCCGAACGGACCTTTTCAGCACCCCGCCGAACCTGGCCGCGAGCGCGTGCCGCGGGGCGATGTCTCCTCCGTCGGGGGCCGCATGGCAGGATGACCTGCGTAGCAGCGGCACTTCCGGACGAGGCTGCCGATCCAAGGAAGCAGGGGCGGTGCTCAGGACCTGTCCGGACGCCTGCGAGGCCGGCGCCGGTCCCGGCGGCGCGTCCTGAAGGTGCCCCGGCAGGGCGATGCATGGCGGGCCGTCGCCAACGGGCAGGCGGCCATGGGGCTTGCCGGGCAGGGCTCCCGGCCAGCCATGTCTTTCCGGCCGGCGGGCAGGGCGAGCGCCGCAGCACGGGGGCCGCTGTCCCGCCGGCCGCATGACCCGTTCCGGGGTCCCGGCTGGTCCGGTCCTCCGTGCCGCCCGGCCGGAGGGCGCCTGCGGCCGTGGCCATTGCGGGGCCGGGCTTTGCCGCGGATGAGGCCCGTGGCGCTGCCGGGGGAGCCGGCGCTCATGGTCCAGCGCCTGCGGCCCGGACCTGGCATCGCCCATCGGTGCCACACGCCCGGTGCGCGGCAGCGGCAGGCTCCGGGCACGGGGGCGCAGCCTTGCCAAGTCTGTTGTGCGAATGTGGGCGCACTGCTTCGCTGCGCCCGTCGGCAAGGTGGCGGCCGCGGCGCCGTTCAAAGGCCCGGCGCGCGATGTGAAGACGGTCGGAACGGGGGGCCGGAAACCGGTTGCGCTCCGACAGTGCGCTCAAGGTCTGTTCGGTCCCGGAGCTTGGCGCAAAGCCGAGAAAATGGTCCTGAAGGCGGCCGGACTTGCTCAATTCAGGGAGCATTCCTGAGCAGGCCCGGATCGATTGCCGCCGCGCCGCCGCCTTGGAATCCGTTTCCGGCATCCTGCTGACGGGCGGGGAGATGCGGCCAGTGGCGGCAGGTCGGGGCCGCGTCAGGGCGAGAGCGGCCGTTCGGCGAGCTCGGCGGCGATGGTGGCGTCGACCGGGACCTCGTAGGTCAGCAGGATCGTGCCCAGCACCGAGTAGAAGCCGACCGTGGCGATCAGGTCGAAGACCGCCGGGCGGCCGAGCGCGGCGGCGAGCTCGGCCTCGAGCGCGGGCGGCAGGCGGCGATGGTCGAAGACCGCGTCGGTGGCGCGCACAAGGAGCCCGTCCTCGCCCTCCGGCATCCCGCGGACCGCCGCGATCCGGGCGTCGGAAAACCCCAGCGCCCGCGCGCGGCAGACGTGATGCGCCCATTCGTAGTCCGAGCCGAGCCGCAGCCCCGTGCGCAGGATCACCACCTCCGAGTGCTCCGGCCCGAGCGCGCTGTCCCTGACCACGTGCTGGCGCAGCGGCGCCCAGGCGGCGAGCAGCGCCGGGTGATGGGCCATGGTGCGGTAGACATCGAGCGCCCCGGCGAAGCCGCCGCGCATCTGCGCGATCTCCGCGGGCCAGTCGGCATCGGAGAGCGGGGCCACCGGGGGCAGGGGGGCGTGGGACATCGGGGATCCTCCTTCGGCCCCACAGAAGCGCTGCGCCGCGCCGGGCGCAAGACCCGGCGCCTCCCGCTGTCCGCCAGCCGGACGTCCGGACAGGGTTGGACTGCGCCGCGAAGGGCGCTAAGGCGGGGCAGCCCGATCCCCCCAGGAGGCGCCATGTCCCCGACCGCTCCGACTGCCCCGCCCGTGCCCCGGGCGGCCGAGATCCTCGCCGCGCTCGGCGCCGGCGGTCTGCTGACGCTGATGCTCCTGGCCAACAGCACGATGGCCGCCCATGCCGGGCCGCTCTTCTCCTCGCTGGCCGCGCATGGCACCGGCACGGTCGTCGCCGCGGCGCTGCTGCTGCTCGGCCGCCGCCGCAGGGCCGTGCCGCCGGCCGCGCCCGGGCGGGTGCCGCTCTGGGCCTATCTCGGCGGGGTCTCCGGCGCGCTGACGGTGATCCTGACCTCCTGGACCGCGAATTCCGGCCTGGCGCTGACCGGCACGCTGGCGCTGGGGCTCGCGGGCCAGGTGGTGCTGGCGCTGGCCTTCGACATGACCGGCGCGCTGGGGCTCGCCCGGCGGCGGCCGGAGCCGCGGGAGCTCGGCGCGCTGGGGCTGATCCTCGCGGGCACCGTGCTGGTGATCCTGACGCGGGGGGCGGGCTGATGGCGGCGGCGATCCTGGTGGCCTTCGCCGCGGGGCTGCTGGTGACGCTCTCGCGGCAGCTCAACGGGCGGCTGGCGCTCGGCAGCTCGGCGATGGCCTCCTCCTTCTGGAACCACCTGGTCGGCTTCGCCCTGCTGGCGCTCCTCGCCGCGGCGGCAGGGGCGCTCTGGCCCGCGGGCGCCGCCGGCGCGCCGCTGCCGGCCTGGCTCGGCGGCAGCCTCGGGGTCGTCTTCGTCGCCGCCGGCAGCTGGCTGATCCCGCGGCTCGGCGCGGCGCTGACCGGCGGCCTGCTGGTCGCGGGGCAGATGCTCTCGGGCGTGGCGCTCGACCTCCTGCGCGGCGGCGGCGCGCAGCCCGGGCTGCAGCTTGCGGGCGTCGCGCTGATCCTGGCCGGCGTCTGGCTGTCGCGGCGGCCCCGCCGGAGGCCCGCGCGGGCTTGATCCCCTCCGTCGCCGGAGGCAGGCTCGGCCCGGCCGGGGCCTGCCCGGCGCGCCGCAACGGGCCGAGGAGCCGAGCATGATCCCCCAGACCTTCCGCGACCGGGCGAAGGCGCTGCTGCCCTACCTGATGGCGGCGCTGCTCTTCGGGCTCGGCGCGCTGTCGCTCTACCATCTGCTGCGCGAAGTCAGCCTGCAGGAGCTGGTCCTGGCCATCCGCGGCACGCCCGGCCCGGCGGTGGCGGCGGCGCTGCTGTGCACTGCGGCGGGGCATGCGATGCTGATTGGCTGCGACTGGAACGCGCTGTCCTGGATCGGCCGCCGACTGCCCCTGCCGGTGGTCGCGGCCGGGGGCTTCCTCGGCTACGCGATCGGCAACACGGTCGGCGCGGGACCGGTCACGGGCGGCGCGGTGCGCTATCGCATCTACTCGGCGCTGGGGCTCTCGGTCGCCGATATCGCCGCGGTCTCGCTCTTCGGCGCGGCGGCCTTCGGCACCGGCACGGCGCTGGCCGGGGCGGCGGCGCTGGCCTGGCATCCGCATGCGCTGGCCGGGCTCGTCTCGCTGCCGCCTGCGGCGATCCGCTGGAGCGCCCTGGCCCTGGCCGCGGCGATCCTGGCGGCGCTGGCCGTGCTGACCGGGCGGGGCGGCAGCCTGCGGCTGCGCGGGCTGGAGCTGCCGGCGCCCGGGCCGGGCCTTGCGGCGCGGCAGATCGGCTGCACCCTCGCCGAGACGCTCTTCGCCGCCACCGCGCTCTACCTGCTGCTGCCCGCGGGCGGGCCGGGCTTCGCCGCCTTCCTGGCGCTCTTCGCCGCCGCGGTGCTGGCCGGAGTGGTCAGCCATGTGCCCGGCGGGCTCGGCGTCTTCGAGGCGGTGATCCTCGCCGGCATGCCCGCCGCCGTGCCGCTGGAGCAGGCGGCGGCGGCGCTGCTGCTCTATCGGCTGGTCTACTATCTCGTGCCCTTCGCCCTGGCGCTGGTGCTGCTCGGCCTCGGCGAGGCGGGGATGGACCGCGCCCGCGCGGCCGGCGTGCTGGGCCCGCTGCGCCGCGCGGTCAGCTCGCTGGCGCCGGCGGCGATGTCGGCGATGGTGCTGCTGGCGGGGATCCTGCTGATGGCCGACAGCCTGCTGCCGCCGACCAGCCGTCTCGATGCCGAGCTGATGCGGCTGCTGCCGCTGCCGCTGGTCGAGGGCGGGGCGATGATGTCGGGGGCGATCGGCGCCGCGCTGGCGATCCTCGCCCACGGGCTCTTGCGGCGTGTCGAGGGCGCCTGGTGGCTGGCCATGGCGGCGCTGGCGGCGGGGGCGGTGGCGGCGCTGGCCCACGGGCTCGACTATGCCCGCGCGGCGGTGCTGGCCCTGGCCTTCGCGGTGCTGCTGCCGTCGCGGCGGGAATTCTACCGCGCCACGCGGCTGACCCGGAACGTGCTGGGGCTGCGCTGGTGCCTGATGATCGCCTGCCTGGCGCTGGGGCTGGTCGGGGTGCTGTTCTTCGCCCACAAGGCCGTGCCCTATGACAGCGGCCTGTGGTGGCAGTTCGCCGCCGACCAGAACGCGCCGCGGGCGCTGCGCGCGGGGCTGGCCGCGCTGGTGGTGATGACGCTGCTGCTGCTGCGCTACGCGCTGCGCCCCGGCGCGCTCTCCGCCGAGCTGCCCGGGCCGGAGGAACTGGAGCGCGCCGCCGCGATCATCGCCGGCCAGCCCGATCCGCGCGGCAATATTGCGTTGACCGGGGACAAGCCGCTGCTTTTCTCCGACAGCGGGCGCAGCTTCCTGATGTACGGCATCCAGGGCCGCAGCTGGGTCGCGCTGCACGAGCCGGTGGGCGATCCCTCCGAGGCGGCGCAGCTGGCCTGGACCTTCGCCGATGCCGCGAATGCCGCCAATGCGCGGCCGGTCTTCTACGAGGTCGGCCCCGGCTCGATGCCGCTCTGGGTGGAGATGGGCCTGGCGATGCACAAGTTCGGCGAGGAGGCGGTGGTGCCGCTGGCGGAGTTCTCGCTGGAGGGCAGCGCGCGCAAGCGGCTGCGCACCACGCATAACCGCGCCAGGCGCGACGGGCTGGACTTCCGCCTGGCCGAGCCGCCGCATGCCGAGGGGTTTCTCGAGTCGCTGCGGCCGATCTCCGAGGCCTGGCTCGAGGCGAAATCCTCGGGCGAGAAGGGCTTCTCGGTCGGCGCCTTCGACCCGGCCTATCTGGCGCGCACGCCGGTCGCGCTGGTGCTGCACGAGGGCGAGGTCGTCGCCTTCGCCAATCTCTGGGTCACCGGCTGCCGCCGCCGCGCGACGCTCGACCTAATGCGCCAGCGCGGCGAGGCGCCGGGCGGGCTGATGGAGTTCCTGTTCATCGAGCTGCTCCTGCATTTCAAGGCGGCGGGCTACGAGAGCTTCAGCCTGGGCAATGCGCCGCTTTCGGGGCTGGAGGCGCGCCGCGGCGGGCCGCTGACCGCGCGGCTGGGCGCCTTCGTCTACCGCCACGGTCGCCAGTTCTATAATTTCGAGGGGCTGCGCGCCTTCAAGGACAAGTTCGACCCGCGCTGGGAGCCGGTCTATGTCGCCCTGCCGGCGCGGGCGAACCTGGTGGCGGTGGCGGCCGATCTGGCGGCGCTGGTCGGCGGCGGGCTGGGGCGGACGCTGGGCCAGAAGAAGTAGCCGCCCGGGCCTGGGGCCGGAAGGTCGCCGGTCTTCCGCGCAACACTCTGCGGCGCGGTGGCCAAGGCGCAGAGAGCTTGGCGAAGCTCGCCTTCCGGATGGCGCAGGCGAGCTGCGGATGGTCCGCGGTTTCTCGGGGCGTAGCCTGGGCTAGGCTGGGGGTGGGTGCGGGGGAGGGGTGGTGACGGGCTGGGATCCGGCGCCTCGGCGCGGTGGTGGATCTGGTCCTGTCGGTGCCGGAGTTGGGGTGTCTCTACATGTAGTGTTCACCTGACTATTCTGCCCGATTTCTGGTCTTTCCGTTTGGTCAGGGAAATTTTTTCGGGTTTTGCGCGAGAATCGAGTTGCGGGTGTCGGGAGGTTTCTCTAGAAGGCCCTTCACCGACGGGGCGGCGACGCTCCGGGGCGCTGGACGGGCCGCTGAGGCGGGCCGGACGGCGGAGAGATCAGGGTGATTGGCGAGCGGGTCGCGTCGGAAGATTGACGCCTCCTGCCGGTTTTTGCCTCCGGTGTCTTGGTAAATGG
>NZ_VATA01000095.1 GCF_005870025.1 Poseidonocella sp. HB161398
GGTGCTGGGCTGCGCCGCCTTCTCGGCGGTCTCGGGCTCGTCCGTCGCCACCGCGGTGACGCTGGGCAAGGTCGCCCTGCCGGAGATGAAGCGTCTCGGCTATGCCGACAGCCTCGCCACCGGATCGGTCGCGGCGGGGGGCACGCTGGGTTTCCTGATCCCGCCCTCCACCGGTTTCGTGCTCTACGCGATCCTGACCGAGGAATCGATCGGGCGGCTCTTCATGGCGGGGATCCTGCCGGGGCTGCTGCTGGCCGCGCTCTTCATGGCCGTGATCTGGCTGGTGGCGACGCTCGACCGGCAGGCCGGTCCGCAGGGGCCGGCCTTCACCTGGGCCGAGCGCCTCCGGGTGTCGTCGGAGGCCTGGCCGCTCTTCGGGGTGATCCTGGTCTCGATCGGCGGCATCTACCTGGGCGTCTTCACGCCGGTCGAGGCCTCGGGCATCGGCGCCGGGCTCGTCATCCTGATGGCGCTGGTGCAGCGGCGGCTGGGCTGGACGGGCTTCAAGGCGGCCGTGCTCGACACGCTGAAGACCTCGGCGATGCTCTACATGGTGGTGATCGGCGCCAATGTGCTGAACCCGTTCCTGGCCATCACCCATATCCCGGCGACGCTGGGCGAAGAGCTGCAGACGCTGGGCCTCGGCCCCTACGGCACGCTGGCGGTGATCCTGCTGGGCTATGTCGTGCTGGGGATGTTCATGGACGGGCTCAGCATGCTGGTGATCACGATCCCGATCGTCTTCCCGGTCATCACCGGCTTCGGCTTCGACCCGGTCTGGTTCGGCGTGGTGGCGGTGATCGTGATCGAGATGGGGATGATCACCCCGCCCGTGGGCATGAACGTCTTCGTGGTGCGCGGCGTGGCGGGGCCGGACGTGCCGCTGACCACGGTCTTCCGCGGCGTGACGCCGTTTCTCGCGGCGATGATCCTCGGGCTCTTGCTGATCATCGCCTTCCCAGCCATCGCCACTTTCATCCCCGACACGATGTTCGGCTAGGAGCTCTGCCGGACGCGGAAACCCGCCGGATGCTCAAACCCCGCCGGGACACTCCGGCGGGGCTTTCACCGGTCGGCGCAACTCGCCGTCACATCTGCTGTCGGCAAGATGATGAAGCCAAATGCCCGAGGAGTAACGGCTCGGCACCTTGCGCATTCACACCGGAATCGAAACCGACTGCTTTACGCGCTTCAAGGCGAAGCGCGTGCTGATCGACTGGACGTTCGGCAGCTCGACGAGCGAGTTCTTCACCGTCGACTCGTAGTCCGCGATGCTGCGCGCGATAACCTGCAGCATGTAGTCGTAGTCGCCGCTCAGCGAGTAGCATTGCAGGATCTCGGGGACCGTCTGGACTGCGCTTTCGAAGGCCTGGAGCCGCTCGCGCCGGTGCTCGGCGATCTTGACGAAGCACAGCACCATGACGTCGAAGCCAACCGCCTCGGGATCGACCATGTAGCGCCGCTCGCTGACGATGCCCTCGTCGCGCATCCGCTGCAGCCGCCGCCAGGCCGGGGAATGGCTCAGCCCCGTCGCATCGCCCAGATCCCGCATCGTGATGTCCGGATCCGCCTGGATGACGCGGAGAATCCTCCGGTCGGCCTCGTCGATCTCCATGTGAGTCCCCATATCTGAGACGCGCCTGCGAGAGACAATGTCTCTTTCAAACCCGGATCTGTGAAACAAAGTATCCCACGGCTCCGGAAAGAGATCAATCATAGCGACCTTGTCCCCGCGCATCCGCGCCAATCTTGCTGCGGGAGGAACGTCATGAGCATTGCACTGGACGACAAGTACGTTGCGGAGTCCGGCCGGGTCTTCCTGACGGGAACGCAGGCGCTCGTCAGGCTGCCGATGACCCAGATGCGCCGCGACCGCGCGGCGGGACTGGATACCGGAACCTTCATCTCGGGCTACCGCGGATCGCCGCTCGGCGGCTATGACCAGCAGCTGACCAGGGCGCAGCGGCACCTGGCGCGCCACGACATCGTGTTCCAGCCGGGGCTGAACGAGGATCTGGCCGCCACGGCGGTCTGGGGCAGCCAGCAGCTGCACCTGTCGCCGGGCGCGCGCAAGGACGGGCTCCTCGGGCTGTGGTACGGCAAGGGACCGGGCGTCGACCGCTCGGGAGACGTCTTCAAGCACGGCAACGCCGCCGGCAGCGCGCGCCATGGCGGCGTCCTGGCCTTTGCCGGGGATGACCATACCTGCAAGTCCTCCTCGATCCCGCACCAGTCGGACCACGCCTTCATGTCGGCGCTGATGCCGATGATCTACCCCTCCTCTGTGCACGAATTCCTGGAAATGGGCCTGCTGGGCATCGCCATGTCGCGCTATTCGGGCTGCTGGGTCGGCTACAAGGTCATCTCAGAGACCGTCGAGACGACCACCGTGATCGACCTGGCGCAGGAAGCCCGGCAATTCGTCCTGCCATCGGATTTCGAACTGCCGCCGGGCGGGCTGAACCTGCGCTGGCCCGATCCGCCTCTGGTCCAGGATGCGCGCCTGCAGGAGATCAAGGGCTATGCGGCCATCGCCTTCGCGCGGGCCAACGGGATCGACCTTGTCGCCATGCCGCAGGCGCGCGCGCGCTTCGGCATTGTCGCCTCGGGCAAGGCCTATGAGGACGTGCGCCAGGCTCTCGCGGAACTGGGACTCGGCGAGGCCGAGCGCGCCGCCATCGGGATCCGCCTCTACAAGGTGCGCATGCCCTGGCCGCTGGAACCCGAAGGCATCCGGGCCTTCTCCGAAGGGCTCGAGGAGATCCTGATCGTCGAGGAGCGCCGCGAGATCATCGAGAACCAGGTCAAGCAGCAGCTCTTCAACTGGTGCGCCAGCGTCCGGCCCCGCATCGTCGGCAAGTTCGACGAGGCGGACCGGCCCTTCCTGCCGCATTCCGCCGGGCTGACCGTCGGAAGCGTTGCCGAAGCGATCGCCGAGCGGCTCCTGAAGTTCGAGATGCCCGGGGATCTTGCCGGACGGATCCGGACCCGCGCCCGCGAGCTGCACGAGGCCGAGGCGGCGGCCGCGCGCCATGTCCCGCCGGTGATCCGACTGCCGCATTACTGCGCGGGCTGTCCGCACAACACCTCGACCCGCGTGCCCGAAGGGTCGAAGGCGATGGCCGGGATCGGCTGCCACTTCATGGCGCAGTGGATGGACCGCAACACCGAGACCTTCACCCATATGGGCGCGGAAGGCGTGCCCTGGACGGCCATCGGACGCTTCACCGACGAGGCGCACCGCTTCGTCAATCTGGGCGACGGCACCTATTTCCATTCGGGCCAGCTGGCCATCCGGCAGTCGGTCGCAGCCGGGGCGAACATCACCTACAAGGTGCTCTACAACGACGCCGTGGCCATGACCGGCGGCCAGCCGCTGGACGGCACGCTCACCCCGCAGCAGATCACGCACCAGCTCTACCACGAGGGGGTGAAGCGCATTGTCCTGATGTCGGATCGGCCAGATGTCTACAATGCATCCGAGCTGGCGCCCGGCACCGACATCCGCCACCGCGACGAGATCGACCCCGTGATGCTGGAGCTGCGCGAGGTTCCGGGCACCACGGCCATCGTCTTCGAGCAGACCTGCGCCGCCGAGAAGCGCCGCCGCCGCAAGCGCGGCAAGATGGAGGATCCGGACATGCGGCTCTGGATCAATCCGGCGGTCTGCGAGGGCTGCGGCGACTGTTCCGAGAAATCGAACTGCATCGCCGTCGAGCCGGAGGAAACCGAGATGGGCCGCAAGCGGCGCATCAACCAGTCGATGTGCAACAAGGACTATTCCTGCCTCAAGGGGTTCTGCCCCTCCTTCGTCACGGTCCGCGGCGGCACCCCGCGCCGGCCGGCCGGGACCGGCGGACCGGATGTCGGCGCCCTGCCCGAGCCCGAGCTGCCGGTAATCGGCCGCGCCTGGAACCTCGCCGTGACCGGGGTCGGCGGCACCGGCGTGCTGACCATCGGCGCGATCCTCGGCATGGCGGCGCATCTCGAGGGCCGGATCCCGATGATCCTCGACATGGCGGGGCTCGCGCAGAAGGGCGGCGCGGTGCTCAGCCATGTTCGCATCGGCGCAGCGGACCGTCCCGTGGCCGCACCGCGCATCGCGGCGGGCAGCGCGGATCTGCTCCTGGGCGCCGACAGCGTGGTTGCCGCCTCGAAGGACAGCCGGATCCTCTGCGACCCCGGCCGGACCGAAGCGGTACTGAACACCAAGATCAGCCCAGTCTCGGATTTCGTCCGCCTGCGCGATTTTGATTTCCGCGAGGGAGAGGTCGAGCGGGCGGTGTCCGGCGCGGTGCGCTCGGCTGCGCATTTCCGCGACTACGGGCGCCTGGCGACGGCGCTGACCGGCGACGAGATCGGCGCGAACCTGATGATGCTGGGCTATGCCTGGCAGCAGGGCTTCGTTCCGGTCGGCCGCGCCGCGATCCGCCAGGCGATCGAGATGAACGGCATCGCCGTCGCGGCGAACCTGGCAGCCTTCGACTGGGGCCGCCTGCTGGCCCATGACCCGGCGGCGGTCGAGCGTGCGGCAGGCCCGGCGGAGACGCCGTCCCGTCCGCTGGCGTCGATGTCGCTCGAAGACATCCTGGCCCATCGCGAAGCGCATCTGCGCGACTACCAGGATGACACCCTGGCGAAGCGCTACCGCGGCCGGATGGATGCGCTGGCAACGGCGCTGCCGGAGACGCTGGCGGCCCGCGGAACGCTCCTGCGGAACGCGGCGGTCGCCTATGCCCGCGTGCTGGCCTACAAGGACGAGTACGAGGTCGCCCGGCTCTATGCCGATCCGCGGTTCCGGAAAGCGCTGGAACGGGACTTCTCCGGCGACCTGAAGATCTCGTTCAACCTCGCCCCCCCGATGCTGCCCGGGAAGGCCCCCGACGGCCGCCCGAAGAAGCGCGAATTCGGTGCCTGGATCCTGCCGGTCTTCGGTCTCCTGGCGCGGATGAAATGGCTGCGCGGCACCTGGGCGGACCCGTTCGGGAGGAGCCGGGACCGGGTCCTCGAGCGCGAGCTGATCGCGCTCTGCGAGGCGGATCTCGATCTCGCCTGCCGCGGCTTCGATCCCGGACAGGCAGAGCTGGTCGGAGAGCTTCTGTCGCTGGCCTCCGATGTGCGCGGCTACGGTCCCGTCAAGGAACAGGCGATGGAGAAAATGCTGGCACGCCGGGCGGAGATCCGGGCGGCCCTGGACGGAACGGCAGCGACGCGCATCGCGGCGGAATGAGGGAGGAAACACGTGTTCACCGCATCCATGACATTCGATCTGGGCGAGGATATCGGCGCGCTGCGCGAGATGGTCCATCGCTGGGCGCAGGAGCGGGTCCGGCCGATGGCCGCCGCAGTCGACGAGAAGAACGAGTTCCCGGCAGAGCTCTGGCGCGAGATGGGTGATCTGGGCCTGCTCGGCATCACCGTCCCCGAAGAGGACGGCGGCACGGGCCTCGGCTATCTCGCGCATGTCGTCGCCGTCGAGGAGATCGCCCGCGCCAGCGCCAGCGTCGCGCTGAGCTACGGCGCGCATTCCAACCTCTGCGTCAACCAGATCAAGCTGAACGGCACCCCCGCGCAGAAGGCGCGCTACCTGCCGGGCCTGATCTCGGGCGCAACCGTCGGCGCGCTGGCCATGTCCGAGACCGGCGCGGGGTCCGATGTCGTCGGCATGAAGCTGCGTGCCGAGAAGCAGGGCGGCAGCTACATCCTGAACGGCAGCAAGTTCTGGATCACCAATGGCGGCGAGGCGGGCACGCTGGTCGTCTATGCCAAGACCGACCCCGCCGCAGGGTCGAAGGGCATCACCGCCTTCCTGGTGGAGAAGTCGATGCCCGGCTTCAGCCAGTCGCCGCATTTCGACAAGCTCGGCATGCGCGGTTCGAACACGGTCGAGCTGATCTTCGACAATGTCGAGGTCCCGGCGGAGAACATCCTGGGCGCGGAGGGGCGCGGCGTGCGCGTGCTGATGTCCGGGCTCGACTACGAGCGGGTGGTGCTCTCGGGCATCGGGCTTGGCATCATGGCGGCCTGCCTCGACGAAATCATGCCCTACATGGCCGAGCGCCGCCAGTTCGGCCAGCCGATCGGCAGCTTCCAGCTGATGCAGGGCAAGCTGGCGGACATGTACACCAAGCTGAACTCGGCCCGCGCCTATGCCTACGAGGTCGCCCGCGCCTGCGACCGCGGCGAGGTCACGCGCCAGGACGCGGCCGCCTGCGTACTCTACGCCTCCGAAGAGGCGATGACCGTCGCGCACCAGGCGGTGCAGGCGATGGGCGGGGCGGGCTTCATGAACGAAACGCCGGTCAGCCGGCTCTTCCGCGATGCCAAGCTGATGGAGATTGGCGCCGGCACCAGCGAGATCCGCCGGATGCTGATCGGCCGCGAGCTGATGGGGGCGATGTCCTGATGGCTGTCCTGACCTCGCAGATTTCGCCGAAATCCGAAACCTTCCGCCGCAATGCCGCCGCCAACGAGGCCGCCATCGCCACCGTGCGCGACGCTGCGGCACGGGCGATGGCCGGTGGCGGGGAAGCCGCCCGCGCCCGCCATGTCGGCCGCGGCAAGGTCCTGCCGCGCGACCGCGTCGCCCGGCTGCTCGACCCCGGCTCGCCCTTCCTCGAGATCGGCCTCTTCGCCGCCCATGGCATGCATGACGGGGCCAGCCCCTGCGCGGGCGCCATTGCCGGGATCGGCCGGGTCTGCGGCCAGGAGGTCATGATCGTCTGCAACGACGCCACCGTGAAGGGCGGGACGTATTTCCCGATGACCGTCAAGAAGCACCTGCGCGCCCAGGAGATCGCGGAGGAGAACCACCTGCCCTGCATCTACCTGGTCGATAGCGGCGGCGCGAACCTGCCGAACCAGGACGAGGTCTTCCCGGACCGCGACCATTTCGGCCGCATCTTCTTCAACCAGGCCAACATGTCGGCGAAGGGCATTCCCCAGATCGCCGTCGTCATGGGCTCCTGCACGGCGGGCGGCGCCTATGTGCCGGCCATGTCGGACGTGACGATCATCGTGCGGAACCAGGGCACGATCTATCTCGCCGGCCCGCCCTTGGTGAAGGCCGCCACCGGCGAGGTGGTCAGCGCCGAGGAACTCGGCGGCGGCGATGTCCATACCCGGCTTTCGGGGGTGGCCGACCAGCTGGCCCTGTCCGATGCCCATGCGCTGGAGCTGGCGCGCCAGGCGGTGGCCAGCCTGAACCGCCGCAAGCGGCCCTCCGTGGCGCTGGAGCCGCCCGAGCCGCCGATTTACGACCCGGCCGAACTTCCCGGCGTGGTGCCCGCCGAGCTGAAGACCCCCTACGACATCCGCGAGGTGATCGCCCGCACCGTGGACGGGTCGCGCTTCGACGAGTTCAAGCCGCGCTACGGCACCACGCTGTCCTGCGGCTTCGCGCATGTCATGGGCATCCCGGTCGGCATTCTCGGCAACAACGGCGTGATCTTCTCGGAATCCGCGGTCAAGGGCGCGCATTTCGTCGAACTCTGCGCGCAGCGCGGCATCCCGCTGGTCTTCCTGCAGAACATCTCGGGCTTCATGGTCGGGCGCAGCTACGAGAACCGCGGCATCGCCAAGGACGGCGCCAAGCTGGTCACGGCCGTTGCGACCGCGCGCGTGCCGAAGATCACCCTGCTGGTCGGCGGCTCCTTCGGCGCGGGCAATTACGGCATGTGCGGACGGGCCTACGGGCCGCGGTTCCTCTGGACCTGGCCGAACAGCCGCATCTCGGTGATGGGCGGCGAACAGGCGGCCGGCGTGCTGGCCACCGTACGGCGCGAGGGCATCGAGGCCAGGGGCGGCAGCTGGCCCGCCGAGGAGGAGGTTGCCTTCCGCAAGCCGGTCGTCGAGCAGTTCGAGCGCCAGGCGCATCCGCTCTATGCCTCGGCGCGGCTCTGGGACGACGGCATCATCGATCCGTGCCGGACCCGCGAGGTGCTGGCGCTGTCGCTCTCCGCCACGCTCAACGCCCCTGCCGAGCCGACGCGCTTCGGCATCTTCCGGATGTGAGGAGGCACAGATGTTCAAGAAGATCCTGATCGCGAACCGGGGCGAGATCGCCTGCCGCGTCATCGCGACCGCCCGGCGGATGGGCGTGCGGACCGTGGCGGTGTTTTCCGATGCCGACCGCAACGCCCGGCACGTGGCGATGGCCGACGAGGCCGTCCGCATCGGTCCGCCCGAAGTGTCGGAAAGCTATCTGCGCGGCGACCGGATCATCGCCGCCGCTCTGGAGACCGGCGCCGAGGCGATCCATCCCGGCTATGGCTTCCTCTCCGAGAACCCGGATTTCGTCGCGGCCGTCGAGGCGGCCGGGCTGGCCTTCATCGGCCCGACCCCAAGCGCCATCGGCGCGATGGGGCTGAAAGATGCCGCCAAGGCGCTGATGGAGACCGCAGGCGTTCCGGTCGTGCCCGGCTATCATGGCGAGAGCCAGGATCCGGCCTTCCTCGCGGCCGAAGCCGAGCGCATCGGCTATCCGGTATTGATCAAGGCGCGGGCCGGCGGCGGCGGCAAGGGGATGCGGCTGGTCGAGGAACCGGCCCGCTTCGCCGAGGCGCTGGAAAGCGCGCAGCGCGAGGGCAAGTCGAGCTTCGGCGATCCGCGCTGCCTGATCGAGAAGTACATCACCCGGCCCCGCCATATCGAGATCCAGGTCTTCGGCGACGCCCATGGCAATGTGATCCACCTGTTCGAGCGCGACTGCTCGCTGCAGCGCCGCCACCAGAAGGTGATCGAAGAGGCCCCCGCCCCCGGCATGCCCGAAGCCGTCCGCGCCGCGATGGGACGAGCGGCAATCGAGGCGGCCCGCGCTATCGGCTATCGCGGCGCCGGCACGGTCGAGTTCATCGCCGACGGATCGGGCCCGCTGCGCGAGGACGGGTTCTGGTTCATGGAGATGAACACCCGCCTGCAGGTCGAGCATCCGGTCTCCGAGGCGATCACGGGCCTTGATTTCGTGGAACTGCAGCTGCGCGTCGCGGCGGGAGAGCCGCTACCGGTGCGGCAGGAGGATCTGGCGATCGACGGCTGGGCCTTCGAGGCGCGGGTCTATGCCGAGGACGTGGCGAAGGGCTTCCTGCCCGCGACCGGGACGCTCGGCCACCTGCGCTTCCCCGCGGGCGCGGAATTCGCCCGCGGCCCCCTGCGCATCGACAGCGGCGTCCGCGAGGGCGACACGATCAGTCCCTGGTACGACCCGATGATCGCCAAGGTCATCGTCCACGGTCCCGACCGCGACGCGGCGCTGGCCCGGCTGGACCGCGCGCTGGCCGGCTGCCATGTGGCGGGCACCGTGACCAACTTGGAGTTTCTCGGCGCACTGGCCCGCCACGAGGGCTTCGGCCGGGGCGAGGTGGATACCGGGCTGATCGCCCGCGACCTGGCCGGGCTTGCCGCCGTGCCTGCCGCCGATCCGCGTCTTGACGCGATGGCGGCCCTTGCGGCACTGGACCTGCTCGATCCGCCACCCGATCCGGACCCCTGGGGCAGCCTGCCCGGCTGGTGCCAGTGGTCGCATGCCGAGCGCTTCGTCGCGCTTTTGCGCGACGGCGCGCCGGTCGAGTTCGCGGTGACGATCTTCGGCCCGGGCCATTTCTCTGTCTCCAGCGGCGAAGCGGCAACCGAACTGCGGATCGCGGCCTTGGAGGACTGCCGCTTCAAGGTCGAGAGCAGCGGCCGGATCTTCACCGCCGCGGTCGCCTGCCACGGCGACGTCATCGCGGTCTTCGGTCCCGACCAAAAGTCCGCCTTCCGGCGCCCGCCTCCGCTGGCCGACATGGCCGCCGCCGGGCCTGCGGGCGACACGCTGGCGGCGCCGATGCCGGGGCTGGTGACCCGGGTCATGGCCGCCGCGGGGGCCATGGTCAGCAAGGGCGATCCGCTGATCATCCTGGAGGCGATGAAGATGGAGCACACGCTGGCCGCCACCCGCGACGGCACTGTGGCGGAAGTGCTGGTGGCGGAGCTGGACCAGGTGTCGGACGGCATGCTGCTCCTGACGATGGAGGCGGCCGATGGCTGAGCATGTGACGATCGTCGAGGTCTCGCCCCGCGACGGACTGCAGAACGAACCGGCGATGATCGCCGCCGCGGACAAGATCCGGCTGGTCGACGCGCTGTCGGACTGCGGCCTCTCCGAGATCGAGGTGACGAGCTTCGTCAGCCCGAAATGGGTGCCGCAGATGGCCGATGCGGCGCAGGTGCTGAGCGGCATCAGGCGGGTTCCGGGCGTGACCTATTCGGCGCTGACCCCGAACCTCGCCGGGTTCGAGGCCGCGCTGCTGGCCGGGGCCGACCGGGTCGCGGTCTTCGGCTCCGCTTCCGAGGGGTTCTCGCGCAGGAACATCAACTGTTCCGTTGCCGAAAGCCTCGATCGCTTCCGCCCGGTCCTCGCCGCGGCCAGGGCCGCCATGATCCCGGTCCGCGGCTATGTCTCCTGCGTCACCGACTGTCCCTATGACGGGCCGGTGGCGCCGGAGGCGGTGGCGAAGGTCGCCGCGGCGATGCGCGAGATGGGCTGCGACGAGATCAGCCTCGGCGACACGATCGGCGCCGGCACCCCGGAGACGGTCGGCAGGATGCTCGACGCCGTGCTCGCGCAGGTCCCGGCGAACCGGCTCGCCGGGCATTTCCACGACACGCACGACATGGCGCTGGCCAATATCGAGGCGAGCCTCGCCCGCGGCCTGCGGATCTTCGACAGCGCGGCCGGCGGGCTCGGCGGCTGCCCCTATGCGCCCGGCGCCAAGGGCAATGTTGCTACCGAGCGGGTTGCGGGCCTGCTGGAGCGTCTCGGGTACGAGACGGGCATCGACATGGACAGGCTGGCCGCCGCGGCCGGTTTCGCCAAGGGACTGAGGGAACCGGCATGACCTATTCGACGATCAGTCTGAGCCGGGACGCGCGCGGCGTCGCGCATCTGGAGCTGAACGCGCCGGACCGGCGCAACGTCCTCTCGGCGGCAATGATCGCCGAGCTGACCGACGCTGCCGCTGCGCTGGACGCCGATCCGGCGATCCGCGCTGTCGTTCTCTCCGGGGCGGGGAAGATCTTCTGCGCCGGGGGCGACCTTGCCTGGATGAAGGCGCAGGTCTCGGCCGGTCGCGCCGAGCGCATGGCCGAAGCCCGGAAGCTGGCGGAGATGCTCGACGCGCTGAACCGGATGCGCAAGCCGCTGATCGGCCGGATCCAGGGCGGCGCCTTCGGCGGGGGCGTGGGACTGGCCTGCATCTGCGACGTGGCCGTCGCGGCCGAGGACAGCAAGTTCAGCTTCTCCGAGACCCGTCTCGGCATCATTCCGGCCACGATCGGGCCCTATGTCCTGGCCCGGATGGGCGAAGGCAAGGCGCGCCGGGTCTTCATGTCCGCCCGCATCTTCGGCGCGGCCGAGGCCCGCGAGCTCGGCGTGGTGGCACGGGTCGTGGCGGCGGAGGAACTGGACAGCGCCGTCGAGGCCGAGGTCGAGCCCTATCTGCACACCGCCCCGGGAGCCGCTGGCGCGGCGAAGGCGCTGGCGCGCGCGCTCGGCCCCCGGATCGACGACGGGGTCATCGACGAGACGATCCGCCAGCTCGCAGATGCCTGGGAAACCGAGGAGGCTGCGCACGGCATCGCGGCCTTCCTGGACAGGACCCCGCCCCGCTGGGCGTGACTGGGCCGCTCAGGAGGGGTCGCGGACATGCCAGTAGGCGGCCGTCGACTCCTCCAGATGCACCCGCATCGCCTCTTCGGCCGCATCCGCATCCCCGGCCTCGATCGCCGCGAAGATCTGCTCGTGCCGCTGATAGGCGCGCTCGGTGGCACCGGGATCGCGGATGGCGGTCCGCCGGTGCTCGGCCAGCCAGGTCTGGACCGCCTCGTGCAGGGATTCGAGGAACATGTTGCCCGAGACCCGCGCGATTTCGAGATGGAATTCGATATTCGTCTGCACGAACGCCTCGCGGTCGCCGATGGCCTCGCGATTGCGGGCCAGGGCACCGGATATCCTCGAAAGCCCCTCCGGCGTGACGTTGCGCGCCGCGTTCCGGGCAAGGAAGGATTCGAACAGCATCCGCGCTTCTTGCAGCTGGCGCAGGCTTTCGGGGCGCGACAGCACATAGCGCGCCGAGCCGCCGAGCTCGTCGATCAGCCGGGCCGCCGAAGGCTCCACCACACGCGCGCGCTTGCCGTTCTCCAGCTCGATCAGGCCGTTCTGCTGCAGCGCGAAAAGCGCTTCCCGGATCGCCGTCCGGCTGACCCCGAAACTGTCGCAGAGATCGCGTTCCGCGGGAAGCAATTCGCCCGGCGCCAGATCCCCGGCAAGGATCGAGCCCTCGATCTGTTCTGCCACGCGCTCGTAGAGGCGGCGCTTCCGTATCGGTTCTGTCCTCAGCATGGCATCTCCCCTGTCCCGCCAAAATATTCAAAACATGTCGTTTTTTCCACCTGTTATTTGGTATGACAGGTGGACAGCCCGTTGGGAGGCGGGCGAGTCTCGGGAGAAGAAAATGCTCAGCCGTAACTTCATCTGTGGCGCCCTGCGCAATGGCCGGGACCGTTCTGCAGCTTGCGTCGGTCGAGACGCCGCAGACCGCCTGGGGCCAGGCGGCGCAGCGCTTTGCCGACGGCGTCGCGGAAGCGTCGGGCGGGGAGCTGCGCGTCGAGCTTGCGCTCTCGGGCACGACCGGATCCCCGCGGGAAACGCTGGAAGCCCTGACCATCGGCACCAATGACGTCGTCCTGACGGTGATCGCGTCGCTCGACCCCGACGACCCGCTGCCGGGCATCGAGAGCTATCCCTGCCTGATCCGCGATCTGGGCCATTTCGACCGGGTCTAAAACGGGCCGGTCGGCGCCGAGCTCTATGACGAGATCGCGACGCGGACCGGATTCCGGATGATCGGCGCCCGCGCCCGAGGCGCCCCGTGAACTCGGTGGAGGACCTCAAGGGCCTCAAGATCCGGGTGCCGAACATCGACATCTTCCGCGCGACCTGGCAGGATCTGGGGGCTTCGCCGCCGCCGATGTCCTCCAGCGAGGTCTATACCGGGCTGCAATCCGGCATCATCGACGCGGTCGAGAACCCGCTTTCCGCCCATGTCCGGTCGAAGTACTACGAGGCCGCGAAATACGTCGTCATGACGGATCGCGTCTATGGCGCCTACACCTTCATCTTCGACCAGGCCCGCTTCGACTCGCTGACCGGCAAGGAGCGCGCCATCATCGAGGAGGAAGGCCGCAAGGCGCTCCGCTGGGGCAGCGAAATGGAGCTGGAGCAGGCCGAGGAAAGCCGCACTACGCTAGAGGCGGCCGGCGCGACCTTCCCCGAGCCCGATCTCGGACCGTTCCGGGAGAAGCTCGCCGCGATGGCCGGGGAATTTCCCGATCTCGCGCCCTGGGTCGAGAAGATCCAGTCGGTCGAATGACCTGCCCCGGGCTTCCGCTGCCGGAAGGCGGCCGGAAGCCCGGTTCCCGGTCCGCAACTCCAGCTTTCGACGGAAACAGCCATGAAGCCAATTTCCCGCGCCAGCCATGCCGTCGCGGGCCTCGCGACCCTGGCCGCCAACATCATGCTGATTGTCATGATCCTGGCGATCGGGGTGCAGGTCTGCGCGCGCTTCCTCCTCGGAGCGCCCACCGTATGGGCCGAGGAGCTCGCCCGCTACCTGCTCGTCGCGCTGACCATGCTCGGATCGGCCGCCCTGATCCAGCGCAACGACCATATCAGCATCGACATCTTCGTCTACATCCTGCCGGCGCCCCTCCAGCGGATTGCCGGCTGGTTGCGCGACGCGATCGCGCTGGCCGTCTGCGGCACCCTGGCCTGGTACGGCTGGCTGCTGGTCGGCATCGGCGGACGCCAGACCTCGACCGGTCTCGGCATCAAGATGTCCCTGCCCTACCTTGCGATCCCCGTCGGCGCCGCGCTGATCGCGCTGGTGCTGCTGCTGTCCCGGTTCGGCCGGGTGAACGATCCGGAGGAGCTCTGACATGGATCTGCTGATGGTCTCTTCCGTCCTGATCGGCGTCATCGCCTTCTGCATCATCCTCGGCGTGCCGCTGGCGGTCTCGATCGTGGCCGGCTCTCTGGCGGCGATCTTCGCGCATGGCGGCGCAAATCCGGTCATCGCGCCGCAGCGGCTCTTCGCCGGAATGGACTCTTTCTCGCTGATGGCGATCCCCGCCTTCCTTCTCGGCGGTGCGCTGATGTCGCGGGGCGGCATATCCGAACGGCTGATCGCCTTCGCCAACGCGCTAGTCGGCCGCTTTTCGGGCGGGCTCGCCATTTCGAACGTCCTGTCCGCTGTGATGTTCGGCGGCATCTCCGGTTCCGCCGTGGCCGACACCTCCGCGATCGGCGGAACCTTCATCCCGGCCATGAAGAAGGCAGGATTCCCGGCCGCATATTCCGTCGGCATCACCGCCGCGTCCTCGCCGATCTCGCCGCTGATCCCGCCCTCCATCGCCTGGATCGTCTATGCCTACATCACCGACCAGTCCGTCATGCGGCTCTTCCTCGCCGGTGTCGTGCCCGGGATGCTCTGGGCCGCGGCCCTGATCTTTGCCGCATGGCTCGTCGCCCGGCGCAACAGCTATCCGGTGCAGCCCGCGGCCGGGGCAAGCGAGCTGTGGCGCACGTTCGTCATCGCCCTGCCGGCTCTCGCCATGCCCTTCCTGCTGATCGGCGGCATCCTCTCGGCCATGTTCACCGTCACCGAGGCCTCGGTCATCCTCGTCGTCTACGCGCTCCTGGTCTCGGGCCTGGTCTATCGCGAGCTGAGCTGGCGCATCCTGTGGGAGTCGATCACCTCGGCCGTCCGCCTGACCGCCGCCGTCATGCTGATCCTCGCCGGGGCGTCGCTCTTCGCCTGGATGCTGGCCTGGGTCCACGCCCCCGAGACCTTCGGCGCCTGGATCCGGTCCTGGTGACCACGCCCACGATGTTCCTTCTGATCGTCAACGTGCTGCTGCTGGTCGTCGGGATAATCATGGAGGTGAATGCCGCCAAGGTCATGCTGCTGCCGGTGCTGTTCCCGATCAGCCAGGACCTGGGCGTCGATCCGATCCATTTCGGCGGCGTCGTGACGGTGAACCTCTGCATCGGCCTTGTCACGCCGCCCATCGGCATCGTGCTGGCCATCGCCAGCCAGATCGGCGGCATCTCCATCGCCGAGGGAACCCGCGGCACCCTGCCCTACGTCCTGGTCGCGCTTGCCGTTCTGGTCGCGCTGACCTTCATCCCGGTCCTGTCCACCGGACTGCCGGACCTGCTGCTCGGAAAGCCGCTGCCATGACGATCTGCCACCGCCTGCTCGCGCTCGGCAGCGCCACGCTCAGCGACGTGCTGGACGAGGCCGGCTTCCAGGCGCAGACGCCGTCCCCCGCCGGCGCGCTTCCGGTCTATGCCCTGCCGACGCTGGCCGCGGCGGGGGCGGTCCTGGTGCTGGCAACGGGAGGCTTCCAGGGCGGCGCCGTCATCGGCGGGCTCCTCGCCGAGGATCTGCTCGGAAGCGCGGTTGCGGGCGTGGTCACCGACGGGTTGGTGCGGGACCGGCGCGAACTCGGCGGCGGCCCGCTGCCCGTCCACGCGACCGGCTCCATCTCGCAGAACGGCGCAAGGCGGATGCTGATCGCCAGCTGGACGCAGCCGGTCGTGATGCCGGGGCCGGAATCCTCCAGCGTTCTGGTGTGGCCAGGCGACATCCTCCTCGGCGACGAGGACGGCATCGTGACCATCCCGGCGGACATGGCCGGAAAGATACGCGACATGGGCGAGGAGCTCGCGCGCAAGGAAGCCCTGCTGCGCAGCACCCAGGCGGCAATGAGCGCGGCAGAACGGGCCGAGGCCCGTGCGGCCCGCAGCTCGCACATCGCCTGGATCAGGACGTGAAAGGAAGAATTGCCATGAAATTCGAGGGCATGCTCATGCTCGGCACCGCGCCCGGTGCCATTGCGCGGCAGCTTTCGGGCGAAGCGCTTTCGCTGGACGAAGCCGGTCCGCTGCGCAGCGACATCTCCACCGACGAGATCACGCCGATCCCGACCCTTCTCAACTTCGACGCCACACTGGCCCGCTACGCCCATACCGGCACGGTCATCAACGGCGAGCGGCCTTTCGGCGAGGACGTGCTCGCCCGCGCAGGAGTTTCGGTCCTCGTCGCCGGGCGCCGCTACGGCAAGGGCTCGTCGCGCGAGCATTCCCCGCTGGCCGAGAAATCCGTCGGCATCCGTCTGGTCATCGCCGAGAGCTTCGAGCGGATCTACCGCCAGAACTGCGACAATCTCGGTCTCTTCACCTCGACCGACATGGGGCTTGCCGACCGGATTGCCGCGGGCGAGGAGGTCACGGTCGACGAGCTGGTGGCCGGGCCCGAGCCGCTGGCCGGGGCCATCCTCCGCGAGGGCGGCCTGCTGGCCTACGGGCAGAAATACCTGACCGCGGCCAGTCCCGCACTGCTCCCGCAGGACCGGCCGATGACGCTGGCCCAGAAGATCGTGACGCGGCAGGCCCTTGCGGTCGAGGGGCTCGACTGGGCCGCCGAACCGGGAACCAGGGGCTTCGTCCGCGCGGATTTCCGCTTCATCCATGAATACGACACCGGCATGGCGGCGCTCATGCTGCACGAGCGGTTCGGCCGCCCGCTGGCGCGATGCGATCCGCAGAGCATCATCCTCTTCGAGGACCACAATTCCTATGCCCACCGCTCGCCCACCCATGTGAACCAGGGGCTTTTGCCCCAAGTCCGGACGCTGAGCCAGGCGCATCGCGACTTCGGCCGGGAGTACGGCTACCTGATCGGCGAGGAGGGCTCCGAAGGCATCTCCCACGCGATGATGGCAGAGAACTACACACTTCCGGGCCGGATCGTGGTGGGAACCGACAGCCATACCCCGCGTTCCGGCGCGGTCGGCTACTTTGCCTATGGCGTCGGCACGACCGACATGGCGAATGCCTTCATGACCGGCGCGATCCGCCTGACCATGGCCGAGGGGCTGCTGGTGCGGCTCGAGGGCGCCAAGCGGCCCGGCGTCACGGCGAAGGACATCGTCCTGGCCCTGCTTGCGACGGAGGCAATCCGGCAGGGCGCCGGGGTCGGCAAGAGCTTCGAGTTCGCCGGTCCGGTGGTCGATGCGATGTCGATCGACGAACGCGCGACCCTGACCAACATGGTCGCCGAGCTCGGCGGACTGACCGGAATCTGCGCGCCTGATGCCGAAACCGTCCGCTTCCTCAGGGAGCGGCGCGACATCGAGATCGAGCCGGAACCCTGGATGGTCTCGGACCCGGGCGCGGCTTATGCGGAAGTCATCACGCTCGACTGCGCGGAGATCGGCCCGATGCTTGCCCGGCCCGGGGATTCCGGGAACGGCGTGGCCATCAAGGATCTCGACGAAGTCGTGCATCCCGGCATCGCCATGGCGGTTCCTGCACCGCCGGAAAGCGCGAGGATTTCGACCACTACTTCGAAGTTGCCCGCTGGGCCGTGGACCGCAGACTGAAGGCGGCCCCCGGGGTGAAACTCTACTTGCAATGCGGCACGGTCCAGGTGCGGGACTATTGCCGGGAGCAGGGCTACATGGAGGTCTTCCAAGCGCTCGGAGCCGAGAGGCTCGGCCCGGCCTGCGGCGCCTGCGGGCCGTGCGGTCCCGGCGTGTCGACCCGCGCCGAGGAGGTCACGGTCTCGGCAATCAACCGCAACTTCCCCGGCCGCGGCGGCCCCGGATCCACCTGGCTGGCGAGTCCGCCGACGGTCATCGCAAGCGCGGTCGCCGGACGTGTCCTGTCCTTCGAGCAGCTGATGGCGGAGGCATCCGGATGACGCCCCATGCCCTCCGCCTCTCATCCCGCCTCCAAGATGGGAAAGGCCCATGAAGATCCTCGTGCCCGTCAAGCGGGTGATCGACTACAACGTGAAGGTCCGCGTGAAGGCGGATGGCAGCGGTGTCGACCTCGCCAACGTCAAGATGTCGATGAACCCGTTCGACGAAATCGCCGTCGAGGAAGCCATACGGCTCAAGGAGAAGGGCGTCGCCACCGAGATCGTCGCCGTCTCCGTCGGCGTGAAGCAGGCGCAGGAGACGCTGCGCACCGCGCTTGCCATGGGCGCCGACCGGGCGATCCTGGTCGAGGCGGCCGAGGACGTCCACCAGGACATCGAGCCGCTCGCCGTCGCCAAGATCCTCGCGAAACTCGTCGAGGAGGAGCAGCCGCAGCTGGTCCTGGCCGGCAAGCAGGCGATCGACAACGACATGAACGCCACCGGGCAGATGCTCTCGGCGCTGCTCGGCTGGTCGCAGGCGACCTTCGCCTCG
>NZ_VATA01000096.1 GCF_005870025.1 Poseidonocella sp. HB161398
CGAGGCGCATCACTGGCTCGACCGGTATTCCCGGTTCTGGACCGGACGGCTCGACGCGCTGGAGGCGCTCCTGCGCGCGGAAGACGACGACGACCCCCAGCAACAGGAAGGAGAAGAGGAATGAAGGACATGATCCAGGACGAGGCCTATGGAACCCTCACCGGCCCGACCGAACTGACCATCCGCCGCCGCCTGCCCGGACCGGCGGAGCGGATCTGGCGCTATCTCGCCGACAGCGAGCTGCGCCGCAAATGGCTGGCATCCGGCGACATGGTCCCCGAGGCCGGGCGGGACTTCACCCTGACCTGGCGCAATGACGAGCTGACCGACCCGCCGGGCGAGAGACCCGAAGGCCTCGGCGACGAGCATTCGATGGCCTGCACGGTGCTGGAGGCCGAGGAGAACCGCGTCCTGGCCTTCACCTGGGGCACCGGCAGCGAGGTGCGCATCACGCTGGAGCCGAAGGGCGAAGAGGTGCTGCTGACGCTGGTGCACCGCAAGCTCATGGACCGCGGTTCGCGGCTCGGGGTCAGCGCAGGCTGGCATGCCCATCTCGACATCCTGGCGGCGCGGCTCTCGGGGACCGATCCGGCGCCCTTCTGGGATGCCTGGCAGGGGCTGCGCGCGGATTACGACGCGCGCCTGCCGGAATGACGCCCTGCCCCCGGTTCCGGCCGGGGGCATTGCCCGCGCCTATTCGGGACGCGGCGGCGGCGGCACCGTGCCGTCGGGCCGCGGCGGCGGGGCGCTGCCGTCGAAGCCGCCCGGAGGCGGCGGCGCATCGCCCTCCATCCCGTCCGGGGGCGGCGCCATCGAGGTACTGCGGTCCGCGGTGAAATCGACCGGCACCGTCACCGTGCCGCGATAGCCCGCGGAGGGATCCCCGGCCATCACCAGCGTCTGCTGCGCCAGCTCGGCCTCGCTGTTGTCGCCGAAGACATTGTCGGTCGGAATGGTGATCCGGCCGAGGTTTCGCGTGCCGTTGGAATAGCGCGCATCCGCCTCGTAGAGCGCGCCGACCACCTTGCCCGGCATGGCGATCTGCGCGGTCAGCACGGAGGCCGTCCCGGCGACGGCCGCCTCGGCGCTCTCGAAGACCTCGAAATGGATATGCGGCCAGCGCCCGTCATAGCAGCCCGGCACGATGGTGGTGAAGCGCAGCTTGCCGTCGCCATCGGCGACACCCAGCCCGCGCAGCCAGTTGGCCTCGGGCACGTCGTAGAGCGAATAGTCGCCGATGGCGTTGCAGTGCCAGACATAGGCGGCGCGGCCCGCGAGCGGCGTGCAGCCATCGGCGTCGAGCAGCGTCAGCTCCAGCTCGAGGAGCGCGCCTTCGGCCTCGCCCTGGCCCTCGCCGAAGGAGCCGCGCAGGTCGCTGCGCAGGATGCCCTCCTGGGCGAGCGCGTTGAGCGTCTCGCCGTCGCGCGCGTTCGAGCCGTCGGCCGGATAGGGCCCCGCGGTCTCCCAGGGCAGCGCGACGCAGGAGGCGGCAGCTGCCGGAAGCCCGGAGGCCGCGCCCAGTCCCAGGCCGCCCATCATCGCCAGAAGGCGGCGGCGCCCGAGCATCCGGGGCAGGTCATGCGCAAAGCCCAGGTCGTGGTCGTGTTTCGAATGAGACATCGGTCCTTCCTCGTTGTCTTCCAGCGGCTCCCCAACCGTGTGGAAAACAAACGCATGCGGACCTGGGTTCCGTCGAGTGACTTGGCGGAAGCCGGGGCAGACAGGCGGAAGGCCGCGCCTTCCGCCCGCCCGGGGATCGGGTAATCGGGGATCAGGTGATGACGTCGGGCGCGTCGCGGCCGGTGCGGGACTTGATCTCCGCGATCGACTCGGCGGCGGCGATCACCGCGGCCAGCGCCTCCTGCGGGTCCTTGTCCATCGCCGCCGGGTCGGTCTCCACCAGCTCCAGGTAGACGCGGATCGTGGCGCCCACGGTGCCGGTGCCCGAAAGCCGGATGACGATGCGCGAGCCGCCCGCGAAGCCGATCCGCAGGCCCTGCCCTTCGGAGCGGGAGCCGTCGACCGGATCGTCATAGGCGAACTCGTCGGCCGTCTCGACGGTCAGCCCCTCGATCACGGTGCCGGGCAGCGTCGCGAACTGGCCGCGGACATGGTCCATCAGCCCGTTGGCGGCGGTGGCATCGACGCCCTCGTAGTCATGGCGCGAATAGTAGTTGCGGCCGAATTCCGCCCAATGCGCGGCCATCAGATCCTGCACCGACTTGCCCGAGCCCGCCAGCACGTTCAGCCACAGCAGCACCGCCCAGAGCCCGTCCTTCTCGCGGACATGGTCGGCGCCGGTCCCGGCGCTCTCCTCGCCGCAGAGCGTCGCCTTGCCCGCGTCGAGGAGGTTGCCGAAGAACTTCCAGCCGGTCGGCGTCTCGTAGCAGTCGAGCCCCTTGGCCGCCGCCACGCGGTCGAGCGCGCCGGAGGTCGGCATCGAGCGGGCCACCCCGGCCAGCCCGCCGGCATAGGCCGGCGCGTAATGGGCATTCGCCGCCAGCACGGCCAGCGAATCCGAGGGCGTGATGTAGATGCCCTTGCCCAGGATCATGTTGCGGTCGCCGTCGCCATCCGAGGCGGCGGCGAAATCCGGCGCGGCGCCGGACATGACCAGATCGACCAGCGGCTTGGCCCAGATCGGGTTCGGATCGGGATGGCCGCCGCCGAAATCGGGGCTCGGCACGGCATTCATCACCGTCTCGGCCGGCGCGCCGAGGCGGTTCACCAGGATCTCGGTGGCATAGGGGCCGGTGACGGCATGCATCGCGTCGAAGCGCATGGTGAAGCCGCCCGCGAACAGCGCCTTGATCGCGGCGAAGTCGAAGAGGCTCTCCATCAGCTCGGCATAGTCGGCGACCGGGTCGACGACCTCGACCGCCATGCCGCCCAGCGTGGTCTCGCCCACGGTGGACAGGTCGACATCCGCCGCCTCGAGGATCTTGTAGGCGCTGATCGTCTTGGTCGCGGCAAAGATCCTGTCCGTCACGCCCTCGGGCGCCGGGCCGCCATTGGCGGTGTTGTACTTGACGCCGAAATCCTCGTCGATGCCGCCGGGATTGTGGCTGGCGGACATGATGATCCCGCCAGAGGCCTGGCGCTTGCGGATCATGTTCGAGGCCGCCGGAGTCGACAGGATGGCATTCTGCCCGACGATGACCTTGGCCGCGCCCGAAGCCGCCGCCATGCGCAGGATGACCTGCGCCGCGCGGTCGCCGAAATAGCGGCCGTCGCCGCCCAGCACCAGCGTCTTGCCCTCGACGCCGCCGATCCCGTCCCAGATCGCCTGGACGAAGTTCTCGAGGAAATGAGGCTCCATGAACACCCGGGTCTTCTTGCGCAGACCGGAGGTGCCGGGCTTCTGGCCCTCGATCGGGGCGGTGGTGACTGTGGTGACCTGCATCGGTCCTCCTGGAATCCTACTCGTCGCAACTGGCGCTCCGCCCGAAGGCGGCACGCGTCGAAACAATAGCGCCCGAAGGCAACGGCTCAAGCGCCTTGCCCTGCGGCCAATGGGCCGGGCGCGGGATGCCGCCGGGCCGGGCTCAGCCGGCGCGCAGCTCGTGCAGCGGATGGATCCCCGGCATCGGCAGGAAGCCCGGCAGCGCGCGCAGCCGGTAGAGCCAGTGGCGCAGGAAGGGGAATTCGTCATGCAGGAGCCCGGCATCGGGGCAGAGCGCGACATCGGCGAAACAGGCGATATCGGCGATGCAGGGGTGGTCCCCGACCAGCCAGGCGCCGTCATCGACCGCGCGGATCGCCAGGTGCAGCTCCAGCTCGCGCAGGCAGGCCTCCGCCGCGGCGAGCGCGCCTTCGGGG
Source organism: Poseidonocella sp. HB161398 (assembly GCF_005870025.1). Lineage (GTDB taxonomy): Bacteria > Pseudomonadota > Alphaproteobacteria > Rhodobacterales > Rhodobacteraceae > Mangrovicoccus. Next base: position 3,820 of record NZ_VATA01000096.1, read on the forward strand.
GCGGGCATGTCGAACATCGCCTCCAGCCGCGCCGCCCCGGCCGTGGCCGAGAGCCGCTGCGAGAAGCCGAGCCACATCTGCATCTGCGCCCGCGGCGCCGGATCCTGCGGCATCCAGCCCTCGGTCACGTCGCCGGTCGCCGCGAGCCAGGTCAGGATGGCGGGCGCGCCGCAGAGCACCAGCCCCCCCGCCTCGAGCACCGGCAGCGTTCCCGCGGGCGCCAGCGCCAGGAACGCCTCCGACCGGGTCTCCTCGCCGGGATAGCTGTCGACGGCGACGCAATCGAGCGGCAGGCCGAGCAGCGCGGCCAGCAGGCGCACCTTGTAGCATTCGGCATCGAGCACATGGGTATAGAGCGTCGGGGTCATTCCGCCTCCGTCAAGGCGCCGTAGAGCGCGCCCCGCCGCTTCAGCCAGCGGCGATAGGCGACCGAGGTCAGGTCGGCGCGGGTCGGGATCTCCATCCGCGGGTCGAGCGGCAGCCCGGCGGGGATCTGGTTTTCGAGGATGGAGCGGTCCTGCAGGAAGATCTCCTGCTGGAACTGCACCAGCTCGGCCTGGCTCGACGTGTCGTCGAACAGCGCCATCCAGGGCCAGGCGATGCAGACCGTCTCGGAGACCGGCTGCACGAAGATCGCGATCACGTCCCATTCCGAGGGGCGCGGCGGGCAGGTCTTGTAGAGCACGGCGGCCATCGGATGGGGCACGCGGTACTCGTAGCGGATATCGGTGGCCCCGCCCGCGGATTTCGCCGCCTGCGGCTGGTAGAAGCTGACCTTGGTGGCCCAGACCTCGTCGACCTCCTCGCGGATCTTCACCTCGTAGGGGAAGACCTCGGTATGCGGCTCGGCGCCGAGGATGCCGGTATGGACATAGGGGAAATGGGCGATGTCGAGGAAGTTCTCCACCGCGCGCAGCGGCGAGCAGCGCACGCGCACCCCGCCGCAGGGCACGCGGCGGCGGCCGGGCTGGTCCGCCTCCTCGATGCCGAAGAGCGGCCGCGGCGCCGGGCCGAGGCAGGTCCAGACATGGTCGAAGCGGATTTCGGCGGGATAGGCCGTGCCGTCCGGGCCGGTCACCGAGGCGGTCTCGCCGTCCCAGGCGACCGACAGGTCGGTGTCGAGCAGCCGCGTCGCGCGGATCTGCGGCAGCACGGTGTCGGCCACCGGATACCAGTCGTCGAGCGCGTGCTCCCGGCTCATCCCGCCGCCTCCTCTGCCAGCCGGCGCAGCGCCTCGGTCTGGTGGATCGCGGCGATGCGGTCCGCGGCATGGAGCGGCGCGGTCAGCACATGCGCCTCGGTCCGGTCCGGGCCGAGCGGGTTCGGCGCGATCACCAGGCTCGGATGCTCGGGCAGGAAGAGGAGCGGCGCGGGCTCCAGCCCGCAGGCCCAGGCCAGCGTCGCCAGATCGCAGCGGAAGGTCAGGCTACGCAGCGGCATCACCGCAAGCGGCATGTCGGGCGGATCGGCATAGCCCTCGTCCGCCACCCAGATCACCCCGCCGGCCTCGGCCAGGTCATAGGCGGCGGCGCGGATCGTGGCGGGCGGCGCCAGATCGGGATGGGCGGGGATATGGGCACAGGCCGCCTCGGTGCCGTATTGCCAGCCGTGATAGAGGCAGGCCAGCCGCTCGCCGCGGACGAAGCCGTGGCTGAGCCGCATGCCGCGATGCGGGCAGCGGTTGTCCCAGGCCATGGCGCGGCCCGAGGCGCTGCGCCAGAGCACCAGGTCGCGCCCGCCGGCGAAGGCGCGCTGCACCCGGCCCGGCGGCAGGTCATGCGCGAGCGCGACGGGAAAGGTGGTCATGCGCCCGCCTCCGGCCGGTCGATCCGGTCGACCAGAACGCTGGCGGGGCCGAGGCTGCAGGCGGCCTCCATCGCGTCGACCAGCGGCGCGGGCCCGGCGACCGAGACGCGGATCTGGCGCGGCGAGAGCCGGGCGACCGAGATGTCGAGATCGAGCAGATGCGCGCGGTGGCGGATCCAGTCGAGGAAGCCGTCATCCTCCAGCGCGCCGGTGATCAGGAGCGGCACGGGCTGCATCTCAGCGGGTCCAGAAGGCGGCATGCTGGGCGGCGATGCGCGCCTCGAGCTCGGGGAACGGGCCGCGTACCGCGATCTGGCGCCGGCCGGCCGCGAAGACGGCGGTGCAGGGCAGATCCTGGGTCGGGTTCTGCGCGTCGTCGCCGGTCAGCTCGGCCAGGCGCTTCTCCGTCATGCCGAAGACCACGGCGCCGATCTCCGCCCAGTAGATCGTGCCCGCGCACATGGTGCAGGGCTCGACCGAGGTGTAGAGCGTGGCGCCGCGCAGCGTGGCGATGCCGTGGCGCCGCGCCGCCTCGCGCGCGAGGTTGGCCTCGGCATGGCCCGGCCCGCCATCGGTGGAATGGGTGTTCTTCGCCTCGCCGAGCACGGTGCCGTCGGCGCCGACGAGCCGCGCGCCGAACGGATGGTTGCCCTCGGCCGCAGACAGGTCGGCCAGCTCGATCGTGCGGCTGAGATGGGCAAGGTCGTCGGCGCGGTCCATGGCGGCTCTCCTGGCGGTCGCGCCTAGGCTGGCCCGCCCGGAAGCCGCCGTCAAGCGGGGCCGTCGCCGCGCGGAAGAAGGCCCGACTCGGCCGCCGTGGCACCCGGAGGCCCGCAGTCCGCCGGATCGGGCCCGCGCTCAGCCCCGCCCGGCGGCGCGGCGGAGCCGCAGCGCATTGGTCAGCACGAAGACCGAGGAGAGCGCCATCGCCCCGGCCGCGAGCATCGGCGAGAGCAGCATGCCGTTGAGCGGATAGAGCAGCCCCGCCGCCACCGGCACCAGCGCGACATTGTAGCCGAAGGCCCAGGCCAGGTTCTGGCGGATGTTGCGCAGCGTCGCGCGGCTGACCTCGAAGGCGGCCGGCACGCCCGCGAGGCTGCCCGACATCAGCACGACATCGGCGCTTTCCATCGCGACATCGGTGCCGGTGCCGAGCGCCACGCCGATATCGGCGGCGGCGAGCGCCGGGGCGTCGTTGATGCCGTCGCCGACGAAGGCGGTGCGGCCCTCGGCCTTCAGCGCCTCGAGCACGGCGCGCTTGCCCTCGGGGCGGATGCCGGCATGGACCTCGTCGATGCCCAGCTCCGCCGCCACGGCGCGGGCCGCCGCAGGGCTGTCGCCGGTGACCATCGCCAGCCGCAGGCCGTCGCGGCGGAGCCGGGCGAGCGCCTCCGCGGTATCGGGCTTCAGCCGGTCAGCCACCGAGAGCACCCCGGCCAGCGCGCCGTCGACAGCGAGATAGAGCACCGTCCGGCCCGCCGCCTCGGCCCCGGCCACAGCGCCCGACAGCCCGTCGAGCGCGATCCCGGCCATCAGCGCGGCATTCCCGGCAAGCACCTCGCGGCCGCCGACCCGGGCGCGCACGCCCTGGCCCGGCACCGCCTCGAAGGCCTCCGCCCCGGGCAGCGGGCCGGGATGGGCGCGGCGGATCGCGGCGGCGACGGGATGCTCGGAGCCCTCCTCGGCGGCGGCGGCCAGCGGCAGCAGCGTCTCGCGGCTCCAGCCCGGGGCGCAGTCGACCGAAACCAGTTCGGGCCGTCCTTCCGTCAGCGTGCCGGTCTTGTCGAAGGCGACGATCTGCGCGCCCGCGAGCGACTGCAGCGCATCGCCCCGGCGGAAGAGCACGCCGAGCTCGGCCGCGCGGCCGGTGCCCACCATGATCGAGACCGGCGTGGCGAGGCCCATCGCGCAGGGGCAGGCGACGATCAGCACCGCCACCCCGGCGACCAGCGCATGGGCAATCCGCGGCTCGGGGCCGAAAGCCAGCCATGCGAGGATGGTCAGAAGGGCGATGCCGAGGATCGCGGGCACGAACCACAGCGTCACCCGGTTCACCAGCGCCTGGATCGGCAGCCGCGCGCCCTGCGCTTCCTCGACCATGGCGATGATCCGGCTGAGCACCGTGTCGGCGCCGACCGCGGTGGCGCGGACCACCAGCGCGCCAGTGCCGTTGACGGTGCCGCCGGTCACCGCCGCGCCCGGCCCCTTGGCCACCGGCAGCGGTTCGCCCGTCAGCATGGACTCGTCGACATGGCTGGCGCCCTCGGCCACCTCGCCATCGACCGGCAGCCGCTCGCCCGGGCGCACGCGCAGGAGGTCGCCCGCGATCACCTGGACCAGCGGCAGCGCCTCTTCGCTGCCATCAGGACGCAGCCGGTTCGCGGTGGCCGGGCGCAGGTCGCTCAGCCGGGCGATGGCGGCGCCGGTGCGGCCGCGGGCGCGGGCCTCGAGCCAGCGGCCGAGCAGGATCAGCGTCACGATCACCGCGGCGGCCTCGAAATAGACCTCGCGCGCGGCGTCGGGCAAGAGGCCCGGCAGGAAGAGCGCCACGGTGGAATAGGCCCAGGCGGCGGTGGTGCCGAGCGCGACCAGCGCGTTCATGTCGGGCGCGCCGCGGAAGAGCCCGGGCCAGCCCTTGGCGTGGAAGCGGCGGCCGGGGCCGATCAGCACCAGCGTCGCCAGCACGAACTGGATGGTCCAGTTCGCCCGCGTGCCGATCGCCATCTCGATCCAGTGATGCACCGCCGGGATCATGTGCCCGCCCATCGCCAGCAGGAAGACCGGCAGGCTGAGCGCCGCGGAGACCGCCAGGTCGCGGCGCAGCGCCTCCGTCTCGCCGCCATCGCCCGCCGGGCGCGGCGCGTCGAAGCTGGCCGGGCGGGCGGGATAGCCCGCCTTGGTCACCGTCGCGGCGAGATCCTGCGCCCCGGCCGCGCCCTCGAGCAGCTCGACCACCGCCCGCGCGCCGGCCAGGTTGACCGAGGCCGAGACCACGCCCGGCACCGCCTCCAGCGCCTTGGCCACCCGCGCCGAGCACATGCCGCAGCTCATCTCGTCGATATCGAGCACGACCCGCGCGGTCTCGGCCGGATAGCCAGCCTCGCTCAGCGCCGTGGTCCAGTCGGCCACGCGCCCGCCCGAAACCTGCGCGGTATGGGTCGCGAGGTTGACCTGCGCGGCCTCCACCCCGGGCACCGCGGCAAGCGCCTTCTCGGCACGGCTGGCGCAGGCGCCGCAATTGAGGCCGGTGAGGCGGAAACTGACGGGATCATGCAGCGACATCGGACGGGCTCCTCGGAACGGATCGCGGGCGGCGCCCGCATGGCGCTAGATAGCACCTGCGACGGAGCCTTTCCCGTGCCAATCGGCCCCTCCCGCGCTGGAAGGTCAGATCACAAATCCGTGATGGCCCGCGGCGCGCCGGTCAGAGCGGGTCGAGCCCGCTGACCGATTTGACCACCTGGAAGGCGCGGATGCCCCAGATGCCGGCCTCGCGGCCATAGCCCGACTGGCGGACGCCGCCGAAAGGCGCGCCCTCGGCGCGGCTGCGGCCGTTGATCTGCACCATGCCGACCCTCAGCCCCTGGGCGACGCGGCGCTGGCGTGCCGGATCGGCGGTCTGCAGGTAGCCCGCCAGCCCGTACTCGCCCTCATTGGCCAGCCGGACCGCCTCTGCCTCGTCCTCGAAGGGCGTGATCGACAGGACCGGGCCGAAGACCTCCTCGCGGAAAAGCCGCATGCCGGGCGCGACATCGGCAAAGACCGTCGGGCGCGGATACCAGCCGCGCTCGAAGCCCTCCGCCCGGCCGGGACCGCCCGATACCAGCCGCGCGCCGTCTTCCAGCGCCGCCTCGATATGGGCCTGGACGCGGTCGTACTGCGCCTGCGAGACCAGCGGGCCCAGATGGCCGCCGCGGGTTGCGGGCGCGCCCATCACCCAGGAGGCCGCCTCTTCGGCCGCCAGCTCCACTGCCGCGTCATAGACCTCGCGCGCGACCAGCATGCGCGAGGCGGCGTTGCAGGACTGGCCGGAATTGCGGAAGCAATGCGCCACCCCCTGCCGGACCGCCAGCGCCAGATCGCAATCGGCGAAAAGCAGGTTTGCGGATTTCCCGCCGAGCTCCAGCAGCGCGGGCACCAGATTGGCCCCCGCCGCCGCCGCAATGCCGCGGCCGACCGAGGTGGAACCGGTGAAGCTGACAATGTCGATCCCCGGATGCGCCGCCAGCAGCCGCCCGGTCTCGCCGTCGCCAGCGAGCAGGGTGAAGAGCCCCTCCGGCGCCCCGGCCGCCTCCATGCAGTCCGCGAAGATCAGCGCGGCGGAGGTGGAGAGCTCCGAGGGTTTCAGGATCATCGCGCAGCCCGCGGCCAGCGCGCCGCCGACCTTCAGCGCGACCTGGTTCAGGGGCCAGTTCCAGGGCGTGATCAGCGCCGCGACCCCGGCGGGGACGTGATGGACCTCGTGCCCGCCCGGCGCGATCTCGTCGCGGTCGGACATGGCGCGCAGCGCGTTCAGCGTGGCGCGCAGGTGGTCGCAGGCGGCCTCGACCTGCTTCTCGCGGGCGAAATCGATCGGCGAGCCCATGTCGCGGGAAATCGCCTGGGCCATCTCCTCGCGCCGCGCCCCGATCTCCGCGATCAGCCGCTCGAGGATCGCCGCGCGGTCGCCCTGCCCGATCGCGCCGCGTGCCCGGGCCACGGCCCGCTCGACCTCGGCTGCGCGCGACAGCGGCAGGAGCGCCCGGGGCGCCTCGGTCGCGGGATCGGCCAGAACCAGGCGCGGCCGGGCGGGATCTGCCCAGGCCCGCGCAGACGGCAGCACGGCGCCGCCGCCCCGGCGGGGCAGGACAGGCAGGCCGGTCGCGGCCGCGGCGGTGATCAGGGTGTCGTCCATCAGGGGAATCCGGCTCGCAAGGTCCTTGGGATAAAGGACGTCCGGGCCGCAAGGTCAAGCCGGGCGGCGGAATTGCCGGCAATTGTGACCGTCCTGCCCCCGAAAGGCTGCCGTCAGGCCCGCGCCGCTGCCGCGCCGAGCATCGCGGGCAGTTCGTCTTGCAGCCGCTCCGCGCCGCGCGGCGCCCAGCCGAGCGCGCGCAGCCGGGCGCAGTCCATCGCGCTGACCAGCGCCGCATCGGCCCGCGCGGGCAGCGGCAGGTCGCGCCCGGTGGCGGCATTGACCGCGGCCAGCAGGTCGCGCCGGTCGAGCAGCAGGTCCGAGGCGTTCCAGACGCCGCTCCGCCCCGCCACCAGCCGCACCGCCGCCGCCAGATCGGCCCCGTGCAGCTCGGTCGCCACCCGCGGCGTCACCGCCTGCCCCGCCAGGTGGTCGGCGAAAAGCCCGGCCCATTTCTGCCCCGGCCCGGCGCCGAAGACCCCGGTCGCCCGCAGCGACGCCGCCGCGAAATCCGGGCCCGCCATCGCCGCGAGCCCCTCTTCCACCTCAAGCTTCGCCGCGCCGTAGAGCGTGTCCGGCCGCGCGGGCAGGTCCTCGCGCAGCAGCGTGCCGGGGGGATAGGCGCCGTAGACGGCGCGCGAGGACAGGAAGACCGCCGCGCGCACCCCCGCCGCCCGCGCCGTCTGGAAAAGCAACAGCGACCCCTCGACATTGCGCGCCCGGAAGCCCGCCGGATCACCGCCCTCGCCGCCGCGGTAGCGGCCGGGCAGATGGTCGAAGGCGCAATGAACCAGGCAGTCGACGCCGGAGACATCCGTCTCCGCCGCCCGGTCGAGCAGGACTGGCCGGACCTCGACCGGCCGGGAGAAGGGCGGATCGGGCAGCCGGGTCCGGCTCAGGACCACGACCTCCTCGCCCGCCGCCAGCAGATCCTCGACGATGAACCGCCCCACCAGCCCGGTCCCGCCGGTGACCGCCCAGACCGTCATGGCCGCGGCAGGCTTTCGAGAGGCGGCATGTCGCCCCCGGCCTCGATCCGCTGCCACAATCCGATCAGCGGCGCCAGCTCGCGCGCCTTGGGATGCGGGTCCTGCCAGGGCTTCTCGTACTGGAAATGCAGGATGCGGATCTGCGCCCAGTCCCAGAGCTCGGGCATCGCGAACCAGACATATTGCAGCATGTTGTAATAGACCGGCAGCCCGTGCCAGTCCGGGAAGAAGCTCTGAAGGAAGGTCTGGTCTGTGCGCCGCCAGAAGGCCCCGGGCGCGTCGAGCGCCTCCGCCATCGCGGCGAAGGTCGCCTCCGAGGGCCGCGCGGTGAAGACCCCCGAATTCATCCGGCCGAAATCGGCAAGGCTCTCATAGACATTCGGCGCCGCGCAGAATTCCGGATAGCCGAAGAGCTTGTCGCAATTCTGCACCGCGATCGCGTCGGCATCGATGAAGACGACCGCGCTGTACTCCGTCAGCTGCCACAGCCGGAGCTTGGCGAAATTGTCCAGCGGCGTATGGAAGGACGGCTTCTCCCCTTTGGTGAAGGGCGCCGCGCCATGCAGCGCCTTGCGCGCATGGGCGGCGTTGAACGCCTCCGAGGTCTCCAGCAGATCGGTGCGCACCAGCCGCGCGCCAAGCGCGCGCAGCGGGTCGAGATCGGCATCGGCCACGCCCCCGGTGAAAAGCACCACGCAATCCGCCTGGGTGCCGGTCAGCCGCAGCGACCGGACCAGCGCCGCCGCCCCGCGGGCGTAATCGGCATTGGTCACCAGCGTCACATAGGCATGTTCGGACAGCGGGGGCGTGCCTGCCAGCAGGCCCGACACTCAGCTGACCTCGCGCAGCGCCTTGCCCTCGGGATCGCGGTCGACCCGCGCGCCGAGCTCCTTGGTCCAGCCCGACACCGCCGGAACGCGCGAGCGGTCGACGCGATGGGCGAATTTCTTCGCCACCTCGACCACTTCCTCGAGCAGTCCCTCGGCCAGCGTGGTCGGGTTCAGCCCGAGCTCCAGGAACTGGTCGTTCTTCACGATCAGCTCGTTCTCGGCGGCTTCCTTGCGCGGGTTCGGCAGGTAGGACACCTTGGCCCCGGTCATCTTCGCGATCATCTCGGCCAGGTCGCGGACCCGGTGGGTCTCGGTCATCTGGTTGAAGATCTTCACCCTTTCGCCGCGCGCGGGCGCGTCGCCGAGCGCCAGCTCGATGCAGCGCACCGAATCCTGCACATGGATGAAGGCCCGCGTCTGCCCGCCAGTGCCGTGCACGGTCAGCGGATAGCCGATCGCCGCCTGGATCAGGAAGCGGTTCAGCACCGTGCCGTAATCGCCGTCATAGTCGAAACGGTTGATCAGCTGCGCATGACGCCGCGTCTGGTCGGTATGGGTGCCCCAGACGATGCCCTGGTGCAGGTCGGTGATCCGCAGGCCGTCATTCTGGGCGTAGAACTGGAAGAGGATCTGATCGAGCGACTTGGTCATGTGGTAGACCGAGCCCGGACGCGTCGGGTAGAGGATCTCCTGCTCGACCTTCTGGCCGTCGAGCCGCTCGATATCGACCGGCAGATAGCCCTCGGGGATCGCCGCGCCGATGGTCGAATAGCCGTAGACCCCCATCGTGCCCAGATGGACCAGATGCGCGTCAACCCCGGTTTCCACCATCGCCGCCAGCACGTTATGCGTCGCGCTGACATTGTTGTTGACGGTATAGACCTTGTGGCGGTCGGTCTTCATCGAATAGGGCGCGGCGCGCTGCTCGGCGAAATGGATGATCGCGTCAGGCCGGTGCCCGGTCAGCCAGGCCTTGAAGATCTCGTAGTCCTTGGCGACGTCGATCAGGTGGAAATGGATCCGCCGCCCTGTCACCTCGTGCCAGATCCGGCAGCGCTCCTGCACGCTGTCCATCGGGGTGAGCGACTGCACGCCCAGCTCGGTGTCGATCCAGCGGCGCGACAGGTTGTCGATGATATGGACCTCATGGCCCGCCTCCGACAGGTGCAGCACCGTCGGCCAGCCGACGAACCCGTCTCCACCCAGAACTGCAATGCGCATGCGTCGTCTCCCCGATAGTCGCTTGCCGGTTTCGGGGACTAATGTAGCCTTGGCGTGACGATTTTGCGACGGCTGCGGCGCGACATAATCGTCTCACCCCGCCGGAACCGGCGGCGGCAGGCCGGATTCCGCCGGGACCGGCACCGGACAGGGCGCCCCCGCAGGCAGAGCGCGGATGCGGGGACGGCGGCCGAGCGCGCCGAACGGATTCCAGCTCATCACCCGCCAGATCTGGCGCGGCGGCAGCAGCGGCGGCGCCAGCTGCCGCCGCTGGCCCAGCGTTGCCGGAAGCTGCCGCAGCCCCTCTGCCAGCCCGCCCAGCACCGCGCGGCCGCGGCGGTGGCGCAGCCCCTGGAGGACCGACAGGCCCAGCCCCAGCCCGAAGAGCGGCCAGGTCGCCAGGAGCAGCAGGAGCGGCGTGTTGCGCAGATAGAGATGCAGGCGGTTGCGGCTGCTGATCCGCATCGTCCAGTCGCTGACCGGCCCCGAGCAGCCGCCTCCGCGATGCAGGATCCGCGCCGAGGGCACGAAGAGGCAGTCATGCCCGGCCAGCCTTGCGCGATAGGCGAAATCCACGTCCTCGAGATAGCAGAAGAAGCTTTCCTCGAAGCCGCCGAGCTCCTGGAAGACGCGGCGCGAGATGAAGGCCCCGGCCGCGCAGGCCGCGAAGCAGCGCCCTTCCCGCGGCATCCCCGCGACCGGCCGCCCGTGGCCGCCGCGCCAGGCCAGCCCGGTCACCGAATAGACATCGCCCGCCCCGTCGATCATCGCGGGCCGGTCCATCAGCGCCTGGGCGGAGGCGAAGATCGCGCAGTCCGGATGGCGCGCCGCCGCCGCCGAGAGCGCCTCCAGCCAGTCGGGCGCCGCCGCCGCGTCGCAGTTCAGCATCGCCAGCCACTCGGCCCGCGCAATCCGCGCCGCGGCGTTCGAGGCGGCCGCGAATCCGCGGTTGTCCGACAGGCAGACCAGCCTGATCGCCGGATGCCGCTGCCAGTCGACCAGCCCCAGCGAGCCGTCGGTCGAGCCGTTGTCGACCACCACGATCTCGTCCGGCGGGCGGCTCTGCGCGGCCAGCGACTGCAGCGCCTGCGAGAGCTGCGAACCGGAATTGTAGTTCACCAGAATCGCCGCAATCGTCCCCGGCACCCCCGCGGCAGGGGCGGGCGGATCGGCGGATCGGGGCGGGAGGCAGGGAGTCGGACTGGACATGCCCTCCTGCCTAGACGGAGAGGCCTAAGGGAAATTTAAGGCTTTTACCTTTTTCTTGCCGGAGCGGTCGGCCAGGGCGGACCGGCATCCCGGACCAACGGCCCGACCCGGCGGCCCGGACTGAACGTATCGAAAAGGGTTTGAGAGTGCAGCCAGATTACCGCCGTCCTTCCGTCTCCGGGCCCCGCAGCCCGGACCTGCCGCCCCGATGCGCCAAATGACAGCACGGGTGCCCACCGTGCAGGTCGTGATGGCCGTCTACGATCCGCAGCCGCGCCATCTGGCGGAACAGATCGCCTCCCTGGCCGCGCAGAGCGGGGTCTTGCTGCGGCTGCATGCGGTGATCGCCGACCTGCGCTCGGGCAAGCTGGTGCAGCGCGCCGTCCGCGATGCCGGGATCGAGGCGGAGCTGCACCTGCCGCCGCGGGCCCTGAACGCCGTCGCGGCCTTTGCCTTCGGCCTGGAAGCCGCGCTGGGAAAGGCGGGAAAGGGCGATTTCTTCGCGCTCTGCGACCAGGACGACCGCTGGCACGCCGACAAGCTGGAACGCTCGATCGAGGCGCTGCGCGCCACCCCGGGCTGCCACCTGGTGCATACCGACGCGCGGCTGGTCGATGCCGAAGGCGCGCTGATCGCGCCGTCGCTTTTCGCGCGGGAGAACCGCGCCCCGGCCTCCGGCCTGCGCCGCCTGCTCTACCGCAACAATGTCACCGGCATGACCGCGGTCTTCACCAGCGACGTGGCCACCCATGCCCTGCCCTTCCCGCAGCAGGCCGGGCTCTTCTACTACCATGATCTCTGGATCGGGCTGATCGCCGCCGCCAAGGGGCCGGTGCGGGTCCTGCGCCGGGCGACGGTCGACTACCGGCAGCATGGCGGCAATGCCGTCGGCTGCACCACCGGCCGCAGCGCGCAGCGTTTTCCCAGCCGCGCCTGGCTGCGCCACCGCTTCGCCAGCTTCTCGCTGGCCTGCTACCTGGCGAAATCGCTGGTGCTGCGCGCTGACCAGATCGCGATGAGCGAACCTGCCGCATTCGACCGGCGGCGGATGCGCTGCCTGCGCCCCTATCTGCGCCATTACGGCCCGGGCTTCGCCTTCTTCGGCGACGCGATCGGCTATGCGCTGCGCGGCTACCGAGAACTGGCGGATCACGCGATGAGCCAGGGGGTGGTCAAGGCCGGACGGCTGGTCTGGGCCGCGCGCCGGATGCTGCGGCTCGATCTCAGCAACCGGCTGAAGGAATTCGACGACCTGGGCTACAGCATGGCCCCGGGTGCGGTGCCCAGAGGCGGCGGCAGCGGGATCGGACCGGCCGCGGCAGGACGGGCCTGGCAGGCCTATGCCGATCCGCGGATGACGCCGCGCTGGCGCCCCCGGGCCGTGCCGGCGCGTCCGGCGGGCTGCACGGTCCTCATCCCCACGCTGAACCCGACCGAGATCTTCGCCGGCGTGGCCACGGCGCTGCAGCTGGGCATCAGCCTCGCCGAGCGCGGCTGCCCGGTCCGCTTCATTGCCACCGACCTGCCGGTGCTCAGCGCCCATGCCAGCCGCAATTTCATCGGCGAGCGCATCACGCCGGGCCTGCGCGACAGCGCGCTCGGCCGGATCGAGATCCAGTGCGGCGTCACCGCCGACGAGATCGGCTTCGCCCCGACCGAGATGATCATCGCTACCGCCTGGTGGACCGCCCATGTCGCGCAGACGGTCCTGGCCCAGCCGGGAATGCAGACAAGCCGGTTCCACTACCTGATCCAGGACTACGAGCCGAATTTCTACGCCTGGGGCACCGAATTCGCCGCCGCGATGCAGAGCTATGCGATGCCCTGCATCCCGATCTTCAACACCACGCTCCTGCGCGACTATTTCACGGCGCTCGGGCACCGATTCGGCGCGGCCCCTGCCCTGGCCTTCCGGCCCTCGATCGATATCGGCCGCTATGCCGGGCTGGACCGGCTGGAGGCGCGCCGCAAGCGCCGGATCGCGATCTATGGCCGGCCGGAAGTGCCGCGCAACATGTTCCCGGTCTGCATCGAGGCGCTCGCCGCCTTCGCCAAGTCGCAGCGGCTGACGCCCGAATCGGCCGAGATCGTGTCGGTCGGCCTGGCGCATGACCCGATCCAGCTTCCCGGCGGGCTGGAGGTCCAGAGCCTGGGCAAGCTGTCGATGGATGAATACCCCGTCTTTCTGACGACGGTCGATCTCGGCCTGTCGCTGATGTACTCGCCGCATCCGAGCCATCTGCCGCTGGAAATGGCGGCGGCCGGGGTGCGGGTTGTCACCAATAGCTTCGGTCCGAAGGACCTGTCGCGCTTCAGCCCGCTGATCCGCTCGACAGACCCAGAGCCCACGGCCCTGGCCCGCGCCCTGGCCGCGGCTTGGAGCGAGGCGGGAACGCCGGTTCCTCCGGGCGCGCGCCAGATCGACCTCTCGCCACTCGGGCAGAGCCTCGAGGATGTCGCAGCTGCACTTCTGCCCGCAGCGGCGGCAGCAAGCGGATCGAGGCGGGTGGCATGACGCGGCACCTGATCCTCCATGTCGGCTCGCCGAAATGCGGGTCCACCTATCTGCAACGGGTGATGGTCGCCAATCGCGCCAGGCTCGCGGAAGAGGGCATCGTCTATCCGGATCCCGGCACATCGCATCCCGGCAACGGCCTGCGTCTCCTCGATATCACGGGCGAAGGCATGGACGGGATGTTCGGAAATGCCCATACCGTCATCCTCTCGCACGAGGACCTGATCTCGATGGGCCCGCGCATGGGGCATCTGCCGGAGGCCTGCGCGGCCGCGCAGGCCGCAATGACCGTCCTGGTCTTCCTGCGGCCCTTCTCGGAATTCATCTACGGCGACTATTCGCAGTACATGAAGCAGAATTTCGACCGGTATCTCGAGGAGGGACGCGCCTATGAGGGACAGAGCTTCGAGGAGTTCGCCGTCACCCGCCGCAGCCAGGTCACGCCGCTAGCCTGGCTGAAGGCCTGGCAGAAGACCACTCCGACGCCGCTGCGGATCGCGCAGCACCGCCAGATCAGGACGACGCTGGAAGACCTCGCCGGAAAGGTCCCGATCCAATGGGAGGTCGAGACGTCCCGCGCCAATCCCTCTCTGCGGGTCGCCGATTGCGAGGACATCGCCCATGCCATCGCCGGCGGGCTGCCCCGCAGCAAGATCCGAGACATGTTCAAGCTCGCCTTCACCAAGACGGGGCTTTCCGATCACGGGAAGACCATGGAGCGGACGAAATGGCTAGAGGCCCTCTTCAAGGTTCAGAACGACAATATAAGGGAAGTCTTCCAGTTCGAAAATCTCAGGGCCGCGTAAGGCGGCCACCTTGGCCCGGCTGCCTGCGCGGCCCGACGGATGCCGCCTTCTGTTCCCTGCCTATCCGGCGCTATGCACAAGACGGGAGACTGCGGAACAGTGTTGTCATTTGCGGGAA
>NZ_VATA01000097.1 GCF_005870025.1 Poseidonocella sp. HB161398
CCGGCCGGGTCACATGCGCGACCGCTTCAGAATAGAGGACTGGCCCGATCCGGCCGGCCTCGGGACAAGGGCGCAGCGGCAGCCGAGTCGGGCTTCTTAATTGCGCCCGAGAACTGACGCGGTCTGCGCTCTGGCCCTCCGCAAGTCGCCGAACCTCCCGCGAACGGAAGGAACCCCTGTGCCAAGGCGACTCGTCCCGTTTCGATCCGGGACGCTATGCCGACCAGACAGCATGTCCTGGCTGGAAGGCACCGCAGCTCTGGGCAGCGGCTCGGTCCCGGCGGGTTGCCGACCGTTCGGCGGCGGCGGCTCGCTCTGCTGGCCTGATGAGATTCCGGGCATCGCGCCCGAAGGATAGGAAATGCAGCTCAAGACGCGGCATAAACCGGTTTACTAAGCGGACCGGAGCCTTCAAGTCTTCCGCAAGGCTACGGGTCGCGCCACCGCGCGGCATGACCGAACCGGAGGATGACATGGACCAGAAGACCCGCCGAAAATCGACCGCGCCGGCAAGCCCCGGGGCGCGCCGGACATGACCGGCGCCGGGACGCCCGCCGAGGCGCTGTCGGATATCGAAGCGCTGACGCGCAAGCTGGTCGCCTTCGACACCATCAACCCGCCGGGACGCGAGGCCGAGGCGATGCGCTATTGCGCGGAGCTGCTCGCCAGCATCGGCTTCGACTGCCGCCTGACCGAGCATGGCGAAGGCCGCAGCAGCCTGGTCGCGCAGCGCGGCCCGGAGGGCGGGCTCGTGTTCTCCGGCCATCTCGACACCGTCCCGCTCGGCCGCGCGCCCTGGACGCAGCCGCCCCATGAGGGCCGGGTCGTGGATGGCAGGCTCTACGGGCGCGGCAGCAGCGACATGAAGGGCGGCGTCGCGGCCTTCCTGGTGGCTGCGGCGCGGGCGTCCTGCGATGCAGGCACCGGGATCATCCTGACGGCGGGCGAAGAGACCGGCTGCGACGGCGCGCGCTGGCTTGCCGAAGCAGGCGCCTTGCCTAAGGCCGGCGCGATCGTCGTCGGCGAATCCACCGACAACCAGCCGCTCTGCGGGCACAAGGGCGCGCTCTGGCTGAAGCTCGCCGCCGAGGGTCGCACCGCACATGGGGCGACGCCCGCGCTCGGGGTCAACGCCATCGCCGCCATGGCCCCCACGCTCGCGCGGCTCTGCGCCTTCGACCCCGCGGTCCGGCATCCGCAGATGGGCGCGGCCACCTGCAATCTCGGCACGATCCGCGCCGGGATCAACGTCAACTCGGTGCCCGATCTCTGCGAGCTGGCCGTCGACCTGCGCTCGGTGGAGGGGATCACCCATGCCGCGCTGCGCGACGCCATCCGGGCGCTCTGCGACGACGGCATCCGCATCGAGACCCTGCTCGACCTGCCCGCCGTCTGGACCGATCCGGAGGATCCCTGGTTCGCCGCGGCCGCCGCGACGGCGCGCGCGGTCACCGGGCAGGCGGACCGCCTCTCCTGCGCGACCTATTTCACCGATGCCTCGATCCTGAAGCCCGCGCTCGGCGAACCGCCGGTGATGATCCTCGGGCCCGGCTCGATGGACCAGCCGCATGGCACCGACGAATACGTGCGCCTGTCGCGGCTGGCCGAAGCGGTCGAGATCTACGCCGCGCTGATTTCGTCGGCGGGATAGGCGGCGGCATGGAACCCGATCTCGAGCCGCTGCACATGGCCGAAGACCCGCACCGCCTCGTCGCGCTGCGCCTGCGTCATGCCCTGCCCCAGCGCGTCGAGCCGGTCGCGCAGCCAGCGCGCCTGCGCGGCGAAGCCCGGGGCGGCATGCATCCCGACCCAGTCGCGGACCATCGGATCGCCCATCGGCGCGTCCTGCACGGCGCGGCACCAGGTCCAGTACATCCATTCGGCGGCGAACATGGCGGTGACGATCGCGGTGAAGTCTCCCTCGCGGGCGATCTCCAGCATGCCTTCCCGGAAGGCGGCGACGCGCGGCTCGGCCTGCAGCCCGGGGTCGGGGCTGATGCCGCGGCGCGCGAAGGCGGCCTCGAAATAGGGCATCTGTTCATTGGCTAGCGCATCGAGGGATCCGATCAGCTTGCGCCGGTCGCCGAGATCCGGGGCTTTCGCCACCGCATATCCGAAGATCGCGATGGCGGTCTCGACGAAGGCGCCCTCGATCAGCAGGTACCGGTCGAAGACCCCGGGCGACAGGCGGCCGGCTGCGATGTCGCGCACGAAGCGGTGCGAGACCATCGCCTCGAAGTCCTGCGCGTTCTCCGCCAGGATGCGGTCGGTGAGCAGTTCAGCCATCGAGCCCCTCCTGCGCCGCGGCGACGAAGCTTGTCACCCGTGCCGGATCGACCGGGTTCCACCAGACGCCGCCCTCCTTCAGCGAGGAGGCGACGATCACGCCATTGGTGCGCTTGAGGATCTCGGCGATATTGCCCTCGGTCACGCCCGAGCCGACCAGCAGCGGCAGATGGGTCGCGCCGCCGATCTCCTCGATCTCCCCGATCGTGGCGCTGTTGCCGGTGCGCTGGCCGGTGGCGATGATGCCGTCGCTGTCGAAGAAGGCGAGATCGCGGGCCAGCTCGGGGATGGAGCGGTCCGCGACGATGGCGTGGCTGCCATGCTTCACATGGGCGTCGGTGAAGATCTTCACCCGCTCGGCGCGCAGCAGCGAGCGGTAGCGCAGCGCCTCGGCGGCGCGGCCCTCCATGAAGCCCTCGTTGGCGACATAGGCATTGGCCCACTGGTTCACCCGGATGAATTCCGCGCCGCCCGCCACCGCGGTGGCCAGCGCCGGGAGCGGCGCATTGGCCAGCACGTTGACGCCCATGGGCACGCCGAAGGCGCGCTTGATCCGGTCGGTGACAACCGACAGGAAGGCCGGGGTCTCGGGCCCGATATCGGCGGGCTTGGAGAAGGGGATGTCGCCGTGGTTCTCGACGATCAGCCCGTGCAGGCCGCCCTCGACCAGCCGCTCGGCATCGCGCAGGCAGGCGTCGTAGATGGCGTCGAGCGTTTCGCCGCGATAGCGCGGCGCGCCCGGAAAGGGCGGGCAGTGGATCATGCCGATCAGCACCTTGCCGCGTCCGAAGATATCTCTTATCGCGCCGGCCGGGCGGTCGGAGATGAGCTGCATGTCGGGACCTCTCAAATAGGAAGGAACGGGCGATGAAAGCCTACGTCATCGGCAACGCGGCACTGGACGAGACGCTCTCCATCGCGGATTTCCCCCAGCCGGGGGCATCGATCTTCGGCAGCACCCTGTCGCGCGATCTCGGCGGCAAGGGCGCGAACCAGGCGGTGGCCATGGCGCGGACCGGGCTCGGCTGCACCTTCGCCGCGGCGGTCGGACGGGACGAGCGCGGCAGCGAGATCGCCGGCCGGCTGGCGGCGGAACCGCTCGAGATCCGGCTGGCGGCGCTCGAGGGTGTCGCCACGGACTACTCGATCATCCTCATGGCAGAGGCCGGCGAGAACGCGGTCATCACCACGCGCGAGGCCGCCTCGGCGCTGAGCCCGGCAGAGGCGCGCGCCGCGCTCGACGGGGCGGCGGCGGGCGATCTCCTGGTGATGCAGGGCAACCTTTCGGCCGAGACCACCGCGGCGGCGCTGCGCCATGCCCGCGGCCTGGGCATGCGGACCGCGCTCAACCCCTCGCCGCTGCAGCACTATTTCGCCACGCTCTGGCCGCTGGTCGACATGGCCTTCGTCAACGAGGGCGAGGCGGAGGCGCTCGGCGGGGTGGAGCGGCTGCTGGCCGGGGGCGCAAGCGACGTGGTGCTGACGCTCGGCGGGCGCGGTGCGGCGCTGATCCGGCAGGCGGGGCGCAGCGACGTGCCGGCCGAGCCCTGCGAGGTGGTCGACACGACCGGCGCGGGCGACTGCTTCATGGCGGTGGCGCTGGCCTCTGCGATGCTGCGCGGCGGGGCGCTGGATGCCCGGGCGCTGGCCCATGGCGCGCGCGCCGCGGCGCATACCGTGTCCCGGCCCGGCACCGTCGCCGCCTTCCCGGACCAAGCCGGAATGGCGGCGATCCTCGCCAGCTGAGCCCGGGCGCCCGCCGCGCGCCGCGGGCCCGCCCTCAGCGCGCGGCAAGCCAGCCGAGCACATTCTTCCACAGACGGGCATAGCCTTCCCAGTCGCAGAAATCGGGCGACAGCCAGTGCGGGCCGATATCCGAGGTCCAGGCGGCGGTGCGCCCTGCCCCGTGGCGGCCCAGCACCAGCAGCGGATGGCCGCCCTGGTCGTCCGGCAGCTTGGCGACCAGCTCGGCGCCCTCGCGCAGCTCCACCTCGTTGACACCCAGGATCGGCGGCCAGGCCACCCCCGTCAGCCCTTCCATCACCGGATGCTCCGGCGCGGTGATCTCGGCCACGGCGCCCTCGGGGATCTCGACGCGGTCGTCCCAGGGCAGGCAGGTGACCGGCAGCGTGTCCTCGACCGCCGTCTTGCGCCAGCGCGCCTTGCCGTCGATGCCCTGGAAGGAGAAATAGCCGCCCATCATGATCAGGCTGCCGCCCTTGGCCACCCAGTCCTTCAGCATCCGCAGCCGGTTCGGGACGCATTTCGAGCGCAGCCAGACATCGGGCGGCAGCAGGAAGGTGTTGGCGCCGATATCCGACAGGATGATGATGTCATAGCCGTCGAGCCCGCCGATCTCGAAGGGGAAGCCCTCGGCGGCCTCATGGGCGGTCATGTAGTCGACCTCGAACGCGCTGCCCGCCAGGGCGTCCAGCAGCGGCTTGGCCCCGGTGTGGAAATGCACCGAGCCGAACTGGTCGAAGCCCTTGTAGTGGGTTTCCGAGGTCGTCCAGCTTTCGCCCACCAGAAGTACCTTGGTGCTCATGTCGTCGTCCTTTCAGGATATCGTCAGATCGTCGCGTCGAAGACGCGGCGCGGGTTCTCGACCATCAGCGTGCCGAGCGCGGCCGGGTCGATCCCGTGGCGCAGCAGCCGCGGCAGGAAATGCCGGGTCACGAAGGCGTAGCCGTTGCCGCCGTAGCGGGTCAGCATCATCTTCACGAAGACGTCGTGGGACAGCAGGACACGGTCGAGGAACCCGGCCTCGACCAGCCCCATGATCGCCCGCGCCACCTCGTCATCCGAGGGGCACTGCACGCCCTGGTCGGCATAGAAGAAGTCCATCCCGATCATGTCGAATTCGAGAAACGCGCCGCGCTGCGCCAGCGTCGCCTGGTAGACCGGGTCCATGTGCGAGGGGTTCATGTGGCACAGCACCGTGTGGCGCAGGTCGGCCCCCTCCTCCTCGACGATGTCGAGCACCCTGTGCGCCAGCCGGAACCAGCCCGGCAGGTGCACCATCAGCGGCAGGCCGGTGCGCACTTGCGCCCGCGCCGCGCCGCGCAGGGATTTCTCCTCCTCGGCGGTGAAGTCGGAGGAGACGCCGATCTCGCCGATCAGCCCGATCCGCGCGTCCGTGCCGTCGACCCCGGTCAGCGCCTCGGCGACGATCTCGTCGGCGATGTCGTCCGCGCTGAGCGCCGCCACAGCTTCGGGCATCGAGGAGGCCAGGTAGTAGCCTGCCCCCATCACCACCTGCACGCCGCTTCCGGCCGCGATGCGGCGCAGCTTCAGCGGGTCGCGGCCGATGCCGCGGCAGGTCGGATCGACGATGCTCTGCCCGCCAGCCGCGGCGAAGGCCTTCACCTCCTCGATGGCCAGTTCGACATCGTCGAGCGCAATGTTGTGCTTGTTGACGAACGGGTCCTGGCGCAGCTCGGAGAGCAGCTCGATGCTGATCTCGGCCTCGGCCAGATGGGCGCGCCCGGGCTCCTTCGGCGGGTTCCACCAGCAGCGGCAGTCGTTCTGCAGATGCTCGTGCATCAGCGTGTGGCCGAGCCGGTCCGAGGGGATCGGCCCGTCCACGGTCATCACCAGGCCCGAGCCGGTGTGGCAGGGAGACAGCTCGCTCATGCGGATTTCCTCCGGGCAAAGCGCCAGTTGCGGTCGAACAGCCTGGTGTTCATCCAGATGGCGACAAGAATGATCGTGCCGGTGACGATCTGGGTGAAGAAGGGCGAGATATGCATCAGGATCAGCCCGTTGCCGATCACCGCGATGGTCATGGTCCCCAGCACGGTGCCGGTCATCGAGGCCTTGCCCCCCATCAGCGAGGTGCCGCCGAGCACGACGGCCGCGATCACCTGCAGCTCGAAGCCCTGGGCCGCGTTCGACGAGCCCGAGCCCAGCCGCGCGGCGATCAGCATGCCCGCCACCGCGCAGGCCAGCCCCGAGACCACGTAGACGGAGGCCAGCACCTTCTTGGCGGGCATGCCGACGCGGCGCGCCGCCTCCATGTTCGAGCCGACCGCGATCACCTGCCGCCCGTACTGGGTCCGCAGCATGACGACGAAGCCGAGGATGGCGACGAGAATGGCGATCAGCGCGGGCACCGGAAAGCCGCCGATCGTGCCCCGGCCGAGCCAGAAGAAGCCGTCGGCATCGCGGATCGGGATCGAGTAGCCTTCCGTCATGTAGAGCGCGACGCCGCGCAGGATCGACAGACCCGCCAGCGTGACGATGAAGGCCGGGATGCCCTGGTAGGAGATGAACCAGCCCTGCACGCCGCCGATCAGCGCCCCGGCGACCAGCATCAGCACGATCGTCGCCGGCCAGCCCAGCCCCGCGGCCATGACGATCGCCGCCAGCGCGTTGATCAGCGCCACCATGGAGCCGACCGAAAGGTCGATGCCCGAGGTCGCGATCACCAGCGTCATGGCCACCGCCACCACGAGGATCGGCGCCGCCTGGCGCAGCACGTTCAAGAGGTTGCCCCCCGTCAGGAAGGTCGTGGTCATGCTGCCGAAGAACAGCATGCAGAGCGCGAAGAACAGCGCGATGGACAGCACCTGCGCATGTTCGGAAATGAAATCCGCCAGTTTCGAGCCGGCCTGCCGCTCGGTATAGGTTGCCATCAGTGGCCTCCCTTGCCGACGATGAGGTCGACCAGTTCCTGCAGGTTGGTGTCGCCGATGGCGCGCTCGGCCACCTTGGTGCCCTCGTACATGACCGCCACCCGGTCGCAGACGCGGAACAGGTCCTGCATCCGGTGGGTGACCAGCACCACGGCGACGCCGCGCGCCTTGACGCGGTTGATCAGCGCCAGCACCGCCTCGACCTCGGCCACGGCGAGCGCGGAGGTCGGCTCGTCCATGATCAGCACCTTGGGCTCGAAGCTGGCGGCCCGGGCGATCGCGATGGCCTGGCGCTGCCCGCCCGAGAGCTTCTCGACCTTGGCGGTCAGCCGCGGGATGCGGATCTCCAGCGCGGCGAGCATCTTCGCGGCCTCGGCCAGCATGCGCTTCTGGTCGAGGAACGGCCCCCGCTTCAGCTCGCGCCCGAGGAAGAGATTGCCGACCACGTCGACATGGTCGCAGAGCGAGAGATCCTGGTAGACCATCTCGATATGCAAATCGCGCGCCTCCGAGGGAGTGGCGAAGCGGACCTTGCGGCCATCCATCTCGATCTCGCCCTCGTCGGGGACATAAGTGCCGGAGATCACCTTCGAGAGCGTCGACTTGCCCGCCGCGTTGTCGCCGATCAGGCCGAGGCACTCGCCGGGACGGATGTCCAGATCGACCCCGCGCAGCGCCTGGTGCGAGCCGAAGGTCTTGCGGATGCCCGTCAGCCGCAGGATCGGCGCGGCCGGGAGGGGGGCCTGCCCCCTCCCCTCCCCTGTCATTTCTGTCGCTGCCATGGTCATTCGAACAGCGAGCGGAAGTCGCCGACATTCTCCTGCGTGACGATGGTCACCGGCACCGAGATCTCGCTCTCGACCTCGCCGCCTTCGGAGAGCGCCACCAGCGCATCGACCGCGGCAGCGCCCATGCCGGCCGGATCCTGCTGGATTACCGCCTTGAGATAGCCCTCGTCGATCGCGTCGATCGCCTGCGCGGTCAGGTCCCAGCCGTAGATCGCGACATCCGACTGCTTGCCCTGGCTCGACACGGCCGCGATGGCGCCCATCAGCGCGGGCTCGCCGGTCGCGTAGATCGAGGTCAGATCCGGGTTCGCGGTGATCAGGTTCTCGGCCGCGCCGAGCGCCACGTCCTGGATGTTCTGGCCGTCGACCGTGCCCGCGACGGTCACGTTCCCGGCGTCGAGCGCCTCCTCGAACCCGTCCTTGCGGACATTCTGGATATAGGAGTTCAGCGCGCCGACGATGCCGAGCTTCGAGGCGCCCTCCATGTGCTCGTTGTAATAGGCCGCAAGATCGGCCCCCGCCTTGGCATTGTCGACGCCGATCTGCGCCTTCTGCGGGCCCTCGGGCAGGATCGCGTCGATGGCGACCACCGGGATGCCCGCCGCATCGGCCTGCTCGACCGCCGGCATGATGCCGTTGACGTCGATGGCGACCACGGCCAGCCCGTCGACGCCTTCCTGGATATAGGTCTCGATCGCGCTGTTCTGCGCGGCGGAGTCGTTGTTGGCGTTGAAGATCACCAGCTTGACGCCGGCCTTCTCGGCCGCCTCCTGGGCCCCGCGGTTCATCTCGTTGAAGAACAGCGCCTGCTGGTTGATCTGCACCAGGGCGATGGTCTTCTCCTCCTGCGCGGCGGCAGGCAGCGCCGCGGCGCCGAGGATGGAGGAGGTCAGGAGCACGCCGAGAGTGCGGCGCGTGATACGGGAATGCATGTCGTGTCCTCGCTGTTGGAAGTCGCGTCAGTCTTGTCAGATCGGCGGCGCAACCGAGTTCCGCTCGATCAGCGTGACAGGAAGCAGCTCCTCTGGCGGGAGCTTTGCAGTGTCCTCCGGCCGGCGGTCGAGCAGGAGCTCGAGGGCGCGCTTGCCCAGGTCGCGGACCGGCTGACGCACCGCTGTCACGGCCGGTGCGAAGAGATGGAGCGGGCCGACATCGTCGAAGCCCACCACGGAGACGTCGCGCGGCACGGCAAGCCCGGCCTCGCGCAGGACCTCGTAGAGCCCGGTGACCAGCTCGTCGGAGGTGGCGAAAATCGCGGTCGGCCGGTCCGCGCCCCGCTGGGCGAAGGCCTGCGCGGCGGCCCGGCCGGCCTCGACCGTATAGGGTCCGCAGACCCGCTCGATCCGGGCGCCCTCGCCCGCCAGCTCGCGCATGCCGCGCGCGAAGCCGGCATAGCGCCGGGCGCCGCTGATCATCTGGTCGACGCCGCCGATGAAGAGCACGTGCCGGTGCCCGGCCGCCGCCAGATGGCGCCCGGCCAGCGCGCCGCCCTCCTCGTTATCGCAGAAGAGCTTGGGCACCTGCGCTCCGGCCACGTCCTCGTCGACCACGACGCAGGGGCCGGCGGCGCTGATCTTCGCGGCCAGCGCGTCGTTGCCCGCATGGTTGGTGATGAAGATCAGCCCGTCGGCATGCCCCTGCCGGATCTTGTCGAGATAGGACATTTCCCGGTCCGGCCGGTTCAGCGTCGCATGCAGCGCCAGAGACAGCCCGCGGCGGTCGGCCTCGGCCTCCACCGCCGCGACGAACATGGCAAAGAACGGCGTGGCGATATCGGGCACGACCAGAGCGATCGTGTCCGAGCGCCCCAGGCTGAGGCGGCGCGCATGCGGGTTCGGCACGTAGTTCAGCGCCTTGATGGCGGCATTGATGGCCTCGGCGGTCCTGTCGGGCAGCTCGAGCGAGCCGTTCAGGTAGCGCGAGACCGTGGTCTTCGACACATTCGCCGCCTTGGCCACATCCTGCAGATTTGCCATGCCACCCTTCCCAAAGCCGCACATTCTGTCAGTAAACCGATTTAGTAAACTGGTTTACCTGAACGCTAGGCAGATTCGGCGGCACCTGTAAAGCTCTCTGCGGGAAAAGCGGCCGCCTGCCGGAGCCTTCCGGCGCCGCTGCGCAATTTCGCGCCGCTGGCCGCAGATGGCATGGGCAAGCGCCGCGCCGCGGGGCGGGAACGAAGCCGGTGCAAGCGCAGGCATGCGCCATGGCGGAAGATGGGTGGAGGCGTGCAGACCGCGCCGTCAGCGGGCGTGCTGCCTTTGCCGATCCCGGAGCGGATGACGCGCAAGCCGTGCCCATAGGGCCCGGAGCCCGCGCCAGAACGGACCTCTGCGGCGCGGACGCTCGCGCAATGTCCCTCCACTGGTCGATCACGGCGCCGCCCCCCGCCGGCACGAGAGCGCTATATGGCATGAGGGGATCGGGACCGTCCGGAACCGGATCGCCGCCTTCCTGCGGGAAGAATGCAGCCCGCGCCGGGACGGCCGCATTCGGCGCCGCCGCGAAATGCGGAATACGGCATTCCCTCATGACGCGGAGGGACGTGTCAGCGCGGCGCATCCGGCCAGATGCGCTGGCGGCAGAAGACGGCCCTGCCGCCCCTCAGCGGGACGGCAGGGCGCGGGTCAGTCGAACATCACCGACGGCAGCCAGAGCGCGATCGCCGGGAAGGCCAGCACGAGGATCAGCGCGATCACCTGCAGGCCGACGAACTGGAACATGCCCGAATAGATCTCCTTCAGGTGCCATTGCGGCGCCACCGCCTTGAGATAGTAGGCCGCCATCGCCACTGGCGGCGACAGGAAGGCGGTCTGCAGGTTCACCGCCACCAGCGCGCTGATCCACAGGAGGTTCAGCCCGGCCTGCTGCACGATGGGCAGGAAGATCGGCAGGAAGATGAAGACGATCGGCGCCCATTCCAGCGGCCAGCCCAGAAGGAAGACCACGACCATCAGCGCCAGCACCACGCCGAAGGGCGGCAGGTCCCAGCTGACCAGCAGGTTGGCGATCCAGGGACCGGTGCCCAGCCGGTTGAACACCGCGCCGAACATGTTGGAGGCCAGGAGCAGGAAGAGGATCATCGAGGAGACGATGACCGTCTGGTAGAGCGCCATGCGCAGCCGCGGCAGGGTGAAGCGGCCGTAGAGGATCGTCAGGATCAGTGCGCCGGCCGCGCCCATGCCCGCGCCCTCCGTCGGCGTGGCGACGCCCGTCAGGATGCTGCCCAGCGTCGCGCCGATCAGAACCAGCATCGGCGTCATGCCGACGATCAGCTCCTTCAGCGCGACCTTCCAGCTTTCCGGGCGTTCGGCTTCGGGCAGGGCCGGGCCGAGGGAGGGATTGATCCAGCAGCGGATCAGCGTGTAGGCGAGGAAGAGCCCGGTGATCAGCAGCCCCGGCAGGATGCAGGCGGCGAAGAGCTTGGGGATCGAGACGCCGACGACGGGCCCGAGCACCACCAGCATCACCGAGGGCGGGATCAGGATGCCGAGCGTGCCGCCCGCGGTGATCGTGCCCGCGGACAGGGCCGGATCGTAGTTCGACTTGGTCATGACCGGTGCGGCGAGCATGCCGATCAGCGTCACCGAGGCGCCGATGATGCCGGTGGCCGTGGCGAAGATCGTCGAGGTCAGCAGCACGCCGATATAGAGCGCGCCCGGCACCCTCGCGAGAGTGAACTGGAAGCCCTTGAAGAGCCGCTCCATGATGCCCGCCTGCTCGAGGATGTAGCCCATGAAGACGAAGAGCGGCACGGCGGCCAGCGTCTCGGTCCCCATCACGCCCCAGGCCTGGTAGACCATCAGGTCGAAGGCGCGGTCGCCGAGGCCGAGATAGCCGAAGAACACGGTCAGCACGATCAGCGTGAAGGCGATCGGGAAGCCCGCGAAGATGCCGACCAGCAGCGAGGCCAGCTGGACGAAGCCGAGGATGACGCCGAAACTCATGCAGGCTCTCCGCTGCGGAACTGGAACACGGCCTTGATGACCTCCGACACGCCCTGGATCATCAGGAGGAGCGCGGTGGCCGGAATGACCGCGCGGTAGGGCCACAGGATCGGCCGCCAGAAGCTCGCCGAGGCGCGCTCGGAAATCATGAAGGAGCTCAGCGCCTTGTCGAAGCCGGCCCAGAAGAAGAAGAACAGCCCCGGGAAGAACAGGAGCACGTAGAACACCAGGTCGACCCCCGCCTGGGTGCGCGGCGACCAGTCCTTGAAGAACAGGTCGGTGCGGATATGCCCGCCGAAGCGCAGCGTCGTCCCCGCCCCCAGCATGAAGATCGTGCCGTAGAGCATGTAGCTGAGGTCATAGGCCCAGATGCTGGGATTGTTGAACGCGTAGCGGCGGATCGCCTCCATCACCACGATCGCGACCAGCGCCAGCACCAGCCAGCTCAGCGCATGCCCGTAGAGATCGGCGAAGCGGTCGATCTTCATCACGATGCCGCGCCAGGGATCGGGGATGTTGGGGACCGCCTTGCGCATCTGCTCCAGATCCGGAAGGTCCTCGTCCTGCTTGAGCGCGCGCAGGAGCGCGTCGTCGTCTTCGGCTGCCATGTCGGGTCCTTGCCTGCCGTTCGGACGGAGGACGGAGCGGGCCGTCCTCCGCTCGTGATCATTCGAAGCCGAAATGCTTCAGCGCGATATCCGCCGGCGGGTTGATCCGCGCCTTCAGCGGCACGACCCGCTCGGCAAAGGCCTGCTGGCTGTCCAGCACCTTGGCGAAGAACGCGTCCTGCTCGGCATAGCGGTCGAGAACGGCGGACCAGGCGACAAGCTGCGCCTCCATCACGTCGCGCGGGGTCTCGGTGACCTTCACGCCCATCTCGGTTTCCATCTGCGCCAGGGCCTTGGAGTTCTCGTCGAGCCCCTTCCAGTAGAAATCGGCCGACTCCGCCATGACGGCATAGGTGACGATCGCCTTCAGGTCGTCGGGCAGCTCGTCCCAGCGCTCCTTGGAGACGAAGAAGTTCTGGATCAGCCCCAGCTGCAGGTAGCTCGGCATCATGTAGATCTTGCGCACATCCGGCAGGCCCAGGATCATGTCGGCTTTCGGGCCGAAATACTCCGCGGCCTCGATCACGCCCTGCTCGAGCGAGGGCACGACCTCGGAGCCGGGCACGGTCACCACCGCCGCGCCCATTTCGCGCATCACGTCGACCGGCAGGCCGGGCGTGCGGTACTTCATGCCCTTGATGTCTTCGGCCGAGGTCACCGGCTCCTCGAACCAGCCGAAGGGCTGCGCCTGGGCCGGGCTGAGCAGGAAGGACACGGTGTTGGTCATCTGCAGCGTGTCGTTGATGTACTCGGCGAAGAGCTCCTTGCCGCCGCCGTAGTACATCCAGCCCATCAGGTCGATCGAGGGCATGCCGAAGCCCGGCGCCGAGGCAAAGAGGCTGCCCGCCGGATGCTTGCCGACCCAGTAGTCGGCATCGCCCCCGGCCGCGTCGATCACGCCGTCATTGACCGCGTCGAGCACGTCGAAGGCCGGGACGAAGGCGCCGCCGGGGCTGACCTCCATGACCAGCCGGCCGCCGGACATCTCCTCGATCATCTCGGCGAGCCGGACGAAGGTCAGGTGCAGGTCGTCGCCCGAGGCATAGGCCGTCTGGACGGTCCATTTGAATTCCTGCGCCGCGGCGGGCAGCGCCAGGCAGGCCATGGCGGCCGCCGTGGCGGCCCCCTTCACGGGCATGGCGATCTTGGAAAGGAAGGACATTGCAGTTCCTCGCTGTTGGAGTGACGCGGGCCGGATATTGTTGTTGTCGGAGTGCTCCGGCGGGACGGCCCAGCCTGCCGGGGTATGTTCAGCCGGGCGCGACCGCCGCGGCGAGCGGTTCGATCCGCGCGGCCAGCGCGCAGAGGAAGCCGTCCCGCCCGGCCGCCGCGTTGATCTGCACGGAGGCCTTCAGCCCGTTCGCCGCCGCCCCGCCCGGCACGCAGGCCGCCGGCAGTTTCGACAGCGACCAGATGCGGTTGACGAACGGGTCCCCGGTCCAGCCGAGCCCCTCTGGCGCAAGCGCCGCGGCCGCCGGGCCGATCACCGCGTCATGGCCGGCGAAGAGCGCGCCGCAATAGAGCCGGAAGCGGTCGGCGGTCTCCAGCGCGGCGGCATGGGCCTCCTGCGGGATCGCCATCGAGGCATCGCAGAAATCCCGCAGCTCGTCGGACAGCAGATCGCGATGCTCCGCCAGTTCGCGCGACAGCGCCCGCGGGATCTCGTAGCCCATGACCGTTTTCTGCGCGTCCATCATCTCCAGGAAGGGCGCCGGATCCGGCAGTTCCCCGACCGTGTGGCCCGCGGCCCGGAGCGCCTCGGCCGTGCCCAGCACTGTTGCGCGCGTGGCCGCGTCGGCCGTGTCCCAGACCGGCAGCGGCAGGAGCGCGATCTTCAGCGGGCGGTCCGGGAGCGGCTCCGGCCGCCAGGCCGGGAAGGCCTTCAGCATCGCCTCGATCCCGGCCATGTCGCGCGCCAAGACGCCGACCCGGTCGAGCGTCGGCGACATGATCCGCACGCCCTCGCGCGGGATATAGCCCGCCGAGGGCAGGAAGCCCGCGATCCCGCAGAAGGCGGCCGGCCGGATCACCGAGCCCGCGGTCTGCGTCCCCAGCGCCCAGTCGAACATTCCCGCCGCGACGCCCGCCGCCGATCCCGAGGACGACCCGCCCGGCGAATGCGCCGGGTTCAGCGGATTGCGGGTCGGCCCCGGCTTGGTCGTCGCGAATTCCGTCGTGACCGTCTTTCCCAGCACCCTGGCCCCTGCCCGCTCGAGAAAGGCCACGCAGGCCGCGGTCCTGGCGGGCATCCGGCCCTCGCAGATCGGCGAGGCGCATTCCGTCGGCAGGCCTTCGACATCGATGATGTCCTTGACGCCCAGCGTCACGGCGGGCCGCGCCGCGGGAAGGTCCGGCGCCAGGCGCACCAGGGCGCGAAGCGCGCGGTCCTGCTGCCCGATCTGCCCGATCCAGTCTGTATCTCTGTCTGCCATCGTCTCGAATTCCACTCGCACTTGCGGGCAGTTCTGCATCCGGGCCCGGGTCCGGCAATATATAATTATTCATGCAATATGCAGTTTTCGGCCGACCCGGCATCCGGGCGTGCAATGACCATGAATTGAACAGTCCCGCCGCTTTTCGGGGCGGCGGCGAATGACGGCGCGTCCAGGATTTCGCAAAAAGCTGTCTCAGGGCGTCCCGGACTCCGGTCCGGATCTTGCCGCCTGCCGATTTCAAGGCGTCATCCGCCGGCCGCTGGCAACGGATGGAGGGCAGCTGGGGATCAACGCCCCTGCCCGCGCTCCCGGAGCGGCGATTGCCTGCCTCCAGACCAATGGCGAGAGGTCGCAGAGCGTCAGGCTCGTGCCTGGAAACCATTCTGGACCCGGCCCGCCCCCGCGCATCTGCAAGCCCCGGCACACAAAGCAGCCCGGCATTGCCGGCCCATGGCACGAGCGCAATGTCCGCCCGGCTTCTGGAATCCCGTCCGTCAGCCGGACATCGCCGCCAGGGATCAGGCGGCCCCGCGCCGCGGCCCCTCCGGCTCGATCCCGGACAGGCGCCGCCGATCTGGCAAGTACCCCGCGATGCAGGCCGCCCCGTGGCTTGTCGCCAAAATCGGGGGACCTTTCTCGCGAGACCGACGCGCTTGCTGCCCTGCCAGAGCAGACCCCGCAAGACGACCGGCGGGACCACCGATTTGCGCGGGCCTTGTCAGGCGCCTTCCCAGCGTCGATCGCCGTCCTCCGGATCCGGTCCCTCGATGCAGGGGGAAAGCTGCGCCGTCCGGACGACGCAACCGCGAACCCGCACGGACGACACAGCGATCCGAACGTGCCTTGCGATCAAGGTCCCTTTCGCGATGCCCTTGCGGCGGCCGCCGGGGCCGCGGCACGCGCCCTCGCACTGCCGGGTCCCGGCCGGGCGTTGCCGGACGTCGGCATCTGCCGGAGCGGCAGAAAACCTTGGGCATCACCCTCCATATTGCGGGTCCAGACGCACCGCGCGCCTGCTTGCCGATGGCACTGGCATCAAGCTGGAAGGCGAAAGCAAATGGCACGCGGATGATGTCCCGAAAGGTGGTGTAGCTCACCGCGGGCCTCGCGCTTTCAAGCGGGCCGAGCTGGTCAGTCGCGCTGCGCCGCAGGCAGGCTGACATTGAGATCATCG
>NZ_VATA01000098.1 GCF_005870025.1 Poseidonocella sp. HB161398
CTGGTTCGGTCGCCAGGCAGATCTTCAGCCCGTTCAGCGGCAGCATCAGGCCGCCCTCAGGGCGCGGATGAATTTCGACAGCGTTCCCTCGTCTAGATCCGCCGGCACCTCGATGCGGACGTCGCCGATCGAAATGGCGATGGTCGCTGCCTGGTCCGGGACAGGTTCCCCGGAGCGGGGCAGCCCGGGCGCCGAGGTCTCCGTGTCTCCGACGGTGACCTCCGCAAAGCCGGCCGATGGGTGCCGGACAGAGGCGCGCCGGACGCGTTCGTCCTTCAGCCCGTCGCGGAGCATGCAGTCATTGGCGCCGATTTCCCGGGCGAGGTCTGCGGGAGGCAGGCCTTCATCCAGGACCCTCCGGGCAGCCTCGCGTTTCAGCTCCGGCGGCCAGATGTTGCGGCCGCTCTTGCTGCGCGTCACGGCGAATCCCCAGACTGTTCTGCTCATCGCTTGTGTCGTCCTGTTCCATGCGCGGGACCGGGCGGATCATCACCGCCGCATGGCGACCGGTACACCGCACTCCGGCAACGCTGGATTCTAAAGCAAAGCCGAAAGGCTCCAACTCCAGATCCCGGGAACGGATGCTCCGCTTACAATGCGTCGCTGGTCGTGCTGCTGGACCACTACGGCGCCATCCCCCGGGCCTGCCGCCCGTACCGCGCGAAGACGAAAGGGAATTGAAGGGACCGTGGCGCCAATGGCGCCGCGCAAGCCCGCACAACGAGCGGCCGTTCCGCTCCATCCACCAGGACGTTCTGCGCTGCAAACGGTCCCCCGGACCGTTTGCCATACGCTTGAACTCCTCCCCCGCAGCTTCCGCAATCTCGATGACCTCAACGCGCAGTTCACCGAATGGCGCACCGGGATCGCCAATCCCCGCACCCACGCCACCACCCGGCGGGTGGTCGACGAGGCCTTCGCCGAGGAGCTGCCCAGCCTCCGGCCGTTGCCCGCCCTGGCCTATGACGCGGTCCTGACGGTCGAGCGGCGGGTCAGCAACGAGGGCATGGTTTCGGTCGGCGGCAATCTCTGCCCGGTGCCCGACACCGCGCGGCACCGCGTGCTCGAGCTCCAGCACCACACTGCCGAGATCCGCATCTTCGAGGAGCGAGGGCATGACTGCCATTGGCCAGAAGGAATGCCCGAACGCGCCGATTGCCCGGCACCCGGTGCTCGAGGGCAAGGCGCTGCGCCGGGGCGATCCCGCCCATCGCAAGGCGCCGCCGCCGCGCCCGCCCCAGCAGATGCCAGTCCAGGGCCTGCGCCGCCCGCTGGATTTCCACGATGCTTTCGGCCGCCGCCTGGCTGCGGGTAGCCAGCCACGAGCGCGCTGCTCGACCGCATCCGCGGCGCCCCCTGGTCGGTTTGAAGATGCCGCGCGCGCTGGAGGCGCTCGATCACAGGAATGCGCCCCTGCGGGTGGACCAGGTTGGCCGGTTGAATTAGGTCTGGCTCAATTTTGATGCAGGGCTTTGTCTATGGCATCGCGGTCAGGCTTGCCGTCGACGGCAAGGTTGGCTGGCGGGCGCAGCCGGACTCGAGCGGCGCCATGTCCCGCACTCCTGCGGCACCGCCATGCCGGGCGATCTGGCGACCGTAGATGGCGAGGACAGCACGGAGCGGGACCCACACGGGTCCGCTCATGCAAGCGCCTGAAGCAGGTCGCGGTTTTCGCCCATCACGATCTCTGCTGCGGCCAGCGCCTCGGCCAGCGCGGGATCATGCGCCGTGATCTTGAGCCTCTCGTCATCACCGCGAACGACGAAGTGCGGGTCGCCCTCCCTGGCATCGAGAATGGCAAGCATCTCGGTGGAGAGGGTCATGACGGCCGAATAGCCGATCTTGCGGATCTTCGTCTCGAACATCGGACACTCCTCGTGTTTCCATTTGCATAAACGCAGGCGGGGAGCGGATGCCAAGGACAGCGTTTGCGGCGGCAGGCTAACTGTATCAAATATGGTCGTCCATAGCGGACGGCCGTCCGCCGAAGAGCATCGAGCCGTCCGCGAAGGCGCCACCGCATGGTTTCCACGCATGCTGAGCGCCTTAATCCGGTTGGCCAGGCCCCCGGAGCGCGCCGGGCCAACGCGGCGCACGCCGCAACCTGGCGCTCCTGTGCGGCCTCCGCGGCGATCCGCACGCATCCGTTCGGACCGCCATCCGGGCCTCTGCCGCCGTCTGCGTCAGCGGAAAGGCGATCTTAACCCGGGCCTGCTTGACTGCCGCGAGTTCCGGAGTTTCATAGTCCATGAGTTTCAAGCCCCGTTTCGGCATTGGTGCCAAGATATACACGCTGATCGCGGTCTCGGTCGTCGTGTCCACATTGCTCGTCGTGGCGCTCAACGAGCGCGTGACCGATTACGTCTACCAGCTCAGGGAGGTGCATCTGCGCGACGTCGTAGATGCCTCCGTGTCCCAGCTGGCCGCACTGCAGGCCAGGGTCGATGCAGGCGAGATGACGCAGGAAGATGCCGAGGCCGAGGGCGCGAGGATCATCGGCAACGCCCGCTACGACAACGGCAACTACCTGTTCGCAGCCGATTACGACGCGAATATCGTTGCCCATGCCAAGCCCGGACGTCTCGGCACCAATACCTGGGATCTGCAGGACCCGGACGGCGTCTACATCTACCGCGAGATGATCGGGGCCGCGCAATCCGCCGAAGGCGGAGGCGTCGTCCGCTACAGTTCGGCCCGTGCCGTGCAGGGCGCAGAGGACGAGCTGCTGCCCAAGATCAGCTATGTGCGTGCCTTCGCGCCCTGGGGCTGGATGGTCGCGACCGGCAGCTATGTCGAGGATATCGACGCCATGATTCGCGCCTTCTGGCGCACGGCCGCCGGTGCATCGGCGATCGGGATCGGCCTGCTCTTCGCGATCGGCACCGGCCTGGCGCTGAGCATCACTCGGCCGATCCGGGCGCTGAATGCCCGCATGCAGACGCTGACCGACAACGAGCTGGACGCGCCGATCCCGCACCTGAAATCGCGCGACGAGGTCGGCGAGATGGCGCGCTCGGTCGAGACCTTCCGGATGAACATCCTCCACAAGATCGCGGCGGAGCAGGAGGCCGAACGGCAGAAGGCCGCCGCGGGCGAGACCGAGGCACGGGCTGAAGAGGAACGGCGCGCCCGCGATGCGGCGGAGGCTGCCCGGCACGCCGAAGCCGAGCGCGAGAAGGCGGAGCGTGACCGGCGCGAGGCGGACGCGCAGGAGCAGATACGTCAGAAGGCGGAACGCGAGCGTGCCGCGCTGGCGGCAGAACAGGAAGCAGTCGTCACCGATCTCGGGGAAGCCCTGCACCAGCTCGCGCAGGGCGATCTGGAGGCGCGGATCGAGCGGGAGTTTCCCGATGCCTATGAAACGCTGCGCCAGGACTTCAACGCAACTGTGTCCAACCTCGAGGCGATTGTCGGCCGGATCCGGAATTCGAGCGAGCGGATCTGCGTTGCGCCGGGCTCCGAGAGCCGCGCGACGGCCTGTTCCTTGAACTCGGTAGTGAAGTGGCGGCGGGGTTGTCTGCTCATTTCGGTTCCCTCTCTCTGGGAGCACTTCAACGCAAAGTCCGGGATCCGGGGGCAAGATCACCTGCTGAAACTCCTCGCCGCCGGAGCCGGAACGCGGCTACTCGGACTGCTCTCCACCCACACCAGACTGCATCGCGCCCTGCTCAAGGGGTATCGTTCCTCACAGCAGACTTTTTCAGCAGCCTGCTAAAACACCTCAAATTGACGTCACCATCTGGGGATAGCATTGCTGAAGCGCATCGATACCCTGCCCATACAAGTTTGTATTTTGTGAACAAGTTGAATTCATGGAATCATAGCTTCTCTGCAATGCGTTTATGCAATGCGGATACGGAGGAAGATATGTCATACTACAAACACTGCACGCCGATTATCTACGTTCCCGATTGGGAATATCCGATGTTGAAGCCGGACTACCTGAACGGATTTCAGCAAGTTTCAGAAAGCAACATTCAATACGCCGATTTAAATGCTGAGCTAACCTTGATTAAGCTAGGCAAGAATATTTCTGGGGCCCCAGTGCATCGGATCGATGTGGAGGTGCGCCCATATGATAATGGCAGTCCGGTCTCGTTCGACTTCGTGGACTGGCTTGAAAATCCGGACCCAGATAGAGATACGCAATCCGATCCTTCGCAAGTATCTGGAGATGACGCATTTCTGAATTTCTACGGCAGTCAATTCGGCAACTTCGCCGTCGGCGGAACAAATGCTGATGAGTTCTTCGGCGGACGGTCATCCGATACATTCTACGGCAATGACGGCAATGACTATATGCTCGGAAGAGCCGGAAGGGATTTTCTATATGGTGAATCCGGGGACGATGTTATTTTCGGCAACCTCGGACGAGACTTCCTAGACGGAGGAGCTGGGAACGACAATCTCCATGGGGGACTCGGCGCTGATTCAATTGATGGAGGCGAAGGGAATGATCGCCTCTCTGGTGGCCGTGGAGATGACTTGATCGAGGACTTTAGCGGAAACAACCTTGTTTTCGGAAATGACGAGAAAAACAATAACTCTTGGATCGGCACGGACAATGACTCGATCGCGACCGGTTCAGGACGAGATACGATATTTGGGCAGGATGGAGATGACACGATCAAGGCAGGTGGTGGACACGACCAAGTAGACGGCGGTGCCGGCGATGACGTGATCTACGGTCAGAGGGACAACGATATTCTTCTGGGCGGCGAAGGAAATGACAAGTTGTATGGACAGCGAGGCAACGACGAGCTCGCGGGCAATGATGGAGACGATATCTCCAGGGGCGGGGAAGGTAATGATACTATCTGGTACGGGAAAGGAACTGATATAGGGTATGGAGGTCGCGGGGACGATATATTCGCGTTTGATGACGGTCACATGCATCATCGGGACAAGTATTTTGAGGACTCCAAAACTGCCGGCATGGCTCTAAGTTTCGATGGGGGATATGGTCATGGCCGAACGGATCTTGGAAAAAACCTTGTGGCTGATTTCTCAACAGACTTTTTTGACAGTGATACAATAGATTTTACCTGTGTGGGGTCCCTAACACATCTTGCGGTTGTTGCCTTAACTGAAGATAGTGTTCGAATGATTGGTTATTCAAACAAATGGGGAAATCGTGACTTCCACAGTGGAGATCACTTCGGTCAAAAGATATTTGATGTCTATGTTGAGGGAGTAGACATTGGAACAGTCGAAGGAACCGAAGGTAGTCTAATGCAAGACTCCGCGTATTCCTCTGAAGGATCTCTAGTAGTTTTGAACGAGAACGTTCTCGTCGATATTGGAGATCGGGGAGATTGGGACTTCGCTGGAATTCCGACGGGTGGAGACTGGATGATCTAAGAATCGAAAAAGAACAAGTGGGATACAGCTTTATCCGCACCTACGCTTCAAGATCTTACCGGCCTCTTTCAAAGGGGCCGGTAACACGGTGCATTTCCATTGCAGGTTGCAACTATGAAGAAGCGATCTCCATCCTCAATGTGAAAGATCTCCATGGCTGATCCGAAGTTGAAATGAAGAAGATGAAATACATGAATACGTGCAACTTCTGAGAATTCTCCGAGAATCGGCAAGGGAGGCGGTTGAAGTATATTCAGGATGTTACTTCGCGCATTCACGATTCGGATCGCGCATGAAGAACCTGTCATGAGTTACTATTGGGCACCTCGATTTTTCACTGAATTCGCCCGAGCGGACGGGATCAGCGGCTTGAAGCTGGCCCTGTGACTGCCCACGCCATCTTCTGTTCAGCTATTCCGAGAGGCTGGGTCGTTCCGCTGCGGCTTGGCGCGTTCCGGCGCGCGCCGCTTTCGTTGCCCCGTATTAAGCCGGGTTCCCCAAGTTCATCAGTTAAACGCGCAAGTAATTGATATCATTTAGGCCGAAAGGCCAAAAATGTGACAACGGAGCCCGTCAGGCGGGCTTGGGGAGGTCCATGGCTTCGAAGAGGTCGAGCTGCTCCGGTGTTGTTCTGCTGATGCCATGCAGGGTGCGGTTTCCGGCATGGGCGGTGTGTTTCTGGATGCGCGCCAGCAGGTCGAGCGCGGTGCGCGGGCTCGCGGAATGCCCTTTCGCCTTCAGCCGCATCCGCATGACGCGGTAGAGGACCAGCGCCAGGAAGCAGATGAGGGCGTGCGCCTGGATGCGCTCCGGCAGGCGGTGGTGGACAGGGGCGATCTCGATGTCGGACTTCAGGACGCGGAACCCGCGCTCGATGTCGGCCAGCGACTTGTAGCGCGCGACCGCCTCGGCGGGCGTGATGCCGGAAACATTGGTCAGCAGCGCCAGCTTGCCGTCGAAGAGCTCGGCACGGGCGATCGTGGCTTCGTCGAGGCTCCAGCTGAACAGGTCCGCCTGCAGGTCGGGCTTGATGAAGCGGGTCAGCTCGGCTTCGGCCACAGCCTTCGCGAAACGGCTGTACGACCCGCGATCCGAGGCGCGGCGGCCACGGGCCGTCTGTCCGGCATCTTGCCCATCCAGCTTGCCAGCCAGCCGTTCGCCCATCTCCTCGAGCTCGCGGATGCGCGCGCGGCGGCGGTCCGACTGCTCTGCGGCGCGCAGCGGATCATGGGCGACGATCAGCCGGTGCCCGGCGAAGGTGCTTTCGGCGAGGCCGTCAGCGTCGAAGGCAAGTCCCTGGAATGTTTCGGCAAGCTCGGCATAGCGGCGGGCGGGCACGGCCAGGATGAACTCCAGCCTGCGGCCATCCCGGTCGGCCTGGGCCGTCAGCTCGCCTATATTGTCCATGCTCAGGAGGCCGCGGTCGGCCACGAGCACCACCCGCTGGACCGGAAAGCGCTTCAGCACGGTTTCGAGCATGCCCTGCAGCGTCTTCGTCTCCGCCATGTTGCCTGGATGGACGGTGTGCAGGAGTGGTAGTCCATCGGCCGTCTGCACCACGCCGAGCACGAACTGCCGGGCAATCCCGCCGGTTTCCTTGTTCATTCCGAAGCCGCGCAGGTCGTCCTCGACGCGCCCTTCGCCATGGATGCGGACGGTGGTCAGGTCATAGAAGACGACCGCCAGATCGCGATCGACGAGCGGCCGCCGCTGCTTCGCCAGCGCGCCCTCGACAACGTCGGCATGGTCCATGAGCGCATCCATCGCGCGCAGAAGATGCTGATGCGTCACGGTTTCCGGCATGGCGGGCATCGCCACCGTCTCGAGCCAGCGCAGGCAGCCGAGCTTCGAGTCCGGCGCGCAGAGGCGGTTGAAGACCATGGCGCGCACGAGCGCCTCGGCGTCGATCTCGCGCCGTCCGGAGCGCAGCGCCCGGTTCAGGGCGCGGTCGAAGCCGAGGTCCTTCCAGATCTCATGGAGTGCGAAGACATCGCCATAGCCCAGGGAGGACTCGTAGGTCACGTCGGAGGCGGTGTTCTCGAGGCGCCCGGCCGCCCGGTTCAGGCCGTTGATCAGCGGATCGAGCTTGCCGGGCTTGATCTTGTCCAGCCTGCCGAGGTTGGCGACGACCTTGATGCGGACCTTCCCGGCTTCGTCGCGGTGCCCCTCGACGAGCTGCAGGTAGCGGCGGCCGCCGGATTCCGTGATGCGCGTGTACATGGACGAACGATATCCCGTTCATTCGCATTGCCACAAGGTCCATAATTCACATGGCGTGTTACAACAATACTTCGGCTGGAAGCGCTTTCCCAGGTCGCCAACCCGTTGTTTTCATTATGTGCGGCGAGGCGCGACCCGCCGAAATCCCGAATTAGCTGTCGAACCCGGGGGGTTCGGGTTCAGACGGCGGAGCTGGCCGAGGCGGCGCATGTTGTACACAAGGTTCTTCAACCCGATCTTTGCCCTGGCGCGCATCAGGCCGATCGTCCGCACCAGTGTGCCGCCCATGTCGTTGGACTGCGCGCCGAAGACATGTTCGACCCGGGACCGCACGGTCGACTTCGTCCGGTTGCTGCCCCTGGCCCGGACACCAAGCGGCTTTCCGCGCCGTCCCTTGCGATGGATGTGGCCCTTCAGGTCCCGGGCCAGCAGCTTCCCTTCCATCTCCTCGGAACGATAGGCAGCATCGGCCCAGACGCCGGAGCCGGTATTGCCCGGCATCAGGAGATGATCCACCGCCTGGCTGTCGTGCAGGGCGGCGTCGCTGACGTGATAGCGCCGGATCAGCTTGTGCTTGCGGTCCACGTTGACATGGTTCTTGTAGCCGAAATGGGATTTCCCGTGCTTCTTCGTCCAGCGCGCGTCCGTGTCCTTCTGCGACCGCTTGGCGGGCTTGTCCGACCAGTCTTCCGGCACCTCGCCCTGCTTGATGGCGTTCGCCCGCTCTCTCGAACCGATGGCGTTCGCGGGCTCACTCTCGTCCCGCGTGTTGCGGCTGATCGGCACTCGCACGATGGACGCGTCCAGGATCTGCCCGCCCCGCGCGATGTAGCCCTGCCGCGCGAGATGGCCGTCAAACTGCCGGAACAGCGCCTCGACCATGCCTGCTTGCGCGAGCGCCTCGCGGTAGAGCCAAACGGTCTTGGCGTCAGGAACCCGGCCGTCCAGCCCGAGGCCGAGGAACCGCATGAAGGACAGACGGTCGAGGAACTGGTACTCGATCTGGTCGTCGGACAGGTTGTAGAGCGCCGCCAGAATCAGTGCCTTGAACATCAGCACGGCGTCCATTGGCTTGCGTCCGGCGCGCGATCTCCGCTCGGCTTCCGGCTTGCGCCACACCAGCTCCAGTGCCGGACGGAAGTCCTCCCACGGCACCACGGCGTCGAGCTCGGCCAGCGGGTCCTTCTTGGCATCCAGGCTTGCGTAGCGATCTGAAAGATCGAAGAAACCCATCTGTGCCATCGCCATGCCCCAACCGCCGAACGCCGCCCGGGTCATACCCCGGACGCGGCACCGCGGCAATTTTTAGAGGTGCCCAATTTAACAACTCCACCTCGTAAAGAAGCTATTTATTGACTTGTTCCAGAGAAAAGTTTCAAAAATAGGAATTCACAGAGCCGCCACTGCGATTTTGAAATCTGACATTTTAGATTTAGAAAGCCGCTTATAGTGTCATCTTGTGCAAGAAATATTCATATGCAATCGATCTACCGCTATGGAAAGAATGGAGTTTTGACTTTGAGTGCTAAATTTCCACAACGCCAGATTTATAGAGATCGCAGACCTTCTTGGAGAAGTCACTCCTATTACAGTTAAAAAAATGTTGACTGACTTCGTCAGGTCAACATAATTTTTGCCATACAAATTGATTCTGTGCGATTTTCTTTGCTTTCCCTGGAGGGAGAAGGATGAAGTAATGTTATTCGCTCGCGAGCGATAGGCACTGCTTTTTTGTGATGCAAATTGGAAAGTTCATTCAAGACAGTGTAGGTTCCTGCGATTGGAGCTTACGGGTTCATTATGACGTAAATGATGGCACGATCTTCGTCTCCAGCGAGGCAAACTCAAGAGATGGCTTTTTAAGTTCGGAAAATCCTTTTCTTGAAGAATTCAAATGCGATTCCGTTGCAAGCGCCCGTGCAAAGATTGCATCAGATTCCATATCTTGGAAAACAGTTAGAAATCTAGATTCGGATTTTTCAATTGCCAGAATTTCCAGCGTCGCTCAAAGATGCGATCTTGGGAAGGCGCCAAGAACGGATATTTTCGATGTGGAACTAAGACTCGCCTGGGACTTGAATGAATCCTCCCCTCCAGAGGATGTTGCTCTGCTCAAAATTTTTCGTTCTGCAGCGAGAATCCTTGAATACACCACCGCAATAGAATCGAAGTACTACGTCCTAAATTCCGCCATGGCGGCGTACCGCAATCTTGATA
This sequence comes from Poseidonocella sp. HB161398, assembly GCF_005870025.1. Lineage (GTDB taxonomy): Bacteria > Pseudomonadota > Alphaproteobacteria > Rhodobacterales > Rhodobacteraceae > Mangrovicoccus. Next base: position 9,799 of record NZ_VATA01000098.1, read on the forward strand.
TAGGGTGTTTAGTGTTCGATGCATCCGGAAGTCTACTTTTTATAAATTCTATTGCTCAAGCGCTTACTCCAATTGATGCGAAGAATGGAAAAACTGAACCGCGCCGGGTCTGTCGGAGGCTTTAACTCGCAAGTAGAGTGAAGCCACAATGAGCAAGACCACGAACAAGTTTTCCCCTGAGGTCCGGGACCGCGCCGTGAGGCTGGTGCTGGAGAACGAGGGCCAGCACGGCTCCCGCTGGCAGGCCGTCATGTCGATCTCGGCGAAGATCGGCTGTTCGGCACACACGCTGAACCAGTGGGTCAAGAAGGCGGAAGTCGACAGCGGCAAGCGTGCGGGCATTCCCGCCGACGTCGCGGACCGGCTGAAGGTGCTGGAGCGCGAGAACCGCGAGCTGCGCCAGGCCAACGAGATCCTCCGCAAGGCATCCGCTTATTTTGCGATGGCGGAGCTCGACCGCCCACTGAAACGATGATCGCCTTCATCGAAGCCCATCGCGGCGCGCACGGGGTCGAGCCGATCTGCAGGGTCCTGCCGATCGCCCCATCCACCTACTACGATCACCTGGCGAAGCGCTCCGATCCGTCCCGGCAATCGCCTCGCGCCCGTCGCGACGCAGTCCTGCGGCCTGAGATCGAGCGCGTATTCGAAGAGAACTGGAAGGTCTACGGCGTGCGCAAGGTCTGGCGCCAGCTGGATCGGGAAGGCTTCGATGTCGCCCGTTGCACAGTCGCCAGGCTGATGAAGGACATGGGTATTCAAGGCATTATCCGCGGCAAACCACACAGAACGACAGTACCGGACAAGAAGGCTCCACGCCCTTTGGACAAGGTGAACCGACAGTTCCGGGCGCCTGCTCCGAACATGCTCTGGGTGAGCGACTTCACCTACGTGGCGACCTGGAAGGGGTTCGCCTACGTGGCCTTCGTGATCGATGCCTACGCCAGGAAGATCGTCGGCTGGCGCGTGAGCACGACCGCGCATGCCGGGTTCGTCCTCGATGCCCTGGAACAGGCGGTCCATGATCGCCGCCCGGCAAAGGGCGCAGGGCTCGTCCATCATTCCGACCGCGGGTCGCAATACCTGTCCATTCGCTACACCGAGCGGCTGGCCGAAGCGGGCATCGAACCCTCTGTCGGCAGCGTCGGCGACAGCTACGACAACGCCTTGGCGGAAACGATCAACGGTCTCTACAAGGCCGAGGTCATCCACCGCCGCGGCCCGTGGCGCAACTTCGAGGCAGTCGAATATGCGACGCTCGAATGGGTGGACTGGTTTAACAACCGCCGGCTGCTCGAGCCGATCGGGAGCATCCCGCCCGCGGAAGCCGAGGCAAACTTCTACGCCGCTCTGGAAACTGAAGACATGGCCGCGTAACTATCACAAATCAGCCTCCGACAGACCCGGCGCGGTTCACGCCCGCGGAAGCCGAGGCAAACTTCTACGCCGCTCTGGAAACTGAAGACATGGCCGCGTAACTATCACAAATCAGCCTCCGACAGACCCGGCGCGGTTCACGCCCGCGGAAGCCGAGGCAAACTTCTACGCCGCTCTGGAAACTGAAGACATGGCCGCGTAACTATCACAAATCAGCCTCCGACAGACCCGGCGCGGTTCAAAACTTTAGATCTCCACTCCAATCAGGTTCGAAGCGAAATTCGTCGGGCAGTAGCGATTTCGAAGGAATATGATGGGCTCGCTCCGTGCGCGAACATTGCGATGACTCTTCCATCTGGCACAGTTCGCCCGACATACTTTCAAGTTGCCACTCCCTTTGATCACGGCCTAGAAACTGAAAATAGAATTATCTCAATTCTTGTGCCAACATGCGAATGTTTTCCGTCTGCTGAAACTCTTAGGGCTGTCTTTGGACTTACGCGATCGGAAGCACTTGTTGCAGCTGGAATTTCTCACGGACTCAGTCTGAGAGAAATTTCTGATGAACTTTCTTTGAGCATTGAGACTACACGCACCTACTCCAAAAGAATTTACTCAAAGTTAGGTATTTCCCGGCAAAGCGAACTGGTATCTCAGGTTCTTCGTGTTACTTTGCCAGAACAATCACCGCGGTGCTAGGTCATGTTGACAAAAGGGATTCACAGTTGGTCGCTTTCGTGATTCAAGATCACCGCTACGACGGAGGTGATCTTGGCGCGAAATCTGATGTCCGATGCGCAATGGCGGTTCTTCGAGCATTTCATCGCCGCCGCCCGCGCCCCGAATGGCCGCAAACCTGTCAACCATCGCCTTGTTCTGGATGGCATATTCTGGAGTGAGGCGTGAATGCGCCACTGGTTCGAGCATCACGCCGAACACGGACCGGTGCCCCGTGGCGGGACCTTCCGGAGCAGTTCGGAAAATGGGGGTCCGTCTACCGCCAGTTCCGACGTTGGACCCAGGCCGGACTATGGGAGGCCATCCTCCTGTTCCTCAACGACAGCGACCTCGTTCCGGCCCGTGTCCAGATGATCGACAGCACCGTCATTCGCGCCCATCAGCAGGCAGCGGGCTCAAGGGGGGGACTCCGAAAGAAGGTTTCGGCCGTTCTAGACTGTCCGGCGGGAAAACGATCCCCCGGATCATTTTCTGATCCGCCTCCCACTTCACGACCAAGATCCACCTCCGTGTGAACGGCGCGGGGCTGCCGATGCGCAGCGAGATCACCGGCGGCGAGACGGCGGACATCAAGGGGTTCGACCTGGTAATGCCGCAGGATCTGCCGGAGCCTGAATATTTCCTCGCCGACAAGGGCTATGATGCTGACAAGGTACGGGAAAAGCTCGAGGAACGTCGTATTGTGGCGGTCAGCCCGATGCGGCGGAACCGCAAGGAATGGCGCGCCGTCGACCGCGACTTCTACCGCTGGCGCAACCTGGTCGAACGCTGCTTTTCCAAGCTCAAGCAGTCTCGCAGAGTGGCAACGCGCTATGACAAGACCGCGCTGAGTTTCCTCGGGTTCATCGACATCGCCTCCGTCCGCATCTGGCTTCGCTTTTTGTCAAAATGACCTAAGGAGCGCAGGCAGACCGGGTCCTTGTTGCGCAAAGGCGGCTGGGGATTCACAGCGCGAATCCAGGATGATAGCTGGCGGCGATGAGCTGACCTCCGAAACCGACCTACAAGACCACCAACTGGCAAGTGCATACCCAGGCGCTGATGCAGCGCGGATCGCTGACCGTCTGGTTCAATCCCTCGATGCAATGGGAAGCGGTGCCGTCCGGATGTCGCGGCCACCAGCAGGCGTACAGCGAATGACGAGGATCAGGAATTGATCCGGGGGACCAATTCCCCGGCGAACGCGATCCAGGCCTGTCTCGCCATCAAGGTCCTGCTCGGCCTGCCACTCCGGCAAACAACCGGTTTCGTGGCGCGCCTCCTGGAACTGTCCGGGCTTGGCTGATGCCGCTGAAAACCTCGTGTGTCTGTCGAGGGATGGGCGATGGATCGATGGCCGCGAAGGAAAATCTCCGGGGGAGCGGCAGCCCGCCGGGCGTCGTCCTCAGGAGGAGGACGGGATCGGTGCCGCCATCGGGCGGAGCTTTGCCAGCTTCCTGAGGTTCCGGGCGATCGCTGCGAGGGTGAATTCGTCTTCTGCGCCGAGTGGTCCCCTCAGCCGGAGCCGCCCGAGGCCGAGGATCCGTTTCAGGTGGGCAAGTGAGGGCATGACTGCCACCGGTCCAAACGAATGCCCGAACCATCTCGACCTTCTTCCGCCGCCTTTGCGCCAGCCCATTGAACCCCGTAGCCGTGCAGGAGCGGGCGAACTCCCGGACGATCTCGTATTTCTCGCGGGTGATGCTGCGCACGTCGGTGTTGGGGCAGCATTTCGCCTTGAGCGCGCATTCCCGGCAATCGCCGATCGCTGACCGGTACTTCCGCGCGCCCATGCCCTTTTTCATCCTGGCCCGGTTGGAGAACTTGCGCCGGTCATGGCGGAGGTCCCTTCCTGCCGGACAGATGTACCGGTCGCGCGCTTCGCCCAAGGTGAAGACGGACCGCTCCCAGGTGCCGTCGGTCCGAGCAGAGTGGTCCCTCTCGGCGATTGCGGGCAATCGCCTGCCGGTCAGCGGAAGACCGGGATGAAGGGAAGGATCTGCCGCTTCAGCACCAGCCAGACCAGGAAGAGTGGTCAGGCACCTAGTCCTCCAGACCGAGGCGGCAGAACCAGCGGTAGGCGAGGTTGAGATGCACCTCGTGGCAAAGGCGGTGCTCGGAGCGTTCGATGCGCTTTCGCGGCCCCGCTGGGGCCACGGTCGCATCTCACCCCATGACGTAGCCGATGATCAGCATCCGCAGGATGAGCTCCGGATCGATCGAGGGCCGTCCGGTGCGGCTGTCGAAGCCGCGGAGTTCCACGCGCACGCCGCCCAGATCGACGAACCGGTCGATGGCGCGCAGCAGGTGGTTCTCGGCAATATGGGCCTCGAGATCGGACTCGTAGAACAGCCGCGCGTGAGACTTCTGCGTTCCAAGCATCCCGAGCCCTCCCAAACCCTTCAATGTGATGGAATCAGAAGGCTTTGCTGCAAGCAAGCATCGAGTTTTTCAACAGTATTAGCCCGTTGCGGTCGGTCGCCACGGCGCCGGGTTCGAGGAGCCCGCTGCGATCGGCCAGGCGAAGCGGACTTGCGACGGCGCGGCGGAGCCCAGTCGGCGATCCAGCAGAAGCGGCCGCTCGCCGTGAACTTCGGTCGGAGGAAGCCGACTTGGCCAGGCAACCCCAGTCCTGCCGTTCATCGTTGTCGGCCATGCTGGCGAAGAACGCAGGTAGCGGGCATCGTCTTGGGGAGACCTGAGCCTGAAAACATCTTGCCGACGCGTTGCCATGCCGTCCGGCGCGTGCCGACGCCTCTCCATCTCTCCAAGCCTCGCGGGAACAAATTGCCGTGATTTTCTCTTGGGTCTCCATACGGCAAAGAGGATGTTTCAATGGCAGAGCGGGCACCCGTCTGGGTCGAGTACGTGATGCGGGCAGGATATGCTGCACGCGGCGTGGTTTATCTTTTGACCGGTGGTCTGGCGCTGTTATCGGCCTGGCATGGCGGGTCGGGCGAAGACAAGAAGGGCGCGCTGAGTTCGCTGTTCGGCCAACCCTTTGGCGAGTTCATCATTCTTGCCATTTCTGCAGGGCTCTTTTGCTACGGCATCTGGCGTCTGATCTGCGGCTACATGGACCTGGAAGACGAGGGCAGCGAAACCAAAGGTCTGGTCGCGCGGGTCGGCCAGGGTCTGAGCGGACTGGTGAATCTGGGCGTTTCCTTTTCGATTGCTCGGCTTGCCTTCGGCAACAGCAGTGGTGGAGACGGCAAGGAGGCTCTGACCTCGAAACTCTTGGCTATGCCCTTCGGGCAGATCATCGTGGGCGCTGTGGGTCTGGCTGTGATCGGTGCCGGCTTGGCTTATGTTTACAAGGGTTGGTCCAAGAAATACCGCGAGAACCTGCGCTGGTCGCCGATCCTCGAAAAACTCTCGCTTCCAATCCGTCTCGGGCTGATGGCGCGCGGCATAGTCGTCGCGATAATTGGGGGTTTCTTCATTTTCGCCGCAATGCAGTCGGATCCGGATCAAGCGGGTGGCCTGTCCCAGGCCTTTGATCTGTTGCGGAGCCAGGCCTATGGACGCTATCTGCTGGGTTTCGTGGCGTTCGGGATGTTCGCGTTCGGCATCTATTGCTGGATCGAAGTGGCATTCCGCGTGCTGCCCACGCGTCAGAGCAAAGGGACATTGACCATCGCGCAGCATCTCAAAATGTATGCGTGACGCAAGGCGGAACGTGATGTCGATCGCGCTACTGCGGCGCGACATATGTGGAACGGCCCGCGTGGCAAGAGCTTTTTCATCCGAGGAACAATTTGGGAGCGGTGCGGTCATATGTACGGCCTTTC
>NZ_VATA01000099.1 GCF_005870025.1 Poseidonocella sp. HB161398
GCCCTTGCCTGCGCCGCCCCCGCCGCCGCCTCCGCCGATCCGCTGGCCCGCGGCAGCGCCCTCGCCGAAGCCTTCCTCGCGGGCGAGACCGGCCCGATCTGGGACGGCGCCGCGCCCGCCCTGCGCGCCGCGCTCGGCACGCCCGAAGCGCTCGGAGACCTGCGGACCGCGCTCGCCGCGGGCTTCGGCACAGAGGAGGCCCTGCTCGCCCAGACCTGGCGCCATGCCGCCCGGCTCGACACCTACATGCGCCTCGCCCGCTGGAGCGCAGACGGCGAGCCGGTCGAGATGCTCGTCACCTTCGATGCCGAAGGGCAGATCGCGGGCTTTCTCGTGCGCCCCGCGGCCGAGCCTGCGCCGAGCAGCCGGCTCGGCTACCGCAGCCAGGCCGCGCTGCGCCTGCCCGTCGAAGGCGCGTGGCATGTCGTCTGGGGCGGGCGGACGGTGCCCGAGAACTACCATGCCGCCGATCGCGGCCAGCGCTTCGCCATCGACCTGCTGGTGCTCGAGGACGGGCGCGCGCAGGCGGGCGATCCGGCAGAGCTTGCGGGCTACCATTGCTGGGGCCGTCCGGTGCTGGCCCCTGCGGCGGGCGAGGTGGTGCGCGCCGAGGACGGGCTGGCAGACCAGCCGATCGGCGGCGCGGACCGGGCGCATCCGGCCGGCAATCACGTGGTGATCGATTTCGGCGCGGGCGAATACGGCTTCCTCGCCCATCTGCGCGCGGGCAGCGTCGCCGTGGCGCCGGGAGCGCGCGTCGCGGCCGGGCAGAAGATCGGCGAATGCGGCAATAGCGGCAACAGCTCGGAGCCGCATCTGCATTTCCACATGCAGACAAGCCCCGTCCTGGGCGAGGGCGAGGGCCTGCCCGCGCAGTTCCTGGACTATCGCGCCGACGGCGCCGCCGTGGCGCGCGGCGAGCCCCATCAGGGCGAGACCGTCGCGCCGGGCCTCTGAGCCCGACGCAGGCCCGTCCGGCACGGACCGGGCCGCGCGGCCGGCCGTGCGCTTTCCAGTTGCCTGTTCGGTGGCAGCGACGTCTCATGTCCTCGCCGGCACAGAGGAGACCGGAAGCTGTCTGTACCGGAGGCAACGTCGCGACAGGGCTGGCAGCTTGCGCCTCCAACGGTCGGGACTGACCCGGGCTGACTGGCAGAATGGCGGCTGACGGGATGTCACGGCACGACTGTCCAGCCTGGCCCGCGCCGCCGCAAGGACGCTCGCAGGGCAATCGCACCCGGGCCAGAGCATGGTCCCCACGTCAAATCGAGTTCATCCGGCAGATGCTCATGATACCATGGCGACAGGCAGGGCAGATGAGCTGCGGACGGGCCACACCGGCTAGGGTGCCCTGCCGCGCCGCCTGCGGAGGACAGAAGACCGGCGGTCCCTGATCTCGAAGCGCGGCCGGAGTCGCGCCGCGGGGCGGATGCGATAGGGCGGTGCGGGAAGCCGCAGCCCCGCTTTGCCGGTTTCCCTTTGGGCGCGGCCGAACGGTCGTGCCCGCGCGCCTGAATGGGCCGTCCAAACCCGCGTTGGCCGGCAGGCCAGGCAAGGCGGGCCCGGCCGCGTGAGCGGCATTGACGGACGGCTGCTCGGCGCAACGATTGGATCCGGAATGGCCAGATCGGCGCGGGCGCTTTCCACTGTCGGCGGCGAGGACGTCTGCGGGACGGCCCTGCAGTGCCGATTTAAGGGTCTGCCACAGGATTGCGCGACGGCACGGGGTCTTGTCCTCTCGCTCGCTGCACGTCGCCGTCAGCGAAGAGGATCCTGTCGCCCCTTCCGCCATCGACTTGTCCGCGGTGACCAAGGGCGCGCCATGCAACGTTCGAGCCGGGCGCGTGACAGGCGGACTGCGTGAGGAAGGACCGCGCCAGCCGCCGTCTCGCCACTGGTCGCATGGAGACGGGCCGGACGGTGGCCCGGCGCGGCTGGAAAGGACGGCAGTGGTCGAGGATGCCAAACGACGGAGGGCGCCGCCGCGGGCAGGCGCGCTGGACAGACAGGCGTTTTCGCGCGGCGGCCGTGACGTGCCTGGAATCGGGGCTGCGGATGAGCCGGCACTGGGGCCGGGCGGGCAGGTGCCGAGGCCAGGGGGCGCAGCTCTGCCCGCCTTTTCCAACGGCTCCGCGGGATCCCGGGTCGCATCATCGCATTTTGGAGCGCGCTGGTTGGCCGACTTTTCCTCGGACTTCGAGCCTCCGGGATCGGGGCCTCTTTCGGACGGCTTTCCAGCACAAGATGCCAGACTCCGTTGCGGCGGACTGTGCCGAAGGCCTGAACGGGGCGCGGGCTACGACACGGATACGGCGCGCTCAGGCGGTGGTTGGAGCCCGGTCGGCCCGCAGGCAGGACGGCACATCGAAGGAAGCGCCCGGCCGGGCGGGACCGTGGCATCCGGCAGACCCGCCCGGCCAGCCGCGCCGCGCACCGCCGGCGGGCTAGCTGTCCGGGCTGCGGGCGCGGAGCCTGCGCAGGAAGGCGAAGAACCGGCTGTCATTCACCCGGCTCCAGTTCAGCCGCAGCGCCGGGCCGCCCTCGGCGACGCGGAAGAGCGTGCCCGGGGCAAGGAAGATGCCCTGCGCCGCAGCCTCCTGGGCGATGTCGAGATCGCTCGCCTCGCCGGGCAGCGGCAGCCAGCCGTAGAGGCCGCCGGCCGGGGGCGCCTCGGGCGCGAGCCCGAGCGCGGCGAGCCGTCCCAGCGCCGCGCGGCGCTCCTCGGCCAGCCGGCGGGCAAGCTGGCTGCGCTGCTTCTCGTAGCGGCGCGAGCGGATCAGCTCGGTCACCAGCCGCTCGGCGAAGCTCGAGCTGGCGACATGCAGCACCATCTTCAGCTCGGCCAGCGAGGTGGCGATCTCGGGCGCCGCGATCAGGTAGCCGGACCGCAGCGAAGGCGAGAGGATCTTGGAGAAGGTGCCGATCTGGATCACCCGGCGGAACTGGTCGAGCGCCGCCAGCCGCACGCCCTCGACCCCGGGCAGGTCGGTGAAGGGATCGTCATCGACCACCAGCATGTCCTGCCGCTCCGCCACCTGCAGCACGGCATGCGCGGTCGGCAGGTCGAGGGACCAGCCGGTCGGGTTCTGCGCCAGAGACTGGGTGAAGAAGAGCCGCGCGCGGTGCCGCTCCGCCGCTTGCAGCAGCGCCTCGGGATCGGGGCCGCGCGGACCGCGGGGCACGCCCGCGAAGGCGATCCCCGCGAGCTTCAGCTTGGCGAAGAGCGGATAGTATCCGGGATCGTCGACCAGCACCGTGTCGCCGGGCCGCGCGAAGCGGCGGATCACCAGGTCGAGCGCGTGGTTGGCGCCGAAGGTGGTGACGATCTGCACCGGGGCGGCCTCGATCCCGCGGGCGATCTGCGCCGCGGAAATGGCGGCGCGCAGATCCGGCAGGCCGTGGATGCCGCCATAGCCGCCCTCGCCCGTTCCGAGCGTGATCGCAGGCACCGCGTTCAGAAGCCAGCTTTCCGGCGGGCGGCCGTCGCCGACCAGCACCTTGAAGGGCCGGTCGAGCTGGGCATGGAGCAGCGAGACGCTGTCGCGGGCCTCGCGCAGATTGACCGGCTCGGCCTTGGCATCGGGCGGCATGGCGACATAGAACCCCGCCCCCTGCCGCGAGCTGGCCAGACCGGCCGCCACCAGCCGGTCATAGACCGCCACCATGATGTTCTTCGACACGCCGAAGCTTTCCGCGGCATGGCGCAGCGACATCAGCCGGCTGCCCAGCTCCAGCTCGCCGCTGTCGATCCGCTGCTTCAGCGCCTGGTAGATCCGGTCGGTCTTGGTCACGCTCATGAGGGGAGTGTACGCGATCTCGTATTGGTACAGTGCCGAAAATTTTCCGCAAACTGTACCAATACAAAGCGGAGGAAAGCCACCATGGTGCCGCGCAGGACCTGGAGGAGACAGAGATGACCGAACTGGCCGCCGACGCCGCTGCCGCCGTCAATTCGCGGATCGAGGGAATGCGCGACATGGGCCCCGCCGAACGGCTGGCCGCCGTCGCCGCTGCCGCCGGGACCGCGCCCGGCACCGCCGATGCGCTGGTCGCGCCCGCCCTGCCGGTCGAGCTGGCCAATGGCATGATCGAGAATGTCATCGGCCTGTTCGAGCTGCCGCTGGGCGTGGCGACCAATTTCACCGTCAACGGGCGCGACTACCTGGTGCCGATGGCGGTGGAGGAGCCCTCGGTCGTCGCAGCCGCCTCCTACATGGCCAAGATCGCCCGCGCGGGCGGCGGCTTCACCGCCAGCTCGACCCAGCCGGTGATGCGCGCCCAGATCCAGATTCTCGGGCTCGGCGATCCCCATGGCGCGCGGGCGCGGCTGCTGGCGCATCGCGACGAGCTGGTGGAGCGCGCCAATTCGCGCGACACGGTGCTGGTCGGGCTCGGCGGCGGCTGCCGCGACATCGAGGTGCAGATCTTCCCCGAGAGCCCGATCGGGCCGATGGCGGTGCTGCACCTGCTGGTCGATGTCCGCGACGCGATGGGCGCCAATACCGTCAATTCGATGGCCGAGATGCTGGCGCCGCGGATCGAGGAGATCACCGGCGGCAAGGTGCGGCTGCGCATCCTGTCGAACCTGGCCGACCGCCGGGTGGTCACCGCCAGCGTGCGCATCCCGGCCGCGGCGCTTGCCACGTCCGCGCTCGAGGGGGCGGAGGTGGCGCAGGGCATCGTCGAGGCCTGCGCGCTGGCGCTGATCGACCCCTACCGCGCGGCGACCCACAACAAGGGCATCATGAACGGCATCGATCCGGTCGTGGTCGCCACCGGCAATGACTGGCGGGCGATCGAGGCGGGGGCGCATGCCTATGCCGCGCGCAGCGGCCGCTACGGCTCGCTGACCACCTGGGAGATCGCCGCGGACGGCGCGCTCTGCGGCACGCTGGAGATGCCGATGGCGCTGGGGATCGTCGGCGGCGCGACGCGCACCCACCCGGCGGCGCAGGCGGCGCTCCAGCTGATGCGGATCGGCTCGGCGCAGGAGCTGGCCGAGGTCGCCGCGGCGGTCGGGCTGGCGCAGAACATGGCGGCGCTGCGGGCGCTGGCCACGGAGGGGATCCAGCGCGGGCACATGACGCTGCATGCGCGCAACATCGCCATTACCGCAGGCGCCGAGGGCAGCGAGATCGACCGCGTGGCCAAGGCCATCGTCGCCCAGGGCGATGTCAGCGTCGCCTGCGCGAAACGGGTGCTCGAAGGCGCCTGAGACGACTGGAAAGGGAGGAGATTTCCATGACGACGACCAACCGGCGCGGCCTTCTGCGCCTCGGCGGGGCCGCGATTGCCGCCCCCGCGATCCTGGCCTCGGGGCGCGCCCGCGCCCAGGGCGCAACGAAATGGCGGATGCAGGCGCTGTGGGGCGGCGGCACCACGCCGATGCTCTACGAAGAGAAATTCTGCGCCCGCGTCGCCGAGCTGACAGGCGGCAGCCTCGAGATCACCCCCTTCGCGGGCGGCCAGATCGTGCCCTCGGCCCAGGCCTTCGACGCGGTGCGCGGCGGCGCCTTCGAGATGATGAAGACCTTCGACGGCTATACCGCGGGCAAGATCCCGGCGCATGGCTTCTCCTCGACCGTGCCCTTCGGCTTCCCCGAGGCCGACCAGTACGAGGCCTGGTTCTACGAGCGCGGCGGGCTCGACATGGCGCGCGAAAGCTACGCCCCGGCCGGGCTGACCTATGTCGCCCCCACCGTCTATGGCGAGGAGCCGCTGCATTCGCGGGTCGAGATCCGCAAGATCGCCGATCTCGCCGGGCTGAAGGGCCGCTTTGTCGGGCTGGCCGCGGCGGTGATGGCCGATTTCGGCGTCTCGGTCTCGCCGCTGCCCACCTCGGAGGTCTATTCGGCGCTCGACAAGGGGCTGATCGACATCGCCGACCGCGGCGACATCAAGGCCAATTACGAAGAAGGCCTGCACGAGGTCGCGCCCTACCTGATCCTGCCCGGCTTCCACCAGCCGACCACCGCGACCTCCTATGTCGCCAATACCCGCGCCTACGAGGCGCTCGACGGCCAGCAGAAGGCGGCGCTTGCCGTGGCCGCGCGCGAGGTCTCGGGCGCGCTGCGCCAGGACATCCTGGTGTCGAATGGCGAGTACCTGCGCAAATTCGCCGAGGCCGGCGTGGAGATCATCGACTTCGATCCCGCCGACATCGCCGAGGCGCGCGCGGAGGCGGCGGAATCCTGGTCGAAGGCGGCCACGGACGAGCTGTCGCGGCGGATGATGGACAGCCAGATCGCCCTGATGCAGGACATGCGCCTGGTCTGACCGTCCCGGCAGGGCAAGGCCCCGGCCCGCCGCCCCGACGGGCGCGCCGGGCGGGGCCGCAACAGCGGAGCTCCCCATGATTTCACTGGCACGGGTCATCACCGCGCTGAACCGCGGCCTGTTCGGGGCTGCGAAATGGCTGGTCTATGCCATCGTCCTGCTGATGCTCTGGGAGGTGGTGTCGCGCTATGCGCTGGCCCATCCGACCTCCTGGGCGCCCGAGCTGGCGACGCTGGTCTTCGGGCCGTTCTTCCTGCTCGGCGGGCCGCATCTGCTGCATCTGGGCGGGCATGTCGCGGTCGACATCCTCTCGGAGCGGGCGACCGGCGGGCTGGCGCGCGGGCTGCACCTAGCGGGGCTCGCGCTGGCCGCGGCCTTCGGCGCGATCCTGCTCTGGTTCAGCCTGCCCCTGGTGGCGCAGTCCTTCAGCTACGGCGAGACCAGCTATTCGGCCTGGAACCCGGTCCTCTGGCCGGCCAAGGCCTTCCTGCCGCTCTCGGCGCTGCTCCTGCTGCTGCAGGCCGCCGCCGATGCGGTGCTGGCGCTTGCCGGTCCGGACGCGGAGGCCGCCTGATGGAAAGCGCGATGATCCTCGGCTTCATGTTCGCCTCGCTGGTCCTGCTGATGCTGACCGGCGCGGCGCTGGCCTTCGTGCTCGGCGCGATCGCCTTCGTCTCGACCATCCTGCTCTGGGGGCCCTCGGCGCTGATCGTGGCGGTGCTGAACACCTTCGAGACGATGACCTCGGAATCGCTGATGGCGATCCCGCTCTACGTGCTGATGGCCTCGATCCTGCAGAAATCCGCCATCATCGACGCGCTCTACGACGCGATGGAGACCTGGTTCGCGCGGCTCAATGGCGGGCTGGCGGTGGGCACGATCGCGATCTGCACCATCCTCGCAGCGATGACCGGCGTGGTGGGCGCGGCGGTGGCGGCGATGGGGATCCTCGCCCTGCCCTCGATGCTGTCGCGCGGCTACCACCCGCCGCTGGCGCTCGGCGCGATCTGCGCGGGCGGCACGCTGGGCATCCTGATCCCGCCCTCGGTCGTCACCATCGTCTATGCGATCACCGCGCAGATCTCGATCGGCCAGATGTTCGCCGCGGGCATCGTGCCGGGGCTGATCCTGGCGGGCAGCTACATCGCCTATATCATGATCCGCACCGGGATCAGCCCGGAGCTGGCGCCGGTCCCCGCCGATCTGGAGGATCTGCCGCTCCGCGAGAAGCTCGCCAAGCTCAAGAGCCTGATCCTGCCGGGGCTCGTGGTGCTGGGCGTGCTGGGCTCGATCTATGCCGGGATCGCCACCCCGACCGAGGCGGCGGCGGTGGGCGTGCTCGGCGCCGCCCTCTCGGCACTGCTGACCCGCGGGCTGAACGTCTCGATGCTTTCGGAGGCCGCGGCCGACACGCTGCGCGTCACCGCGATGATCCTCTGGATCACCATCGGCGCGCGGGCCTTCATCTCGGTTTTCGTCGCCACCGGCGGGGCGGATTCGCTGCTGTCCTTCGTCGAGGGGCTCGAGGCCTCGCGCTGGCTGGTGCTCGCGGCGATGGTGGCGGTGCTGGTCTTCCTCGGGCTCTTCCTCGACGAGATCGGCATCATCCTGCTCTGCGTGCCGGTCTTCCTGCCGATCGTGAAGGCGCTCGGCTTCGATCCGCTGTGGTTCGGCGTGCTCTTCATGATCACCGCGCAGATGGCCTATATCACCCCGCCCTTCGGCTACACGCTGTTCTATCTCAAGGGCGTGCTGCCCAAGGGGATCGGCATCGGCCAGGTCTATCGCGGGGTCGTGCCCTTCTTCCTGATCCAGGTGGCGGTGCTGCTGCTCTTCGCCGCGCTGCCGGGGCTCGTGACCTGGCTGCCCGAAGCGCTGTCGCAGGCCGGGAGGTGAGCCGATGGAGGATGTGACGCTTTTCGAGGTCGGCCCGCGCGACGGGCTGCAGAGCCGCGGCCTGCCGGTGCCGACGGAGCGCAAGATCGCGCTGATCGACGCGCTCGGCCGCACCGGGCTGCAGAAGATCGAGGCGACCAGCTTCGTCAGCCCCCGCTGGGTGCCGCAGATGGCCGATGCCGCCGAGGTGATGGCCGGGGTGCGCCGCCTGCCCGGGGTGCGGCTCGCCGCGCTGGCGCCCAATCTCAGGGGGCTCGAGGCGGCGATCGCGGCGGGCTGCGACGAGGTGGCGGTCTTCGCCTCCGCCTCCGAGGGCTTCAGCCGCGCCAACCTGAACTGCTCCATCGAGGAGAGCTTCGAGCGCTTCGCGCCGCTGATGGCGCGGGCCGCGGAAGCGGGGATGCCGGTGCGCGGCTATCTCTCCTCGGTGATCGCCTGCCCCTATGACGGGCCGACCGATCCCGGCGAGGTGGCGCGCTGGAGCGCGCGGCTGCTGGCGGCCGGGTGCTACGAGGTGGCGCTCGGCGACACGATCGGGGCGGGCCGGGCCGAGACGCTCGCCGCCCTGCTCGACCGGCTTCTGCCGCATGTCCCCGCCGCAAGGCTGGCCGGGCATTTCCACGACACGGCGGGCCGCGCCTGCGAGATGGTGGACCTGGCGCTCGCGCGCGGGCTGCGCAGCTTCGACGCCTCGGTGGGCGGGCTCGGCGGCTGCCCCTACGCCCCCGGCGCGCCCGGCAATGCCGATACCCGCCAGGTGCTGGAGGTGATTTCGGCGGCGGGCTTCCGCCATGGCGTCGACCTTGCGGCGCTCGCAGAAGCCGAGGCGATCGCGGGCGCCCTGCCCGCCTGAGCCCCGCTCAGCTGCCGAAGAGCCGCCGGATCCCGGCGGTCAGATGCGCCTCCATCACCGCCCGCGCGCGCTCCGGGTCGCCGGTCTCCAGCGCCTCGACAATGCCGTGATGCTCGGCCGAGACCCGGCTGAGCCGCTCGGCCAGCGTCGTCTCGGACAGCTCGCGGTTCAGCTTGGTCGCCACCCGCGCCTGCTCGGTCAGGCTCTCCAGCGTGACCAGCAGGAAGCGGTTGCCACAGGCCCGGGCGATCTCCAGGTGGAAGGCGATGTCCTCCTCGACCGAGGGCGCGCCGCTTTCCACCGCCCGGTCGTAGACCGCCAGCCTGGCGCGGATCTGCTCCAGTGCCTCCGGCGTCATCGCCCGCGCCGCCTCGGCCGCGATCTCGGCCTCGATCAGCCGCCGGAATTCCAGGAACTGGCGCACGTCGGGGACGTTGCGCAGCACGCCGAATTCGATCCGCTCGCCCTTCGAGCAGTCGCAGACATAGTGCCCGGCCCCCTTGCGAGAGCGGATCCGCCCCTCGGCGCGCAGCTGCGTCAGCGCCTGGCGCAGCACCGGGCGCGACACCTGGTACCGCCCGGCCAGCGCGCCCTCGCTCGGCAGGCGCTCTTCGGGCTTCCAGATCCCGGCCTCGATTTCGTCCTTCAGGCGCAGGTAGATCTCCTCGCTGCGCGACAGGGCCTGGGTCACCCGGCTCTCCTTCCCTAAAATCTGTCAGCCAGATTATCCGGGATGCAGGCGGAAATCACAAGTATTTTCCCTGCCAGCTTGTAAAACCGCCCGGAACCCGTGTTGACAGCCTGTCCCGACTCGCCATAGATGTTAGCCAAGTTGGAGAAATGACGTAAATCTGTCAAACATCTGACAGATGGAGCCGGGAGAACCCATGTCGCTCATCACTGCCCTGCGGACGATCCGCATCGCCGAACGGCCGAACCTGATCTGGGTCGAGATCGACACCGACGAGGGCCTGACCGGCCTCGGCGAGACCTTCCGCGGCACCTCCGCCGTCGAGGCGGTCGTCCATGACATGCTGGCCGCCTCGCTGGTCGGCAGCGACAGCCGCCTGATCGAGCGGCATTCGCGGCGCATGCTGACCCCCTATGTCGGCTACCACGCCTCCAGCGCCGAGACCCGCGGCGCGGCGGCAGTCGATATCGCGCTGTGGGATCTGGCGGGCAAGCGCCATGGCATCCCGGTGCACGAGGCGCTCGGCGGCGCGGCGCGCGACACGATCGCGGCCTACAACACCTGCGCGGGCTACGCCTACAATTCCGGCCAGAACCAGGTCTTCAACCGCAAGATCGGCGCCGCGGACCAGGCGGCGGGCCCCTATGACGACCAGATCGCCTTCAACCGCGATGCCGGCGCATTGGCCGAGAGCCTGGTCTCCGAGGGCTACCAGGCGATGAAAATCTGGCCCTTCGACATCTATGCCGCCGCCAGCGGCGGGCAGAGCATCACCCTGGCCGACCTGAAGGCCGGGCTCGAGCCCTTCGCGCAGATCCGCCGCGCGGTCGGCGAGAAGATCGAGGTGATGTGCGAGATGCACTCGCTCTGGTCGCTGCCCGCGGCGGCGCGGATCTGCCGGGCGCTGGAGGATTACGGCGTCTACTGGGCCGAGGATCCGATCTGCAAGATGGACGATGCCCGCGCGCTGGCCGACCTGCGCCGCCAGACCGCCACGCCGCTCTGCGGCAGCGAGACGCTGGGCGGCGCCGTGCCCTTCCGCCAGATGTTCGAGGCCAACGCGCTCGACATCGCGATGGTCGATCTGGGCTGGTGCGGCGGGCTGACCGAGGCGCGCAAGATCGCCGCCCTGGCCGAGGCCTACAACAAGCCGCTGGCGCCGCATGACTGCACCGGCCCGGTCGCGCTCTGGGCCGGGCTGCACCTGGCGCTGCACGCGCCGACCGCGATCTACCAGGAGATGGTCCGCGCGACGATCTCCACCTGGTACCGCGACCTCGTCACCGAGCTGCCGCCGCTGGAGCAGGGCCTCTTCGGCCTGCCCGCGGCGCCCGGCCTCGGCACCGCGCTGATGCCCGGGCTGCGCGAGCGCCCCGACGCGACCGTGCGCGAGACCCGCGCCTGACACGATCCGCGGGCGCTACAGGAGGCTGCGCCCGCCCCAAACTCCGGAGGAGGAACCCCATGAAGACATTCATCCTGTCGCTCCTGGCCGCGGCCGCGCTGCCGCTGGCCGCCCAGGCCGACGACGCCTGGCCCGAGCGCCCCGTCCAGGTCGTCATTCCCGGCTCGGCCGGCGGCGACACCGATTTCAACGCCCGCGAGATGGCCAAGTTCTTCGAGCAGATCACCGGCACGCCGATGGCGGTGACCAACATGCCCGGCGGCGGCGGCACCATCGCCACCAACGAGGTGCGCCAGGCCCGGCCCGACGGCTCGACCGTGCTCTTCGCCCATGTCGGCCAGTACATCGTCACCGAGGTCTCGGGGCTTCAGGACTTCTCCTGGGACACGTTCGAGGTCTGCTGCGTCGCCGCGGTCGACAAGGGCGCGGTCTTCGTCGCCTCGCCGAAGTTCAAGAGCCTCGACCAGCTCGTCGCCCAGCTGAAGGAGGACCCCGGCTCGGTCACCTACGGCACCGAATTCGGCGGCTATTCGCATCTGCAGGGGCTGATCTTCAGCGATCTCGCCGGGGTCGAGATGAAGATGGTCGATACCGGCACCGCCTCGGAGAAGCTCGCCGCGCTACTGGGCGGACGGATCGACCTGGCGGCGATCACCTACGGGGTGGCGGCCGACTATGCCAAGAGCGGGCTCCTGACCATCCTCGCCCAGCCCAATGCCGAGCGCAGCCCGCTGATCCCGGACGTGCCGACCTTTGCCGAGCAGGGCGTCGATTTCGTGCTCGACAAGCCCTACATGTTCGGCTTCCCCCCGGGCACCGATCCGGCGATCGTCGCGCGGATGGACGAGATCGTGAAGCAGATCACCGAGAACCCGGACTATGCCGAGGATCTGCGCAAGGGCTACAACCAGCCGGTCTCCTATCTCGGCCATGACGCCACCCAGGAGATGATGACCGGGCTGCGCGGCAAGCTGATGGCCTATTTGGACGACCTGCGCGCCGCCAGGTAAGTTCCCGGCCGCGCGGCTCCGCGCGGCCCTTCCCCTCCCCATCCGGAGACCGACCCATGAAGGCTCAATCCAGCCAGGCGCTCGCGACCGGCGGCGCCATGCTCGCGGCAGGCCTGGCCTATGCCGTGCTCGCCTTCCGCCTGCCCCATGACGGCAGCGTGGATGCCAGCTTCTTCCCGCGGCTGCTGGCGGTGATGATGGTGCTGCTCGGCGGCGTCCAGACCGTCACCGCCCTGCGCCGCCCCGCCCCGCCCGCCGAAGAGCCCGCGGCCGTGCCCGGCACCGGCGGCAAGGGCGCCCTTGCCGTCATTGCCACGCTCGCGATGATCGCGCTCTATCTCTTCTTCCTGCCGCGCGCGGGCTTCCCGCTGGCCACCGCGGTCTATCTCTTCGCCCAGATCCAGCTGATGGCGCCGCGGCGCGACGCGCGGGCCACAGCGCTCCATGCCGCGATCGCCGTGATCGCCTCGGCCGCGATCTTCGCGCTCTTCCGCTACGGCTTCGGGCTGCTCCTGCCGGCCGGGCTTCTCGACGGGCTGGTGCGCTGATGGCCGAGCTTCTTGCCGCGGGCTTCGGCGCCGTCTTCGCGCCGCATGTCCTGATCCTCATCATCCTCGGCACCAGCGTCGGCATCGTCTTCGGCGCCGTGCCCGGGCTGACCGCCGTCATGGCGATCGCGCTGACGCTGCCGATGACCTATTCGCTGGGCCCGGTCGCGGGCATGGCGCTCCTGATGTCGCTCTTCATCGGCGCCACCTCGGGCGGGTTGATCTCGGCGATCCTGCTGAAGATCCCCGGCACGCCCTCCTCGATCGCGACCACCTTCGACGGCATCCCGATGATGGAGCGCGGCGAGGGCGCCAAGGCGCTCGGCGTCGGCGTGGTCTTCTCCTTCATCGGCACGATCCTGTCGATCGCGGTGCTCGCCGTGGTCGCGCCCTGGCTCGCCAAGGTGGCGCTGCGCTTCGGCCCGCAGGAATACTTCGCCATCGCGGTCTTCTCGCTGACGCTGATCGCGACGCTCTCCAGCGGCAATCTCGTCAAGGGCGTCTTCGCCGGCACGCTGGGCGTCGCCGTCTCCACTGTCGGCATCGCCCCGGTCGAGGCCGCGCGCCGCTTCACCTTCGGCATGCCCGAGCTCAATAGCGGCTTCCAGACCCTGACCGTGCTGATCGGCATGTTCGCCATCTCCGAGGTGCTCTCGGCGGCCCGCTCCGCCCGCGGCATGCGCGAACCCGAGGCGGGGCGGGTCGAGCTCGCCGGCATCCGCGGCTTCGGCTTCTCGCTGGCCGAGTTCCGCAGCCAGATCCCGAATGCCCTCCGCTCCTCCGCCGTGGGGATCGGCGTCGGCATCCTGCCGGGGGTGGGCTCGGGGACCTCGAACATCCTCTCCTACATCTTCGCGCGCAGCCGCTCGAAGCATCCCGAGACATTCGGCACCGGCGTGATCGACGGCGTCGTCGCCTCTGAGACCGCCAACAATGCCGGGATCGGCGGCGCGATGGTGCCGCTGCTGACCCTCGGCATCCCCGGCGACGCGGTGACCGCGATCCTGCTCGGCGGGCTGATGGTCCATGGCGTGCAGCCCGGCCCCCTGCTCTTCGTCACCCAGAGCGAACTGGTCTACGCCATCTTCGCCGCCATGACCGTCTCCTCGGTGGTGATGCTGCTCGTCGAGTTCTTCGGCATCCGCATTTTCGTCCGGCTGCTGGCGATCCCCAAGCACATCCTGCTGCCGGTGATCCTGGTGCTCTGCGTGATCGGCGCCTTCGGGCTCTCGAGCCGGATGTTCGACGCCTGGACGATCCTGGTCTTCGGCCTCCTGGGCTACGGCTTCTCCAAGGGCGGCGTCCCGGTCGCGCCCTTCATCATCGGCTTCATCCTCGGGCCGATGGCCGAGACCAACCTGCGCCGCGGGCTGATGCTCTCGGACGGCAACTTCCTGGCCTTCTTCGCCAATCCGATCGCGCTGGCCTTCCTCCTGATGGCGGTCGCCTCGCTCGGCTGGCAGCTCTGGCGCAGCCTGCGCGGCGGTGGCGGCGCCGCCATGGCCGGGGCCGATACCTGACATGTTCCGCGCGGCGGCACCAGGCCGCCGCGCCCTCCCCGGGCGCTTGCACGTCCCAGACAAGGAGATCCCGAGATGCTCGACAAGTCCGTTTTCACGCCGCATGGCAAGCACCTGATCGCAGGCGAGTGGGTCGCCTCCGGCCAGACCTTCGCCTCCGAGCCGGCCCACGGCCCGGCGCATGACTTCTCGGTCGGCACCGTCGCGCTGGTCGACCGTGCCTGCGAGGCCGCCGAGGAGGCGTTCTGGACCTACGGCTACACCACCCGCGAACAACGCGCCGCCTTCCTCGAGGCGATCGCCGACGAGATCGAGGCCCGCGCCGAGGCAATCACCGAGATCGGTTCCCAGGAAACCGGCCTGCCCGAGGCGCGGCTCCAGGGCGAGCGCGGCCGGACGACCGGCCAGCTGCGGCTCTTCGCGTTGCACATCCGCGCCGGCGACTACCTCGACCGCCGCCATGACGAGGCGCTGCCCGACCGCGCGCCGCTGCCGCGCCCCGATCTGCGGATGATCCAGCGGCCGATCGGCCCGGTCGCCGTCTTCGGCGCCTCGAACTTCCCGCTCGCCTTCTCGACCGCGGGCGGCGACACCGCGGCCGCGCTCGCCGCGGGCTGCCCGGTCGTCGTCAAGGGCCACTCCGCCCACCCGGGAACCGGCGAGATCGTCGCCGAGGCGATCCATGCCGCAATCGCGAAAACCGGCATGCCCGCGGGCGTCTTCTCCTTGATTCAAGGCGGAAAAAGG